>NZ_JBZVWR010000007.1:0-465380 GCF_058629155.1 Devosia sp. MDV22-iso42
CGGCGGCAGATGACGCGGCGCGCCCCTTGACACAAACCGCGATAGAGAAGCTGCCGGTCCGCAAGCGGCCCCGTTTCGGCCGTTCATCGAGATCCCAGCATGGCAAGAGGGGGCCGGATGCGGCCAGGCTGCCTGAGGCGATTGTCCGACTGACGTTGATGTCGATGCGCGTCGGTCCGACGGCAATGCCACCTTCACTCGCCCTTGCGGTGCCGGCATCGCGACAGCGATCTGGTGTATCCTCGATAATTGCCGGCACAGGAGAGTGACGGCACACCGTCTGTCCAGGAATATTCCGGCCCCTAGCGCAAGTAGTCGAGCAGGGAGAGCGACTGGATCTTGGCCAGGGCGGCGTAGGAGGCCTGCAGCTGGGTTTCATAGGCCGTCAATTGGGCGGCAATGGTGGTGACATCGACGTCGCGCAGCGCGCTGATGTCATTGCTGAAAAAGCTCTGCAGATCCTGCTGGGTATCGATGGCCCGCTCCATGGCGGCGGCGGACAGCGAGACGCCACCGAGCAGCGTAGCGACGCCATCGACGGCCTGCACAACCAGATCAAGCACGGCCTGGGGATCGATATCGGTCAGGCTACCATCGGAGGCTGCCAGCGCGCCGAGCGCCCGCAGCGCCTGCTCGAAGGCGGCATTGTCGGCCTTTATGCCATAGGCAACGGTCTGGTCTTCGGCGATCTGGGCGCGCTGCGTCTCGCTGCTGCCCTGGTAATAGCTGGTGTCGGCGACGGCGAGATCGACCGTAACCCCCGCGAGATCGACCGGCGCCGTCGTGCCGGGGGTGCCGCCGAACAGGTAGCGCTCGCCGGACCGGGTATTGAGCAGGCTGGTCAGTTCGGCCAGGGCGCTGGTGGCATAGCTGACCAGTTCGCTCCCGGTGGCGCTGTCGCTGTCGGTGCTGAGGGCGGCGGTCAGTTGCACGCGGATATCGCTCAGCAGGTCCGCCACGGTATTGAGCGCGCCATAGCTCGCCTCGATTTCGGCTGCCGCATCGGTGGCGGCGGCCTCGTAGCGCTTGGAACGCTCGGCCGTCACCTCAAGATTGAGCAGCTTGCGCGCGCCGCTGCCCAGCCCGCCATAGTCGGTCGAGACGAGGCCGGAGGCTTCCTGCAGCTGCATATCGGCCATCTTGGCCTGGGTATTGAGCGAGGCCGCCAGCATCTGCCGGTTCATCGCAAAGGTGGCTACCCGCATGCTCATGCCGATTGCGCCGCCTGCAGCAGGCTGTCGAACATGGCGTTGAGCGTGGTCAGGATCTGCGCGGCGATGGCGTAATACTGCTCCAGCTCGGAGAGCTTGGCCGTCTCCTCGTCAAGATTGACGCCGGTGGCGGAGGTCAGGGCGTTCTGTGCGGTGGAGAGGTTGGTCTGGGCCGCCTCGTTCCGGCTGCCGGCGGCGGAACTGGCATTGGCGGCATTGCCGATCAGCAGGGTGGCGTAGTCGGCAAAATTGCGGCCGCCGGCACTGATCGAGCCGGCGGCGGCAAAGTCGTAGCTGTCAGTCAGCGCACTTAGCAATGTCTGGGCGTCCGTGGCGCTGCCCAAAGCGAGGCTGGCAGGCGTGGCCAGGATATCGGCGCGTACCGCGATGGTGCCGGCATCGGTGCCCGTCAGCAGGTCGTCGCCGGCAATCTGGGTATAGGCCGCATTGACGCTGGCAATGACGCCGGCGGCCAGGGCATCGAGTTCTGCGGTGGCCGCAACGAGGGTGTCGTGGCGCGCCGTCAGCAGGCCACCAATGGCGCCGCTGGTGACGGTCGCGGTGATGTCGACACCATCCAGGGTGAGGGGCGAAAATGCCGTGTCGCTGGTGGCCACAGCGCTGGCCGAATAGCTCAGGAGATGCGCCGTGGAATCCACCAGTGTGGCGCCGGCACTGGTGCTGATGCGCATGGCGCCGGACGAGGTCACGAAGTAATTGATGTCGAGCTGGGCGGCGACGGTCTGCAGCGCCAGGTTGCGCTGGTCTTCAAGCTCGGCGGTGGAGTCGCCGCGCGCCATGGCGCTCTGGATGGACAGGTTGAGATCGGCAATCCTCTGCAGGGCCTGGTTGGCGGTATCGACGCTGTCGTCGATCGTCTGGTCGACCTGGCCGCGAACCGTGTCGACCGATGCGGCGGTGGCGTTGAGCTGGGTGGCGACGCTGTCGAGGGCGCTGACCAAGGCTGCCTTGAGGACTTCGGAGGCCGGCGAGGCGATCAGGGCGCTGGCGGCGGTTTCGAGCACTGCAAGGGTCTGGGCCAGCGACGTCCCGGTGCCGTCCCCGTTCGAGGTGCTGCCCAGGGCCGATTGCAGCGCCGTGGCGACACTGTCGGCAATTTCGGTGGCCCCGGCCGTGCTGCGGGCTGCAACCAGGTCGCTGACGAGGAACTTGTCGACGGCACTGGTGATGGCGGTGACCGATACGCCGGTCGCCATGGTGCCGTAGAGCGTGGCGACCTGGCTGGTCGACTTGGTCGAATAGCCCTCGGTATCGGCATTGGCGATATTGGATGCCGCGACTTGGGTGCGCAGCTGCGATAGCGTGAGGGCGCTGGTGGCGGTGGCGCGGATGGCCGCAAATGACATGACCGGCCTCCGCCCTGGCTAGACGGTGCGCCCGAGACCCAGCGAGGGGGCTCGTGACGTGGTGCGGCGGCCGGCATTGTCGTAGCGGCCGGGGCGCGCCTCCTGCTCGCGGAAGGCGCGCATGATGGCATCGACGCGGCGGCGGGTGGACAGCATGGCGGCCCGCAGGTGGCTGGCATTTTCTTGCATGGCCATCTGCAGTTCGGCGCTGCGCTGGACCAGCCGGGCGCGCAGCACCGGGTCGGTATCGCCATCGAACAGGCCGCCGGCCCGCACGGTGCGCACGTGGCGCTCCAGTTCGCTGGCCAGCTTGATCTTGAGCTTGACCGTCGCCACCAAAGCGGCCGGGGTGCCGGCACGCAGCTGGGCGTTTTCCTCGGCGATCAGCGTCGAGAGGGCTTCGACCAGTTCGATCATGCCGGTGACAGTGATCTCGCTCACCGGGGGGGCGGGTCGTTCTTCTGGGAAATTTATCAATTCCGGGTCCGTCCGTTTGCATCTCGCGCGCCATAGGCCATGGTGGCGGTCTGCCTGAGTTGGAAAGCGGCCATCTGGCCGGCCATGGTGGCGCAACCTGCGGCCAGTTCCTTGATGGTCCCGGCCAGTTGCTGGCGCAGACTGAGCGCGGCCAGCATGGCATTGGGTGCCGACAGGTCGGTACAAAGACGGGCCTCGGCGGCCAGCCGCCCGGCCCGGCGCAGCAGAGCAGCGTCGCCGGCAGGGTGTGGGGGAAAAGCAGGGCTCATCGCACGGCACTGATCAGGGTGTCGAACATGGCATTGGCCGCGGTTATGGCCTGGGCGGCGCCGGAATAGGCCTGCTGGGCCGCCATCATGCGGGAGAATTCGAGGTTGGTATCGGTGGTGCTGGCTTCCAGGCGGCTGCCCAGGATCGAGCCCGCGCCCCCCTCCCCCGACACATGGAAGCTGGCCGAGCCAGACTCGGCCGTCTGCGCATAGAGACCGCCGCTGACCTGGCTCATGCCGTTGACATTGTTGAAGGTGGCCACGGCGATCTTGAACACGGAGAGCTGCATGCCGTTGGAATAGCTGGCGTAAACGGTCCCGTCGTCGCCGACGGTGATGCCCGAGAGACTGCCATAGGGCACGCCATCCGGGCTGGCCTCGACCGAGACGCTGAGGGTGGCGTCACCGGTGGAATACTGGCTGAGGCCGCTGGCGGTGCCGCTGCTGCCCAGGTCGAGCGAGATGGCACTGTTGCTGGCCCCCGTCGTCCAGTCGGTAATGCTGAGGGCGGCCGCGGCCGGACTGGTGGAGGCCAGCGTGCCATCGCCGTTAAAGCTGATGGTAATGGTGCTGGCGGCATCGTCGATGGTGCCCACGGTCTGGGTGGAATCAGCGGTCAGCACCGGATCGGCGAAGGAGACCGTCCACTCGTTCTCGGCCGTCTTGGTCCAGGTCATGGCCGTGGTGGCGGCGGTCCCCAGGGAGTCATAGACTTCCATGGAACTGGAAAAGGTATCGCCTACTGCTGCATCGGCCGGCAGATTGGCAATCAGGGCGGCGGTGGTGGTGGCCGCGGCGACCGAGGAAATGGAATCGGTGTCGATGGCGGTGAGCGCGCCCTGGCTGGCCGTGCCGCTTACCGTGCCATCGGCATCGGTGGCCCAGCCCTGCAGGTAATAGCCATTGCTGACCAAATAGCCTTCGCTGTCGGTCGTGAACTCGCCATTGCGGGTATAGAGCATCTCGTCGGACTCGGCATCGGCGGATACCGCGAACATGCCGTCACCTGAGATAGCGACATTGGTGGCGACGGTCGACGTGGTCAGCAGGCCCTGCAGCGCTACGGCGGACTGCTGACTGGCTGAAACGCCGCCGGCAGCCGAGGCGGTACCGACATCGCCGGCGACCAGGGCGGCAAAGCTGGTGCCGCTGGCCTTGTAGCCAACAGTAGAAGAGTTGGCCAGATTGTTGGAAACGGTGGCCAGGGCGCTGGCCTGCGCGGTCAGGGCGGAGACGGCGGAGCTGATGGCAGCGGAGAGGCTCATGTTCTGGCGCCTCAGACGGTGATGTCGAGGGCGGTAACAATGCTGTCGAGCTTGCTGGCGATGTTGTCCAGCGTGGTGCCGGTTTCGGCTTCCTGGCTGAAGCTGGCATAGCTGAGCATCTGGTCCAGCATCTTGTCCGTGCTGGTGGGCTCGAGCGGGTTCTGGTTCTGCAACTGCTGGACCAGCAGGGTCAGAAAGTCATCGGTGGAGAAGCTGCTCGAACTGCTCGAGGACGTGCTGGAGGTGGTTGCCGTGCTCGCCGACGACACTGCTGAAACGCTCATGATGGCCCCGCTGGCGACCGCCTGGGCGGTCGGTTGGTTTCATCCGGCACGGTGGGTGCCTGACTGAAGATGAAACGGCGGGACGAGCGGAATCAGGCGCTGAAAGATGCAGCGATGGCAGGCATTTACGCCTTGTTAGGGAAGGTAAAGAATCGGTAACTAAGGCCCGGGCCGGGGGCCCGGCGGCATGCCCCGCGGGAAGCTATGGTCCGAGGGCAGCGGGAAGAAGATCTCTGCCAGGATTTCGCGTTCATCGGCCGAGAGCAGGGCCAGGGTGTCGCCCACCTGGCGCCATTGGGCGGTCTCGGTCTCGGTCCTGGCGCTGACCAGGCTGGCGAATAACTGATTCACGGCCGCAGCATCATAGGGATCGGCCGACATGGCCGTCCGCAGGTCGACGAAAATGGCGCTGCGCGCCTCAAAGCCGGCACGGAATGTCGCGTCGATCGCCTCCAGCGACGGGCCGATGGCCTGCATGGTTTCAGCACTGACGCGTTGCTTGACCATGTTGGCAAGAAACGAGGAGTCAGGCGCGGGCATTTCCATCATCGGCGGTCGACGCCAGATGTCGCCTACCCACCAACCAGCGACGAAGAGGTTGAATCCCAGCGAGATGAACAAGGCGATGCGCAGGCCGGACATGGGTTTTTCCTGGAGCCGTCAATCTGGCTCGCTAGCGGGCCAGATCACTGTAGATGGCGGAGATATATATGGATTCGTGATCAGCAGTGGCGGGCGAAACCGTCTGGACTGTGACCACTCCACCGATAAAACAGACAACCAGCATGGCCGCGGCAATCATGGCGGAGCGGTCCGGATACCAGAAGCGGCGCGGTGGGCGTTGTGCGCGGTCTGCCAAAGCGGGCCGAGCCGGGAGGGGAAACGGCAGAACCTCGGCCCCGCCGGGCGCGGCGGCAGCGCGGTGCACGATGCGATCGGCAAGGCTGGACGGGGCAGCCAGCGGGCTGGACAGCAGCGCGTCAAGCCCGCCATCGAGCTGTACGGCAAGAGTCAGTGCCTGGCGGGCCTCGGCCGAACTGTCGAGCAGGCGCTGCGCCTGGGTCCGTTGCGCCTCGGGCCAGTCGGCAAGGTTCGGGCCAAACTGGTCGAGACCGTCCTCGAATTCATCCACCGTCATTCTGACTGACCTCCCGAACTGCTTCTGCAGTTCAGAACCTCATAGGCTTTTTTGAACCGGATTTGAAGTCATGTGCGAGACCAGCGAATGCTGCGCCGGCATGCCGGCAATCTCGGCCCAGGCATTGCGCAATTCCAGCAGGCCGTCGGCGATGCGGATATAGCGCTGCTCGGCGTCAGGCTTGCCGAAGGCGCTGTGCAGCGCGATCATGTTGACCACATAGGTGTTCTTGAGGGTCTCAGCCATGTCATTGTCGGCCGCGCTGCGCAGGTTGCTCGAGAGGCCGCGCAAGACCTGGCAGGCCTTGGTGATGGCGATATAGGTTTCCTCGACCTGGCCCTGCTGCCTGGTCACGATGGCCTGCCTGATGGCGCGAAGGGCCACATCGTAGAGCTTGACCACCGCCACATTGGGATGCACCTGCGCTGCCGCATTGCGATAGGCCGACATCGCCTGATTATAGGCAAAACTCATGATGAACTGTTCCAGGTGTCGATAAGGGTGGTGAGGTAGTCCAGCGATGCCTCGGCCGTCTCGATGGCCGCCTGATACTGGGCGTAGCGGTTGGTGATGCTGGTCTTGTAGGTCTCGGCCCGGGCACGGATATCGTCGGACTTGGCCTGCAGCGTGGTGTTGTACTCTTCCAGATTATCGATCTGGGTCACCAGCGAACCGGTCGAGCTGTCGGCTGCCCCCTCGGCGGCATTGTAGAGCAGTTCGGCCAGTCCGGTCTTGGTGGTGACGGTGATGGTCTGGCTGGTAGAGCCGGCATAGACGAAGGAATAGCCCTCGTATTTGGTGCCTTCGGCGCCAATGATGCGGGTGCCGCTGATGGTGAACAGGCTGCTGTCGCCGCCGATGCTGGCAGAGATCAGGGCGCCGCTGCTGTCGGTTGCAACATCCAGCACGAAACTGCCGATCTGCTCGGTGCCGCGCGCCAGGAGCAGCAGGTCGCTGGTCGAGGCGGTCATCTGGAAGGTGAGGAGCGCTTCGATGGCATCGAGATCGGCCAGAAGGGCACTGTCGAGCACGGTTTCGTCCAGCACCAGATTGTTGGTGGCATCGAAGGACAGGCCCAGCAGCGCCATGGCATTGCCGCCGATCTGGGCCGAGATGGCTTCGGACAGGCTCGAATTGATGTTGCGCAGCGTGCCATCGCCGAACAGGGCGGTGGTGTCCGCATTGTCACTGGTGGGGATTTGCTGCTGGGCATAGGCGAATTCGCGATAGGCATTGTAGGCGTCGACCAGAGCGACGATGGCGGTCTTGATGGTGCTCAGATCGGTGCCCACCTCGAGGCTGATCGAGGTCGTGTCCGGCGTGGCCTGGTAGAGATGCAGCGTCACGCCATCGAGCACGTCGGCAATGTCATTGTCGGTCCGCGTCAGCTCGATGCCATCCACGGTGAGGATGGCCGACTGCGCGGCCTGCAGCACATTGGCGAAATCGCCTGCCGCGTCGGTGACGCCGAGCCCCAGCAGGACATCGTCGCCATAGCTGGTCGCGGCGGTAATGGGCAAGCCGGTATCGGTAGCGGTCAGGACGAGGCGGAAATCGGTGCTGGAGACACCGAGCACGCTGGCCTGCACGCCGGTGCTATCGGAGAGGGCGTTGATGGCCTCGGCAATCTCGGCGAGCGACATGTCCGCAGTGATGGTGACGGATGCCAGTTTGTCGCCGGCACCGAGAGAAATCACGCCGTCATAGCCCAGGTCGGTGATCTTGCTGGTGACGGCGGTGCCGGCCAGCTTTTCGGCCTTGGCGATCTGCAGGATGGTTATCTCATGGGTGCCGATCTCGGCGCCGTCTTCCACCGTGGCAGCCATGCTGCTGGCCGCATCGACATCGCCATTGGCGGTGAGGTAGGCGGCGCGGTCGAGGAACACGTTGGTCGAAGCCAGCGAGGTGCCGGAGGCGGCGCGCAGGCTTTGGGCGGCGGTCGACACGGCGCTCAGCAGCGTCGACATCTCGGTATAGGCCGCGACCTTGGCCTGGTTGGCCGTGATCTTGAGATCGACGCTGTCGGCCTTGGCCAGCTTGGCATCGACCGCCAGCGTGATCAAGGCATTCCAGTCGATGTCGGAAGTTGAAGAGGTCGAGGAACTTGATGCGGTCGAGGTTGTCGAGGCCACGGAACTGGAAATCAGGGACGTGGTGCTGCTGACGGTACTCATCTAGTTCTTGCTCCTATGGCGGGTGAGCCCCGGCAGGCCGGCCGGTGCGCGGCCTGCCGGGGCTCAGGACGACTATTGCATCAGCTTGAGCAGATCCTGCGGCATCTGGCTGGCCTGGGCGGCAGCGGCAACGGCGGCCTGGGTCTTGACCTTGGCGGCTGCCAGTTTGGCCGATTCCGAAGCCACGTCGGTGTCCATGATGGCGGAGTTGGCTGCCGACAGGTTTTCGATGGTGGTGGCGATGGAGTCCGAGCGGAACGAGAAGCGCGATTCCATGGCGCCGATATTGGCGCGGGCCTCCGAGACCATGTTGGTCGCCGCGTCGATCGTTTCGAGCGCTGCCGTAGCACCGGCCTGGGTGGCGACGGAAAGGCTGGTTCCGGCATCGGTGCCGGCTGCTGTCGTTGCTGTCAGGCCGAGGTTGGCGGCCGTGACCCCGGTGAGGCCGGTCAGTTCAATGGCGGCATCGGCACCGGTATCGGCGGTGGTCAGCTCCAGCATGCCGGTGGTGGCGTTCTTGGAGGCGGTAACGCCGGAGTCCGCCGTTACCAGATTGATCGCCGTCACCATGTCGTCAACGGTGATCGTCTGGGCTGCGGTCGAGGTCGAGCTGCCCAGGGTGACGGTTTCACCATTGATGTCGAAAGTCGCGGTGGCGCCGCTTGCCAGCGACAGGGAACCGAGGCTGGTGGCCTTGAGCGAAGCGGCCGTGTCGGTAGCGGATGACAGGCCCAGCCCCGCGGCACTCAGGGTGGCGATGGCGACCTGGATGGTGTCGGTCGCGTCGGAGCCGACGACGACGGAGACGCCGCTGCCGGAAAAGTCGCTGGTGCCGTCGAGAAGGCTCTGGCCGTTATAGCGGGTCGAGGTGGAAATGCCGTCGACTTCCTCAACCAGCTGGGAAAATTCGGCGTCGATGTAGACGCGTTCGGTATCGGTTACGGTGCCCGAGGCCGACTGCGATGCCAGCGACTTCATGCGCTGCAGGATATCGGTGATGTTGCTGGCGCCGCCGTCGGCGGTCTGCAGCACGGAAATGCCGTGCGAGGCATTGGTGGCGGCCTGGGTCAGGGCGGTGACATCGGAGGAGATGCGCGTCGAAATGGCCAGGCCCGCCGCATCGTCGGAGGCCTGGGTGATGCGCGAGCCGCTGGCCAGCTTGCTCAGCGAAGAGGTCTGCTCGGCGGAGTTGATGTTGAGGTAGCGCACCGCCGAATTGGCAGCAATATTGGTCGAGATAACGGGCATCAGCGTTGCTCCTGGGGATGTCCTTTGGTGCGCCCCTCGGTCCTGGAGGTGCGGTGCGCATTGGTGCGCTGACAGTTCAACGCCAGCGCGGACTCGGGCAGGCAGGAAACCCTACCGAACCGCAATTTTATGGTTAATTGCTGGTAAACGAGTCGCGGATGTCGGCTTCGGCATTGCGCAGGACATGGCGCAATTGCTGGCGGCCACGCTTGAGCAGGCTCTCCACCGCCATCACCGTGGTGTCCATGATCTCGGCAATCTCGGCATTGCGCAGATCATCGGTGTAGCTCAGGATCAGGGCAATGCGCTGCTGTTCGGGCAGTTGACCCATGGCGGCATCAAGCAGGCTGGTAACCTCGTTGCGATGGATGTGATCGACCGCATCAGGGCGACCATCGGCGCTTTCGGGAACCTGGTCGATGTCTTCGGTGCGCGGGCGCCGGTGCAGGTCGAGGCAGCGATTGGTGACGACGCGATAGAGCCAGGTGGAGAAACGGGCGCGGCCGGTCTGCCAGTTGCCGCGCTGCGTCCATACCTTGAGCATGACATCCTGGGCGACATCCTCGGCATCGGTGGGATTGCGCAGGATGCGCAGGGCCAAGCCATAGGCGCGATCGACATGGCGCTCCACCAGGGTGCGGAAGGCCGCCTCGTCATGCTCGGCGATCCGCGCCAAAAGCATGTCGTCTTCGTCCAGCGGCCGGATGCCGGCACCCTCAGATGCCGTGGTCACGATACTCGCCCGCAGCTTATTGCGGCGGGGCGTAACCGCCTGTGGCAGTTCCTGTAGAGCCAGAACCATGACCGTTCCTCAAGTGTGCGCATATGTCGGGTGACAACTTGGACCTTGATGATCAAACGGAGGACGAGACTATATCAGGCGCAGAAAAATGCTTTGTTTTCAAGTATTTACTAGGTAAAATGTGCCTATAAAGGGGCATTTTTTGCCGAGTTGCTGTGGACGACACTATCGTGGCCCCGGTCGAGCCTCGCCAGCCCCGTTTCCGGCACGCAAAAGCGCCGGAGGCCCCCTGGAATCCCGCTGCGTGGCACGTGGCAACGCCGTCAGGCGGGTTGTGGCGTCGCCGGCTTTTTCCAGCCGCCACTGATCAGGGTGAAGAACAGCGGGACAAAGAAGATGCCGATCAGCGTGCCGGCCAAGGTACCGCCGGCGACACCGATGCCGATGGCGTTCTGGGCGCCCGAACCCGCTCCCGTCGCCGTGGCAAGCGGCAGGACGCCGAGGAAGAAGGCCAGCGAGGTCATGATGATCGGGCGCAGCCGCAGGCGCGCCGATTCCAGGATCGCTTCCAGCACGGAGAGCCCCTGGGCGCGCAGGTCGCGCGCATATTCCACGATCAGGATGGCATTCTTGGCCGAGAGCCCCATTGTGGTGAGCAGGCCTACCTTGAAGTAGACGTCATTGGCCTGGCCGAAGATATAGGCGGCCAGCAGAGCGCCGAACACGCCCACCGGTACGGCCAGAATGACGGAGAACGGGATGCGCCAGCTTTCATAGAGCGCGGCCAGGCACAGGAACACCACCAGCAGGGAGACGCCATAGAGCGTCGTGGCCTGCGAACCCGACAGGCGTTCCTGGTAGGACAGGCCCGACCAGGCGACGCCATAGCCGCCATCCATGCCGGCCACCAGCTCTTCCATCTTGTCCATGGCCGCGCCGGAGGATACGCCGGCCGCGTTGCTGCCGCTGATCGAAATCGAGGCTGTGCCGTTGAAGCGGGACAGCGAGGCCGAGCCCTTGACCCATTCGGTATCGGCAAAGGCCGAAAACGGCACCATTTCGCCCGAGGCGTTCTTGGCGAACCAGGTCTTGATGTCGTCCGGCTGCATCCGGTAGGGCGCGTCGCCCTGTACCATCACCGACTTGATCTCGCCTTGATAGATGAAGTCATTGACGGTGCTGCCGGAAAACGCGACGCGCAGGATGTCATTGGCGGCCGAGAGGTCGACCCCCAGGGCGCCGGCCTTTTCCTGGTCGATCACCACCTTGAGCTGGCTGTCGAGCGCCCCGGCATTGCCGCGGACATTGGTGACTTCCGTGGTCTGTCCGGCCAGCTGCGCCAGCTGGTTGCTGGCTTCGCCCAGGGCATCGGGACCATTGGTCGACTGATCCAGCAGGACCATCTCGAAGCCATCGGACGAGCCCAGGCCCTGGATGGCGGGCGGGGCCAGGGCAAAGACCTGGGCGTCGCGGATCTGGGAGAAATATATCAGGGCACGCTGCGATACGGCGGAGGCTGACTGGCTTGGGTCGGTCCGCTCATCGAAATCCTTGAGCCGGACAAAGCCCATGGCACTGTTTTCCCCGCTCCCGCCCAGGCTGAAGCCCAGGGTCATGAAGACGCTCTCGACGGCATCGGTCTCTTGGGTGAGGTAATAGTCCTCGACCATGTCGATGACGGCCTGCGTCCGATCGGCATTGGCGCCATCGGGCAGCGTGATCATGGTCATGAGCACGCCCTGGTCCTCTTCCGGAATGAAGGAGGTGGGCAGCTGGTTATAGAGCCAGTAGGCCCCGCCCAGCAGGGCCGCGAACACCACCAGCACCCGCAGGGGCCGGCGCACGATATAGCCGACCGAGCCGACGTAGCCGCCGGTCAGCTTGCCGAAGCCGGTATTGAACCAGGCGAAGGGCTTGAAGCGGGTACGCTTGTCCGGATCATGCGGCTTGAGCATCAGCACGCAGAGCGCTGGCGTCAGCACGATGGCGACCACGGCCGAGAGCACCATGGCCGAAGCGATGGTGACGGAAAACTGGCGATAGATGACGCCGACCGAGCCGGAGAAGAACGCCATGGGAATGAACACCGCCGTCAGCACCGCCGCAATGCCGATGACGGCGCCGGTGATCTGGCCCATGGATTTTTCGGTGGCTTCGCGGGCCGACAGATGCTCGTCGGCCATGATGCGTTCGACGTTCTCAACCACGACAATGGCATCGTCGACCAGCAGGCCAATGGCCAGCACCATGGCGAACATGGTCAGCGTATTGATAGAATAGCCCAGCACGGCCAGGACCCCGAAAGTGCCCAGCATGACGACCGGCACGGCAATCATCGGGATCAGGGTGGCCCGCCAGTTCTGCAGGAAGACCAGCAGCACGATAAAGACGAGCACGATGGCCTCGATCAGCGTGTGCACCACCTTTTCGATCGAGAGCTCCACGAAGGGCGTGGTTTCGTACGAATAGGCGATCTCGACCCCGTCCGGCAGGGCATTGCCCAGGCCATCGAGCGCGGCATGCACGGCGTCGGCGGTATTGATGGCATTGGCGCCGCTGGCCATCTGCACGCCAAAGCCGGCCGAGGGCAGGCCATTGAAGGTCGAGGTCGAGCCATAGGATTCAAGGCCGAGTTCCACCCGCGCAACATCGCCAAGGCGGACGGTTGCGCCGTCAGCGGCGGAAACTAGGATGATGTTTTCAAATTCCTCGACGGTCTGGAGCTGGGTCTGCGCCGTCACCGTCACGCGCAGCTGCTGGCCGGCCACCGCGGGGGACGAGCCCAGCTCACCCACCGAAACCTGGACGTTCTGCTGCTGGATGGCGCCAGTGACATCGCTCGGCGTGAGCTTGTATTGCGCCAGGGACAGGGGGTCGAGCCAGATGCGCATGGCATAGCCGGAGCCAAAGGACAGGATGCTGCCGACGCCCTCAACCTGCTCGATCACCGGCTGAATGGTGGAGTCCATGATGTCGGCCAGCTGCTGGGAGCTGTAGCGGCTATCATTGGAGATGATGTTGCCGATCATCAGGATGCTGCTGCCGGAGCGGTTCACCGTCAGGCCGGCCTGTTGCACGGCGTCGGGCAGGCGGCTTTCCACCAGCGCCAGTTTGTTCTGCACCTGCACCTGGGCAATGTCGGCATCGACATTGTTGCCAAAGGTCAGCGTGATGCTGGAGGAACCGTTGGAGGATGAGCTTTCCATATAGAGCAGGTCGGTGAAACCGGTCATGGCGGATTCGATGACCGTGGTCACCGAGTTTTCGACGGCTTCGGCGCTGGCACCCGAATAGGTCGCGCCGACCCTGATGGTCGTGGGGGCAATCTCGGGATATTGCGAGATCGGCAGGCTGAAGATGCCGACCGCCCCGCCCAGGCAGGTCGCAATGGCCAGCACGATGGCAAAGACCGGGCGGGCAATGAAGAAGCTGGCCAGCGAGCCGCGGCTTGGCAGGGCTGCGCTCTTGGTGTGTTCCGTGTCCAGGGTGCTCATTGTGCAACGTCCTGCTCGAGCGTTGCATCGGTACCTGAAGCAGCGCCCTCGGACATGGCGCCCGCTGCCGGCGCAGTCTGATAGATCACGCCATTGGCTTCGATAGTGACCTCGAGCGGCGAAATCGCGCTGCCGGCCTGGATTTTCTGCAGGCCATCGACAATCAGCTGGTCGCCCGCGGCAATGCCGGCGGTCACCACCCAGGCATTGTTCACCACCCGCTCTGCGGTCAGAACGCGCTGCTCGGCCGTCCCCTCGGCACTGACGAAATAGGCGGTCGGCTGCCCGTCATCATTGAAGGTCACGGCGCGCTGCGGCACCAGGAACACATTGTCCTGCTCGCCGAAGGCGATGATGGCGCGCACGAACATGCCAGGCAGCAGCACGCGGTTCGGGTTCGGCATGCTGGCATGCAGCGTGAAGGTGCCGGTGGTTTCACTGACCACCAGGTCCATGGTGGCGATGGTGCCCTCCTGATTATAGGTGGAGCCATCCTCAAGGGTCAGTGTCACCACCGGGGCCGGCGGCCGCGCAGCGCCCTCTTCGATCGGGCTGTCGCCCATGGCGGCACGTGAACTCAGCAGATTGGCGCTGCTTTCGACCAGCGCGATGTCGACCGGATCGATCTGGCGGATGGTGGTGAGCGCATCGACCTGGTTGGCGGTGAGCAGCGAGCCGATCTGCACATTGACCGACCCGACAACGCCGGCAATGGGTGCGGTCACCTGGGTGCGCTCCAGCGTCAGACGGGCGGTGCGCAGCTGCGCTTCCGCCGAGGTGACCGAGGCCTGGGCCTGGGCCAGTTCGACGCGGGCTGTTTCCAGTTCCGCCTGGCTGATGCCACCGGAGCTGGCCAGCGATACATAGCGGTCGACCTTGGACTGGGCGGTGGGCAGCTGCGCCTCGGCCGAGACCAGGGAGGCCTCGGCGACGGCGACATCGGCCTCATAAGTTGCCGCGTCCACCCGCGCCACCAGATCGCCGGCGGCCACGACCTGACCTTCGACGACGGCAACGGCTGTCACCACGCCACCGACCTGCGGGCGTACCTCTGCAGTTGCAGAGGCGACAACCCGTCCTGGCAAGGTCGTTGAAATCGGCGCCGTTTCGGGCTGCAGGGTAACGACCCCGACCTCGGTTGGTCCCATGGCGCCCATGGCGGCCATGCCGGCAGGCATTCCCCCGGCAGGTTGCGCCAGAACCCGCGAGCTGCCCAGCAAACACGCCAGGAGCATGATCATGTAAGGTGCGTTTTTCATGGACCGATTTCTATCTTGCTGACGTGATGGCCCAGCCGCCGCCCAAAGCGAGGCTGAGGGAAATGTACTGGAGGGCGACCTCCACCGAGCTTTGCGCCAGGGAGTCTCTGGCCGAATACAGCGAACGCTGGGCCGTCAGCAGGGTCAGCAGAGTAGTCTCGCCCACTGTATAGCGCTGTTCTGCCAGTTCGGTCGCTTGCGAATAGCTCGTATAGCTACTGGCAAGTTGCGATCGGCGGTTTTGCTGCTTGCTGAAGCCGACCAGGGCGTTCTCCACTTCCTCGACAGCCACAAGCACGGTGCTCTGGTAGGCGAGGTAAGCCTGCCGGGCCTGCGACTGTTCGAGCAGCACCGTTGCCTTGAGCTGGCCGCGGTTGAAAACCGGCATGCTGAGCGAGGGGCCAAGCGACCAGGTGGCAATGGAGGCCAGGGTGAAACTGCCGGCCAGCGACAAAGCGGGATAGAGGTCGGCTTCGGCCACGCCGATATCGGCCGTCGCGGCAGCCAGCTCGCGCTCGGCCTGGCGGATGTCTGGGCGGTCACGCAGCAGGTCGGCCGGGATGCCGGCGGATACGGCGGCGGCAGTGCGGGGAATCTGCGCGCCGTCGCTGAAGGTGCCTTCCAAGGCGGAGGGCGCCTGCCCGAGCAGCACGCCCAGGCGATGGATGCTCTCGCTCAGCGCTATCTCCAGCGACGGAATGGCCGCCGCGGTGGTGCTGACATCGCCCTGCAACTGGGCCAGATCGAGCGCGCTGGTCACGCCGGCCTCGTTCTGCTGCCTTGTGACCTCGAGCGTGCGGTTCTGCGCCTCGAAGGTGGAGCGGGCGATATGCAGGCGATCCTGATAGCCGCGCGCCTGGACATAGGTTCGCGCGATCTCCCCGATCAGCGACAGCCTGGCGCCATTGGCCGCCTCCACCGAGGCATCCAGCGTCGCCAGCGCGGCCTCCCGTTCCTTGGCGAACCCGCCAAACAGATCGAGTTCCCAGCTGAAGGAGGTGGTCAGGTTGTTGGCGACCTCCCTGTTGACGGCGGTGCTGGTGCCGCTGGCTGTCGACTGGGCGACCGCGCTGCCCGAGGGCAGACTGTTGAGCCCGGCCGCGATGGCGCTCTGGCGTGCCGCGACCACCCGTTCCACCGCCTGGGCCACTGTGAGGTTCTGGGCCAGGCCCTGTTCCACCAGCGTGTTCAGGGTGGCGTCGTTGAACGAGCGCCACCACTGTACCTCCGCCGTCACCGTCTTGGTTCCGGGTGCCCCGCCATTGGCATATCGGGCGGCCTGATTGATGGTGGGGGCGACATAGGACTGCCCGAGCGTGCTGCAGCCGGCGAGGGCGACGGCCAGAAACATGACTGAGGGGACGCGCAACAAGAGGCCACTCCTGGAAAGGTTCAAGCCTTCTCTGTGCCGCGCCAATTTTGCTGGTGGACGACGGATTGTGTCCCAAGGTTGCAGGTCAGCAGGCTTTTTGTTTCCGAAGATGTCCACGGACCGGCCAGCAACGATTTGTAACAATCCCATGGTGGACCTGCGCGCCCGGTGCGCTATCTGATGAGTCAGGAGGACCCAATGGCCGCAAACATCCTGGTCGTCGACGATGATCTTGAAATCCGCCGGCTGCTCGTGCGCTATCTCGGCGAGCAGGGTTTTCGGGTTGCCGCAGCCGGCAGCCGGCATGAGTTTGAGCACAAGATCGCCGAGGGTCGCTTCGACCTGGTCATTCTGGACGTCATGCTGCCCGATGGGTCGGGCCTCGACATCTGCCGCGAACTGCGCAATCGCGACGCCAAGATCTGCATCATTCTGGTCACCGCGCTCAAGGAAGAGGTCGACAGGATCATCGGCCTCGAGCTGGGTGCCGATGACTATATCGGCAAACCGTTCAGCCCGCGCGAGCTGGTGGCCCGCATGCGCGCCATCCTGCGCCGGGCTGCGGAAAGCGCCGGCGATCCGGTCGAGCACGAATGCTACCGGTTCGCCGGCTTCCTGGCCGACCCGGCGTCCCGCACGGTCACCCAGGACAGCGGGGGAACGGTCGATCTCACCGGCGCCGAGTTCCAGCTGCTCAAGGTGCTGCTCGATCGGCCCGGCCGCATCCTGTCGCGCGACCAGTTGCTCGACCTCACCCAGGGGCGGGAGGCCAATGTCTTTGACCGCTCGGTGGACGTGCTGATCAGCCGCCTGCGGCGCAAGTTTCGTGATGCCGGCCATGACGACATCGTCAAGACCGTCCGCAATGGCGGCTATCAGCTGGCCGCCCGGGTCGACCGGGTGGAGGCCGCCTCGTGACGCGGCTGCAGTTCCGCATCGCCGCGATTCTGGTCAGTGCCATTTGCCTCGTGGTCATGGTGTCGACGCTCGCCGCCTTCGTGGCCATCACCTATCCCATTCCCGAACGGATGGTGGGGCCGGTGGCGTCACAGATCCGCGCGCTCAGCAGTTTTGTCGATGCCGATGCCGGCAGGTTCGCCCACCTCACTGACGCGGCCGTCGAACAGCTCGGGGCGGAACGCGCGGACCTGACCGAGGCCGTGTCGAGCCGGCTGCGGGATGACGGGCTCCATCTGCCGGTGCGTGTCTTTGAAGATCCGGTCAGCCAGAGGCGCGCAGCGGTGGTCCAGCTCGGCGGCCAGAATGTCGCCGTGGAATTTCCCGGTGAATTGCAGCCGCCGCGTGATCTCTGGATCATCCTGGGCACCTGGATCGGCGTCGTCGTCATCGGCGTCATCGCCGTTTCGCTGACCATGGCCTATCGCGTCACCCGTCCCCTCGCGGTGCTGGAACGGGCCGTGGCCACGGTCGGACCGGATGGGGTGCTGCCGCATGTGCCGGAAGTGGGCAATCGTGAAGCGGTGGAAACCGCCATGGTGCTCAATCGGCTGTCCGAACGCCTGCAGACCGCCATGGAGAGCCGGATGCGCCTGGTGGCCGCGGCGGGACATGACTTCCGCACGCCGATGACGCGGATGCGGCTGCGGGCCGAGTTCATCGACGAGGAGGATCGTGCCGCCTGGCTGCGTGATCTCGACGAGCTCGAACACATTGCCGACAGCGCCATCCGCCTGGTGCAGGAAGAGGTCAGCGAAACGCCGCTCGAAGCCCTCTCGCTGGACCAGTTGCTGCTCGAAGAGGTCCGCGAGCTGGCCGAACAGGGCTATCGGCTCACGATTGGCCGCATTGAACCCGTCGAGGTGGCATTGCCCCGCCTCGCGACCAAGCGCGCCCTGCGCAACCTGCTGATCAATGCGGCAACGCATGGGCGCCAAGGAACCGCCGAAGTACTCAATACCGGCAGCGAGGCGCAGGTGCTGATCAGTGACCGCGGTCCCGGCATTCCCGAAGACCTGATCCAGCGCGTGTTCGAGCCCTTCTTCCGGGCAGCGCCGGGACGGGTGCAGACCGTGCCGGGGGCCGGTCTCGGCCTGGCAATTGCCGCCGAGATCATCGAGCGGGTCGGTGGCAGGCTGGAGATCAAGAACAAGCACGGCGGCGGCCTGCTGCAGATCCTGTATTTTCCGCTCACAAACTGAAGGGCGGTCAGCCTGGATCGGGCCTGGCGGTCTGGTGGGTTGCGCAGAACGTCACGTTGCCTATGGCCGGCTGCTTACGCTAGGCCGGAGGGCAATCGTGGGAAATCGCTGAGGCTTGAAGAGCCAACAAAATGGGACGCTTCGCCAACATGAGCTTTGGTCGCAGCGGCGACGTCTGCTGCTACTGGATTTCAAGGACGGGCGAGCGCCTGCTGCATGCGGTCCATGCAATCGACCAGCGTGGCTCGCGTGCAGCCGAAGTTGAGGCGGATGAACTGGCCATAGCCAGCGCCAAAATCGGTGCCGGGGCTGAAGGCCAGCCCTGCCTGGTGCAGGAAATGGGCAGCGGGATCATCCAGGCCCAGGCCAGAGCAATCAAGCCAGGCGAGATAGGTGGACTCGGGCCGGTGCATGGCTATCCCAGGCAAGCGGGTGGCGACCTGCTGCACCAGAAAATCGCGATTGTCCTGCAGATAGGCCAGGACCTCCGATTTCCAGGCGCCGGCGTCGCGATAGGCGGCCAGCATGGCTTCGAGCCCCAGCACGTTGACGCTGTCGACCATGCCCAACCGGCTGGCATTGAACCGTTCGCGCAGCGCCGGGTTCTGGACGATGGCAAAGGCGGCTTTGAGGCCGGGTATGTTGTAGGTCTTGGCGGCCGACATCAGCGTGATGCAGCGCTGGCCGATACTGTGGTCAAGCGACGCAATCGGGATGTGGCGAAGACCGTCGAACAGCAGTTCACAGTGGATTTCGTCGGAAATGATCGGCTTGTCGCCGGTCGCCGCCGCCAGCGCCAGCAGCTCGGCACGAGCATAGACCTTGCCGGTCGGATTGTGCGGATTGCACAGCAGCACGGCGTCGGCGTGCGAAAGTGCGACGGCCTGTTCGGCAATGGGCAGGTCGAGGCCGAAGGCGATCGACTCCAACTGCCAGTGCCGGGGCGCCATGAGGATGGGCCGATAGATCGGGTCCTGGATGGCCAGGCTCTGGCCGGGGGCGAGCAGGGCCTTGATGGCCATGTTGAAGCCTGGTTCGACGCCGGGCAGGAAGACGATATCATCGGGGTGATGGTCCAGCCATAAAGGCTAGCCATGTCGCTGACGATCTGCTCGCGCAGCGCGGGCCGGGCGACGCCGTAGCCCAGGATGGGATGGGCCAGCCGCTCGGCAATCGCGGCGATGATTTCGGGCGCCGCGGCGAAGTCCATGTCAGCCACCCAAAGCGGCAGCACGTCATCGCCGTAGCGGCTCCACTTGGAGCTGCCGGTGCCGCGCCGGTCGATAAGCCTGTCGAAACGGCTGGTCATGTCACAGGCCCTTGATCATGCCGCCATCGATGCGGAGCATGGCGCCGTTGACATAGCTGGCCTGTGTGCTGGCCAGGAAGGCCACCACGGCGCCGAATTCCTCGGGACGGCCGTAACGGCCAGCCGGGATTTCATTGCGCGAGGCTTCCTGCACGGCCTCGACGCTGGCCCCGGTTCGGCCGGCCTTGCCGCTATCGAGGTCGCGGACACGATCGGTATCGATCCGGCCCGGCAGCACCATGTTGACCGTCACGCCGTGGCGGGCGACTTCGCCGGCCAGCGTCTTGGACCAGCCGGCAATGGCGCCGCGGACGCCGTTGGACAGCGCCAGGCCAGCGATGGGCGCCTCGACGCCGGAGGAGCCAACCGTGATGATTCGGCCCCATTGGCGTTCGATCATCTGCGGCAGCATGGCGTCGGTAATGGCAAACAGCGAGGTCGCCATGGTCTGGAACGCGGCCATCCAGTCGGCCGTGCTCTGGCCCTGGGCCTGTCCGGCCTTAGGGCCGCCGCTGTTGTTGACCAGAATGTCGACGCCGCTGGCCGCCTTGACCGTCTCGATCAGGCTGGCCACCGATGCGGCGTCACCCAGATCGACCGGGTAGTCACCCGAGCGCGATGCCGCCATGACGGTGACACCTTCAGCGGCAAGTGCCGCGGCGATGGCGGCGCCAAGACCACGGCTGCCGCCCAGCACGAGCGCGCGTTTTCCCCTGAGACCGAAATCCATCAGGCCAGTGCCTCCAGCTTGCGCTCCTGGCGCGCGATAAGTCGTTCAACTTCGGCGACTGCCCGGGGCGCCAGCACGGCGCCGGGGCGGCGCTGGGTGGCGCCGGCAATGGCGCCGCGCCTGGCAAGGGTATATTTGCGCACGGCCAGTCCCAGGCCGGGCTGCTGCTCATAGCGCACCAGCGGCAGATAGGCGTCGAAGATATCCTGCGCCCTGTCCATCTCGCCGGCCGCGGCCAGACCCACCACTTCCACCATCATCTCGGGGAAGGCAAAGCCGGTCATCGCCCCGTCGGCGCCGCGCGCCATTTCCTCGGGAAGGAAGCCGCCGCCATTGCCGCACAATATCGAGAGGCTTCGCCGCCCCTTGGCCTCGGCGTCGCGAAGGTCGGTGATCTTGGCCAGGCCCGGCCAGTCTTCGTGTTTGAGCATGACGATGGACGGCATTGCCTCGACGATGCGACCGAGCAGGGAACTGCTGATGTGAATGCCGGTGACCAGGGGAAAGTCCTGCAGTACCAGAGGGATGTCGGCGCCGATGGCGGCCACGACATTCTGGTAATAGGCAAAGATCTGATCGTCGGTCTTGAGCGAACCGGGCGGGGCGACCATGATGCCGGCCGCGCCCAGATCCATGGCGGCCTTGCCCAGTTCCTCGATGGCGGCCAGGCCCGGGGCCGAAGCCCCGACGATGACGGGCTTGCCATTGGCCCGGGCAATGGTGCGGCGGGTGATTCGATGGCTTCCGACTGGGTCAGCTTGGGCGCCTCGCCCATGATGCCCAGAATGGTCAGGCCGTCAGCGCCCTTGTCGAAACAGAAGTCGACCATGGAGTCGATGCTGGCGGTGTCGATGGCCATGGTTTCGGTGAAGGGCGTGACAGCGATGACGAAGGCACCCTTGGTGGAGTGATCAGGGGCATGAGGGCATTCCTGTTAGTCGAACCAGTGAGAATTGCGGCGCGGGGCGGAGGCGCCGTCACCAGGCGATAGCGACGCCGCCTGGCGCGCCGCCCTGCTGCTGGCCATCACGCCGACCCCCCAGATTGCGGCGAGACTGCTGACGCTGATTGAAACGGGCCGGCTATCGCCGTTTGACCGCGATCAGGCCGCGCGCCGGCTCGCGGCCTGGGGCGATCCGCGCGACCTCGAAGCGCTGTGCGACGTTCCGGCGGGCCACCTCGTCATGGGCTCGACGACAAATCCCAATTCGCAGCCCGTCCATGCGCTGTCCGTCCCCGGCTTTCGCATCGGCCGCTTTCCGGTGACCAATGATCTCTATGCCCGCTTCATCGCCGCCAGGGGGTGGCACTGGGCCTCGCCGGAGGCCGGCCTGCCGGAACGCGGCAATGCGCCGGCCACCGACCTGAGCTGGCGGGACGCCCGCGCCTATTGCGACTGGTTGACCGGGGTGTGGCGCGCATCGGGGCGCATTGCCGCCAGCCAGATGGTGCGCCTGCCGACAGAACCGGAATGGGAGCGCGCTGCTCGGGGCGATCGGCCCGACGGCGGGGACGACGTGGTCTATCCCTGGGGGCTGGGATGGCAGGCTGGCGCGGCCAATTCGGAGGAAACCGGCTTTAACGCGCCATGTGCCGTCGGCCTGCTTCCGGCAGGTGCCTCGCCCTTTGGCTGCCTGGATATGGCCGGGCAGGTCTGGGAATGGACCAGCACGCTGTGGGGCGACGATATGGCCACGCCGCATTTCCGCTATCCCTATGGCCATGACGGCCGCGAGGATCCCGAGGCCGGCCAGGCCATCCGCCGCGTGCTGCGGGGCGGCTGCTTTTCCAGCACGCGGTTGAAAGCCTGCTGCACCTATCGCGGCAGCTTGGAGCCCGACGGCGCCTGGCGCGGCAACGGCTTCCGCATCGTCGTAGCCTAGTCAACCGCAACGCTGCCGATCGGCGACCAGGCAGGGCTATCCTCAGCAAAAATGCCGGCATCATGCCGTCTTGACAAGCGCAGCATGTTCCGCTTATTCGTATCACTAATACGTATAAGGACTGGCTTGATGACGGCTCGGAGGGCTACCCAGAAAGATGTTGCCGTGCGCGCCGGGGTGTCCCAGGCGGCAGTATCCATGGTTCTGGGGGGAGGGCCGCCATCGACTCTGCCGGCGGAAACCATCGAGCGCATCCAGCTGGCGGCCAAGCAGCTCGGCTATGTGCCAAACCGGCTGGCACAGGCCCTCAAAACGCGCCGGACCATGACCATTGCCTGCGTCGTGCCGGACATTACCAACCCATTTTACCCAGCCTTGATCCGCGGCGTGCAGAAGGTGGCGGCGGCCAGCAAATATGATGTCATCACGCTCAATACCGACGGCGACCCGGCGAGCGAACGGCACTTCATCGACTGGGCGCTCGAGGGGCGCGTCGACGGCGTGGTGGGGGTGTTCTTCACGCTGCGCGCTGCCGACCTCAAGATCCTGCTCGACAGTTCGATTGCCATCGTGCGCATCGAATCCGCGCGCAAGGCGGGCGGCGAGTTGCCGATCGACGACATTTTCGTCGACAGCCGCGCGGCCGCCTGTGTCGTGGTCGAGCGCCTGATTGCCATGGGCCACCAACGCATTGCCATGGTCGCCGGCGTCGGCGGGCCGCAGGGCGTTCGGGTTGAAGGCTATCGCCAGACGCTGGCAGCCCATCGGCTCGAACCCATGGTGGTCATCGAGCAGAGTTTTACCGAGTCATCGGGCCTGGATGCGGCCAATGCCATTCTCGACAGCGGCTTCAAGCCGACCGCAGTTTTCGCGGCCAACGACCTGATGGCCATCGGGGTGATGCAGGCTTTGCGCAACCGCAAGATTGCCGTGCCCGATGACGTGGCAGTGGTTGGCTTCGACAATATTTCCGCGGCGCCGCTGGTGACGCCCCCGCTGACCACGGTCACCCAGTTTCAGGACCGCATGGGCGAGCGCGCCGCCGAAATCCTGTTGCAGCGCCTCAGCGGGGTGATTTTCGGCCCCGGCACGGTTCACGAAATGCCCTTCGAGCTCATCGAGCGCGGATCGGTCTAGTCTACTCACTTAGCTTCTTGGAGGAGAGCATGAGCAAGTCTATCATCACCAAATCGGCCGTCGCCCTAATGACAGGCACGGCCTTTACCCTCGCGGCCCATGCCCAGGGCCCGATCAGCTGGTGGTATGAAACCGCCACGCCCGAACAGCAGGGCGTCATTACCCGCAATATCGTCGAGCCGTTCAATGCGTCCCACCCGGACGACAAGCTCAGCCTGGACTACCGCGGTGCCCAGCTCGACAACCAGATGCGGGTGGCTTTGCTATCTGGCAGCGGCCCTGACATCGTCTACACCGCTGGTCCGAGCTATGTCGCACCGATGGCGCAGGCCGGACAATTGCTGCCGCTCGATCAATATGCCGAGCAATACGGCTGGAACGATCGCATTCTGCCGGTCTTCATCGAGATGGGCAAATATAACGACCAGCTCTACGCACTACCCAAGACCTATGAAACGCTGGGCCTCTTCTACAATGCCACAATGTTCGAGGAGCATGGCTGGACGGTCCCCAAGACCATCACCGAACTCGAGACGGTGGCCGACGCCATGCTGGCCGAGAACATCGTTCCCTTTTCCGCCGGCAATGCGCTCTGGCGCCCTACCAACGAGCATTACGTCACTATCGTCTTCAACTCGATTGCCGGTCCCGAAGCGGTCTACCAGGCGCTCAAGGGCGAAATCCCATGGACATCCGAGCCTTTCGTCAAGGCGATCAACAAACTCGACGAATGGTGGACGAAGGGCTATTTCGGCCCCAATTACTTCTCGCTGAATGGCGAGCAGCAGGTGGCCCAGCTTGCCAATGGCCAAGCCGGGATGATGCCTTCGGGCACCTGGCAGTTCCAGCATATCAACACCTACTTTCCACCGGCCAATGCGGAAGCGGGTTTCGTCGGCTTTCCCAGCGCCGATGACGTGGGCGATCCGGTATTCGCGCTGGGTGTTGGTTCCACCTTCTCGGTGGCTGCCACCTCGCAGAATCCTGATGGGGCGGCCGCGGCCATCGACTTCATTTTTTCGGATGAAACCTATGCCAGCATGAACACCGACTGGCAGGGCGAGTGGAACACGCCGCTCCGCGATCTGTCCAACATCACCCTCGGTGACGGCGTCCTGCCGCTCTACACCGAGGCCATGCAGATGCTGGCCCAGTCGGTGTCCGAGGATGAATACGGCTACACGACCTGGACTTTCCTGCCGCCTGCAACCGTATCATTCCTGGTGAGCGGCATAGAAGAGGTGTGGCTCGACCGTACCGACACCACGCAGTTCCTCGAACAGCTTGATGCCACTTTCCAGCAGGAAATGGCCGAAGGCAAGGTTCCCGCCATTCCCGCCCGGTAACATCTCCCACGAGCGCTGGGTGGCGGTACGCCGCCGCCCCTTATGGCGGAGCCTTCACATGCATCGACTCTATCTGCTTCCAACGTTGATCATCAACGTGGTCATCATCCTGGTACCGGCCATGCTGACCATCGCCCTTGCGTTCTTTCGCTGGGACGGCATTTCCATGCCTGTGTTCATCGGTCTCGATAACTTCTACGGTCTGTGGGGCGACCGCGTCTTCTGGACGGCACTCACCAACAACATCATCTGGACAGTGCTGTTCCTGACCGTGCCCATCGGCATCGGCCTGCTTGCAGCCACCTTGCTGCTTGTGGCGCGCCGCGGCAGCATGTTCTTCCAGGTCGTCTATTTCCTGCCCATGATCATCGCGACGGCCATCCTGGCGCGCGTCTGGCAGGGCATGATCTACAGTCCAATATCGGGCGTCAACGGCATGCTGCAACGCATGGGCTTTCCCACGCTCGATCCACTCACCCAACCCTCCACGGCGCTGATCGGCATCGCAACAGTGGATCTGTGGCATTGGTGGGGATTTCTCTGTGTCATCTTCTTTGCGGCCCTGCGCCAGGTGCCACAGGAGCAGGTGGAGGCCGCGCGCATCGAGGGTGCGTCCTTCTGGCAGATGATGCGCTACGTGCTGTTGCCCGGCATCCGCCCCACGATCACTTTGATGATGATCATGACGGTGATCTGGTCCTTCCTCGTCTTCGACTTCGTCTACATATTGACCCAGGGCGGCCCCGCCTTTTCCAGCGAAGTTCTATCGACGCTGGCCTATCGCAGCGCCTTCTATGACTTGGCCGTCGGCAAGGCAGCTGCCGTGGCCGTGATCATCTCGATTTTCGGACTGATCGCCACCGCCTTCTACATTCGCGAACAGGCCCGGGAGTTCGACCAATGAGACTGATCGAAAGCCGCGCCACGCTGCTGCTCACCTATGCGATCCTGGCCATCCTTCTGCTGATCACGCTGTTCCCCATCGCGTTGCTGGTGCTGAATTCCGTCAAACCGGCCGCGCAAATCGTGCAGAATCCGCTGGCATGGCCCGAAACCTTCCGCTGGGACAATTTCACTCGCGCCTGGCACGATGCCCGTTTCGGCACCACCATGTTGAACTCGGCGATCCTGTCCGGCCTGACCATCGTTCTGGTCTGCACCACCGGCTCACTGACCGCCTATGTGCTGGCGCGGCGCAAGATCAAGTCCTGGAAGATCGTCACCTTCTACCTTCTGGCAACGACCACGGCACCGATCCAGTTGTTCCTGTTCCCGCTCTATTTCGGCTTCGCCCGGCTGGGGCTGATCAACAATGCCGTCGCAGTTTCAGTCGTCTATACCGCCATATGGTCGCCTTTCGCGGTCATGTTGCTCCGCACCTATTTCCTGGCTGTGCCCAAGGAACTCGAAGAGGCTGCGCTGATCGATGGCGCTACGCACTGGCAGGTCTTCACCAAGGTCATGCTGCCAATCGTCTCGCCCGGCATCCTGACCGTCGCGCTGATCATCGGGCTCTATTCGTGGAATGAGTTCCTCATCGCCACGACCTTCCTCCAGCGCGCTGACACCTCCACCGCCATCGTCTCCTTCTTCCTGCTGTCCGGTCAGTACAGCAGCGACTGGGGTGAGATCATGGCCGCAGCGCTGATCATCGTCCTGCCCGTCATCATCCTGTTTGTCCTGCTGCAGCGCCGCTTCATCGAAGGCATGGCCGGCGGTTCGGTCAAGGGCTGAACCAAACTGGAATTCTGAGGAGATAAAGATGTCCGTTCCCAACGACTATCTCGAACGTGTCTATGCCGGTGTGCTGGGCAAGCTGATTGGCGTCTATCTGGGCCGCCCATTCGAAGGCTGGACCTACCAGCGCATCATGGAGGAGCTCGGGCCGATCGAATACTATGTCCATGATCGCCTCAACCAGCCACTGGTGGTGACGGACGACGATGTGGCGGGCACGTTCACCTTCATTCGCGCGCTGGAAGATTACGGCATATCGCCCGATCTCAGCGCCGAGGATATTGGCAAGGCCTGGCTCAACTACATTTGTGAGGAACGCTCGATCCTGTGGTGGGGCGGCAATGGCAATTCGACCGAACACACCGCCTGGCTGAACCTGAAGAAGGGAATTGCGGCGCCTGAATCGGGGTCGATCGCGACCAATGGCCAGGCCGTCGCCGAGCAGATTGGTGCGCAGATCTTCATCGATGGCTGGGCGCTCGTCGCGCCTGGCCAGCCGGAACTGGCGGCCAAGCTGGCCGAACAGGCGGGCAAGGTCAGCCACGACGGGGAGTCGGTCCATGCGGCGATGCTGTGGGCCGCCATGGAGGCGGCGGCCTTCCGCACCAAAGATATTGACGCGCTGATTGATACCGGCCTGTCGGTGATCCCGGCAGACAGTCTGATTGCCAAGCTGATCGGCGACATTCGCGCCTGGCACAGGCAGCATGCCGACTGGCGCACCTGTCGGCAGCTGATCGAGCACCACTATGGCTACGACAAATATCCGGGCAATTGCCACGTCGTCCCCAACCACGCCCTGATGATCATGTCGGTGCTTTATGCTCCGGACGACTTCCAGAAGGCGCAGATGATCGTCAATACCTCCGGCTGGGACACGGACTGCAATGCCGGCAATGTCGGCTGCCTGATGGGCATCATGCTGGGGCTCGATGGCATCGAGGACGGCCCGGACTGGCGCGGCCCCATTGCCGACCGGCTGCTGATCTCGTCTGCCGACGGCGGCAATTCGATCAATGATGCGGTGCGCACCGCGTATTATCTGGCCAATCTGGGCCTTCAGCTGGCCGGCGATGCGCCCATGCAAGCGCCCAAGCACGGCGCACAGCTCCACTTCTCGCTGCCCGGCAGCCAGCAGGGGTTCCGCCCGATGGGGGCGGCAGGCGGCAGTGTCACGACACCACTGCGCAATGTAGAATTCGAGGGCGGCCGGGCCCTGGCCATAGGTTACGAGGCACTCGGCCCGGGGCAGGTGGCGGCAGCGATGACGCCGACTTTCTCCCCGCCCGAAATGCTCAACATGCGCACCTATGACCTGATGGCGACGCCGCTGGTCTATCCCGGCCAAGTCCTCAAGGCCCGGGTCATCGCGCCCAAGGACAATAAGGGCGCTGTCGAAGTCCGGTTGCGCCTGCGGGTCTACGACGCAGCGGACCAGCTGCGCGATGTCGACGGTAAGGCCCACCGCCTCGCGCCCGGATCGGAAGCGGTTCTCGAATGGCGCCTGCCCGAATTCGACGGCCAGCCGATCGCCGAGATCGGCCTCGCGATTACCGGCGACGGGCGTCGTGCCGACGGCACAGTGCTGCTCGACCATATGCGCTGGGACGGGGCAGCCGAGCTCACCCTGCACCGTCCGCAAGGCGATGGCGACTTCTGGCGCATGGCCTGGGTCAACGGCGTGGATTTCTTCTCCAAGCGCTTCCCGCCCAGCTTCCGCATTTCCCAGTCGCGGGATGAAGGCATCGTCTCGCATGGCACGCGGGAGTGGACCGACTATTGGCTCAAATCCGACATCATGGTGCACTTGGGCAATTACGGCGGCGTGGCGGTTCGGGTGCAGGGGCTGCGGCGCTACTATGCGGTGCGCGTGACGCGGCGCAATACGCTCGAAATCGTGCGGATCCGCGATGCCGAGGAGCTTGTCCTTGCCTCGACGGAATTTCCGTTCGCTTTCGAAACCACGATCCCGTTCTCGGTGCGCGTATCGGGCGACACCATTTGGGCGGAAGTCGCCGGCACATCGGTCTCGGCCACTGATACCAGCGCGCTTGCCTTTGCCAATGGCGGCATCGGGCTGGTGGTGCACGAAGGTGCCCTCTCGACCGACGCCGTGACCATCACCGCTGCCTGAGGCGGCCACAGACCAGGAGGGGCGTTATGGCTTCAGTCCGCATCGACAATGTGAAGAAATCCTACGGCGATGTGCCGGTCATGCATGGCGTCTCGGTCGATATCGAGCATGGCGAATTCGTTGTGCTGGTGGGGCCGTCGGGCTGTGGCAAGTCGACTCTGCTGCGCATGATTGCCGGCCTCGAGGATATCTCGGCCGGCACGATCAGCATCGGTGATCGGGTGGTCAACGACCTGCCGCCCAAGGCGCGTGACATCTCGATGGTGTTCCAGAACTACGCGCTCTATCCGCACATGACGGTGGCCGAGAACATGGCCTTCTCGATGACGCTGGCCAAGGCGCCCGCTGCGGAAAAGCAGCGGCAGGTGGCCAAGGCTGCGGAAATCCTCGGCCTGACCGAACTGCTGGGCCGCTATCCCCGCCAATTGTCGGGCGGACAGCGGCAGCGCGTGGCGATGGGGCGGTCAATCGTGCGCGATCCGCAGGTGTTTCTGTTCGACGAGCCGCTGTCCAACCTCGATGCCAAGCTCCGCGTGGCCATGCGCGCGGAGATCAAAAGCCTTCACAAGCGGCTGGGTACCACCATCGTCTATGTGACGCACGACCAGGTGGAAGCCATGACGATGGCCGACAAGATCGTGGTCATGCAGGCCGGCCGGGTCGAGCAGGTAGGCACTCCGCTCGAACTCTACGACAATCCGGCCAATAGTTTCGTGGCCCAGTTCATCGGCTCGCCATCGATGAATCTGATCAAGGCCACGCGGCAGGGCGATGACATCGTGCTGAGCGATGGCACCCGGACCGGGCTCACGCCGCCGGCTTCCCCGACTGACGGCGGCGCCGTGCTCCTGGGCAAGCGGCCGGAAAATATCGCCATAGCGGCGCAGGGCATTGCTGCACGGGTCAAGGTGGTCGAGCCAACCGGATCGGAGACTTTTGCGGTGCTGGCCATAGGGCAGGACGAAGTGGTTTGCCTTTTCCGCGAACGCGTGGCGCTCCGCGATGACCAGGTGATCAATATTTCGCTGACTGAAGGCGACACCTACTTCTTCGAGGCAGATGGGGGCAACCGGGTCCGCTGAGACCGGTCGCGGCACCGGCCGGGCGGCTGCTCAGGGGGCGTGTCCGGGCTCGGGGGCGGTCAGCCGGGAGGTGTCGCGGCGGCGAGGGCGGATAGGACTTCGGCGTCCTGCACCTGGGCGAAATCCTCATAGTACTGGCCCACGGCCCCGAAATCGTCGTGGCTTTCGAGACAGACAAGCTGGTCGGCCTCGGCCTGCAGGGTGGCCAGCACGTCATGCGCCGCCACCGGCACGGCGACAATGAGCAGGCGCGGTTGCCGCGATCGCAGGGCGCGCAGGGCCACCCGGATCGTGGCGCCGGTGGCAATGCCGTCATCGACCACGATGATGGTGCGGCCGGCCAGTGCCGGCAGGGTGGTCGAGGGGCCGTAACGCCGGCGCCGCCGGTCGATTTCGGCGGTTTCCCTGGCCACAGCTGCGGCAAAGTCGGACTCCGAGACCCTGGCCATGGCCATGACCGCCTCATTGCGCAGGATTTGCGGCGTATCGCCATCGACGATGGCCCCCATGGCCAGCTCGGGCTGCCGCGGGACGCCGAGCTTGCGCACGATCAGGAGGCTCAGCGGCGCGCCGAGGGCGCGGGCAATCGGCGCGACTACCGGCACTCCACCCCGGGGCAGGGCGATGATCACGGGGTGATCCGGGCGGAACGGCTGCAGGGCCGCAGCCAATTGCTCACCGGCGTGCTGGCGGTCGCGGAACGGCATCGGGTGCTCCTGTGCATCGGCTCGGGCAGACGGCTCGCGTCAGGGCGTTGCTCCCGCCGCCACGCCCGCTGGAGGTGAAGTAGGTCCTGCTGCAGCAGCGCGCGCCTTGATGGCCATCAAGGCGCCATTGCCAGCATGGCGCCGATTGCGGCGGTTGTGCGGAAGCCGTCCGGTCATGCCACGCCGACATTTGACGGGCATCAAGACGGCGCGGCGTCCAAGTTGCTTAGTGGTGGCACCATCAAGCAAGGAGCTGAAAAATGGCGAGTACTGCAACAAATCTGCCGGTCAAGAACAATGCCAAGACGCCGGCACGCGGCGCCGGGCTGGTCGAGCATCCGTTCGAAAGCGTCCGTCGCGAGTTCGACCGCCTGTTCGAGGACATGGACCGCAATGCCTGGCTGGCGCCGTTCTCGCTGTTCAACGGGGCACCGGCCAAGGCCGGCAACGGCTCGGCCTGGATGACGACGCCGGCGGTGGACGTGGTGGAGCGCGATGATGCCTACGAGATCACCGCCGACATGCCCGGCATGGACGACAAGAATATCGACGTCTCGCTCGCCAATGGCGGGCTGACAATCCATGGCGAAAAGCGGCAAGACACGACCGACGAGTCGGCGGACCACTATATCCGCGAGCGGCGCTACGGCGCCTTCGAGCGCAGTTTCGCGCTGCCCGAGGATGTGAATGCGGACAAGATCCAGGCCAGCTATGCCAATGGCGTGTTGCGCGTGACCCTGCCCAAAAATCCGGGGGCTGCATCGGCCAAGCGGCGGATCAGCGTCAAGAAGGGCTGACCACGCATATCTGCAAGCCCGGGCGAGGCAGTCAACGCCCCGCCCGAAATCGCGCCGTCAGCTGATGACGATCAGGTCGTCCACCGTGGCGACCCCGGGGGTTGCCCAGGCCGCGTCTTCCACCAGACGACGCTCAGACCAAGCCCTGACATGGCCAGCCAGGGTGACGCGGCTGCCCTCGACATCGACGCGGATGGAATGGGCCTCGAGCTCGGCATTGCGTTTCAGCGCCTTCTCGATGCGCTTCCTGACGTCCGCGGCGGAAACCACCGGGCGGGTGCGGATGGCGATGAGGTTGCTGATCCCGGTGACCCCGTGCAGGCCGCGTATGGCATCGGCGGCGGCCGTCTTCTGGAAGTTCCATTCCACCGTGCCCGAGAGCGTCACCCAGCCCTTGTGGACCTTCAGCTTCACCGCATTGTCGGGGACGGTGGTGTTCCACTGCAGGGAACTGACGGCGCGGCCGGCAATCTGGTCGTCGGCATTGCCGACATTGCCGGGGAATCGGACTTCGAGGTTTTCGGCGATGCCCTTGACGCCCTTGATCCGGCCGACCAGGCCTTCCACGGTGGACTTCTGCGCGTAGTTGGGCACATGGCCGGTCAGGCTGACGACGCCTTCCTCCACGGTCACGCCGATATCGGCCGCATCGATGCCGGGTTCGCGTTCGAGCTCATCCAGGATGACCTGCCGCAATACGGTGTCGCTCATCGAAATCTCCTTGCATGGGATCCAGCCAGCCGCTGCTGCCCGACAGGAACATGGCGCGGACAGGCAGGGCTTGATGGCCGTCAAACATCCTGCGGCCTTGCGCGTGGCTATTTGCCGAACAGACTGGCCACTGGTGCCGCCACGGCGAGCTGGCGACGAAGAGTGCCCACCTGGCGGGGCGTGGACAGGAACAGGCGGAGATCGTCGTGGCTGACGCCGGCGATGGACTGCAGGCGGTCGGTGTCGATGATCTCGAAGTGGCCGCTGTCGATGATGACGATGACCCGCTTGTCGGCCAGATAGTGCAGGTGCCGGCTGATGGTTTCAAAGGTGGTGCCGAGATAGCTGGCCAGGTCGGCGCGGGTGATCGTCAGCGCCGCCACGGATTTGAGCGGAGATACCGCCATTTCGTTCAGCAGGTGGTCGCGCCGGCCCGCCATGACCAGCAGATAGGTGGCGACCCGCTCGAGGGAATTCTGGCAGCTGAGCAGCAAGGCGCGCTCCCGGGCCAAGGCGAGATGGTTGGCAGTGACCAGGAGCAGGGCGTGCTCCAGCTTGGGGTGGCGGGCCAGCAGGCCCTCATAGGCCGTCCGGTCGGCGGCGCAGATCTCGGCATCGGTGGCGGCCTCGACGGCAAAGTCCATCACCGGGTCAAACAGCTGGCCGAAGAAGTCGCCGGGATAGATCAGGCTGACAATGCGTTCGCGGCCATTGGGCAGGGTCTTTGACACCTTGAGGACCCCGGCCAGCACGGTGCCGACCAGGCTGGCCTGGCCGCCACTGGCGAGAATAGTCTGGCCGGCACTGATGACACGCCTCCCCGAGATGCGGGCAATATCGGCATAGCTGGCCAGGTCCGACAGCCCGCACAGAGAGCGGGTCGTGACACTGCAGCGCGTGCATCGACTTGCTGCATCGGTGATGTTGGCAATATCGCCCATGGTTGCTTCTCCGCAATTATCGGGGGCATGCTCAATGCCTGAACAGCATGACGATTGCAGGAAAAACGCGGCCGGCCTTGATTTGAATCAAGCCCGATCCGGCCCGGGTGCGGTGAAAGACAAAGGCGTGTGGACGCTGGCATGGGGCCCAGACAAAGCGCGAGGGGGAGCCTAGGGGAAAGGTGGGACAGCAGGTGATGCGAGCCATGGTGCTGCGGGCGGTTGGCGGGCCGCTAGTGCTTGAGGCGCGAGCGCTGCCGGTGCCAGGGCGCGGAGAAATCCGGGTTCGCGTCGAGGCCGATCTGCGGCACGGCCGGTTCCAAGGGGTAGTCGTGCTGGTGCCGTGAGCCAAAAACGCACGGATCCCGACGGCCTCGGGAAAAATGCCGGACTTGATCCAGAACAAGGATTGCCTGCCGCGCTCGGCTAGATTGTCTAGCAGCAGCAGGGTCCTGGCAGCGATCATCGCCGTCTGTGGCCTGCCCGCACAACAGGTCAGACGGGAGACGAAAGTGATCAAGGACATCGTGGTTCATCTTACCGGATCGGCGGAAGACGAGGTGCGTCTTGCCTATGCCGAAGCCATCGGGGCGCGTTTTGACGCTCATCTGACCGGGCTATATGCCCATATCCTGCCCGAGGTGATCGGCGGCGACGGCGTCGCCCTGATCGCCATGGAGCCGCTGATCGAGCAGTCCAATGAGCAGGCCGACGCGACGCTGGAACGCCTGGTGCAGCGGTTCGATCGCCTGACCATGCCCCATGAGGTGCGCCGGCTCGATGCATTTTCCGGTACGGCCGGCGATGCCCTGGCCGTGGAGGCGCGGACGGCCGACCTGTTCGTCGCCACACGGCCCTATGGCGATCCGGCCGATGCCGTGAGCATGGAGGTTTCGGTCCTGTTCGGCTCCGGCCGGGCCTGCCTGTTCGTGCCGCCCAAGGCGCAGACACCATACTCGTTCGGCACGGTCGTGGTTGCCTGGAACGGCAGCCGCGAGTCGGCGCGCGCCGTGGCCGAGGCGATGCCATTCCTCAAGCTGGCCGGCCAGACCATCGTCGTCATGGTGGGCGAAGGGGAGGCGACCGCGTCCGGCGGCGATATTGCACGCCACCTGAGCCGGCATGGCATTTCGGCCGTGATCGGTACGGCGGAAGCCGGATCGGACGGCGCCGGCGAGGCGCTGCTGGCGGAAGTCCGCCGCGTGGGCGCCGGTCTGCTGGTGATGGGCGGCTATGGTCACTCGCGGTTGCGCGAATGGATCCTGGGCGGCACCACCCGCCACATCCTGGCCAATGCCGACGTGCCAGTGCTGATGGCGCGCTGATGCGGCCCGGGCGGGGGCGCGAAAAAGTTAGCGAAACTTGATCGCCATCAAGAGTGCCTCTGCCGATCCGTCCTTTCTGAATGCACAGGGATTGCAAGGAGGGTTCGATGTCGAGTTCAGAACTGACGGCCGCCGCGGCGGTTACCACGGTGGCCGAGCCGGGACAGAAGCTGCGCCTGGGCGCGCTGACTGCCCTGGTCATCGGCTCGATGGTGGGATCGGGCGTGTTCAGCCTGCCGCAGAACATGGCGGCGGGAGCAGGGGCCCTGGCCATCATCATCGGCTGGACGATCACCGCGATCGGCATGCTGGCGCTGGTGTTTGTCTACCAGTCGCTGGCGACCCGCAAACCCGCGCTCGATGCCGGGCCCTATGCCTATGCCAGGGCCGGGTTCGGCGAGTTCATCGGGTTCAACAGCGCCTGGGGCTACTGGATCAGCGCCTGGGTCGGCAACGTCTCCTATGCGGTGATCGTGTTCAGCGCGCTGTCGTATTTCTTCCCGGCCTTTGGCGAGGGCAATAGCTGGCAGGCCATTGTCGGCGCCTCCATCCTGCTGTGGCTGATCCATGCTTTGATCCTGGCCGGCGTCCGGCAGGCAGCCCTGGTGAATCTGTTTGTCACCGTCGCCAAGATCGCGCCGATCGTGCTGTTCATCGGGGTGGTCGTGGTGGCGTTCCAGGTGGACGTCTTCGCGCTCGATTTCACCGGCCTGGGCAATGCCGAGCTGGGCTCGATCGCCGACCAGGTCCGCAATACCATGCTGGTGACCCTGTGGGTCTTTATCGGCATCGAGGGGGCCAGCGTACTGTCGGCCCGCGCCGAACGGCGCAGCGACATTGCCACGGCCACGGCGCTGGGCTTTTTCACCTGCCTGGCGCTGTATGCACTGGTATCGCTGCTGTCGCTGGGCATCCTGACCCAGCCCGAACTGGCGGGCTTGAAGAACCCCTCCATGGCCGGCGTGCTCGAACATGTGGTGGGGGCATGGGGGGCGGTGCTGATCAACCTGGCGCTGGTGGTCTCGGTCGTCGGGGCGTTCCTGAGCTGGACCCTGCTGGCAGCCGAAATCCCGCATGCCGCGGCGCGCGACGGTAGCATGCCCAAAATCTTTGCGCAGGAGAGCGACAAGGGCGTACCGGTCGTTTCGCTGACGGTCACCAACCTGCTGGTGCAGTTGTTCCTGATCATCACCTTCTTCGCGCAGAGCACCTATCAGGCGCTGTTCTACATTGCCTCGACGGCGATCCTGGTGCCGTACATCTTTTCGGGCGCCTATGCCGCCAAGCTGGCGCTGACCGGGGAGGGTTACCAAGCCGGCGAGCCGCGCCGGCTGGCGCTGTTCCTGGGTGGGCTGGCCACCGTCTACGGGCTCTGGCTCGTCTATGCGGCGGGACCGGCCTATCTCTTTATGTGCGCGCTGCTCTATGCCCCCGGCATCGTCTTTTTTGCCTGGGCACGACGGGAGGCCGGGCAGCGGATCTTCAAGCCCTGGGAACTGGCGGTCGCCGTCGCCCTGGTCGCGGTCGCCCTGCTGGCCGCCTATGAAATGTGGATCGGCGCGGTGAGCCCGCTATGAGCCCCAGAACCATGCCCAAGCCCGGTGTCCATTCCGAAGTCGGCCGGCTGCGCCAAGTGATGGTGCACCGGCCCGACCTCAGCCTGAAGCGGCTGACGCCCGACAACTGCCACGCCCTGCTGTTCGACGATGTGCTGTGGGTGAAGCGCGCGCGCCAGGAACACGACATCTTCGTAGATGCGCTCCGGGAGCGCGATGTCGACGTGCTTGACCTGGGGACGCTGCTGGCGGAAACGCTGGCGCTGCCGACCGGCCGGGACTGGCTGCTCGACCGCCGCATCAATGCCGACAGCATCGGCGGCGACCTGGTCGACGAGTTGCGCGGTTGGCTCGACGCCATGCCCTCGGACGAGCTTGCCGAACGGCTGATCGGGGGCATTGCGCGAGCCGAACTGCCGTTCAAGCCGGCGGGCCTGGCGGCCCGGACACTGGCGCCCGGCGACTTCGTGCTGGCGCCGCTGCCCAACCAGCTGTTCACGCGCGACAGTTCGTGCTGGGTCTACGATGCGGTCTCGGTCAATGCCATGTACTGGCCGGCGCGGCGGCCCGAGGCTATCAATGTGGAGGCCATCTACCGCCATCATCCGGCTTTCGCCAACGGGACCTTCAAGACGCTGGCTGGCGCCGGCACGCCCGGCATCGCCACGCTGGAGGGCGGTGACGTCATGCCGATCGGCAATGGCAAGGTCATCGTGGGCATGGGCGAGCGGACAACACCACAGGGCGTGGCCGCGCTGGCCAGCCGCCTGTTCGAGCTGGGGGTGGCCGATCACGTCATCGCCGCGCAGATGCCGCGCGAGCGCAGCTTCATGCATCTCGATACGGTATTCACCTTCTGTGACCGCGACTTGGTGACGCTCTATCCGCCGGTGGTCGACCAGTTGCGCAGCTTCTCGCTGCGGCCCGGTCCGGGCCCGCTGGGCATCGAGGTGACCGAGGAGACGGGGCGGTTCGTCGACGTGGTGGCCCGGGCGCTGGGGATCAAGGCGCTGCGCGTCGTGGTCACCGGCGGCGACGGTTATGAAGCCGAGCGCGAGCAGTGGGACGACGGCAATAATGTCATCGCCGTCGAGCCGGGCGTCGTCATCGCCTACGACCGCAATGTCTACACCAATACCATGCTGCGCCGGGCCGGCGTCGAGGTGATCACCGTCGACGGCGCCGAGCTCAGCCGCGGGCGCGGCGGCGGCCATTGCATGACCTGTCCGCTGGCGCGCGATCCCCTCTGATCCTTTCGGGAGACTTCCTCATGCCCATCAACCTGCACGGCCGCAGCGTCCTGACACTGGATGACTTCACGCCCGACGAGATCCGCCTGCTGCTGCGCCTGGCCAGCGCGCTCAAGGCGGCGCGGCTGGCGGGCAGCGAAGTGCCCCGCCTGGCCGGCAAGAATATCGCCCTGATCTTCGAGAAGGACTCGACGCGCACGCGCACGGGCTTTGAGGTCGCGGCCCACGACCAGGGTGCGCATGTGACCTATCTGGGGCCGACGGGGACCCAGATCGGTCACAAGGAATCGATGAAGGACACGGCGCGGGTGCTGGGGCGGATCTATGACGCCATCGAATATCGCGGCTTCTCCCAGTCAGCGGCCGAAACCCTGGCCGCGCATGCGGGCGTGCCGGTCTATAACGGGCTGACCGATGCGAGCCACCCCACCCAGACGCTGGCCGACCTGATGACGATGCGGGAGTTCACCCACAAGCACCTGTCTGACATGCGGGTAACGTTCCTGGGCGACGGACGGAACAATGTCGCGCGGTCGCTGGCTACCGGGGCGGTCAAGGTGGGCATCGACATGCGCATCGTGGCCCCCCAGGCCCTGTGGCCGGATGCCGACTTCATCGCCCGCCTGCAGGACATCGGCGCCACGACCGGCGGGACCCTGACGGTGACGGAAGACGTCAAGGACGGCGTCCGCGACAGTGACTTCATCTATACCGATGTCTGGCTGTCGATGGGTGAGGACGAGAGCGCCTGGGGCGAGCGGATCAGCCTGCTCACGCCCTATCGCGTCACGGCGGCGGTGCTCAATGCCACCGGCAATCCCTTCGTCAAGTTCATGCACTGCCTGCCGGCCTTCCACAATGCCGAGACCGAGGTGGGCACCGACATTGCCCGGCGCTTCGGCATCGATTGCATGGAAGTCACCGAGGCGGTGTTCGAGTCCGACGCCTCGGTGGTGTTCGACCAGGCCGAAAACCGCATGCACACCATCAAGGCCGTGCTCGTCGCCACGCTGGGCGGCTGAGCCATGCGCCTGGTGGTGGCCCTTGGCGGCAATGCCCTGTTGCGGCGCGGCGAGAAGCTGACCGCGGACAGCCAGCGGCAGAACGTGCATGACGCGGCGGTTTCGCTGGCCGCACTGATCGCGGCTGGCCACAGCCTGATCATCACCCATGGCAATGGCCCGCAAGTCGGCCTGCTGGCGCTGCAATCGGCGGCGGGGCCGGCCGAAAGCGTGCAGCCGCTCGACATTCTGGGCGCCCAGAGCGAGGGGATGATCGGCTACCTGATCGAGCAGGAGCTGGGCAGCCTGCTGCCCGCGCAGCAGCTGATCGCGACGCTGCTGACGCAGACCCGGGTCAGCGCCACCGATCCCGCCTTCGCCGCGCCCAGCAAGCCGATCGGCCCCGGATATGACGAGGCGACCGCGACCCGGATGGCCGCCGAGCGGGGCTGGCACATTGCCCGCGACGGCGAGCGATGGCGCCGGGTCGTTGCCTCGCCGGCGCCGCTGGGTATTCTCGAGATCAAGGTCATCGCCCTGCTCGTCGCCCAGGGCGTCACGGTGATCTGCGCCGGCGGCGGCGGCATTCCGGTGGTGGAGCGGCCCGATGGCAGCCTGGTCGGCGTGGAAGCGGTGGTCGACAAGGACCTGGCCAGCGCGCTGCTGGCGCAGCAGATCGGGGCGGACATGCTGATGCTGCTGACTGATGTGGATGCCGTCTATGCCGGTTTCGGCACGCCGGCGGCGCGGGCACTGGGACAGGTGCGGGTGGAGGAGCTGTCGGCATCCAGCTTTCCTGCGGGCTCGATGGGCCCCAAAGTGGCAGCCGCACTGGATTTCGTCGGCAGAACCGGCAAGCCAGCCGCCATTGGCCAGCTGACCGATGCCCTGGCCATCATCCGGGGCGACAGCGGCACCCGCATCCGGCCCGACTGATCGCCAGCAAGCCAGAGGCGGTGCTGGATATCATGCCGGGCGGTGCCGTTATCGTGGATGGCGGGGCCGACGTGTCATCGCGTGGGATGCTGGCCGCAGCGCTTGCGCGCTGAACAGGCTGCTAGACGGCTGCCGCGCTGGGCTCGGGGATTCCCGCCAGGGCAGGGAATTCGACGGGGGTGATCACCTCGCTTTCGAGGAGCAGGGCTGCCCCGGCGTCGAGCTCGGCGCGACGGCCCAGCAGAATGAGCCTGGCGCGCTCGAATGCCTCCTCGATCAGGGCCCGCACGGCCAGATCGAGCTCGCGCGAGGTCGCTTCGGAATAATCGCGGCGGGTCTGTGCGGAGGGGGAGTCCAGAAAAGGCTGCAGCACCTGTTCCAGCACCGCCTGGCCAAGCCGGTCGCTCATGCCGAACCGGGTGGCATATTGGCGGGCGATATCGGTGACCTTGACCAGATCATCGGCCGCGCCGGTCGAGAACTCGCCGAACACCACCTGCTCGGCGGCCCTGCCGCCCATCAGGATTGCCATGCGGTCTTTGAGCTCGCCCGCAGTGATGACATAGCGATCCTCGGTGGGCCGCTGCATGGTGTAGCCGAGCGAGCCGATGGCGCGCGGGATGATCGACACCTTGTGGATCGGGTCGGCCCCGGGAATGGACGCGGCGACAAGGGCATGGCCGAGTTCGTGATAGGCGACCCGGCGGCGCTCCTGCGGCAGCAGCAGCCGGCCGCGCCGCTCGACGCCGGCAATGATGCGTTCGACCGCGGCGGTGAAGTCGTCCAGGGTCACCGCGTCGGCACCGCGCCGCGTGGCGAAGATCGCCGCTTCGTTGACGAGATTGGCGAGATCGGCCCCGGTGAAGCCCGGGGTAATGCCGGCGATCTGGGCAATATCGGTGTCTGGCGCGAGCCTTATCGCCTTGAGGTGGACCTTGAGGATGGCGGCCCGGCCATTGCGGTCCGGCCGATCCAGGGCGATCTGGCGGTCAAAGCGGCCCGAGCGCAGCAGCGCCGGATCAAGGACTTCAGGCCGGTTGGTGGCGGCCAGCAGCACGATGCCAACGCGGGGGTCAAAGCCGTCGAGTTCGGCCAAAAGCTGGTTGAGCGTCTGTTCTTTCTCGTCGCCGCCGCCCATATTGCCGAATGGCGAGCGGGCGCGGCCAAGGGCATCCAGCTCGTCGATGAAGATGATGCAGGGCGCGGCTTTGCGGGCCTGCTCAAACAGATCCCGGACGCGGGCCGCGCCGACACCGACAAAGAGCTCGACAAATTCCGAGCCCGAGATGGAAAAGAACGGCACCCCGGCTTCCCCGGCCACGGCGCGGGCGAGCAGCGTCTTGCCCGTTCCCGGCGGGCCCACCAGCAGCACGCCCTTGGGGATGCGGGCGCCGAGACGGCCATATTTGTCCTTTTCCTTGAGAAAGGACACGATCTCCTGCAGTTCGGTCTTGGCCTCGTCGATCCCGGCGACGTCGCCGAAGCTGACACCGGTCTTGGTCTCCACATAGATCCTGGCCCTGGACTGCCCGATCGCCGTGAGGCCCCCGATGCCCCCCCGCTCGGCCATGCCGCGGAAGATGAAGAACCAGAAGCCCCCCAGCACCAGCATGGGGACTATCCAGGAGAGGAGGGTGGTGAGCCAGTTGCTGTCGCTGTCGCCATTCACCGTGACGCCGGCATCGGCGAAGGTCCTGACCAGCTCCGGATCGACGCGGCGGGTAACGAAATAGTCGGCCCCGTTTTCGGGTGCCTTGAACCGTCCCTCGATCAGCGACTCGGTGATCGATACCTCGGCAATCTTGCCGTCCCTGAGATAGCCCAGCAGGTCCGTATAGGTCACCGCAGCGACGGTGCGGTAGCCCATCCAGGCCTGAAATGCGAGCAGCACGAGGAAGGCGCCGACGATGTACCAGAGGTTGTATTGCTGCCGTTTGTTCAACTGACGCTCCTGCTTTGCCCCAGTCTATGGCGCCGGATGCGGGATGCCCTTGACCTGGGTCAACCGGATTGGCGGAGGCGAATGGCCAGCCCGGCAGGGACGGTCTTATGGCGCTGCCGGCGGATCATCCGCCGGCAGTGCGGGCATAGTCAGTCAGCCAATGGTCAGCCGGTCATCGACGGTGGTTACGCCGGGCGTGGACCAGGCAGCCTGCTCGGCAATGCGGCGCTCATGCCAGGCTTTGACGTTGCCCTCGAGGGTCACCTTGTTGCCCGCGACATTGACGCGGATCGACCTGGCTTCGACCTCGGCATTGCGCTTGAGGGAGTCCTCGATGTGCTTCTTGACGTCGATTGAGGAGACGCGCGGACGCAGGTCGATCAGGTTGCTGATGCCGATGACGCCATGCAGGTTGCGCACCGCGTCGGCGGCAGCGGTCTTCTGATAGTTCCAGTCGAGCGTGCCGCTCAGCGTGACCCAGCCATCCTGCACCTTGACCTGCACCTTGTCGGCCGGAACCACCGAACTCCATTTCAGGCTGTTGACGACCCGCTTGGCGATCTCGTCGTCGGCGGTGCCGGTGGTGCCGGGGTAGCGCACCTGGATGTCCTCGGCGATGCCCTTGACCCCCTTGAGGCGACTGACCAGCCGATCGATCGTGCTTTTCTGCGCAAAGCTCGTCACGTGGCCACTCAGGGTTACGATGCCGTCCTCAACGGCAACGCCGATATCGGTCGCATCAATGCTGGGTTCGAATTCCAGCTCATCCATGATGTCCTGCTTGAGGGTCTTGTCGTTCATTTCAATCTCCATTGCTTGGGCGATCGATCGCCGATCCCGCCATTCAACAGCAGCCTGAAGCCGATACCTTGATGACCATCAAGAGTTGCCGCGGCCCGGCTGGCGCGCGGGTTCCCAGCCGTATTCACCAATAGGGAAGTACGGCGGCCAGCAAGCCAGCGGCGAGGGAAGCCAGGCTGGCGAGGGCGACCGGCAGGGCGATCCGGGTGCCGCCGGCGGCCAGGGTGAGTACGGCCTTGGACACGGTATTGACGGCCACGCCGACAAGGATGGCCCAGGCTGCGGTGGGCAAAGCGAGCGCGCCGCCCCCCAGGCGGGCCATGGAGATGGTGAGGGCATCGGCATCGACCAGGCCGGAGAGGGCGGCGATGGCCACCACCCCGGCCGACCCGACCGCCTGCAGCAGATAGGCCGTGCCCAGCATGACCGCGGCGATCAGGCCCCCCATGCGCAAAGCCGTGCCGATGGCCAGGGGATTGTCGACAGACAGACTGGCCTGACCGTCCTGGCTGCTCCGTGTGGTCAGCAGGCCTGCCGCCAGCAGCAGAACGGTCCCGGCGGCGGCGAGCGGGGGCGTGATGAGGCCGAACAAAGCCGGGTTGAGCAAGAGGGTCACGGCGGCGACCCGGGCCAGCATGACCGCGCCGGCCAGCAGAATGCCGGCGCTGAGCAACCGGGTCGGACTGGACTCGGCCCGCCCCATCCGCGCCAGCGCCAGGGTTGTGGCGGTCGACGAGGCCAGGCCGCCGGCCAGGGCCGCCAGCACAATGCCCAGCCGATCGCCGAACAGCCGCACGGCGACATAACCGGCGAAAGACACGGTGGCGATCAGAATGGTCAGCAGCCACACCTCATGCGGATTGAGGGCGTTCCAGGGATCGATGGTGCGGTCGGGGAGCACGGGCAGCAGCAGGAAGGTCATCGCCAGCAGGGTGAGGACGGAGCTGATCTCCTTCCAGGTCAAGGCGGCAACCCAGCGATGCAGCTGTTCGCGCAAAGCCAGCAGCACCGTCATGGCTACGGCGCTGGCGATGGCGAGGTTGATGTCCCCGAGGATGGCGAGGGCGCCGAGCAGGAAGGTCAGCAGGCCGGCAATCACCGAGGTGACGCTGAGATCCTGGTCGGCGGTGGCCTCCAGCCAGTGGAACACCGTGAATGCTGCGGCATAGGCGAGCAAGCTCATGCCCAGGAAAATGCCGCCCGCATCGAGCGATACCAGGCCGGCGACCCCGCCCAGCAGTCCGCTCAGCGCGAAGGTGCGGAAGCCGGCCGCGCGCTGATGATCCTCCTCGGTGCGCTTGCTCCAGCCGCGCTCAAGGCCGACAAGCAGGCCGATCGCCAAGGCGACGCCGAGACGGCTGAACAGGGCGGTTTGCTCCAAGGGGTAGCCTAGTGCCGAACCGGCGGCGTGCCGGGCGGCCAGGTGGCCGCCGTCGGGCAGGTATCGGCCTGCAGCCGGCGCAAACGCGGCACGGGCAGGCCGCGGGCCTCCGCCTCGCGGCGGATGGCGAGCGGCATTTCCCGGCAATCGCAGTTGGCGGCGTGGTCGAGGTGCCAGGCAAGGCGGTCCTCGAGGCTGGCATTGCGGCCCAGCTTGTGTGCGGTGTGCCATTCCCGATTGATCATGCTGGTCTCCTCTTGCTGGCGCTGTGCGGTATGATGCCAGCAAATGCGGACGCCGCCTTGATCGGCGTCAATTGGGCCGACCGCTACGGCGCCAAATGCTGCAGGCCCGCCAGGTCCAGCACCTCGACCTGGCTGGCGCCGGGCAGCCGGATCATGCCGGCATCCTTGAAGATCCTAAGCACGCGCGACACCGTCTCGATGGTGAGGCAGAGATAGTCGGCGATGTCATGGCGCTGCATCGGCAAGTCGATGACGCTGCCCGCGCCCCCTCGCTCATGCAGGTCCAGCAGGAAGGCGGCCAGCCGTTCGGACGCGCTCATCCGCCCCAGCAGCATCAGATGATCCTGGACCCGGGCCAGAGTCCGCAGGGCGATGGCCAGCAGGTCTGCATCCAGGCTCCGGTCCAGGTCGGGCCGCAGCAGGCGGATGCCGGCGCGGTCGACGCATTCGGCGTAGTTTTCGTGTTCGCGGCCGGGCTCGAAGCCAAAGACGTCGCCATTGGCATGAAAGGCACTGACCTGGCGGCGCCCGTCGGCGGTGAGGCGGCAGATGCGCACGGTCCCGAATTCCACCAGATAGAGCGGGCCGACCGGCTCGCCCTGGGCGTAGATCATGCCATTGGGCGGGTAGAAGGACAGGGCGCAGGGGCGGGCGTGGGTGAGCAGTGAATGCACCGCCGGATCGCGGTGGGGCATGCCCGTCGGCACGCGATCATGGTTGAACTGGGTCAGCATGGTCGGCTCCTCGGTTTCGATGAGCTGGAGACTGACCGAACCCGGGCGACGGCGATATTCAGGTCTCGCGCCTAGGGACTCTACTTAGGGGTGGCGGGCGGCATGGCTGCGGCCAAGGCGCTCTCGATCGCGGCAAGCAGCGGGCTGCCGAGGAGGGGTTTCTGTACCAGGCAAAACACCATTTCTTCCAGCCAGGGCACGGGCGTGCCTGCCAGCAGGACGACGGGTATGGCGACGCGGCAGAAGGCGATGACTGTCTCGATCGGCGGCGCAATCGCCCGATGGTCGAGAATGGTGCAGTCAAAGCGCTCCTGCGACGGCACGGCGCCGATGGCCGGATAGGAAACGACCTGGTAGCCGTCTGCCTCAAGCATGAACTCAAGGGATCGGCGCAGATCCATGTCCGGGGCTACGATCAACAGGCGGCGAGCAAGCGACATTTCAACATTTCCAACCACGGCATGCATCCGCGATTACCTACCCTTGCTAGCGGATGATGCGGTGGCTGTCTTGTCGTGGATCAAAAGTGCGGCCACTCCCAGCCGTTCTGTCGGGTCTGGACGCCCAGGATCATGCGGACCAGTTCGGGGAGACTTCTGGCCTGCATCTTGGCCATCAGGCCGGCGCGATAGACTTCGACGGTGCGCGGGCTGATCCCCAGATCGAAGGCGATGGTCTTGTTCGGCTCGCCGGAAACCACGCCCTTGAGCACCTGCTTTTCGCGGTCACTGAGGGTATTGAGACGCTGACGCGTGGCTTCGGCGTCCGCGTCATGGTCCAGGCGAGACTGCACGGCGCCGACAGCATGGCGGATCGACGCGATCAGGACATCGTCGGCGAACGGCTTTTCGATGAAGTCGAGGGCGCCGTTCTTCATTGCCTCCACCGCCATCTGTACGTCGCCATGCCCGGTGATGACGATGGCGGGCAGCAGGGCGTCGATCTCGCGCAGCTTCTTGAGCAGGTCCACGCCGTTGATGTCGGGCATGCGCAGATCGGTCACCAGGCAGCCGTTGCGAATTCCCGCCGCGTGATCGAGGAAATCGGTGGCGCTGCGGTGGCTGCGAACGGCAAAGCCGGAATTGCCGAGCAGGAAGGAGAGCGAATTGCGCACCGCCTCTTCGTCATCGACGATGTGGACCACGATATCGAAACCGTTCATGCCGGCGGCTCCGCGGTGGTGGGGAGCGTGAAGCTGAAGCGCGCGCCCGCTGGCTGGCCGGGCTGCATCTCGATCGTGCCGCCGTGGGATTCGATGATACGCCGGGAGATGGACAGGCCGATGCCCATGCCGCCGGGCTTGGTGGTGACAAAGGGCTGGAAGAGCTGCGCGGCAATGTCGAGCGGTATGCCCGGCCCGCTGTCGGCAACCGTGACCATGAGCATGTGCTCAGCGGTGTCGCAGACGGTGACGACGAGATTTTTCGTGGCGCTGTCCTGCATCGCCTCCATGGCGTTGCGCATCAGATTGATCAGCACCTGCTGGATCTGTACGCCATCCACCAGTACCCAGCCCGCCGTCTGGCTGAAATCGAATGACGTGCGAATGCCGCGCTCGCGCGCCCCCAGCAGGGCGAGCGGGAGCGCGTCTTCGATGAGTCTCCGGATATTTTCGGGATGGCGCTCGGTCGCGCCGTGGGTAACGAATTCCCGCAGATGGCGAATGATGTCGCCGGCGCGCAATGCCTGCCTGGCGGCGTCGGTCAGCGCCGCGCGCATCCGGTTGGCCGGTTCCGTGTCCAGCCTGTCGAGCGTACGGATGCAGCCCTGGACGTAGTTGGCGATGGCTGAGAGGGGTTGGTTGAGTTCATGGGCAAGCGTCGAGGCCATTTCGCCCAGCTCGTTGAACCGCGCCAGACGGGCCAGTTCGCCCTGCGCTTCGGCCAGCCGGGCCTGGCTCTCTTCGCGCTCGCTGAGATCGCGGATGAAGCCGGTGAAATAGGTCTTGCCGTCGGACTGCATCTCGCCCACGGCCAGCGTCATGGGAAAGGTCGAGGCGTCCTTGCGTCGCCCCAGCACGACGCGATCCAGGCCGATGATGCGTTTCTCGCCGGTGCGCAGATAGCGGGCGAGATAGTGGTCATGCCGGTCATGGTAGGGCTCGGGCATCAGCATGCTGACATTGTGGCCCACAGCCTCCTCGGTGGCGTAGCCGAACTGGCGCACCGCCGCGGCATTGAACGAGACGATGATGCCAGCGGTATCGATAACGATGGTGGCGTCCGGCACCGTATCAAGGATGGACTGCAGATGGACTGCATGGCGATGCAGGGCCCGCGCCAGTTCCTCGGAGTGGGCGCGTGAGCGCCTGTAGGATTGGCCGAGCCAGGTGATGGCAAGCCCGAGGCCGAAGAACAGGGCCAGATTGGCAGGAAGCGGCATGGGCATGTCGCCACCGCCGGCCACCATGAGCAGCCATGCGGCTGATATGGCCGTGGCCAGCAAGCCTGGGAGTACGCCGCCCAAAGCGGCTCCGGCCATGATGGCCGGGACAAACAGGAGGCTGGTTGCGGCGGTGGGCCAGAGCGCACCGAGATGGGTCGCCAGCACAATGGCGGCGAGGATCATGCCCGCAGTCAGGGCATAAGCAGTCCAACGTGGCTGTACCAATACCATGATCTGGCCGCAACATCAGCCCGGCGAGCAGGGCCCGCGCCTGCCGCATCAAATGCCAGCAGGCTAGCGTGTCTGCCGGATGAATCCAAACCGAGATCGGTCCTGCCTGGGTAATGGTGCGAAAGCGTACAGAGACACAGGCGCGCGAATCCGTCGGTCAGCGCCTGGAGCGCAAGGGTCATGGGTGCTGGTCGGGCAAATCCCTGGTTTCGCTTGCCGGCAAGCAGTAGCGGCTCATGATGCTGGTTTGCAGCGCGGCCCAGGTGGTGCGGGCTGGGGCCACGGGGGCGTGGCGCAGACGCCTGGCCAGGTCGGCGAGTGCGGGGTCACGAATGACGCTGGCGAACCAGCGTTCGAAGTCGCCGTTGTAGAGATGATGCGACCAGACCCCGTCATCAACTTGCCGTCCAACTTCCAGGAACTCGTAGAGGTTTCCAGCCGGGAGGATTTGGGTGTTGTGCGCGCCCCGGAAATAGAAGCTGCGCTCCTTGCCCACGTCGCCGGTGGCGTATTTGCCGGCGTGCCGGACATGCTGCTGGTCTGGTGCGCTTGGCCGCAGGACCACGGGCTGATGCGGGATGTTCCAGAGCAGCATCTCGCCGGCCTCCGGCATGTCCCCGGCGATCGGTGGCGCATGGCCGGTCAGGTGGCAGAAGTGCGACAGCAGAAAATCGGCATTGGGTCCCAGGGCGCAGACTGTCCCGATGCTGGCCAGGGTATCGGCAGCCAGAAGATCGGCAGACAGGGTGAGCAGAACGAGGCGTGGATGCTCGACCAGCGGCTTGTCCAGGGGCATGGAAAGGCCCTGATGGGCCTCGTCAATGACAAGATAGGACGGCGTGCCGCTGGCCTCGGCCGTGGTGACGGCCAGGTCCAGTGCGGCCCGCATGAACTGCCGTCGCCCGGCGGCATCGATCCCCCGAAGGACAAGAACCGGATTGAGCCGGGCTGCCAGCAGCAGTCCGAAAGAGTGAAGGCCCTTGTCCATGCCGTCGGCATCCAGAATCGTGGTGCCGGCGAGGGCGACGTAATCGCCCTCGGGATCGAGGACCGCCAGTCCAAGACCGGCGCCGATGATCTGCTCGATCAGCATGGTGGCAAAGGTCGACTTGCCCGACATTGAAGGACCGAGGATCAGGATATTGCGTGATGTGGCGGAGATGCGCACCGGCTTGCCGTTGCGGTCCAGGCCGGCATCGATGCCGCGCCGGCCCTCTGGCAGCAGATCCGCATCGAGCCGCTGCAGATCGGCGAGCAGCGCCACGACGCCATCGCCATGATCGCCGGCGAGGACGATATCGACTTCGCTGCGGAGCGACGCGACGGCATTGGCGACAGCAGCAGAACAGCCACAGATACGCAGGAAGGAGTGATCATTCTCGCCGTCGCCGACGCCAACGATGGAGGGGGGCACAATGCCAATATCGGCGGCGGCCGCCAGCAGCCCACTGCCCTTGTTGACGCCGGTGGGCAGCACCATGACGGCGCCCTTGTTGAAGGTGATCTGCAGTTCGAGGCCCGAAAGCCGGATTGCGTCGAGGATCTTGCCCTGATCGGGTTCCCAGGCGGCGATCACCGCCCGGCCGACGGACATGTTGGCTATGCCCAGCCGGTGCAGATGATCGACCAGGGCCGGATCGGGTGGCGGCGCCAGCATGCGCAACTGGCCGGTCGCGGGATCGAACAGAACGGCGCCGTTCTCGAGGACGATACGGTCGAACATGGCGTATTCGGGAAAGCAGGCGACAAGATCGTGCTGTTCGCGCCCGGTCACCATGATGAGGCGCCGGCCACTGGCCCTGACCGAAGCAAGCGCATCCCGGGTGGCGACATCCACCACGCCATCCCTGGCAATGGTGCCATCAAAGTCGACAGCAAGACCTAAGAAATGCACCCCCGTCTCCCGTGACCGCCTGCGGACGCGCTCAGGCTATTGGGGATATTTGCCCGCAATTTGACCCATATCAAGCCAGCGGCCGAAAGCCTGTTGCGCTGGCGGCAGCCCGAGTGCCGGTCGAGTGAGCCGGACAAAGGATCCCGTGGTTTGATGTGGATCAAGGTTTCGTCCGGCAAACCTGCCACCGTCCGGCAAGCATCTGCAAGAAGAGGCATGCATGGAGCATCTGCGTCCCCTGTCCGCCCCTGCTCGTTTGTTCAAGCGGGGCGCCGTGCCGGCTGCGTGCCTGACGCCGGCGGCAGACTGCGCCCTGGCCAGACCAGCCGATACCGAGCCCGGCGTGGTGTCGCTGGCTCCGGGACAGACGGAACAGGGCCGCGTCCTGCACCCGGACGCCGCCCAGGTGCATAATGGGTCGCAGGTTGTTGACCATGGTGCACGGCAGGGTGCCGAGGTAGCGCGGCCGATCATCTTCCTGACCTGCTATTCTACATTGCTGCGCAGCGCACTGACCATCGCCATCAAGGACGCCCTGACGATCCTGAGCAGCAGGCTGCACGGGAGCGATGGCCCGATCGCCGAGGAAGCGATTATCTTCTATTATGGCTGGCACGGGGAAGCGGCACTGATCGACATCGCGATTCCGGCCAGGGATGCGCTTGAGCGGCCGCGGGACTGCGAGGTACGCGCTTCGGTCATGCCCGCCAGCACGCGCAGTACGGTGCCCACGGGCGGCATAGCGGGCCTGCGCGCCGCCCGGGAGCGGCTGCGCCTGGCCGCTGGCGCTCCGGTTGCCGACCAGCTTTTCCGCGTCTGGCAGGCCGTGCCGCTGCAGCGGGGAAAATTACCGAAAGCCTGGCTGCGGACGCCGCTGCACTGTGCGCAATGAGCGGCCGATTGGCGGGGCCGGCCGGTCCCGCCCTGACTAATGCGACAGCAGGATGGGCAGGCGCGGGGCGTGCAGGATGGCGCGGGTGGCGCCGCCCAGGATCAGCTGCTGCAGCCGGTTATGCCCATAGGCGCCCATCACCAGCAGGTCGGCATTCTGGCTGATGGCGACTGCCTGCAGCGTGTCGCCGATCGCGGCCGAGCCGCGGCTGCGCGGCAGGTGCCGGGCCTCGATGCCGTGATGCTGCAGAAAGGCAAGGACGCCGGCAATGCCAGCGGGGTCGATGGTCTTGTCGTCGCCGATGGTGACGAGCATCACCGGGGCCGCCCGAGCCAGGATCGGCAGGGCATCGCGCAGGGCCCGCGAGGCAGCACGGCTGCCATCCCAGGCCACAGTGACCCGCAGCGGCCTTGCCGGTCCGTCCGGTAGCGGCACCGCGGCGGGCCGCGCCGGCAGGACCAGGACGGGGCCGCCCGAGTCAAAGACCAGCGCTTCCATTTCGGCCAGCCGTTGCGGATCTTTGCCGTCGAGCACGACCAGCGCCAGATCGTGATGGCGGGCCAGGGGCAGCAAGTGGTCGGAAAAACCCAAGGGGCCGCATACCGCCGTGCTGGCCGTCACGTCAACCAGGCCGAGGCTGGCGCCGCGCTCGAGCACCCAGCGGTGCATCGCCTCGGCATGGTGGCGACTGCGCTGCTCGGCCTGGGCGACCATGCTGGAGAGGTCGAGCAGGATTTCGCCGAGGCTGCTGTGGACAGGCGGCACGTCCACCTGCTGGATCAGCGCCGTGATCCGAGCATCCAGGCGGGCGGACAGCACCAAGGCCTGGTCGAGAGCGGCCTGGTCGGTGACGTCGGGATAGGTGGCGATGGGCAGCAGGATATCCATGGGGCAGGTCCTTTCTAGCCGAGCGCGCCGGTGGGCTTGGTGGTCCGGCGGGCAGGGCGCGCGGCGCCGCCGGATGACCAGCGGCGCATGATCGGGATGCTGGCACTGCCAAAGCCGAAGATGACGATGGCCAGGGTGATCAGCCAGCCCAGGAACGGGATCATGCCGAGCAGCGCGGCGGCAATCAGGGCCAGAGCGAGCACGCCGAGCTGGTTGAGATTGCTGTCAACCGAAACAAAGGCACCGGCGATGCGCAGGCCGATGAGGAAGCTGCCGGTGAGATAGGCCAGGCTGCAGGCAATGACGACGAAGAGCATCATGATGGGCAAGAGGACAATGCCGACAATGGTCATGGCCACGACCGGCACCAGGCCGAGCACGGCGGCCAGGCCCAGCGTGCCGAGTCCCAGATTGCGCCATGGCCGGGTTTGGGAAGCGAGCCGCAGGGCCGAGACGGCGCCCGGCAGCAGGGCAATCAGGCCAGCGCCGACGGCAAACAGCAGCAGCCACCAGATGGCGATGGTCCAGAAGACCGGCCAGAAGCGCCCGACGACATCGCCGGCGGTCCGGCCGGCCTCCGAGACATAGTCGGGGGATTGCAGCAGTTCGAAGCGGACGCGATCGGCGGGGGCGACCGAGGCGGGGACGACAATCTGCTGCGGCGCGCGGATGTCCAGCATGCCATCGACACGGGCGCCGGGGCCGAAGGTGAGACTTTCGCCATAGAAGCTGAGATCGCCGCTGACAACCGTGTCCAGCGTCAGCGATCGTGCGGTGACGAGCGCGGCGCCGCCGACCGGGGCGGCGATGGTCACCATGGCGCCGGCCAACCGGGCATTGCCGACCAGCGGGGCGGCAGAGCGCAGGGTGACGGTGTTGCCAAGGGCGGAGAGATCGCCGCCGATGCCAGCGGTGACGTTGACCGAGAAGCCGGCGGCGTAAAGGTCGCCGGTAACATCGGCCGAGACGTCCACATCATAGCCGGCCAGATGCGCGTCCCCCGCAACGGTTGTCGCGAGGGTGACGTCGCTGCCGATGGCGAAGGCATCGTGCTGGACGGGCGTGGTGAGGGCAGTGAGCTGGCCGGCAACGAACTGGTCGCCGCCAATGGACAGCCGAGCCTGGTCATCGGCCGTGGCAGGATAGGCGCCCAAAAGCAGGGCAAGGACGAAAAGTTGCGTGAACGTTTTCAAGGTCTAGCCTCCTGATTGTCGCATTGAGCATGACTGCACCGGCGGGCACCGCCTTGATCGGCATCAAATTTGTGGCGCGCGGACCCTGCGGGCCACCAGGACATGACGCGATCCCCATCCGGGACAGGGCTAGTGGACCGGCAACAGGCCGCCGGCCCAATCGCCGGCCCGCTCGAGCTCGCCGGGGTTGAGCGGACCTTCGGTGCCACCGACGAGAAAGGCGCCAAGCTCGTCGCGCACGACATAGCCCCGGTGCCGCAGGGCACTGGCCATGCGCGATGCCGCATAGCCACCCACTTCCACCACCCAGCGCAGGGGCGGTGGATTGATGGTCTCGGGGTCCAGACGCGTATCGAAAACCGCCGCGCTCAGGGTGGCGGCCGGCTCGGAAAGACCGGCAATGTACTCGGCAATGCCGGGGGTCGGCTGAAAACCGCGGGTGGGTGAACCGACAATGAGCAGATCGGTGCCGGACAGGTCATGTCCGCGCGCCTCCTGCACGGTAGCAAGCGCTACCTCATGGTCGGTGCCCAGCCGGGCGGCGATGGCCTTGGCGATGGTGGCGGTGTTGCCGAAAATGCTGTCATAGACGATGAAAATCTTCATGAGGGCCTCCGTCAGACTGCAGGCTGGCACAGGAGGCGACGGCGCACCTTGACCCCGATCAAAGATGCCAAGCCAAATGTGCCACCCATGGCGGCACCGGGGTCGCGTTGCGGCAGTTGGTCAACAGGGGCAAGGCCGGTCGTCAGTGGCGGCGGTTGATCGGGGTCAATTCCGGGGTGGCAAAAGCGCGCTAGCGTGGTGGTGGAACCAATTGTCCCGGTTCACCGCAAACTGGGGTTTGCCATGCAGCAAAATGCGCCCGATGTCGCCGCCGTGCTCGCGGCAGAAAGCCAGCGCAGCGCCCAGCGCCACCGCGTTACCTTGATTGCGCTGGTCGCCGTGGCGCTGGCCGCGGGGGGCGGCTGGTGGTGGTGGACGGCGGGTGCCGCGACGCGGAGCGCCCAGACCTATCTGACCGAAGCGGCAGCCTTGGCCGATATCAGCGTGATCGTGGTGGCCACGGGCACGCTGGAGCCGACAGGCGAGGCGGATGTCTCGAGCACCCTGGCCGGCACGGTTGCGACCGTGCATGTCGATGCCAATGACAGCGTATCAAAGGGCCAGGTGCTGGCGCGGCTGGCCATGGGCGACCTCGATGCCCGTCTGGCCGGGGCGATCGCCAAGGTGAGCAGCCAGGAAGCCAATCTGCTGGTCGCCGATACCAATCGGGCCGATGCGGAGGCGGTGCTGACGCGCACGCAGGCGCTATCAACCGGGCAATCGGTATCGGTGCGCGAACTGGAACTGGCCGCATCGGCAGCCAAGCGCGCGCAGGCGCAGCAGGCGGTGGCCGAGGCACAGCTGCGCGCGGCCCGCGCGGACCTGCAGGCGGTGCGCAATGATTATGACAAGGCCTGTATCTGCGCGCCGATCGATGGGGTGGTGATGGAGGCCAATGTCAATCCAGGCCAGGCCATCATCACCAGCGCCGGGCTTGGCCAGGCCCTGTTCGTGCTCGCGGAGGATCTGCGTCACCTGTCGCTGGAGGTCGATGTCGATGAAGCCGATATCGGCAGCGTGCAACAGGGCGACACGGCCAGCTTTGCCGTCGAGGCCTGGCCGGACCGGGTGTTTTCCGGCACCATCCGCAAGATACTGTTCGCGCCCAATATCGTGGACGGCGTGGTCAGCTACCGGGCCGAGCTGGACGTGGACAACGACGACATGCTGCTGCGTCCGGGGATGACGGCGACGGCCGATATCGTGGTGGACAATCTCGACGACGTGCTGAGCATTCCCAATGCGGCCTTGCGGTTTTCGCCCGACGTGGCGGCTGGCGGCAGCCTGATGGGGGGAATGATGCCGACCTCGAGCGTGGTTCCCCAAGGCGGGGAACGCAGCGTGTGGCTGCTGCGCGACGGCGCGCTGGTGGAGGTAAAGGTCAATGTGGGGCTGACGGACGGGCAACGCAGCGCTGTCAGTGGCGACGCCATCAAGGCCGGCGACCAGGTGGTTGTCGGCACCATGGTGCCGTAAGATGGTGACCAAGGCGCCGGTGCTGGTGGAACTCAAGGGCCTGACCAAGACCTATGGCATGGGCGATGGCACGGTGCGGGCGCTGGACGGTCTCGACCTCAGCATCCGCCGCGGCGAGCTCATCGCCATCATGGGCCCGAGCGGATCGGGCAAATCCACGGCGATGAACATTATCGGCTATCTCGACATGCCGACGGACGGGCAATACCTGTTCGACGGCGTGCCGGTGCAAGAGGTCAGCCGGGCGCAGCGTACCCTGCTGCGGCGCAGCTTTCTGGGCTTTGTCTTCCAGGGTTACAACCTGCTGTCGCGCAGCACGGCCATCGAAAATGTGGAACTGCCGCTGACCTATCGCGGCGTGGGCCGCGGCGCGCGGGGCGAACTGGCGCAGGCGGCGCTGCGCCGCGTCGGGCTTGAGGGCCGCGAGCACCATCTGCCGTCACAACTGTCGGGTGGGCAGCAGCAGCGGGTTGCCATTGCCCGCGCCATCGTCACCAGCCCGATGTTGCTGCTGGCCGACGAGCCGACGGGCAATCTCGACACGGCGACCAGCCGGGACATCATGAACCTGCTGGTCGAGCTCAACCGGGAAGACGGCATCACCATTGCCATGGTGACCCATGAGCCGGACATGGCGGCCTATTGCCGACGCCAGGTCCGCATCGTCGATGGCAAGCTACAACACGATAGCGGGGAGCACGCCCATGCTGATTGAATCCATCCGGCTGGCCCTCAGCGCCGTCTGGCGCAATGCGCTGCGCTCGCTGCTCACCATGCTGGGGGTAACGATCGGGGTGGCGGCGGTGATCAGCATGGTGACGCTGGGGCAGGGCACTACGGCCGAGGTGGGCGAGAGCGTAGCCAGCCTGGGCAGCAACCTGCTGATGGTGCGGCCCGGCCAGTATAGCCAGACGCCGGGCGGCGGCGGGGTCGGCGTGGCCAGCCTCGAGACCGCCGATGCGGAGGCGATCGCGCGACAGGTGGACCGGGTCCGCGTGGTGGCGCCGACCGACAGCCGGTCGCTGACCGTCATCGCCAACAATATCGACTTCTTCACCACTGTCATCGGCACCGACAACCGCTATCTCGACACGCGCGAATGGGGCGTGGCGAGCGGGCGGGCCTTCGAAGAGGGCGAAGTGCGCGCCGGTTCCTCGGTGTGCATTATCGGGGCGGGCGTGGTGGACGAGCTGTTCAACGGGCTCAACCCGCTGGGCGAGCCGATCCGGCTCAAGAAGATGGTGTGCCGGGTGGTGGGTGTGCTGGAAGAAAAGGGCGGCTCGGCCTTTGGCGCCAATGAGGATGACGTGATCATCGTGCCGCTGCGCACGCTGCAGCGCCGCATTTCGGGCAATACGGGGGTGACGCTGATCTATGTCGCGGCAACGGACGAGGCCGCCATCACCCAGGTCAAGGACGACGTCACGGCGCTGATGCGGGAAAGACGGCACCTCGCGGCCAATGAGGACAATGATTTCATGGTGATGGATATGCGGCAGATCGCCAGCATGCTCGACACCATCATGGGCGTGCTGACGGGCCTGCTGTCGGCGGTGGCCGGGATCAGCCTATTGGTGGGCGGCATCGGCATCATGAACATCATGCTGGCCTCGGTCACCGAGCGGACGCGGGAGATCGGCATCAGGCTGGCGATCGGGGCGCGGGAATCGCAGGTGCTGACGCAGTTCCTGGTGGAAGCCACGGTGCTGTCGGCGCTGGGCGGGATCATCGGCATTGCGCTGGGCCTGGGGTTGTCGGCGATCGGGGCGAGCTATCTCAAGGTGCCCTTCGTGCCCGATCCGCTGGTGGTGCTGCTGGCCTTCGGCTTTTCGGGCCTGGTGGGGGTTGGGTTCGGCTACTTTCCGGCGCGCAATGCGGCCCGACTTGACCCGATCGAGGCGCTGCGGCGCGAGTGAGCGTTGATCCGCCGCGCCTCTTTGGGGGCGGCGGGTCCAGTGGGCTGAGACGCCGTGGCGTCGCGTTCAGATGGCCTTGGAATAGCGGGCGCTATCCTGCGCCAGATAGGCGTCAAAGGTGGCGGCAACGGTACGGACGAAGGGCCGGCCGGCATCGGTAATCACCAGGGTGCCCGGCTGCAGGGTTGCCAGGCCCTTGGTGTCTTCCATGGCAAAGGTGACAGCCTCGCAGATCACCGGTTCGGCGGCCGCGCCGAAGCGCTGGCGCAGATCGGCGAAGCTGAGCTTGAAATCACACATCAGCCGTTCGATGGCGTGACCGCGCAGCTTGTCGTCCGGGGTGAAGGCCAGGCCACGCGCCACAGTGCCCGTGCCGGCTAGGGTATGGCGCTGGTAGTCGCCGGTGGCGACAATGTTCTGCACATAGCCTTGCGGCAGCCGGCCGATGGCAGAGGCGCCCAGGCCGATCAGGGCGTCGTGTTCGTCGACGGTATAGCCCTGGAAGTTGCGCTGCAGCGTGCCGGCCGCAGCGGCGAGCGCCATGGCGTCATGGGGCAGGGCAAAATGGTCAAAGCCGATATTGACGTAGCCGGCGGCGCGCAGCACGTCGGCCGCCGCGGTGGCTTGGGCAAAGCGCTGCTGGCTGTCGGGCAGGACCTTGTCGTCGATCATGCTCTGGTGCTTCTTGATCCAGGGCACGTGGGCATAGCCGAACAGTGCGATGCGCTCGGGCTGCAGCGACATCACCTGGCGGGCGGTGTCGACGGCGCCGGCAACTGTCTGGTGCGGCAGGCCATAGAGCATGTCGATATTGATGGAAGCAACGCCGCGGCTGCGCATCGCCTCGACCACGGTCCTGGTCTGGTCAAAACTCTGCAGGCGGTTGATCGCGGCCTGCACCTGGGGATCGAAATCCTGCACGCCGATGCTGGCACGGGTCAGGCCGGCGGCGGCCCAGGCGTCGAATTTGGCGGCATCCATGTCGCTCGGATCAAGCTCGACGCTGAACTCCACCGTGTCGGTGACATTGAAAGACCGGCGCAGCAGGGCGGTCACGGCGGCAATGTCGGCGGCCGCGAGCATGGAGGGCGAACCGCCGCCCCAGTGGATGGCAGTCACCGGGCGCTGTCCGACCAGGGCGCCGATGCGGGTAATTTCGGCGTGGAGTGCCTGCAGATAGTGGGCGATCGGTGCGTAACGATTGACCTGCTTGGTGTGGCAGCCGCAGAACCAGCACAGCCGGTCGCAAAAGGGCAGGTGTAGATAGAGCGAGATGCGTGCATCCGCCGGCAGTTCGGCCAGCCAGGTTTCGTACTGCTCCTGACCGATGCCGGCATGGAAGTGCGGCGCGGTGGGATAGCTGGTGTAGCGGGGCACCGGCGTGGTCAGTTCGGCGACAAGGGCGTTGGGCATCGGCTTCTCCATTGCCCCGACTGTTAGCGGCTTGGCCGAGCGGCTTCCTTGACCTTGGTCAATCGCCGGGACGATCGCTGCGGGACGCAGTGCCGATGGCACCGTGGCGCTAGCAAGCGAAAGGTCCCGGCAAGGCTGACATAATCGGGGGCCATCCGCCGCGGCATTGGAGCGCAGTTCATCAATGTTGACGTCAATGAAACGGCGGCGCGACCGGACATGGCCCATGTCCCGGGAGCCAACTGCTGCCGATAGCGGCATGCAGAAAAGTCAGATGCCGGAAAGTTTTGCTCGCCTCTCTTTTGCGACCGCTCTGTCCCTGACGGGCGCCAGACTGGTTGTGGTCACCGCGCGAAATGTGGTTATGTCGCGGCCATGAGGGTGACGATTTGAGCATTGCAATGGATCGGCGCGGGCCCCGCCTCGGATTGCACCGCGCTGCCACGACCCTGGTTGTTGCGCTGGTCGCGTTCATCGCCATCGGATCGGCCTATCTGGTCTGGAAGACCTATAGCGATACTGAAGCCAGCATCAGCAGCCAGGCCGATTCGGGGGCGCAGGTTGTGGCGGCCAGCATGGGTTGGGCCATCGAGACGGCCCACCAAGTATTGCGCCGGGTCGACAATTCCCTGGGCGAGGCGGTGATTGCCCCGCCCACCAACGGTGCCAGCGCGCTGATCGATGCCACGGCCAATCTGCCCGGGGACGTGAGGGTCTATGTCGTCAATACCGACGGCGCCACGCTGCTGACGACAGACCCTGAATTCACCCCCATCGATGTGCGCGACCGCGAATATTTTACCGCGTTGGCAGACGGCGCACCCTGGCACATTTCGTCGATGCTGATCAGCCGGCTGAACGGGGAGCAGATCTTCACGGTGAGCAAGCGCATCGAACGCAATGGCCTCTTTGCCGGCGCGGCCATTCTCTCGTTCAGCTCGGACCTGATGCAGGCGGTCTGGGAGTCGCTGGACATGGACGAGCGCTCCACCGTGGCGCTGATCCGCGACGATGGCCAGCTGATATCGCGCTATCCCCTGTCCGGTGGGCCGGTCGACCTCAGCGACCAGCCGCTGTTCACGCAGTATCTGCCGGCGCAGCCCTCGGGCACCTACCAGGGAGTGTCGCCGGTAGATGGGGTGGAGCGGGTGGTGGGCTATCGCCGGATCGAGGGTACCAACCTGATTGCCGTCGCCTCGATCAACCGGGCTGCGGCCTTTTCCGCCTTGAACCAGTCGATCCTGACCCTGCTGGCCCTGGCCATTCCGGCCGGGATCGGCCTGCTGCTGGCCGGCTACTGGGTGTTTCGCCTGCTGCAGCGGGACCGCCAGCAGCTCGAGATCGAGGCCGAGTTCGAAAGCGTGGCCGAAGCCATGCCCAACCATGTGTGGACGGCCACGCCGGACGGCGTCTTCGACTGGTTCAATTCGGAGGTCTACGGTTTTACCGGGCTCGACCACGCGGCGCTGGCGGGCAGCGGCTGGATGCAGGTCGTGCATCCGGACGACCGGGCCGGGGCAGCCAATAGCTGGCAGACGGCGCTGCAGACGGGGACGTCCTATGAAGCCGAGTTCCGCCTGCGCGGGGCGGACGGGCGCTATCGCTGGCATCTGGTCCGCGCGGTGCCGACGCGCAATGGCAAGGGCGTGGTGCAGCGCTGGATCGGTACCAATACCGATATCGACGCGCAGAAGACCTCGGCCCAGGCGCTGGCGGACAGCGAAGCGCGCTTGCGGCTGGCCATTGTGGCAGGGCAGATGGCGGTGTGGGACCTGGACACGACGACCGGTGTAATCAGTCCATCGCCGTCGCTCAACCGGCTTTATGGCTTTGCCGAAGACGCGATGCCCAGCACCGAGGATTATGTCTCGCGCTATGCGCCGGGCGAGCGCGAACGGGTCGAACAGATTCTGGCCGACACCATTGCCCGCGGCGACCGGGAGCTGGAAGTGGAAGTCCGCCATGTGTGGCCCGACGGCACGGAAAAGTGGCTGCTGATCCGGGCGCAGCTCGGCCTGCCGGACGACGCCGGCCGCACGGTGGGCGTGGTGATCGACATCACCGAGCGGCGGTCAGTGGAGGAGGCTCTCAAGCGCAGCGAGCGGCGCTTCCGCCTGTCGCAACAGGCGGCGGGCATTGCCTCGTTGGAGCTCGATATACCGAGCGGAACGGTGCTGGGATCGGACCGGTTCTGGGAGATATGGGGGCTGGAGCCGCGCGAAAGCATTCACATCAGTGCGCTCGAGGCCATCGTCGTGCCCGAGCATCAGGATGTGCGGTCGACGGCCGAGACGCGCCAGTCGGGGACCGCTGCGCCGCATGTGGAATACCGCATCAAGCGACCGGACAATGGCGAGATCCGCTGGCTGGCCCGCCATATCGAGTTCCTGCACGATGCCACGGGCAGGCCGATCAAGATGTATGGCATCATGCAGGACATCACCGACGAGAAGGCCGCCCAGGCGCGCCAGCAGATGCTCACCCATGAGCTCGAGCATCGCATCAAGAACATCCTGGCGATGGTCTCGGCAATTGCCTCACGCACGCTGCGCGACACCGATCTGGTCACGGCACGCGCCGCCTTTACCGAGCGGCTGCAGGCGCTGGCGACGGCCCATGACATCCTGACCACCACACAATGGACCGAGGCGTCGATTGCCGATGTGGTCAACGCAACCATCGTGCCACTGCCCAGCGAGCAGATCCGGGCCAGCGGTCCCAATGTGATGCTGCAACCCAAGACGGCTTTGTCGCTGGCGCTGGCGATCAACGAACTGGGTACCAATGCCCTCAAATATGGTGCGCTGTCGGTGCCGACCGGCCAGGTCGAGATCGACTGGCGGTTTGAACTGGCGGAAACAGGCGGATACACGCTGTACTGGCGCTGGGCGGAAAGTGGCGGGCCAGAGGTGATCGCGCCGACCCGGAGCGGCTTTGGCTCCTTTTTGGTGACGCGCGTCCTGGGCGGCGACTTTGGTGGCGTGGCAACGCTTGACTATCCGTCTACCGGCGTGGTCTGCGCTTTGACGGCGCCACTGGACAACAGCCAGGTAACAGGAATGCAGTCATGAGTGACGTATCGGGTGGGGTGGTTCTGGTCGTGGAAGATGAGGCGCTGCTCCTGTTTTCCATCGCCGATGATCTGCGCGAACTGGGGTTCAGCGTGCTGGAAGCCCGCAATGCCGACGAAGCCTTGGCCCGGCTGGAGGCGCATGCCGAAATAGCCGTGGTGTTTACCGATATCGACATGCCCGGTTCGATGGACGGGTTGGGGCTGACGGCCATGGTCGATCAGCGCTGGCCGGCCATGAAGGTGGTGGTGACTTCAGGCAAGAAGCTGCCCGATCGCGCCGCGATGCCCGCGGGCGTGCAGTTCCTGTCCAAGCCCTATGCGATCGAACAGGTGGTCCGCGCCATCGGCTGAGCGGTGCGACTCAGTGCTGGAAGACCACCAGGCCGGCGGCGGTGGCCATCATGACGCCGGCGGTCTTGTTGAGACGGCCCAAAGCACGCTCGCTCTTGAACATTTCGCGGGCGGCCGAGGCGAGCCAGGCATAGCCGCAGCCGATGATGAGCAGGACCGTCACCACGATGACGGTCAATTCGCCGAAGGCTACAGGGTTCATCTGGTCCAGCGGAATGACGGTGGGCAGGATGGCCAGATAGAAAACGATGGTCTTGGGATTGCCCATGGTGAGGGAGAAGCCGGCCAGGAAGGTCTTGAGCCAAGCCTCGTTCCTGGGCTTCATCTGCTCGGCGCCGGGGCGGGCGGTCCAGAACTTGTAGGCGATATAGAGCAGGTAGGCGGCACCAGCCCAGCGCACGACGACAAAGACCGGACCGAACCAGGTGGCAACGGCGGCCAGGCCGAAGACGGCAAAGACGAAATAGACCAGATCGCCGGCCAGAATGCCCAGCACCATGGGAAAGGCGCCCTTGAAGCCGCCGCCGAGGGCGCGCGCCACCACCGCCGCCACGCCCGGTCCGGGGACCAGAACGGCAATGGCATAGGCGATGGTGAAGGTCAGGAGAGTAACGGGTTCCATGGTAGACGCCTTTGCTGGTGTCGGACATTATCCCGGCGCGGCCGGCGCGGCAATTGCCGTCAGGGCAGGCGGGCCAGCCGCTCGAGCAGCAGGGCATAGAAGCCCTCGGCGTCGACATGGCGCAGGAAGTTGACGTTCCGCTCGCGGTGGGTGACGTGCCAGTAATCGGCGACGGTCATGCCGACGGTCAGCTCGCTGGCGGTCTCGATGACGACATTGCACTGGCGGCCAGCAAACAGCTCGGGACGCAGCAGCCAGGCAATGACCGTGGGATCGTGCAGGGGGGCGCCGTCCCAGCCGTATTTGACCAGGTCAAAGGTCTCGGAAAAGGTCAGCATGGCATGGGCGGCCGTGGCGCTGTTGTTGCCGATGGCCAGCATGGCACCCAGCCGTTCGGGGGTGGACTGGACCTGGTGGGTGACGTCGAGCGGCAGCATGGTGATGGGCGCACCGCAGCGCATGACGATGTCTGCGGCCTCTGGATCGACATAGATGTTGAATTCGGCGGCCGGGGTGATGTTGCCGACCTCGAAATAGGCGCCGCCCATCATGACGATCTCGGCAATGCGGGAGGCGATGGCCGGCTGCTTGATCAGCGCCATGGCGATATTGGTCAGTGGCCCCAGGGTGCACAGGGTGATCGTGCCGGGCTCGGCCGCCATCAGTGTGTCGATGATGTAGTCGACGCCGTGTTGGGGCTGCAGCTGGATCTGCGGATCGGGCAGGTCGGGGCCATCCAGGCCGGTGGCGCCATGGACGTGCTCGGCCGTTACCAGGGGGCGCCGGATGGGGCGGGAGCAGCCGGCATAGACCGGGACATCCGGCCGGCCGGCGAGTTCGACGATCTTGCGGGCATTGGTGGCATTGTGGTGCAGGCCGACATTGCCGGCCACGGCGACAATGCCCAGAACCTCAAGCTCCTCGGGCGAGGCCAGGGCCAGGAGAATGGCGACGGCGTCGTCCTGACCGGGGTCGGTGTCGATGATGATCTTGCGTGACATGGAGGGCCTTGGAGTCGGTGCCTATTGGAAGGATTTTCCGGACACTAGCGAGTCGGCTGGCTGGGGTCGACAGGGGCAACAGCGTTCCCCGCGAAATATCGCCAGGCCATTCACGAGCCGGCCGAAACGGCCGATGGGAAGCGCTGTCGCGTGGCGGCAAGCGCCAGCAGGAACGCCTGGGCCGCTGGGCGGAAGGGGGTCGGAACGGCGTAGACCCTCCATGCGCATGCGGCGCTTGACGGACCGGCGCAAGCCATAAAAGCTCCGCACCCTTATTTGGTGCGGAGTCTGTGATGGCCAGCGAGATTGTCGGGCACGGCGTGGAAGCGGCGGCCCATGGCATTGATCTGATCCCTGTGGTCGCCCTGCTGGGGGCGGCGGTGGTCGGCGTGCCGCTGTTCAAGCGGCTCGGCCTGGGTTCGGTGCTGGGCTATCTGGCAGCCGGGCTGCTGCTTGGGCCCTCGGGCGTCGGGCTGATCCGCGATCCGGAGTCGGTGCTGGCGACGGCCGAACTGGGTGTGGTGATGTTCCTGTTCATCATCGGGCTGGAGATGGAGCCCGCCCGGCTCTGGGCCCTGCGGCGGCAGATCTTTGGCCTGGGCGTCATGCAGGTGGCTGTCAGCGGCGCCCTGCTGACCGGCGTGGGCGTGCTGCTCGGCTTTGCGCCGGTGGTGGCCTTTGTCTTTGGCATGGGGTTCGTGCTGACATCGACCGCCATCGTCATGCAGATCCTGGGGGAGCGGGGTGAGCTGACCAGCCCGAGCGGGCAGCGCATGGTGTCCATCCTGCTGCTCGAAGACCTGGCCATCGTGCCCCTGCTGGCGGTGGTGGCCCTGCTGGCGCCGGCCGCCGGGCCCGAGGTCGGCCTGTTCGGCCGCGTGCTGGCGGTGGCTGTGCCAATCGGCGTGGTGGCGCTGCTGATCGTGGCAGGCCAGCGCATCATGAACCCGCTGTTTGCCCTACTGGCCTCGTCCAAGCAGCGCGAGGTGATGACGGCGGCGGCCCTGCTGGTGGTGCTGGGGGCGGCGCTGTTGTTCCAGGCGGTGGGCCTGTCGATGGCGATGGGGGCGTTTCTGGCCGGCGTGCTGCTGTCGACCTCCACCTTCAGGCGCCAGCTGGAAGTCGATGTCGAGCCGTTCCGCGCCATCCTGCTCGGACTGTTTTTCCTCGCCGTCGGCATGTCGCTCGATCTTGGCACCGTGGGAGGCAACTGGCAGATCATCGCGACGAGCGTGGTGGCCTATATGGTTGTCAAGGCGGCGGCGATCTACGTCATCGCGCGGCTGCTGAAATCGGACCATCACGAGGCGCTGGAGCGCGCCGTGCTGATGGGGCAGGGCGGCGAATTCGCTTTTGTGCTCTATACCACGGCGGCGACGGCCGGGCTGATCGACGGGCCGACCAATGCGATCTTCACCGCGACGGTGATCCTGTCCATGGTGCTGACGCCGCTGCTGATTATCGGCCTGCGCCTGCTCACGCCCAAGCGGGTGCAATCGATGGACGGGGTCGAAGAAGCCAACGGCCTGAGCGAGCGGATCCTGGTGATCGGCTTTGGCCGTTTCGGCCAGATTGCTACCCAGACCCTGTTGGGGCAGGGACACCGCCTCTCGATCATCGACAATGATACCGACATGATCCGGGTTGCCGCGCAGTTCGGCTTCAAGATCTATTATGGCGACGGCACGCGCCTCGATATGCTGCGGGCGGCCGGGGCAGCCAATGTCGACCTGGTGCTGATCTGCGTCAATGACAAGGCGGCAGCGACGCAGATTGCGGAGCTGTTCCGCGACGAGTTTCCGCTGGTCAAGGTCATGGCGCGGGCCTTTGACCGGGTGCATGCCATCGAACTGGTCAAGGCCGGGGTGGATTTCCAGCTGCGCGAGCTGTTCGAGTCCGCCGTGGTGTTCGGCGCCCAGGCGATCCGGACGCTGGGGGCGACGGAAGACGAGATCGAAGCAGTGGTCGAGGGCGTGCGCGAACGCGACCGCCTGCGGTTCAAGGCGCAGCTGTTCGACGATGTCAGTGCGATCGATGCGGCGCAGAGACTGCTGCTCAAAAATGCCGCGGAGCAGGCGCGCGAAGGCGGCGTGGATATCGATGCGGACAGCGTTGCAGCTGCGGTCAGCAAGATCGGCCGGCCGGCTTAACCAGGCCACCATGTTCGACCCCGGGGGGCTTTCGTCTGCCGAGATTAAGTGCCACAGTGAGGTGTCTGAGGGGACCTCATCGTCATGAAATCTGGATTGCGACATGCCGCAACAGCCGATCGTTTACGACGCCCCCACCCCGGAGCCACGCGCCACAACCGCTGAGGCCATTCAGGCTGAGATCCTCGCCCGACTGATCTATTCGGTGGGCAAGGACCCCATTGTCGCCCGGCCGCATGACTGGCTGGCGGCCACGATCATGACGGTGCGCGACCGGGTGATGGACCGCTGGATGGAGTCGTCGCGCGAGACGTGGCGGACCTCGCACAAGCGGGTCTACTATCTCAGCCTCGAGTTCCTGATCGGCCGACTGATGCGCGACGCCATGAGCAATGTCGGGCTGATGGAGCCGGTGCGGCAAGCGCTGAAGAACCTCAAGGTCGATCTCGGCGACCTCATCGACCTCGAGCCCGATGCGGCGCTGGGCAATGGCGGGCTCGGCCGGCTGGCGGCGTGTTTTCTTGAATCCATGTCGACGGTGAAGATTCCGGCCTATGGCTATGGCATCCGCTATGTGCATGGCCTGTTTCGCCAGGAAATGAGCGAAGGCTGGCAGGTGGAACTGCCCGAGGACTGGCTGGCGCATGGCAATCCGTGGGAGTTCGAACGGCGCGAAAGCGCCTATGAAGTCGGCTTTGGCGGCCATGTCGAACCGGTGACCGATGCCGATGGCGAGGTGCGGCAGGAATGGCACCCCAACGATCATCTGCTGGCAGTGGCTTTCGATACGCCGATCGTGGGCTGGCGCGGCGCCCGGGTGAACACGCTGCGACTGTGGAGCGCGCAGCCGATCGATCCGATCCTGCTCGACAAGTTCAATGCCGGCGACCATATCGGCGCGCTCGAAGAGAGCGCCAAGGCGGAGGCCATTACCCGCGTGCTGTACCCGGCGGATTCGACGGCGGCCGGCCAGGAATTGCGGCTGCGGCAGGAGTTCTTCTTCTCGTCGGCTTCGCTGCAGGACATCGTGCGCCGGCATCTGCAGCAATATGGCGATCTGGGCTCGCTGCCCGACAAGGTCGCCATCCAGCTCAACGACACCCATCCGGCCATCTCGATCTGCGAGCTGATGCGCATCCTGATGGACGACAATGGGCTGAAATGGGCGGAAGCCTGGAAACTGACCAAGGGCACGTTTGGTTATACCAACCACACCCTGCTGCCCGAGGCGCTGGAAAGCTGGCCGGTGGCGCTGCTGGAGCGACTGCTGCCGCGGCACATGCAGATCGTCTACCAGATCAATGCCGAAGTGCTGACCGATGCGCGCGGGCGCGCAAAGTTCACCGAGGCGCAGATCGCCAATGTCTCGCTGATCGACGAAAATGGCGGCCGCCGCGTGCGCATGGGGCAACTGGCCTTTGTGGGGTCGCACTCGATCAATGGCGTGTCGGCGCTGCATACCGAACTGATGAAGCAGACGGTATTCTCGGACCTGCACAAGCTCTATCCGGACCGCATCAACAACAAGACCAATGGCATTACGCCACGGCGCTGGCTGATGCAGTGCAATCCGGGGCTGACCCAGCTGGTGAGCGACACGATCGGGGCCGAATTCCTCGACGATATCGACCTGCTCAAAGGCCTGGACGCCTATGCCGACGATCCCGGCTTTCAGGGCAAGTTTGCCGCGGTGAAGCTGGAAAACAAGCAGCGGCTGGCCAAGCTGATCAAGGATCGGCTGGGGATCAAGGTCTCGCCCGATGCCATGTTCGACGTGCACATCAAGCGCATCCATGAATACAAGCGCCAGTTACTCAATATTATCCAAGCCGTTGCCTTGTATGATGAAATTCGCGCCCATCCGGAACGCGACTGGGTTCCGCGCGTTAAGATTTTCGCGGGCAAGGCGGCGCCGAGCTACTGGAACGCCAAGCTCATCATCAAGCTCATCAACGATGTGGCCAAGGTGATCAACAATGATCCGGCGGTACGCGGCCTGCTCAAGGTGGTGTTCCTGCCCAACTACAATGTGAGCCTTGCCGAGGTCATCGTACCGGCTGCCGATCTGAGTGAACAGATTTCGACGGCCGGCATGGAAGCCTCGGGCACGGGCAATATGAAATTCATGGCCAATGGTGCCATCACCATCGGCACCATGGATGGCGCCAATGTTGAAATGCACAAGGAAGTGGGCGCGGACAATATCGTGATCTTCGGGCTGACCACGGCAGAGGTTGACGCCATGCGGGCCGAGAATGCAGCGCCGCGCGAAGCGATCGAGGCATCGCCGCGGCTGCATGAAGCGCTCGAAGCCATCGCGACGGGTGTGTTCTCCCCGGACGATCCGAACCGCTATCGCGACCTGATCAGCGGTGTCTATGATCATGACTGGTTCATGGTGGCGCGCGATTTTGATGCCTATGCCAAGGCGCAGGCCGAGGTGGACGACATCTGGCAGGACAAGAAACGCTGGACCGCCATGGCGATCCGCAACACGGCCCGGGTAGGGTTCTTCTCGTCCGACCGGACCATCAGGCAATATGCCCGGGAAATCTGGGGTGTGTCCGTGCCCGAGAAGTGACAGTTGGCAGCAGGCACAACTGGCGCTCAAGACCAGGCCTGCTGAGTTTATGATTTTTGACGGGGCCGCCGAATGATCGGCGGGCCGGCGTCCGGGGAGTAGCGCGTGATCAAGGAAGACTGGCAGGCCGAAATTGGCGAAGTCGAAGCCGTCATCAGCGGCCAGCACCCCAATCCCTTCGGATTTCTGGGCCTTCAGGAGGTCGCCGGGCAGTGGGTGCTGCGCGCCTTCGTGCCCCATGCAGAGCTGCTGAGCGCCTTCACCCTGGACGGCACGCCGCTGGGCCACCTGATCCCGCGCCATGCCGCCGGGTTTTTTGAAGGCAAGGTGACGATCAGCCAGCGCCAGCCGATCCGCTATCGCGCCAAGAATGCCGGCGGCGAATGGGACGTCTATGACGCCTATTCGTTCGGGCCGGTGCTCGGGCCAATGGATGATTACTATATGGGCGAGGGCAGCCATCTGCGGCTGTTCGACAAGCTCGGTGCCCATGAGATGGAATTCGAGGGCATCCATGGCACGCATTTTGCGGTCTGGGCGCCCAATGCGCGGCGCGTCAGCGTGGTGGGGCCGTTCAATGAGTGGGATGGCCGTCGCCACCCGATGCGCAACCGCTTCGAGAACGGCATCTGGGAAGTGTTTATCCCGGTGCTGGGCACGGGCACGCTGTACAAGTTCGAGATCGTCGGCGCCGATGGCGTGACGCAGCCGCTCAAGGCAGATCCATTCGCGCGGCAGTCGGAAATGCGGCCCAAGACCGCCTCGGTGGTGCCCGACCCGACGCCGTTCAGCTGGACGGACGAGAAATATATCGCAGAGCGCGCGACGCGCGACTGGCGCCGCACGCCGATGTCGATCTACGAGGTGCATCTGGGCAGCTGGCGCAAGCGGCCCGATGGCGGCTTCCTGAGCTATGACCAGCTGGCCGAGCAGCTGGTGCCCTATGCGGCGGACATGGGCTATACCCATATCGAGCTGATGCCGATCTCCGAGCATCCCTATGATCCGAGCTGGGGCTATCAGCCGACCGGGCTTTACGCCCCGACGGCACGGTTCGGCGATCCGGCCGGATTTGCCCGTTTCGTCGATGCCGCGCATGAGGCCGGTCTGGGCATTATCCTTGACTGGGTGCCGGCGCATTTTCCGACAGATGCGCATGGACTGGCGCATTTCGACGGCACGGCGCTCTATGAGCATGCCGATCCGCGGCAGGGTTTTCACCCCGACTGGAACACGGCAATCTACAATTTCGGGCGCAAGGAAGTGGTCAGCTTCCTCGTCAACAATGCGCTCTACTGGCTGGAGAAATTCCACATCGACGGCCTGCGCGTGGATGCCGTGGCGTCCATGCTCTATCTCGACTATTCGCGCCAGCAGGGCGAGTGGATCCCCAACAAGCTGGGGGGCAACCAGAACCTTGAAGCGGTCGAGTTCGTGCGAAGGGTCAATACCGAGGCCTATCGGCTGCATCCGGGCACCTTCATGATCGCCGAGGAATCCACCTCCTGGCCGGGCGTCAGCAAGCCGGTCGATACCGGCGGGCTGGGCTTCGGGTTCAAGTGGAACATGGGCTTCATGAACGACACGCTGCGGTTCATGAGCCGCGAGGCGATCCACCGGCGCTACCATCACAACGATATGACCTTCGGTACGGTCTATGCGTTTTCGGAAAACTTCGTGCTGCCGCTGAGCCATGACGAAGTAGTGCATGGCAAGGGCTCGCTGCTGGAGAAAATGCCGGGCGATGACTGGCAGAAATTTGCCAATCTGCGCGCCTATTACGCCTTCATGTGGGGGCATCCGGGCAAGAAGCTGCTGTTCATGGGGCAGGAGTTCGCGCAGCGCGACGAATGGGCCGATGCCAAGTCGCTGGACTGGTATCTGCTGGACGCCAGCATGCATGAGGGCGTGCGGCGCCTGGTGGCCGACCTGAACCTGGCCTATCGCGAATTGCCGGCCCTGCATGAGCGCGACTGTGAGCCGGAAGGATTTGAATGGGTGATCGGGAACGATCACGCGAATTCGGTGTTTGCATGGTTGCGCAAGGCCCCGGGCAGCGATCCGATCCTGGTGGTTTCCAATTTCACGCCCGTGCCCCGCTCGGGGTACAAGATCCCGATGCCAATGGCGGGAAAATGGGTGGAACGGATCAACACGGATGCCGGCTGGTATGCGGGCTCCAATACGGGAAACCAGGGTGCAGTGGAGGCTTATGCCGTTGAAGGCCAGCATTGGCCGGCCGAGGCCGAGCTCTACCTGCCACCCCTGTCGACCCTGTTTCTGAAATTCGAACCAGCGTGAGCTGATTGAGATACGGCCCGGACAACGGGCGCTAGTGGAGGGATAGACGAATGGCAGACTACAGGGCACCATCACCACTGGCTCGCGAGGCCATGGCTTATGTGCTGGCCGGCGGCCGCGGCACGCGACTGATGGAACTCACGGACCGGCGCGCCAAGCCGGCAGTGTATTTCGGCGGCAAATCGCGCATCATCGACTTTGCCCTCAGCAATGCCATCAATTCGGGCATTCGCCGCATTTCCGTGGCCACCCAGTACCAGGCGCACAGCCTGATCCGGCACATGTCGCGCGGCTGGAACTTCCTGCGGCCCGAGCGCAACGAGAGCTTTGACGTGCTGCCGGCGAGCCAGCGGGTGCGCGAGGACATGTGGTATGCCGGCACGGCAGACGCGGTCTACCAGAACATGGACATCATCGAGGATTCGGGCGCGCGCTACATCGTCATCCTGGCGGGCGACCACATCTACAAGATGGACTACGAAATCATGCTGCGCCAGCATGTCGATACCGGCGCCGATGTGACCATCGGGTGCCTGGAAGTGCCGCGCATGGAAGCCACCGGCTTCGGCGTCATGCATGTGGACGGGCGCGACCGGGTGGTCGAATTCGTGGAAAAGCCCAAGGATCCGCCGGGCATTCCCGACAAGCCGGACATGGCGCTGGCCTCGATGGGCATCTATGTGTTCGAGACGCGCTTCCTGATGGAGCAGCTGCGGCGCGATGCGGCGACCGAGGGGTCCAACCGCGATTTCGGCAAGGACATCATTCCCTATATCGTCAAGAACGGCACGGCCTGGGCGCATCGCTTCCCGCGCTCCTGCGTCCGTTCGAGCAATGAAGAGGTCAGCTACTGGCGCGACGTCGGCACGATCGATGCCTATTGGAAGGCGTCGATCGACCTCACCGACATCAAGCCGCAGCTCGATCTCTATGACCGCGACTGGCCGATCTGGACCTATGCCGAGATCACGCCGCCCGCCAAATTCGTGCATGATTTCGACGGCCGGCGCGGCTCGGCGGTGAATTCGCTGGTCTCGGGCGACTGCATCGTATCGGGTGGTCATCTCAACCGTACCCTGCTGTCGACGGGCTCGCGCGTGCATTCCTATTCGGTGCTTGAGGAAGCGGTGGTGCTGCCGCATTGCGACATCGGCCGGAACGTGCGGCTCAAGAAGGTCGTGGTTGACCGCGGGGTCAATATTCCCGAGGGGCTGGTAGTGGGCGAGGATCCAGAATTCGACGCCAAGTGGTTCCGCCGCAGCGACGAGGGCGTGACGCTGATCACCCAGACAATGGTCAACAAATATCTGGCGGGACGATGATCGAAGTTCTCTCGGTTGCCTCCGAGGTCTATCCGCTGATCAAGACAGGGGGGCTCGCCGATGTGGCGGGCGCCCTGCCGGCGACGCTGCATACGCATGGCGTGACCATGCGGACGCTGGTGCCGGGCTATCCATCGGTAATGGCCAAGCTGGGCGGCGGGCGGGTCGTCAAGGAGCTGGACGACCTGTTCGGGGTGTCGGCCAAGCTGATCGCGGCCCGGGTCGAAGGGCTGGACGTCATCGTCATCGATGCGCCGGCCCTCTATGACCGGCCGGGCAATCCCTATGTGAGCCCGGATGGCTGGGACTGGCCGGACAACTGGAAGCGCTTTGCCGCCCTGGGCTGGGTGGCGGCTGAACTGGCCATGGGCCTGGTCGAGGGTTATAACCCGCAGGTCCTGCACTGCCATGACTGGCAGGCCGGGCTCGCGCCCGCCTATATCAAGTTCGGCCCGCGGCCGGACATCAAGACGGTGATGACGATCCACAATATCGCCTTCAAGGGCTTTTTCAGCGCCGATATCTTCGGCCAGCTGCGCCTGCCGCCGCAGGCCTTCCAGGTCGGCGGTGTCGAATATTATGGCGGGGTGTCGTTTCTCAAATCCGGCATGGAATGCGCCGATTTCGTCACCACGGTCAGCCCCAATTACGCCGATGAAATCCGCACGCCCGAATTCGGCATGGGCCTGGAAGGCCTGCTGAATGGAAGGGCCGACACGGTCGTCGGCATCCTCAATGGCATCGACACGACGGCTTGGGATCCGACCACCGACGCGGATCTGGTGCAGAAATTCTCGGCCAATACGCTCAACCTGCGGCAGGCCAACAAGCTGGCGCTGGTGGAAAAGTTCGGCCTCGATGGCGATGATGGCCCGCTGTTCTGCGTGGTAAGCCGACTGACCGACCAGAAGGGCATGGATCTGCTGCTGCAGGTGGTGGACGGCCTGGTCGACCTGGGCGCGCGGCTGGTGGTGCTGGGCTCGGGCGAGGCCTATCTCGAGGACGGGTTCCGGCGGCAGAGCGCGCTGCATCCGGGCAAGGTCGCCATTGCCAATGGCTATAATGAAGCGCTCAGCCACCTGATGCAGGGCGGCGCCGACGCTATCCTCATCCCCTCGCGGTTCGAGCCCTGCGGGCTGACCCAGCTCTATGCACTGCGCTACGGCTGCGTGCCGGTGGTCAGCCGGATCGGTGGACTGGCCGATACCGTCATCAATGCCAATCCGGCGGCCATGGCCGCCGAGGTGGCGACGGGCGTGGTGTTCGAACCCAACAGCGCCCAGGCGCTCTATGACGCCATCCGCAAGACGGTGGCGCTCTATCATGACAGTAAGGCATGGAAGCGCCTGCAGCGGCGCGGCATGAAGTCGGACGTATCATGGGATGCCAGCGCCGTGCGCTATGCGGACCTCTATGCCAGCATTACCGGACTCAAGAGCGATGATGATCCAGACCGTTAAGACTACGCCCTTTGGCGACCAGAAGCCCGGCACGTCCGGCCTGCGCAAGCGGGTGACGGTCTATCAGCAGCCGCATTATGTCGAAAACTACCTGCAGGCGATCTTTGACAGCCTGGAGGGGTTTGAAGGGCAGACGCTGGTGATCGGCGGCGATGGACGCTTCTACAATGACGTCGCCATCCAGACGGCCATCCGCATGGCGGCGGCCAATGGTTTCGGCAAGGTGATGGTGGGCCAGAACGGGCTGCTGTCGACGCCGGCGGCCAGCCATGTGATCCGCCACTATCAGGCCTTTGGCGGCCTGGTGCTGTCGGCTAGCCACAATCCGGGCGGGCCGGACGGCGATTTCGGCATCAAGTACAATATAGGCAATGGCGGGCCGGCGCCGGAAAAGATCACCGATGCCGTCTATGACCGCAGCAAGGTGATCGACAGCTACAAGACCGTGGATGCGCCCGACATCGACCTGGCTGCGATCGGCACGCAGACCGTGGCCGACATGGTGGTCGAGGTCATCGACCCGGTGACCGATTATACGGCGCTGATGGAGACGCTGTTCGATTTCGGCGCCATCAAGGCGCTGTTTGCGGGCGGCTTCACGATGACCTTCGATGCGATGAACGCCATTACCGGGCCTTATGCGCACAAGATCTTCGAGGACATTCTGGGGGCGCCCAAGGGCACGGTGGTCAACGGCACGCCCTCGCCTACGTTCAACAACGGGCATCCCGATCCGAACCTGGTCTACTGCAAGGACATGTTCGATCTGCTGATGACTCCGGAGGGACCGGACTTCGGGGCGGCCTCGGATGGCGATGGCGACCGCAACCTGATCATCGGCAAGAATCGCTTCGTGACGCCCTCGGACTCGCTGGCGCTGCTGGCGGCCAATGCTCATCTGGCGCCGGGCTATCGCGACGGCATTGCCGGCATTGCCCGCTCGATGCCGACCAGCGCCGCAGCCGACCGCGTGGCAGAAAAACTCGGCATCGAGATGCACGAGACGCCGACGGGCTGGAAGTTCTTCGGCAATCTGCTCGATGCGGGCCGGGTGACGATTTGCGGCGAGGAAAGCGCGGGCACTGGCTCGAACCATGTGCGCGAAAAGGATGGCCTCTGGGCCGTGCTGCTGTGGCTCAACATCATCGCCGTGCGCCAGCAGAGCGTGGACGAGATCGTGCGGGCGCACTGGGCGACCTATGGCCGCAATTACTATACGCGACATGACTATGAAGAGGTGGACGCCACCATTGCGGGCAAGCTGATGGACGATGTTCGCGCCAAGCTGCCAGGCCTTGTCGGGCAGATTTTCGGCGAGGACCTACAGGTCGCCTATGCCGACGATTTCAAGTATCACGATCCGGTCGATGGTTCGACCAGTGCCAAGCAGGGCATTCGCATCGGCTTTGCCGATGGTTCTCGAATAGTGCTGCGGCTTTCTGGAACCGGTACGGTCGGCGCCACGTTGCGGGTCTATCTCGAACGCTATGAGGCAGCTGATGGACGACACGATCTCGACACCCAACACGCTCTTGACCCCCTCGTCGGACTCACCGAACAGCTTGCCGGGATCAAGCAGCGCACCGGTCGCCGGGAACCCAGCGTCATCACCTGAAATCGGATTCAACATGAAACCCACGCTGGTCCCCAATGGGGGCAGTATCGCCCAGCTCGGCGCCACTCTCACCGAGCAGGGCGTCAATTTTGCCGTCTATTCGGAGACGGCCACCAATATCTGGGTCTCGATCTTCGACGAGCAGGACCACGAAACCGACCGCTTCGAGCTCGACGTGCACCAGGACCACATCCGTGCGGGTCTGGTCGCCGGACTGGGCGCCGGCACGCGCTATGGCCTGCGGGCCGATGGCGAATACAATCCCGACCAGGGGCTGTTCTTTGACCCCATGAAGCTGCTGGTCGACCCCTATGCCAAGCGGCTCGACCGGGTCTTCGTGCGCTCGCCGCGGCTGCGGCTGGATCGCAGCGAGGCGGTCGATACCGCACCGCTGATCCCCAAGGCGATCGTGGGCGACATGGGCAATGAGAATATCCTGCCGCGCAAGAAGGCGCCGGGCATGTTCTACGAGATGAATGTGCGCGGCTATACGATGCGCCACCCCAGCGTGCAGGGGCCGCTGCGCGGCACCATCGCGGCACTGACCACGCAGCGCGTCATCGATCACCTGAAATATATCGGGGTCGACACGCTGCAGCTGATGCCCACCGCCGCCTGGATCGACGAGGGGCATCTTCCCGTGCTCGGCCTCACCAATGCCTGGGGCTACAATCCGGTGACCTATTCGGCCATCGACCCGCGGCTGGCGCCGCGCGGCCCGCAGGAACTGCGGAACATGACCGATCTCTACCGCAAGAACGGCATCTCGGTGATCCTGGACGTGGTCTACAACCATACCGGGGAAAGCGATGCCAATGGGCCGATGCTCAGCCTGATGGGGCTCGATGCCAAGACCTATTACCGCTTCGTGGAAGCCGACGGCAAGCAGCACCTGGTCAATGATACCGGCACCGGCAATACGCTGCGCTGCGACCATCCGGCGACGCAGCGCCTGGTGATCGACAGCCTGCGCTACTGGGTCGAGGAAATGGGCGTGTCGGGGTTCCGGTTCGACCTGGCGACCGTGCTGGCGCGCGATCCAGGCTTCAATCCCGAGGCCGAGATGCTGCAAAAGATCAAGGCCGACCCCGTGCTGAGCCAGTGTATCCTGGTGGCAGAGCCCTGGGATCCAGGTCCGGGCGGCTATGCGCTCGGCCAGTTCGGCAAGGAATTCAAGGAACACAACGACACCTATCGCGACGAAATTCGCGAGTTCTGGCGCGGCGAGGATGGCAAGCTGGGCGCGCTGGCCGGCAAGGTGGCCGGCTCTGCGGAAATCTTCAATTTCGCCGGCCGCAAGCCCAGCCATGGAGTCAATATGCTGGCGGTGCATGACGGGTTCACCTTGCGCGACCTGGTCAGCTATATCGACAAGCATAACGAGGCCAATGGCGAGGAAAACCGCGACGGCCACAGTCATAATGCCTCGTGGAACTGCGGTGTGGAAGGCGAGACCGACGACGAGGCGATCATTGCCGCGCGCAAGCGCGACGTGCGCGCCATGCTGGCAACGCTGTTCGTATCGCGTGGCGTGCCGCTGTTGCAGCAGGGCGACGAGATGTATCGCACCCAGCAGGGCAACAACAACGCCTATGCCCAGGACAATGAAATCACCTGGCTGGACTGGGAACATGGCGATGGCGACCTGGTGGATTTCGTCGCCGCGATGAGCAAGTTCCGTAAGGAACACTCGGCCCTGACGCATGACCATTTCCTCACCGGCCAGGAGAAGAACGGCGTGCGCGATGTGGTCTGGCTGCATCCGGACGGGCGCGAAATGAATGAGGGCGACTGGGGCGCTTCGGGCGGGTCCGTGCTGGGCATGCACTTGCGCAACAAGGAAGACGAAGTGCTCGTCTGGTTCAACCGGCGTGCCGAACCCGTTGTGGCACATCTGCCCGAAGGCGGCTGGACGGTTGGCGTCGAATCCGACAATACCGCCGCGGTGGCGATCGCCGAGGGTACGGCGACGCTGACGCCGCGGTCGGTGGTAGCCCTGGTGCGATCGACGGACAGTGAATGATTGTTGCCCAGCTCAGCGATATCCATGCTGACGGTTCCGCTGAGCGACTGCAGCGGCTTGACCAGGTCCTGGCCTGGCTCAGGCCGATGCGTCCGGACGCGATCATCGTCAGCGGCGATCTGGCGGAGTTTGAACACGCTGACAGTTATGCCGCGGTCGCCGACCGCCTCGACAGCACTGGCTCGCCCTTCTACGTGGTACCCGGCAATGTCGATGACCATCGCGCGATGGGACGGGTGTTCGACGCACAGATGGGCTGGAGCGACCAGCGCCCGCTAAACTGTGTCGGGCCGGTCGGCACCGACCTTCGGGTGATCGGCCTGGACGTCACCGTGGCCGGCGCCCATCACGGCGATGCGGCGCCGGTGCTCGACTGGCTGGCGGCAACGCTCGACCAAGAGGGCCCGCCGGCCCTGATCTTTCAGCACCAGCATCCGTTCCTGTGCGGCATCGACGACAAGGATCGCAATATCTGCCGCAATGGCGACCGGCTGGCGCAGGTGATCATGACCGCCCGCAACCCGGTGCTGGGATTGACATGCGGGCATGTGCACCGGCCGATGTTCACCCGCTTTGCCGAGCGTGCCGCGACCATGGCGCCGTCCGTCACCCGCGCCAACCGGCTGCGGCTGGACGGGCGCGAGCCCGCGATCAGCGATCCGCCAGGACTATTGCTGCATCATCTGCACGAGGGGCGGCTGGTCAGCCATGTGGTGATGGTCGGCAGCTGAACGCCGCCGAAACCGTCCGGCAGACTATTCAGCCGCCTGGCCATTCGAGCACAGCTCTCATGGCCTTCTCAGCTAAAATCCCGCCACTGGCGGGATTTTGCCTTTCAGGCCGCTTCGAAGTCAACCAAACCGCCGGCCCGCTCGATAAAGGCGATGATCTGATCGAGACTTTCGTGCCGTAGCAGGTCGGTGAACACATAGGGACGCCCATCGCGCACTTTGATGGTGTCGCTCTCCATAACCGCAAGGCTGGCCCCGACATAGGGCGCCAGATCAGTATGGGTGATGATCAGCAGATCGGAACGGGCGATGGCCGGCCCGCCCTTGCGCGGGATCTTTTCGCCCTGGGCCACCGAGATCACGTAAAGGGTGATGTCGGCCAAGTCGGGCGAGAAGGTCGCCGCCAGATTGTCGCCGCCGCTTTCGATCAGGATGATATCGAGATCGGGGAACTTGCGGTTGAGATCGTCAATGGCCGCCAGGTTGAGCGAGGCGTCCTCGCGGATGGCGGTATGCGGACAGCCGCCGGTCTCGACGCCGACAATGCGGTCTTCGGAAATGGCCTGGGCGCGGGCCAGGATCAGCGCGTCTTCGCGGGTATAGATGTCATTGGTGACCACAGCCATGGAGTAGCGATCCCGCATGGCCTTGAGCAGGTTTTCGCACAATGTGGTCTTGCCCGAGCCGACCGGGCCGCCAATGCCGATGCGAAGGGGACCGTTCGGGCTTCTGGTGACGTTCATAGCAGCCTCAAGATGACGAGTGCGAGGAAGCCTGCGCCGAGCAGCAGGCAGAGTGGCGAATAGACCCGGCGGTCATTGAGCCGGAAATTGGGTTCGGGGGTCTTTTGGGCCCACCACGACGTATAGCCGACAACACCCCGGCCGAGGAACAGCGCGGCGAGGGGGACGCCAAGCAAGGTCAGCGGGGCGCCGCCACTCTCATGGTCAGCCAGAGCCAGCGCGACAATGCCAGCGGTGAGGATGAGGGCTGCGACAGCGAAGGAAGCCAGGCGCGACGGCATGCGCTCGACACCCGGCGTGCCAACCACGGTCTGGGCCAGCAGTTTTTCCTCGCGGATCGGCCAGGTCATGCCAAGCGACCAGAGCAGGTGCGCGGTCGTGATGGCCAGCAGGGGAATGAACATGAACGCAGCAATCAGCATGCTCATGAGCGGAAAATCCTTGTCGTCAGCGTTTCATGGGCCATCTGGGCAATATCAGCGGCATAGGCCACCGCGCCGATATCGTCCAGCGTGGCATGCTGGCACAGATCGGCCATGGCGGCGATGTCGGCTTCCAGAGCCGCCATGATCGCCAGGCCATCGGACTGGCCGATCGGCACCAGGCGGACGGCGACCGAGACCTGGCTGTGCACGGTGGCGGTCAGGTAGCCCAGCAGGGTGGATCGGAGGTCTATGGCGTGGCCCGCGGCAATGGCGCCCACCGCGATGGGATAGGGGCAGGGCTGCGGCAGATGCGCCAGGACCGGGGTGGGCCAGGCCTTGAGGGCCGAGGCGAAGGCGGCACCGGTAATAGTGGTTTCCTCGTGCCGTTCGCGTGCCGGGGTGAGCGCTAGGCAGAGATCGGCGAGTTCCTGCAGCGCGTGCGGATCGAGGCAGGCGCGATGGGCATGGGCGAGCAGGATGGCATCGGTGCGCAGGCTGCCATGGGTGAGCACGCTGCCAACCCATTGGCGGGTCGTGTCACGATCATGCACGGTGCCGCTGAGAATCGCGGATTCCATGCCTGCCGACCAGGCAAAGGCGCCCACCGGAAAAGCCGGGGAGAGCCAGGTCAGCAGTTTCTGCAGGTCGGCAGGCGCGGTCATCGGGCGAGCAAGGCGTGGCCGGTATCGCCGTGGCTGTGATAGGCGCCGTGCTCGGCGAAGAACGGTTCGGTGACGTCGGCTACGTTAGCGCCCAGGCCTTCGAGCATGGTCTTGAGCACATGATCGCGCTTGATCAGGATGCGGCCTTGCTCGAGCTGGGCCGAGGTGTGGCGGTTGCCGATATGCCAGGCGAGGCGAACCAGATGGGCGGTGGAGCTGGCGTGCACGGCGTAGAGCAGTTCGGGCGCCGCAACGATGGCGATGACCTGGCCATTGTCCAGCTCGAGGGCCCCATTGTGATCGAGGGTCACCGTGCTGGGAAAATCCACCATGACTTCGGTGCCGCCGGCGCAGGTCAACAGCTTGCGGCGCAGGCGCCGTTCATCATGGGCCAAAGTGATGGTGTCGAGGGCTGCGCCCCGGCCATGATGGGCGGGCAGGTGCGAGATGGCGCGGAGCATGTGCAGTTCCTTGGGGCGAGCCCGGTGGTCAAAGGCTTCCCAACCTTGGACCTATTCTAGCTGCTCCAGCGCCCGGATTGAAGAGCCCGCATCGCCCTAAATCAGCCCGCCGGCTCAAGGAATGTTGTTGATTTCTGAGCAGGTCAGGACGGGCTCGGCATCCGCGTCAAGGGTTCCGTCGAGCAGGCTCGCCTCAACCCCCTTGGTGGTCCAGATCCATTTGCCGGCGGCGTAGCGCACACCCGAGCCCGAGATGACCGCGGCAAAGACCAGCGGCTGCGCCTCATCGGCGAGCGGCACGATGGCCAGGAAGTTCGGGCCCGCATTGATATAGGTGACCACGACCGGGGTTTCCGTGCCGCAATCGTAGCGCATGACGCGCTGATCGAAATCGCCGGACTGGGTGGTGATGGTCAGCTGCAGCGCGGTTTCGGCGGCTGGCGATGCGCCCGTCAGCGCGAGCGCGGAGAGGACAGTGGCGACAAGCAGTCTGGCTGGCATGGGTGAACTCCGTTGGGCTTGGGGCGATAACAGCACAGGCAGGCGGCGGAATTGCGGAGGGTGGCGCGGGCAGCATCAGCCGCCTGCGCCGGGATGTCAAAGCTGGCTTGGTCCCTTGCCGGATCGGTCAATCGCGGCCGAGAGATCAGACCAGGTAGACGATCAGAAGAGCGCCCAGTACGGCCACTGCATCTTCGAGCAGGGCGGCGGGCAGGTCACGACCAAAGGCCTTGGCCAGGCGGCTGCGCAGCTCGGCGCCGGCCAGGGTGCCGATGACCGCGCCGATGGCACCCAGAATGCCGCCGAAGATCCAGTCCCCCGTGAGCAGGCCACCGGCCACGGCGCCGACAAAGACACGGGCGCCGAACTGCATCGGCACCTTACGACTGGGCGTATTGGGCAATTGGTCGGTAATCAGTTCGCCAATGGCAAGCAAAGTAAGGATAATGGCGGTCACCGAATGGCCGACGAAGGCATAGGGCGTTGCGCTGAAATCGAGCCAGCCGAGATAGGCGGCCCAAGACAGGGCGGCCAAGGGAACCATGGTGCGCAGGCCCGCAACGACGCCGATCAGTAGTGCAAGGACATAAAGCATGATGTTTGCCCCTATAGAGGCGGTCTGGTGACCGCGCGGCAATAGTGGCGCGTCTGGCAGAGGTCGGCAAGACGGATCAATGGCGCGTCAGCAGGTAAAGCGTGCCGGCAATAGGCTGGTCGCGCTCCTGGCGGATGGGGTGGCTCTGCGTGACATCCATGGTGAAGTCGAACTGATCTGCCAGGCGTGCAATATAGGCTGCGGGATGTGCGAAGCGTCCACTGGAGCGCAGGACGGGCTGGTCGCCGGTGGTGGTTTCCACCGAGAAGACGAGCAGGCCCCGCGGCGCCAAAAGGTTGGCGCAGGCGGCAAAGATAGCCTCGAGAGCGCCGAGATAGACAAAGACATCGGCGGCGGTGACCAGATCATAGGGGCCGCGCAAAGCAGGGTCGGTGGCGATGCTGTCGAGCAGGTCGCCGGTGCGCAGGTGTCGATAGAGGCCGCGTTCATGGGCCTTACGGACCATCCTGGGAGCGATGTCGATGCCGTCCATGGCGGCGACCATTTCGCTGAGCGCGAGGCCGACCAGACCGGTGCCACAGCCCAGATCGAGCAGGCTGGCAAAGGGCGCGCGGTCGGTCAGCAGGGCGCGGATGGCCTCGGGGATGCGGTAGTTGAGGGCACCGGTCAGGTGCGCGTCGAAGTCGTCGGCATAGGTATCGAACAGGTCTGCCACGTAGCCGGTGGCTTGCGCGCCGGCTTCTCCCGAGAGGGATGCCAGCATGTGGGCGGCGTAGCGATCATAGGGCACGATGGCGAGGGCCTGGGCAAAGCCGGCTCTCGCCGCAGCCTCATTGCCCAGTTCCAGTTGGGCCTTGCCCAGGCCGCGCCAGGCGGCGCTGTCCCTGGGGCGCAGGGCCAGCGCGGCCGTGAAGGCCGCGACGGCCGCGCCCGGTTGACCGTCGGCCAGCAGGGCTTCGCCGCGCGCCGTCGGGGTTTGACTGGTGGCCGGTGTTGACATGGCAGGTCCTTGCGGCGGCCGGCGATGGAGCGGCCGCCGTGCTCGGCGCCTGACTAGAACAGAAAATAGCGCTGCGCCATGGGCAGTTCGGTGGCGGGTTCGCAGGTGAGCAATTCGCCATTGGCCCGCACTTCGTAGGTCTCGGGATCGACCTCGATTTCGGGGGTTTCGGCATTGTGGACCATGGCGGCCTTGCCGATGCCGCCGCGGGTATTGGTCACCGGCAGCATGTGTTTAGCGACGCCCAGCTTGTCGCGCAGACCATCGTCATAGGCGGCCTGGGAGACAAAGGTGACCGAGGAGGAGGTCAGCAGCTTGCCGAAGCTGGCAAACATGGGCCGGTAATGCATGGGCTGGGGGGTGGGGATCGAGGCGTTTGGATCGCCCATGGGCGCGGCGGCGATGGAGCCGCCGAGCAGGATCATTTCGGGCTTAACGCCGAAGAAGGCCGGGTGCCAGAGCACGAGATCGGCGCGCTTGCCGACGGCGATGGAGCCGATGTGCTGGCTCATGCCATGGGCGATGGCGGGGTTGACGGTATATTTGGCGATGTAGCGCTTGACGCGGAAATTGTCGTTGTCGCCGGTTTCCTGGGCCAGCCGGCCGCGCTGACGCTTCATCTTGTCGGCGGTCTGCCAGGTGCGGATCAGCACTTCGCCGACGCGGCCCATAGCCTGGCTGTCCGAGGAGATGATGGAGAGTGCGCCCATGTCGTGCAGGATGTCTTCGGCGGCGATGGTCTCCTTGCGGATGCGGCTTTCGGCAAAGGCCACGTCCTCGGGGATCGACTGATCGAGGTGGTGGCAGACCATGAGCATGTCGAGATGCTCGGCAATGGTGTTGACCGTATAGGGGCGCGTGGGATTGGTGGAGGAGGGGATGACATTGGGTAGGCTCGCGACCCGCAGGATGTCGGGGGCGTGGCCGCCGCCGGCGCCTTCGGTGTGGAAGGCATGAATTGTGCGGCCCTTGAAGGCGGCGATGGTGTCCTCGACAAAGCCGCTCTCGTTGAGCGTGTCGGTATGGATCATCACCTGAACGTCGTAGTCGTCGGCAACCGACAGGCAGTTGTCGATAGCGGCCGGGGTGGTGCCCCAATCTTCGTGCAGCTTGAGGCACGAGGCGCCGGCCAGCACCATTTCGACCAGCGGCGCGGGCAGGGAGGCATTGCCCTTGCCGGCCAGCGCCAGGTTCATGGGGAAGCCGTCAAAGCTCTCGATCATGCGCTGGATATGCCAGGCGCCGGTGCAGGTGGTAGCCAGCGTGCCATGGGCGGGACCGGAGCCACCGCCCAGCATGGTGGTGACGCCGCTCATCAGGGCTTCTTCGATCTGCTGGGGGGCGATGAAGTGGATATGGGCATCCATGCCGCCGGCGGTAAGAATGCGGCCTTCGCCGGCAATGGCCTCGGTAGAGGGGCCGATGATGATGTTGACGCCCGGCTGGGTGTCGGGATTGCCGGCCTTGCCGATGGCGGCAATCCGGCCGTCCTTGAGGCCCACATCGGCCTTGTAGATGCCGGTGGAGTCAACGATCAGCGCATTGGTGATCACCGTATCGACGGCGCCTTCGGCCCGCGTGCGCTGGCTCTGGCCCATGCCGTCGCGGATCACCTTGCCGCCGCCGAACTTGACCTCCTCGCCATAGGTGGTGAAGTCGTTCTCCACTTCGATGAACAGCTCGGTATCGGCCAGGCGCACCTTGTCGCCGGTGGTCGGGCCATACATGTCGGCATAGGTGGCGCGCGAGATACGAGCAGGCATGGTGTCCTCGTTCGGTTCAGCCGAAGGTTGGCTTGGCGTGGGTGCGGTAGTTCTTGAGCGCCGCCTCGATAACGGCATCGAGCAGGGCGGCGCCGGCCAGGGTAACGTCCTGGCGGGCATTGCTGGCCGCCAGCGACAAAGCGAGGGCCTGCAGGGTATAGGCGGTGCGGCCATTATCAGCCTTGAGCGCGGTATTGCCCTCGGCATCGATCTGGCTGAGCAAGGCGATGGTGTCGGCGTCGGTCAGTGTCGATTTGAAGCCGGCCCAGCTCTGGGAATCGCGTGTGCTGCACAGGCGATCAGCGCTGCCGCCGAGGCTGTACATGGCCTCGCCATCGGCCATGCCGGTTGAATGCAGGTCGGCGACGACGGCGGTCAATTCAGCAAGAAGTCTGGTTTCGGCTTGGGTGTTCATGGTCTCTCCGAGATAAGGTCGCGCGCCCTTTTATGGATAGTTGGGGCACAGGCCCAGCGCTAATCCAGAGCGCCCATGATCTGCTGGCGGAAGCCATAGACGGCCCGGTCGCCGGCAAAGGGGATCAGCCGCACCTCGCGGGCTTGGCCGGGCTCAAAGCGGACGGCTGTGCCCGCCGCGATGTCGAGCCGCATGCCGCGCGCGCGGTCCCGGTCAAAGACCAGGCCGGAATTGGCTTCGAAGAAATGATAGTGCGAGCCGATCTGGATCGGGCGATCGCCAGCATTGGCCACTTCGATGGTGATCTGGGGTGCGCCGACATTGAGTTCGATGTCGCCGGGAAGGGTGATGATTTCGCCTGGGATCATGGTGTGCTCACGCAGCGTTGGCCGGGCCGCAGCCGGCGGGCTTGAAGATGCGAATGGTGGATGGCGGATTATTGGCCAGCTTGCCGGCCGGGCGGATGGGGCGGGGGGCAAAGCCGCCACCGCAATTGGGGCAGATGCCGGCCAGCCGGTGTTCGACGCAATCGGCACAGAAGGTGCATTCAAAGCTGCAGATCATCGCATCGGTTGCGGCCGGCGGCAGATCCTTGTCGCAGCATTCGCAGGAGGGGCGCAGTTCGAGCATGGCGGCCTAGCGGATCGGCTGGTGGACGGTGACGAGCTTGGTGCCGTCGGGGAAGGTGGCCTCGACCTGCACGTCGTGGATCATCTCGGCGATGCCGTCCATGACCTGAGCGCGGGTGATGACATGGGCGCCCGCTTCCATCAGTTCGGCGACCGGGCGGCCGTCGCGGGCACCTTCGACGACGAAATCGCTGATCAGGGCGATGGCTTCTGGATGGTTGAGCTTGACGCCGCGCTCCAGGCGCTTGCGGGCCACGATAGCGGCCATGGCAATCAGGAGTTTGTCTTTTTCACGCGGGGTCAGGTTCATCGTGGGTCCTATAGATGCCAGAGGCGCGGTAGCGCGCCGGCGCCGGAAAGCTCAGCCAGAATTGGAACGATCAGGCGGCGCATTGCAAGGCCTGTTTGCGCCAGGACGCGGACAGTGAGGCGGTCGCCATTGGCGCTGGCGGCAATCCGGCCGTCTTCGGGCAGCATGGCGCGCAGGCGAACAAGGCGGGCGGCGCAGGCATCGGCGCTGGGCGCAATATGCAGCACCGTGGCGAAGGCCCGTCTGCCGGCCAGCAGCGACAGGCCGTTGCGTTCGGCTTCGGTGCCGTCGAGACGGGTCGCCTCGGCATGGATCAGGCGTCCGTTGCGGCGCACCCGCCAGCTGTCGCGCAGCCGGGCGTCCAGCGCGACTTCGCCCATGGCGTCGCGGCCGAGCAGGATAGCCTCTATCGCGGTCAGGCTGGCGCCCTCGGCCAGGTCGATGTCGATGCGGCGATCAAGCTGGCTGGCGGCAAACAGGATGGTTTCCTGCGGCAGCCAGTCGAGATGGGCGTTGGCGCCGACCTCGAGACGGGTATTGACCGTGGCCGGTCCGCCCAGCGAGCGATAGACGCGTTCGCAGGCCTGCGTCGTCAGCACGGCCCTGCCGTCGGCGGCAATGTGCGCCGCCCAGTCCATGCGATCGCCACCGGTGAGCCCGCCGGCGGTGTTGATCAGGACTGCCTCAAGGGCGCTGGAATGGGTGTGCGGAAGGCGAATCTTTGCACAGCCATCCTGGTAAAGGCGATCCAGGCGGGTAATGCCGTCGCCCTGCTTGGTGCGGATCCGGCCAGCGCCTCGGGCCCTTTGCAGTGCCGGCGCAAAAACGTGATCGGTCTGATCTAGTGCATCGGCAACTTTATTCACCGTCAAGCATTTCCACTGTGAGCAAACGCTCTATGACCACAAAAAAACAAAGGCTTAGAAAAATGCGTTTCACTAATATTGTATCCGCCGCCGCTCTTGCTGTCGCTCTTGGTTTTTCCGGCGCCGCCTATGCCCAGACTGTTGTCGGCGGTGTGAGCGTTACTGATATTGATCTTCCTCGTGTCCAGGCCATGTGTGACCAGATGGTTGGCGAGACGACGACCGCCGGCGAAGAGACAGACTCCACGATGACGCCTGCTGCACCAGCGGCCGACGCGACCGATTCGGACTCCAAGGTTATCGATGACATCACCCTGCGCGATTGCGTCGAAGCCGGCCTGCTGCCTGCCGACACCGTGATCCCAGCGGAAGAAGCTGCCACTACCAAGTAGTATCGATACCCTCGGGTATTGTGCGCCCGGCCTCGGCCGGGCGTTTCCTGTTACTAGACCATCAAGTGTCGGCGTACATCGGGGCGATCCAGATCGCTGGCGGGGCCGGCATGCTGGATTTCACCGCGGTCCATAACGTAGATATCGTCCGCGATTTCCCGGCAGAAGTCGAGGAATTGCTCGACCAGCAAAATCGTCATTCCCTTCTCGTCGCGCAGGAATTGCAGCGCGCGGCCAATATCCTTGATGATCGAGGGCTGAATGCCTTCCGTCGGCTCGTCGAGCACGAGTACCTTGGGCCGTGTCACCAGTGCTCTGCCGATGGCCAATTGCTGCTGCTGTCCGCCCGACAGATCGCCGCCGCGCCGCCCCAGCATGGATTTCAGCACCGGGAAGAGCTCGAAAATATAGGGCGGAATCGACCGATCGGCGCGCTTGAGGCCGGCATAGCCCGTCTCGAGGTTTTCCTTGACCGTGAGCAAAGGGAATATCTCCCGGCCCTGCGGCACATAGCCGATACCCATGCGGGCGCGCTTGTAAGGCGGCGCCTTGCGCAGTGCGGTGTCACCGAAACGAATGTCTCCCGCCGAGATGTTGTGCACACCGGTGATCGCGCGCAATGTCGATGACTTGCCGACGCCATTGCGCCCGAGCACGGCGGTGATGCGTCCTGGCCGGCATTCGAGCGACACCGACTTGAGCGCCTGGGCAGCACCATAGTGCAGATCGATGGCATTGATGGACAGGGCGGTCATGGGGATCCGATCTGCTGGAGGAAGGTATCCATCTGGCTGGTCAGGTCGTCGTCATGACCCAGCCAGATATGGCCACCCGAGGGGAAGAGGACGAGCCTGGCGTCTTTGACCGTCGCGGCGATGTAGCGTGCAGCCAGGGCGGTGCCGAAGCGATCGTCCTCGACTGAAATGGCGAGTACCGGGGCGGTGATGCGCTCCAGAGCGGAAGGTGCTGGATGTCCGGCCAGGCGGGCATCGTTGGCCATGCCATCGACGCGGCGGCTGACCGGCAGCAGTGACCACAGGATGGCTTTGGCGCGCGCGGCCTCTGCGGGGGAAGCCGTCTGCAGCAGGGCCGGATCGGTGGCGAGCAGGGTGCCGGTCAGCAGGTCGGGGACGGTGCGGATGGCCGCCCAGAACAGGAAGTCCGAGCGGAACAGTTGCATGGCTGCCTCCACCCCCGCCGGCGCATTGTCGGCGGTGACCGCATCCCGGCTGGGCACATAGGTGGCCGGCACGATGGGCAAAAGCGCGGCGCAGCGGTCAGGGTGGCGGATGGCGAATTCGATCGCCGACAGCGCCCCGGCGGAGCCGCCGGCAATGGCAACCCTGTCGATACGCAGATGATCGAGCAGGTCGACGAAGGCGTCTGCCTGATTGGCGCTGGAGGGGTCGGCAGGAAGATCGGAGCGGAGATGGCCGAAGCGCGACGGGGCAATGACGCGATAGCCCCGCTCCACCAAGCCGTGGGCGAACATCAGGCCCTGGTCAAAGCCGCCGCCGGTGCCATGCACCATGAGGACGGGAGCGCCCACGCCGCGCTCGGCATATTCCAGCGCCCCGAAGCGGCTTTGGATAAGACTGGAAAGGTTGGGGTCGATAGCGGCATTGGCCGTTTGCATGGAATGGGCAAAGCTGGTTGCCGCCATGGTGCCGCCAATAGCGGCGCCGCCTGCCACCACGCCCATTGCCAGAAGTGTCCGCCGTGTCACCATCTGCCATTCCTCCCGGGCGAGGCCGGCGGACGAAAACTGCGCCCCCGATCGAGGAGAATGGTAGTCGTTGACCTGGCGCTGGGCGTTGATTTCCATCAATTCAGCGCCCCAGATAGCGTTCGATGACAACGGGGTTGGCGCTGACCTGATCGAGTGTTCCTTCCGCCAGGACCGAGCCTTCGGCAAGGCAGGTGACGCGAGAGCCCAGTTCGCGGACGAAGCTCATGTCGTGCTCGACCACCACGACCGAACGGGTCCTGGCGATGTCGCGCAGCAGCTTGGCGGTCTCGACGGTTTCGGCGTCGGTCATGCCGGCAACCGGTTCGTCAACCAGCAGCAGTTTGGGGTCCTGGGCGAGCAGCATGCCGATTTCCAGCCACTGCTTCTGGCCGTGGCTGAGGTCGGCCGCCAGTTCGTCCTTGCGGGCGAGCAGGCGTACCGTTTCAAGGATTTCGGTGATGCGGGAGATATCGGGGCCGTCGGCAACGTAGAACAGGGCCGAGAAGACGCCGCGCGGCTTTTTCAGGGCCAGTTCGATATTGTCCCAGACGGTCTGGCTTTCAAACACGGTCGGCTTCTGGAATTTGCGGCCAATGCCCAGATTGGCGATGGCCGCCTCGTCCAACCTGGTCAGGTCGGTGCGGCCGTCAAACAGCACCTGGCCGTCATCGGGCCGCGTCTTGCCGGTGATGATATCCATCATGGTGGTCTTGCCCGCGCCATTGGGGCCGATGATGGCCAGCATTTCAGCGGGGTGGACGATGATGGAGAGGTTGTTGATGGCCTTGAAGCCATCAAAGGCCACCGAGACGCCATCCAGGTAGAGCATGGTGCCAAGCTTGTTGGAGTCGGTCATGGCTTATTCCGCCGGCTTGGGTTGGGGATCGGTGCCGGCTTCCACCTGGGCGGGTGTGGCGGCACTGCGGTCGTGCTGCTCGCGCCTGGTGGTGGCGGCACGGTACTGGCCGATGAGGCCGACAATGCCCTTGGGCAGGAAGAGCGTGGTGACGACGAAGAGCGCGCCCAGGGCAAAGAGCCAGTATTCCGGGAAGGCGCCGGTGAAATAGGACTTGCCGACATTGACCAGGATGCCGCCGATGATGGGGCCGATAATGGTGCCGCGGCCACCCACGGCGGTCCAGATCACCACCTCGATGGAATTGGCGGGCTCGAATTCGGACGGGTTGATGATGCCGACCTGCGGCACATAAAGCGCGCCGGCGATGCCGGCGATGATGGCCGAGACGACGAAGGCAAAGAGCTTCACATATTCGACGCGGTAACCGAGAAAGCGGGTGCGGCTTTCGGCATCGCGCACGGCCACCATGACCTTGCCGAGCTTGGAATTGACGATCATCGAACAGACGAGGACTGCCAGGGCCAGAGCGATGGCCGAGGCAGCGAACAGGGCGGCGCGGGTGGTGCCGGCCTGCACCGGCTGGCCCAGAATGTCCTTGAAATCGGTCAGGCCGTTATTGCCGCCAAAGCCCATATCATTGCGGAAGAAGGCCAGCAGCAGGGCATAGGTCATGGCCTGGGTGATGATGGAGAGATAGACGCCGGTGACGCGGCTGCGAAAGGCCAGGAAGCCGAAGACGAAGGCCAGCAGGCCCGGTACGACCACGACCATCAGCATGGCGAACCAGAAATTGTCCATGCCCATCCAGTACCAGGGCAGTTCCTTCCAGTTCAGGAACACCATGAAATCGGGCAGGATAGGATTGGCATAGACGCCGCGGGTGCCGATCTGGCGCATCAGATACATGCCCATGGCATAGCCGCCGATGGCAAAGAAGGCGCCGTGGCCGAGCGAAAGAATGCCGCAATAGCCCCAGACCAGGTCGAGCGCGAGCGCCAGCATGGCGAAGGTGAGATATTTGCCGAACAGGAGCACGGCGTAGTTGGGCAGGCGCAAAGGATGGCCATCGGGCAGCAGTAGGTTGGACATCGGCACGAGAATGGCAACGAGCAGCAGGATGGTGACGATCCAGATGGCCTTGCGATCTAGGGCGCGGAAGAGAGCCTGGGTAATCATGCTTCGATCGAGCGTCCCTTGAGCGCGAAGAGGCCGCGGGGACGGCGCTGGATGAACAGGATGATGAGGACAAGGATGATGATCTTGCCCAGTACCGCGCCGGCATAGGGCTCGATGAACTTGTTGGCGATGCCCAGGGTGAGGGCGCCGACCAGCGTGCCCCAGAGGTTACCCACGCCGCCGAAGACGACGACCATGAAGCTGTCGATGATGTAGCCCTGGCCCAGATTGGGCGAGACGTTGCCGATCTGGCTGAGGGCCACACCGGCCAGGCCGGCAATGCCGGAGCCGAGGCCGAAGGTCATGGCGTCGACCAGCGGGGTGCGGATGCCCATGGCCGAGGCCATGCGGCGGTTCTGCGTGACGGCGCGCATATGCAGGCCAATGGCGGTATATTTGAGCACCAGCAGCAAGGCGACGAAGACCATCATGGCGAAGATGACGATGTAGAAGCGGTTCCAGGTGATGGCGAGGCCGCCGAGCTCGAACGAGCCCGACATCCAGGTCGGGTTGCCGACCTCACGGATATTGGCGCTGAAGATGCGCTGCACGGCCTGCTGGATGATCAGCGAGATGCCCCAGGTGGCCAGCAGCGTCTCGAGCGGCCGGCCATAGAGAAAGCGGATAATGCCGCGTTCGATGGCGATGCCGATCAGGCCGGTCACCAGGAAGGCCAAGGGCAGAGCAATGGCGAGCGACCAGTCGAACAGGCCCGGAAAGTTCTGGCGGATGATCTCCTGCACCACGAAGGTGGTGTAGGCGCCCAGCATGACCATTTCGCCATGGGCCATGTTGATGACGCCCATGACGCCGAAGGTGATGGCAAGGCCAATGGCGGCGAGCAGCAGGACCGAGCCGAGCGAGATGCCGAACCAGACGTTCTGCGCGACATCCCAGACGGCGCGGTCGCGGGCGAGGCCGTCAATGGCGGTTTGGATCAGCGGCCTGACCGTTTCAGGCGCGGTATTGAGGGCGGTGGTCAGCGTATTGAGCGCGTCGCGGCCGCCAATGGCCTGCACCACGGGAATGGCGGCCTGCCAGTCCTCGATGGCGGCGTCGGGCGTCTTGAGAATGATGGCCGCACGGGCCTGCTGCATGACGCGCTGGATATTGGCATCGGTTTCGGCGGCGATGGCGCTGTCGAGCAGCTCGAGCTGGGCCGGATCGGCGTCGCGCAGGATGGACTGGGCGGCGAAGAGACGCGTTCCGGGATCCTCGCTCAGCAGCGTCATCTGGCCGATGGCAGTACGCAGCACGCGGCGCAGGCCGTTATTGACCTTGACCTTGTCGAGGCCGTCTTCTGTCAGGCTTGGCAGTTCTGCCCCGGTCACGGGATCTGAGATCGTCCCCTTGCCACCCGAAGCAGCGGTAAAGACCACCTTGCCACTGGCCTCATCGACGTAGAGTTCGCCTTCGAGCAGGATTTCGAGCACGGGCACGACGCGGGGATCGCCGGTGGCGGCGAGCACGCCGATGGCAGCTTCACGGTCCTTGAAATTGCCGGGGGCCAAGGCGTCGACCAGGGGGCTCAGTTCAGCGTCGGCGATCTGGCCCTGAGCCTGGGCTTGAGCGGCAAAGCCGAGCGTGAGGGCAAGGAGGAGCGCGATGGTCCGGAGCAGGGTGATTGCGTTCATCATTGGCCTCATGCGTCTGTCAGTGGAAGACGAGGGCGGCGGAAGCCGTCCTCGTCGGTGGTTGCAGGCGGGACGAATTACATCGCCGTGCCGCCACACATCTTGGTTTCGGTATTGTAGTTGCCGCAGGAGATCGGCGCGGTCCAATCGGCTTCGATCATCTTGGATTCGGGCAGGAAGTCGGACCAGGCATCGCCGGGGACGAGTTCGGATTCCGAGACGACTTCGAACTGGCCGTCGGCCTGGATTTCACCGATCAGCACCGGCTTGGTGATGTGGTGGTTGGGGAGCATCTTGGCGATGCCACCGGTCAGGTTCGGGGTTTCGAGGCCGATAATGGCGTCGAGCACGGCGTCGGTGTCGGTGGTGCCGGCCTTTTCGACAGCCTGAACCCAGAGGTTGAAGCCAATGACAGTGGCTTCCATGGGGTCGTTGGTGACCTTTTCGGCGTCGCCCATGAAGGTCTGCCAGGATTCGATGAAGGCGGCGTTTTCCGGCACATCGACGGACTGGAAGTAGTTCCAGGCAGCCAGGTGACCGACCAGCGGCGTGGTGTCGAAGCCGGCCAGTTCTTCTTCACCGACCGAGAAGGCGACGACCGGGATGTCCTCGGCCTTGATGCCCTGGTTGGCGAGTTCCTTGTAGAACGGCACGTTGGCATCGCCATTGATGGTGGAGACCACAGCGGTTTTCTTGCCGGTCGAGCCGAAAGTCTTGATGTCGGAGACGATGGTCTGCCAATCGGAATGGCCGAAGGGCGTGTAGTTGATCATGATGTCTTCTTTGGCGACGCCCTTGTCCATGAGGTATTGCTCAAGGATCTTGTTGGTCGTCTGCGGATAGACATAGTCGGTGCCGGCGAGAACCCAGCGCTCGACGCCTTCGTTTTCCATCAGGTAGTCGACGGCGGGGATGGCCTGCTGGTTGGGAGCGGCGCCGGTGTAGAACACGTTGCGCTGGCTTTCTTCACCCTCGTACTGAACGGGGTAGAAGAGGATGGAATTGAGTTCCTCGAAGACCGGCAGAACCGACTTGCGCGAGGACGAGGTCCAGCAGCCGAAGACTGCGGCGACGCCGTTGACTTCGATCAGTTCGCGGGCCTTTTCGGCAAAGAGCGGCCAGTCGGAAGCGGGGTCCACCACGACAGCCTCAAGCTGCTTGCCCAGAAGGCCGCCCTTCTTGTTTTGCTCGTCGATCAGGAACAGCATGGTGTCCTTGAGCGTGGTTTCGGAAATCGCCATCGTGCCCGACAGCGAGTGCAGGACGCCGACCTTGATGGTCTCATCCTGGGCAAAAGCCGGAACCATGGCCGTCATGGAGAGGCTGCCGGCCATGGCCGCAGCAAGCAAAGCGCTCTTCGCGCCGAAATTGTTCATGTGATTGTCCCTCATGCAAATGTGCCCCAAGCCACCAAGGGAGGCGCTTGTTGGGGGGACTGTGGGATGGAATGTTAACCGGGCCCTATACGTCGATTGACGTACCTGCCCGCCTGGCAGGGCCTCGCAGTGATCGCCAAGGCTGCAAAAACCTAGTGTTTGCAGGGAAAGAGCGTGCTAACACTGGCTTGGCGATTATTTGTGCTGCCGACGAAATTGATTAACAACTAGACGGTTCATGGCGCGACAACGCATCATCCCCATCCGCCGCGAGTACAATCGCTGGGTCGCCAACCAGACCCTGGAAGATTATGCGCTGCGCTTTACCGCCAAGTCGGCGCGGCGCTTTTCCAATGACCGGATCTCGCAGACGGCCATCGGGGCGATCTCGTTTTTGGCGCTGGAAGCCATCGGCGGGGCCATCACGCTGAGCTACGGCACCACCAATGCCGTCATTGCCATTGTCGTGGCCTCCATTGCCATCCTGGTGATCGGCCTGCCCATTGCGCGCTACGCGACCAAGCACGGCGTCGATGTCGATCTGCTGACCCGCGGCGCCAGCTTTGGCTATATCGGCTCCACGGTCACATCGCTGATCTATGCCAGTTTCACCTTCATCCTGTTCGCCATCGAGGCGGCGATCATGTCGAGCGCGCTGCAGCTGGCCTTCGGCATTCCGCTGTGGATGGGCTATATCATCAGCGCCGTGGTGGTGATCCCGCTGGTCACCCACGGCGTGCAGATGATCAGCCGGTTTCAGCTGATTACCCAGCCGGTCTGGATCGTGCTCAATATCCTGCCGTTCATCTTCATCGCCTTTCTCGACTGGGACAAGTTCGAGCTCTGGCGCGGCTTTGCCGGACTAGGGCTACCGGAGGCGCCTGCCGGCAGCATGGCGCCGTTCGAACTGGCCAAGTTCGGGGCGGCCTCGGCGGTGATCCTGGCGCTGATGACGCAGATCGGCGAGCAGGTCGACTTCCTGCGTTTCCTGCCGGCGGAAGGCGCCAGCAAGTGGCGGCACAAGGTGTCGATATTCCTGGCCGGTGCCGGCTGGGTCGTGGTGGGCGCGCCCAAGCTGCTGGCGGGCTCGTTCCTGGCCTATCTGGCGCTGTCGAGCGGGGTTGCGCCCGAGCATGCGGCCGAACCCGGCTACATGTATGCGGTGGCTTTCGGCTACATGATCCCCAATGAATTCCTGGCGCTGATGCTGATGGCTGTGTTCGTGGTGATCAGCCAGCTCAAGATCAATGTGATGAATGCCTATGCCGGGTCGCTGGCCTGGTCGAATTTCTTCTCGCGCCTGACGCATAGCCATCCCGGGCGCGTGGTGTGGCTGCTGTTCAATGTGGCCATCGCGCTGCTGCTGATGGAACTGGGCATCTACCGGCTGCTCGAGGAGACGCTGGGCATCTTTTCGATCATTGCCATGGCCTGGCTGTGCTCGATCTCGGCAGACCTATTCATCAACAAGCCGCTGGGCCTGGCGCCGCCGGGCATCGAGTTCAAGCGGGCGCATCTTTACGACATCAATCCAGTCGGCGTGGGCTCGATGCTGCTGGCCACGGTCATTGCGCTGGCCGCCCATTTTGGGGTGTTCGGCGAGATGGCAGCAGCCCTGTCGTCCTATGTGGCGCTGGTCGTGGCCTTCATCGCCTCGCCGACGATCGCCTGGGCGACCAAGGGGCGGTATTACCTGGCGCGCAAGCCGCGCAAGCAGTGGCAGACGCTGAACTCGGTGACCTGTTCGATCTGCGAGCATCCGTTCGAGCCCGAGGACATGGCCTGGTGCCCGGCATATGCGGCGCCGATCTGTTCGCTGTGCTGTTCGCTCGATGCGCGCTGCCACGACATGTGCAAGCCACACGCGCATATCCGTGCTCAAACCCATGCCGTAGCCGCCAGCATCCTACCCGAATGGGCCATTGCCAAGCTGCAGACAAGGCTGGGCCGCTATGGCATTGCCATGGCTATCGCCGTGACCATGCTGGGCGCGGCGCTGTGGCTGATCTATTATTTCGCGGCCGGTTCAGCGCCGCATACGGCCGATGTGGTGGGCGGCACGCTGGCGGTGGTGTTCTTCGTGTTTGCGGTCACCGCCGGGATCATCACCTGGTTCCTGGTGCTGGCGCATGACAGCCGGCTGGTGGCCGAAGAGGAAAGCTCGCGGCAGAACACGCTGCTGCTCAAGGAAATCAACGCGCATTCGCGCACCGATGCGGCGCTGCAGCGGGCCAAGGAAAAGGCCGAGGCCGCGAACCTCGCGAAGAGCCGCTATGTGGTGGGGCTCAGCCATGAGCTGCGGACGCCGCTCAATGCGGTGATGGGTTATGCGCAGGTGCTGGAACGCGATGCCGGCCTGCCGGAAAACCGGCGCGGCTCGGTGCAGATCATAAGGCGCAGCGCAGAACACCTGTCCGGGTTGATCGATGGGCTGCTCGACATTTCCAAGATCGAGGCGGGGCGGCTGCAGGTTTATTCCAACGAGATCAACATCCAGGACTTTCTCGACCAGATCGTTGACATGTTCCGCCTGCAGGCCAAGGCCAAGGGCCTCGAATTCCGCCATCGTCGGGCGCCGGCGTTGCCGCTCTATGTGCGCACGGACGAGAAGCGGTTGCGGCAGATCCTGGTCAACCTGCTGTCCAATGCCATCAAGTTCACCAGCGCCGGCCATGTCAGCTTCACGGTGGAATATCGCAATCAGGTGGCCAATTTCATCGTTGAGGACAGCGGCAGCGGCATTGGCCCAAGCGATATCGAGCATGTGTTCGAGCCCTTCGTGCGCGGCGAGGCGGAGCGCAACCGGTTCGTGCCCGGGCTGGGGCTGGGACTGACCATTACCAGACTGCTGACCGAAACGCTGGGCGGGGAGATCACGCTGACCAGCACGCTGGGCGTGGGGACGCGGTTCCAGGCGCGGTTGATGCTGAGCAAGGTCGAGCGCGCACAGGCGATCAGCGCCGACATCCGGCGCGTGGTCGGCTACAAGGGGCCGGCACGCAACATCATGGTGGTGGATGACAATGAAGACCATCGCGACCTGATGCGCGAGATGCTGACGCCGCTGGGCTTTGCTGTGTTTGCTGTCAAGGATGGGCCTGCCTGCCTGCGGGCGATCGAGCTCGAACAGCCGGACCTGTATTTTCTCGACATCCGCATGCCAGGCATGAGCGGCTGGGATTTGCTCGAGGCGTTGCGTGAGCGCGGCGTCGCGGCGCCCATCATCATGCTGTCGGCCAATATCGGCGATGGCGCGGCGCCGACCGGTGCCGATACCGGCCATAGCGATACGCTGGCCAAGCCGTTCGAGCTCAACCAGTTGCTGGACAAGCTGGCGACCCATCTCAAGCTGGAATGGGACTATGCAGCGCCTGGCCCGGCTCAGCAGCCGGCCAAGCCGCCGAGACTGCGATCGCCGGGGGGTGAGCATTTGCGCGAACTGGTCAGCCTGGGGCAGATCGGCCATGTGCGCGGGATCGAGGCCAAACTGGTGGAACTGGCGGGTGTCGATGCCAACCGGCCATTGGTGGAAGCGCTGCGCCAGCATGTTGCGGCCTTCGACTTCGAGGGCTATGCCGAACTCATCGAACGGGTGAGCCATGAGCCGGATTGAAAAAGACCAGGACATCGTGCTGCTGGTCGATGACTCCCCGGAGTCATTGGGGTTCCTGACGTCGGCGCTCGAGGATGCCGGGGTGACCGTGCTGGTGGCACGCAGCGGCGAGGCGGCGCTCAACATTGCCCTGCGCGTGGCACCGGACGTGGTGCTGATGGACGCGGTGATGCCGGGACTGGATGGCTTCGAAACCTGCCGGCGGCTCAAGGCGATGGCAACCCTGACCCATGTGCCGATAATCTTCATGACCGGGCTGACCGAGACCGAGCATATCGTGCATGCGCTCGAAAGCGGCGGCGTGGACTATCTGTCCAAGCCCATCAATGTGGATGAGCTGCGCGCCCGCATCCGCGTGCATCTGGCCAATGCAAGGCGGGCGCAGAGCGCGCGCATCGCACTCGATGCGGCCGGGCGCCACCTGGTGGCGTTTGGCAGCAATGGCGGGGTGTTGTGGTCGACGCCACAGAGCACCAGGCTGCTCGAGCAATCGGGGGTGGACGTGCAGGGGTCGGGGGAGATGGCCGGCCGTTTCCTGGCCTGGCGGGTGCAGCGGGGCGATGACCTGGCACCGGGCAGCGGCTTCGAGCTGCGGCTGCCGGGGGCGCCCGAACTGCAATATGGCTTTCTGGGCGTGGTCGGGGGCGATGAATATCTATTCCGGCTGGCCCGTGCTCAGGCGGAGGGGCAGGAGGAGGTGCTGCGGCAGCATTTCGGGCTGACGCTGCGCGAAAGCGATGTGCTGCTGTGGATCGCCCGCGGCAAGTCAAACCGCGATATCGGGGAAATTCTGGGCCTCAGCCCGCGGACGGTGAACAAGCACCTCGAGCAGGTCTATACCAAGCTCGGCGTCGAAAACCGCGCCTCGGCCGCGATCAAGGCGATCCAGGCACTGCAGGCGCTGTTCGAACTCTAGCCGGACCGGCGAGCGGTGTTCTTGCCAAGCGCCGGACACTGACGTTTCGATCACAGATTGCTCGGGCGGGAACCCTTGTTGCCAACACCCGTTGTTCGAGCGACCCCAATGCCCGAACACCACGGGCCGGGGAGACGGTTTTGGCTCCGAACGTTCTGGGGCTATCCGGTCGGCGGATGCTGCAAAGGCTGACGCTCCTTTGTGGCGTTCCCGGTTGGGCGCGAAGCTTCGGCTTCGCGCCCTTTTTCGTTTTTGCCGACAGGATGTGAAGCCAAGGCTATTTTTCAGGCGTTATGGCTTAATTTTTTGCATAATACAAAATTGTTGCATTTGTAGGCGAATTCTATTGCGCGTCGTTCGCGGGTAGGCTTGTCTTGCTGCATATTCATCCGGGGACATCCGATATGCGCATGCACAGGCTCATCACCACCTCCGTCATTGTCGCTCTGGCCGGGCTGTCCACCCTGCCGGCCATGGCGCAGACGGCCGTCAAGTTCACGCTGGACTGGAAATATGAGGGTCCAGCTGCCGGCTTTCTGCTGGCGCTGGACAAGGGGTATTTCAAGGAAGAAGGGCTCGACGTCACCATCGACAGCGGCAATGGCTCGGTCGAGGCCATTCCGCGTGTCGCCACAGGTGCCTATCAAATGGGCTTTGGCGATATCAACTCGGTGATCAAGTTTCTGGATGAGGACTCCAGCCAGCCGGTCAAGGCGGTGATGATGGTCTATGAGAAGCCGGTCTTTGCTGTGGTCGGCCGCAAATCGCTGGGCGTCACCGAAGATCCCAAGTCGCTGGAAGGTAAGACGCTTGGTGCACCGCCACCGGATGGCGCTTTTGCGCAATGGCCGGCCTTTGTCGAGGTCGCCGGGATCGACACTTCTGGCATTACCCTTGAATCGATCGGCTTTCCGGTCCGCGAGCCCATGCTGGCCTCGGGCGATGTCGATGGCGTGTTTGGCTTTGCCTTTTCGGTCATCCTCAACCTCAAGGCCAATGGCGTGCCGGATGAGGACATCGCCACGATCCTGTTCGCCGATAACGGCTTGAACCTCTATGGCAATGCCGTGCTGGTCAACGAAGCCTTTGCCGACGAAAATCCCGAGGCAGTCAAAGGTTTCCTGCGCGCACTGGTCAAGGGATTCTCGGATGCGGTCGCTGATCCGGCGGCAGGCGTTGCTGCCGTATTGGCACGCAATGAAACGCTCAACAGCGATATCGAGCTCGAAAGGCTCGGCATGGCCAATGCGATGAATATCAAGACGCCCTACGTGATCGAGAACGGGTTTGGCGATGTCGACATGGACCGGCTGGCTGCGTCGATCGAGACGCTCAAGGTTTCCATGGGCCTGACCGGCGCCGTCGCAGCGGCGGACGTGTTCGACGCGCAGTATCTGGCGCCGGCTGCCGAGCGCATGCTGCCGTAATCAACTCCACATGGCCCGGGCAGTTGTGCCCGGGTCACTCTATTCAGCGGAGGCAGGATGGCTCTCGTCAGTATCGACAATGTGGACATGCGCTATGGCGGGCCGGGCGGCACGCTGGCTGTCAGTGGGCTCAATATGCGGATCGAGCGCGGCGACTTCGTCGCCGTGGTGGGCCCGTCTGGTTGTGGCAAGTCGACGCTGATGAAGCTGGTCACCGGCCTGCATATTCCCCAGCAAGGCACGGTCATCGTAGCGGGCAGCCAGGTGACCAAGCCGGTGTCGATTGTGGGCATGGCGTTTCAAAACCCGACCATGCTGCCCTGGCGGACGACACTGGACAATATCTTGCTGCCCCTGGAGATCGTCGAGAAGCATCGGCACCGGTTGCGGGCCAACAAGGCCGAGTATGTCGCAAAAGCTGAAGGGCTGCTCGAGACCGTCGGGCTCAAGGGGTTTGGTGACAAGTTTCCCTGGCAATTATCGGGTGGCATGCAGCAGCGCGCCAATCTGTGCCGGGCGCTGATCCACGAGCCCGAACTGTTGATGCTGGATGAGCCCTTTGGGGCGCTGGATGCCTTTACCCGTGAAGAGTTGTGGTGCGTCATCCGCGACCTGCATGCGGCGCAGGATGTGACCATTGTGCTGGTGACCCATGATCTGCGCGAGTCGGTGTTCCTGGCTGACAAGGTGATGGTCATGAGTGCCCGGCCCGGGAGGGTGGTTGCAGAGCATGTGGTGCCGTTCGCTCGGCCGCGGCAGCTCGACCTCATGTATGATAGCGCCTTCAACGACATGGTGCAGGCACTGCATGGCTAGATCGCCAATGCGAGGGCGGCAGCATGACCGGGGTGGAAAGTGTCGTTGCCGATTCCGTGCTGCCGCCACCAAAGGGTTTTGTGGTCAACTGGCTGCTGCTGGCGCCGTGGCTCTATACGATAGGCCTGTTCCTGGTGTGGGAGGTCGTCGTGCGGTCGATGGGGATTTCCCAGACCGTGCTGCCGGCGCCGAGCCGGATTGCCGAGGCGATCGTGCAGTACTGGTCGCCGATCTGGAAGAACTCGCTGCAGACGCTGTACACGACCGTGCTGGGCTTTCTGCTGGCGGTGGTTGCCGGACTAGGGCTGGGTCTGTTCGTGGGCTGGTCCAAGTCCATCTATGCCGGGCTCTATCCGATCATGATCGGGTTCAACGCCATTCCCAAGGTGGCGCTCGTTCCGATCCTGGTGATCTGGTTCGGCATCGGCACGGTGCCCGCTGTGCTGACGGCCTTTCTGATCTCGTTCTTTCCCATCGTGGTCAATGTTGCGACCGGGCTTGCCACGATCGAGCCCGAGACCGAGGACGTGCTGCGCGCCCTGGGCGCCAAAAAGCTCGACATCATGCTCAAGGTCGGCATTCCACGCTCCATGCCCTATTTCTTCGGCTCGCTGAAGATCGCCATCACGCTGGCCTTTGTCGGCTCGGTGGTGTCGGAATCGGTGGCATCCAATTCGGGGCTGGGCAACATGATGAGCTCGGCGCAAAGCCAGTTCAATGTGCCGCTGGTGTTTGCCGGACTGATGATGCTCGCCATCGAGGGCATCGCCATGTACGCACTGATGGCGTGGCTGGAAAAGCGCATGACCGGCTGGGCACACCGTTCCACGATGAGCAATTAGTCGCCGGTGACCAGGTTCAGGCGCGCAAGTGTGGTCTGGTCGGCCGGATCTACCATGCCCGCGAGGAAACGGGTGACAATGCCGCGCGATTCCGGCGGCAGGGTGGCAATCGCCTGGTTGATGCGACTGGCCTGGGTCGCCGACAGGGTGCCGAAGAACTGGCGCCCCTTGTCGGTGGCAAATAGCAGGCGCTGGCGGCGGTCGGAGCGGCCGGTCTTCTGCTCGACATAGCCATTGTCGATCAGCTGGCGCAGGACGCGGGCGAGGCTCTGCTTGGTGATCTTGAGAATGTCGAGCAGATCGGCCACCGGCATGCCGGGACGCAGATTGACGAAATAGAGCACGCGGTGGTGGGCGCGGCCAAAGCCCTGGTGGTCCAGCATGGCGTCGGCGTCGCCCGTAAAATCGCGATAGGCGAAAAAGAACAGTCCCATGATGTCGAGGGGAAGGGCCTGCCCGTCGGGCCCAGCGTAATTTATGTCAGCTTTGTTGACATTGTTTTCGTACGCTGCCATTGTCTTCCCATCAGGACGCCGTTGCTGTCTTATCCCTCAGCCTTTGCGGTTTGCCAAGGCCCCGGAGGTGGGGCATGATTGTTGCCAAACAGGCAGCCGAGGCGGTGTCTGCAAGCATATTCGGGAGACGAGGATGGCCGGCGTGCCGATGGACCAGCGTGAAGGCTGGATCTGGTTTGATGGCGAGTTCAAACCTTGGAAAGACGCAAAGATCCATGTGCTGACGCATGGGTTGCACTATGCCAGCTCGGTGTTTGAAGGTGAGCGCGCCTATGGCGGCGAGATCTTCAAGTCGCGCGAGCATTCCGAGCGGCTGATCCGTTCGGCCGCGACGCTGGACATGCCGATGCCCTGGTCGGTGGACCAGATCGAGGAGGCCAAGCGTGCCGTGCTCGACAAGAATGGCCTGGTCGATGCCTATGTGCGTCCAGTAGCCTGGCGCGGTTCGGAAGAGCTGAGCGTGCCGGCGCGCAACAATACCGTGCATCTGGCCATCGCGGCCTGGATCTGGCCGAGCTATTTCTCGGTCGAAGAAAAGCTCAAGGGCATTCGCCTCGAATGGAGCAAGTGGAAGCGCCCGTCGCCGGAGACGATTCCGTCCTCGGCCAAGGCTGCCGGTCTCTACATGATCTGCACGCTGAGCAAGGACGCGGCCATGGCCAATGGCTATGCCGATGCGCTGATGCTGGACTATCGGGGTTATGTGGCGGAAGCCACCGGCGCTAATGTGTTCTTCATCAAGGGCAAGGACATCACCACGCCGACACCCGACTGCTTCCTCAACGGCATTACCCGGCAGACCTTGATCGAGCTGGCCAAGCGCAATGGCTATACGGTGACCGAACGTCACATCATGCCGGAAGAGCTGAGCCAATTCGACGAATGTTTCCTGACGGGCACAGCCGCGGAGGTTACGCCGGTCAGTGTCATCGGGGATTACAAATTCACGCCGGGCGATGGCTGCCGTACGCTGATCGATGCCTATTCGGCGGAAGTGCAGCCCAAGCGCGCCGCTGCTGAATAACCATCGCCGCCTGGATGCAAAAGCCGGGCCCAGGGCCCGGCTTTTTTGTGGACGTTGAGCGGATCAGGCAGTCTGGGCAGTCCAGAGCAGGATCTCGGCCATGACCTGGCGCAGGGCGATATCGAGTCCGCTAATGGCGGCTGCCGCCGGCTCGGTCGTGGATGGCTGCGTCGCCGAAAAGCTCCGGCTGGCGAAGATCAGGCCGCGTCGTTCGTCGACCAGCTTGGCATTGATGGTAACGGTGGCCAGGTTGCCATTGCTGGCATCGATCTCGAAGGCCTGCAGGTCTGTTGCCAAGGTGACGTCGACGCTCAGCTGGTCGTCGGGGCGGCCAATATTGGGAAAGTTGGACGCCTGGAAGGTCTGCAGCAGCCGGGTCTGCACCAGCCGGGGCAGGGTGTCCGACAGTTGGGCGTCCGGCAGATAGCTCAGCACATTGCCCACGTCCCGTACGACGACCCGCTGGGTGTCGTAGGTCTGCACAGCCACGGGCAGGGTGATCACCACCACTCGCGACGACTGTCGGCGCATCGGCACCTTGCTGGCACTGGTCAGATCATAGGTGACGGGCGGGGTGGCGGCGAGACAACCGGCCAGGCCAAGCGCCAGCGTCGAAGCCCCAAAGACCATGAATGCGCGTCGTGTGGTGGCCATCGGTCCTACCTCTTGTTGTATTCGCGAACGGTATCGCCGCCAAAGATCAGGCCCTGAGGATTGCTCTCAAGGTTGCGCACTACGCGGTCGAGCCGCTGTAGCGTCGCCCGCGCTTCCTGGGCCAGCGAGGCATAGCCAGGCAAGCCATTGGACGTGAAATTGTTCAGGCCAGCGGCGATGCCGGCCGTGCTGACATTGAGCTGGTCGGCCAGTTCGCGGATCGAAATGGCGGCAGCGCTGATCTGCTCAAAGACGCCTTCGCCTTCCGCATTGGTGACCGAGCTGTCAACCTTGGCGAGAATTTCGTCAACCTTGCCGGCCGAGCCGACCAGGGACGATGACACCGTGTTCAAATTATCGACGATGACGTCGACATCGTCGGACTTGTCGCCAAGCTTGGTGGTAAACTGGTCAACATTGCCCAGCACGCGGTTGATCAACTGCGGGTCGATCTCGGCGGCGACCTGATTGATCTTGAGCACTGCCGGGTCGAGGTTTTTCACCATGGTGGTAATGCCTTCCGACAGGGTGCCGGTAGCCGCGAAGAGGCTGTCGATTTCTTCGGCATTGCGCGCCAGGCTGTCGGTAAAAGTGGACACGTCGGCCACGACGTTGGCGACTTTTTCAGGCGGTACAGAGTCGAGAATACCCTGCAACTGCGTGGTCAGCCCGCCAACCTTGCCCGACACGTCATCGACATTGGCAACGATGCGGCTGACCGCCTCGGGGTCGATGGCGGCGGTCACGGCGTCAATCCGCTCCACGCTGCCCGACAGCGATGCGCTCATCGTGGTCAGGTCACCCGAGAGGGTCGAGGCAGCATCAAAGAACGCATCGACCTTGCCGGCATTACGCGACAGGGTGTCGCTGAACGAGGCGATGTTGTCGACAACCTGCGTGACCCGTTCAGGCGGAATGGAATCGGCCAGTTCGCCCAGCTTGGTTGACAGCGCGCCGATCTGCTCGGCCATCGGCCCCACCTGCTGGCCGGCCTCGGCAATCGTGGCCAAGGCGTCTTGGACGCCCTCGGCATTGGCAGCCAGTGCATCGGTGAAGGTGGTGACGTTGCTGATGGTCTGGTTGAGCTTTTCGTCATTGGCGTCGAGGAAGCCATTGAGACGGTCGACGGCGGTGGCGGTGCCGTTGATGGTAGTCGACAGACCATCCAGGATGGACTGGAAATCGGAGACCTTGGCGTAGAGCGTGGGGACGTCGCGGCCCGGCTCGGTGGTCGGCGGGCCGGCGTCAGCGGAGCCGCCGGACAGCTGCAACGAGCCCACGCCCGTCAGGCCCTGAAAGCCCATCAGCGCCGTGGTATTGGCCTTTATGGGAATGGAGGCGTCGATTTCGATGCGCGCAATGACGCGATTGATATCGGCAGGATCGAGATGGACGGTCCTGACCTGGCCGATCTTGATGCCGTTGAACTGGACCTCGGTACTGGGGCTGAGACCGGATACGGTGCCGGTGAAGATCACCTCATATTCCCGTGTCTCGATATTGCTCGAGGGACCGGCGAACCAGTAAACGAAACCGAACATGGCCACCAGGACGGCAATGGCGATGGCGCCGACGATAGCGTAATTTGCCTTGTTTTCCATGGGTCAGCCTTCGGTGTTGTGGGCGCGGGGGCCGTGGAAATATTCCCTGAGCCAGGGCTCGGAGGCAGCACGCATTTCGCTCAGCGTACCGGCCTTGAGCAACTTGCCGTCCGCCAGCGCGACGATGCGGTCGCAGGCCACTTCAAGACTATCCAGATCGTGGGTAACCATCAGTACCGAAAGCCCCAGGGTATTGCTCAGCGTGACGATCAACTCGTCGAATTTGCCCGCGCCAATCGGATCAAGGCCAGCAGTGGGTTCATCAAGAAACAGAATTTTCGGATCGAGGGCCAAAGCGCGTGCCAGAGCCGCACGCTTGATCATGCCACCGGACAATTCGGTGGGGAAGGTGTAAGCCGCCGAGGCCGGCAGGCCGACCAGATCAATCTTCATGCGGGCAATGTCGCGGCGCAGACGCGGCGACATGTCGAGATGCTCGCGCATGGGGAACTCGATATTTTCGAGCACATTGAGCGAGGAGAACAGCGCGCCCTGCTGGAACAGCACGCCCCAGTCGCGGCGCAGCAGTTCACGCTCGCGCGGCTTAAGGCCGGAAAAAGGCCGGCCAAAAACGGTGATTTCGCCGCGCTGATGCGGAATCAGCCCGGCCATGGCCCGCATGGTAACGGTCTTGCCGGAACCGGAGGGGCCGATCAGGCCGAGAATCTCGCCACTGCGCAGCTCAAAGCTCAGTCCGTCGATGACGGTGACCGGGCCAAAGCTGACGGCCAGATCATCGACTGTCATGGCCGGGGCGCTAGGTGAGGAAGCGGGAGCGGTATCGTTCATGGGCTAGAATCCGATCGCCGCAAAGAAGATGGCGAACAGGCCGTCGGCCACGATGACCACGAAGATGGACTTGACCACGGACGAGGTGGTGCGGCGGCCCAGTGACTCCGAGGAGCCGCGCACCTTCATGCCTTCGACCGAGGCCAGCAGGGCCACCAGCAGGCCCATGAAGGGCGCCTTGATCAGGCCGACCGACAGACTGGTCATACTCATGGCGTCGCGCAGGCGCAGGATGAAGACGTCGATGGGAATATTGCCATAGGCCTTGGCGACCAGAATGGCGCCGGCCAGGCCCGCCATGGAACCGATAAAGGCCAACAAGGGCAGACCGATGACCAGCGCCAGGGTGCGCGGCAGCATGAGGGCCTGATAGGGATCAACGCCCATGACGCGCAGGGCGTCGAATTCCTCGCGGATGCGCATCGAGCCGATTTCGGCGGTGATGGCCGAGCCGGAGCGGCCAGCCACCATGATGGCGGCCAACAGCACGCCGATCTCGCGGAACATCAGGATGGCCGCCAGATCGACCACCAGAATGGTGGCGCCAAAATTGCGCAGTTGCAGGATGGTCTGCTGGGTGATGATGGCGCCGACGACCAGCGAGATCAGGGCGACAATCGGGATGGCGCGCAGGATGATCTGCTCGAACTGCTGCACGAAACTGGCAAGGCGCAAGGGCGCGCTGCCGGTTACGGTGTGGCCGAGCGCGGCCAGCAGGCGGCCCTGGGTGAAATTGACAGCAAAGACATCGTCGGCGGCGCCCATGACAAAGCCGCCGACGCCGACCAAGGGAGCGAGGAAACGGTTTTCGTGCGGCGGGGGCGGGGGCTCGACCGGCGCATAGGCGCTGATTCGTTCCAGCAGGGTCATGTGTTTGTCGGAGCCGCCGACCCATTGGCCGGCTTTTTCGCCCTCGCCACGAGGCAACTGGGTCAACAGCCAGGCGCCCGTGGTGTCCAGGGCGCCGATGCCGCTTATGTCTATGGTTGAACTGGCATTTTTGGACAATGTGGCGGCCAGGTCGGCGACCTCGTCTTCGAGGGCGCGTGCATTGCCGGAGATCCAATCCCCAGAGCAGCGGATTGGCTGATCCGCGCCCTGCTGCGCCAGATACTCGATATATTGACCCATCAGACCTGCAAATGCCGCTTTGAACGCCATGCTGATAGCATGTTCTGGCCACATTTGGGACAGTGGTGAAGGACTAACGCGTCAATGGGAGATTGGTTCGCTGCCGGCATGGGGTTATTTCCAGCGGGTCCTGGCATGGTCATCAGAGGCGTGTGCCGCGACCCAGTGGCTGCCCTCCGGCCCGGTCTCCTGCTTCCAGAAGGGGGCGTCGGTCTTGAGGTAATCCATGAGGAATTCGGCGCCCGCGAATGCCGCAGCGCGGTGGGCCGACAGCGTCATGACCTGGACGATGGGCTCGCCGGCGGCCAGGGCGCCGTAACGATGGATAACCGTAGCTGCCAGCAGGTCAAAGCGGGTGGTGGCGTCGTCGACAAGGGCCTGCAGCTGATTGTCGGCCAGCTCGGGGTAGCATTCGAGCATCAGTGTGGTGACGGGCGCCTCCGGGGTGGAGCGGACCAAGCCGGTAAAGGTGACCACGGCACCGGCGCCACCAGCGGCGGCGATGAAGGCATTAGCCTCGGCGCCCGGATCGAAGTGGTCGGTAGTGATGCGGACGGGCATGCTCAGCCCCCCGTCATGGGCGGGAAGAAGGCGATGATACTCGCGCCGGCAATGGGGGTGTCATGGGGTACCAGCCGGGCATCACGCGCCGATCGGATCAGGCTGCGCTTGGCGACAGCCAGGGCGAAAGCCTCGTCGCGGTCTGCGAGCCAGTCGATGAGATCGGCAATGGTGACGACAGAGGCAGGCGGGGTGACCTCTTCGCTGCCGCGGTTGAGGCGTTCGCGCAGCCAGGCGAAGTAGAGAATCTTCACTTGGCATTGCCCGACAGATGCGGCCAGCTGGCGGCCAGATATTGCCAGCCGGTCCAGAGGGTCAGGGCGCCGGCCAGCCACAGCAGCCCATCGCTGAGCAGGCCGAAGCCGGGGACGATGCGCTCGAACAGGACGACGGCCAGCGCCACCAGCTGGATCGTGGTCTTCCACTTGGCCAGCTGGCTGACTGGCAACACGACCTGGGTATTGCCGAGGAATTCGCGCAGGCCTGGGATGAAGAATTCGCGGAACAGGATGGCGCAGGCGGGGATCATGTCGAGGCCGGAAAAGCTGCCATCCCAGGCCAAGACTGCGATCAGGATGCCGACCAGCAGCTTGTCGGCGATGGGATCGAGCATGCGGCCAAGTGGGGAATACTGATTCCAGGCGCGGGCCAGATAGCCGTCGAGCCAGTCGCTGGCGGCGGCCAGCACAAACAGCACCAAGGCGAAGATACGCAGGGTCAGGTCGCCATCCATGACGAGCCAGGCAATCGGGATGATCGCCAGGATGCGGGCGATGGTGATGATATTGGGGACGAGCAGCAAAGGGTTCTTGGCCATGGGGGGACTGAACAGAATTGCTGGGGAGGGGTCAAGGGCCCCATGCGGTGTGCTGACGGGCATTTTACCCGCCCCCGGGCCGGGGGCGGGTGGCTGTCGTCGCGAACGCTTCAGGCCACGGCCTGCCGGGTGGCGGCGCGGCGGGCGGTGACGGCATCGGCCAGGGCGGTCAGCGTGGTCACGGTGGTGTCCCAGTCGATGCAGCCATCGGTGATGGACTGGCCATAGGTGAGAGGCTGGCCCACCACCAGATCCTGGCGGCCGGCGACGAGGTTGGATTCGACCATGACGCCGATGATGCGGCGATCGCCATTGGCCAGCTGCGTGCCGATATCGGCCAGTACGAGGGGCTGGTTTTCGGGGTTCTTGGACGAATTGGCGTGGCTGGCATCGACCATGATGGCGGCGGGCAGGCCGGCCTTGGCCGCAGCAGCGGCGGCGGCCTCGACGCTGGAAGCGTCGTAGTTCGGGGCTTTGCCGCCGCGCAGGATGATGTGGCAATCGGCATTGCCGGTGGTCTGGGCGATGGCCGAGCGGCCGGATTTGGTGACGGCGAGGAAATGGTGCGGCTGGCTGGCCGAGGCGACGGCGTCCAGCGCGATGCGGACATTGCCGTCGGTGCCGTTCTTGAAGCCGACCGGGCAGGACAGGCCGGAGGCCAGTTCGCGGTGGATCTGGCTTTCGGTGGTGCGGGCGCCGATGGCCGCCCAACTGACGAGGTCGGCGATATATTGCGGGGTGGTCATGTCGAGGAATTCGCAGGCGGCGGGCAGGCCAAGATTGGCGATGTCGAGCAGAAGAGCGCGGGCGGTATGCAGGCCGGCATCGATGTCGAAGCTGCCATCGAGATTGGGGTCGTTGATCAGGCCCTTCCAGCCGACGGTGGTGCGGGGCTTTTCGAAATAGACGCGCATGATGATCTCGAGCCGGTCGCCCAGGGTCTCGCGCAGCGTCAGAAGGCGGTTGGCATAATCGAGCGCTGCGGCGGGATCGTGGATGGAGCAAGGGCCGACGACGACCGCGAGGCGGTCATCGGCGCCACTCAGGATATTGTGGAAGGCGTGGCGGGCGCTGATGACGGTGCGGGTGGCAGCGTCGGTGCGCGGGTGCTGGCGCATCACCTCGATGGGGGTGGTGAGCTCCTTGATGGCGCTGATGCGCAGATCGTCGGTGGACTTCAACATGGCGGTTTCCTCGGGGATCTTTCGGACGAGGCGGCCAATAAAAAAGCCGCCTCAAGGGGGGCGGCTGGCTTCGGGTTTGGTCGTATCTCGGGAGATCAGAACAAGCGCGCGGTAGCCTCCGCCGGGAGCGGATAGCTAAAATACCAAAACGAATAGGTGGCGGCGTTGCGGATCATGAGTGGATTTGTAGCGCGGGATTTTCGGACTGTCGACTCATACTTTAGCCGCCTGTGCCGGTGCAGGCAGCAAGCAGGCGGGGCGCGTGGGCGTGCGAAAGCGCCGCCTGGCACCCGGCGTGCACAGACGAGCGGATTCAAGACGGCAATGGCCCCCCCGCAAGGCTACGGAACGGGATGGAAGCCGTCTCGGGGTGCCGGGATTTGCTGGAAGGCAATCTGCTGAAAGATCGGTGTCACGCGGTTTCAGGTGGTGGTGCTATCCATCTAGGCTGGCGCTTGAAGTCGAAGTCCTGCGGTGCAATCGCCACAATTTCTCCATCGCACCGTCAGGCCTGCGTGCGGTCGTTCGCCTTTGGGCCAGTATCTCGGCAAGCCCGTAGCCGCATCCATAAGGGTGGAGTGGGGAATGGCTGTCCTTGACAATCCCTGAGCTGGCCCCGATCGCCTGACAGGAAAGGACGCGACTATGGCTGATCTGCCTATCGTTGGCGCCGCCATGACGTTGAAGGACGTCGAAATCAACCGCAACTGGGTGCTGGAAAAGCCCCGTGACCTCGAATTGCAGGACTTTGCTCCCGCCGAGGTCCTCGCCGACGACTGGCAGAGCGTGGTGGACGAAGCCCGCCGCCTGCTTGATGGCCATGCGGGTCGGCTGGGCATGCATGGCCCGTTCATGGGTCTCAATGTGGCCTCGGCCGACCCCGACATCCGCACCGTGGTGGCCAAGCGCATGGATCAGGCGCTCGATGTCGCGGCCGCGCTCAACGTGACGCAGATCGTCATCTACAGCCCCTATTCGACCTGGATGCACAACAATCTCGACAACTGGCCCGAACAGCGCCAGCGTGTCCTCGATCTCACCCACGCGACCTTGGATGCCGCCGTCAAGCGCGCCGAGAACCAGGGCTGCGTCTTCGTGCTTGAGAACATCGAGGACAAGGATCCGGCCGACCGCCGCACATTGGTGGAAAGCTTCAACTCACCCGCCTTCGCGCTGTCGATCTATACTGGCCATGCCGCCTATGCCTGTGGCTCCACCGGGGCCCCGCCGGTCGACTAGTTCGTCCTCGACGCCGGGCAGGCACTGTCACACGTTCATCTGCAGGATGCCGACGGCTATGCCGACCGCCACTGGCCGCTGGGCCATGGCAATGTCAACTGGGGCGCCATCTTTGCCCGCCTCGCCGACATCACGTCCAACCCGCGCCTGATCATCGAGATCTGCGACAAGTCCCAGATCCAGGCCTCGGCCGCCCACCTGGCAGCCCTGGGGCTGGCACAATAGGCCTTTGCTCACATCAATCGCCCAGAGCTCGATCGCGGCGACCGATTGACCTGGGGTGATCTGAGTAAGATCACCACCTGCTCCAGACGCTGGAACGCCAATTTGCCTGTCGTTCCAGCGTCCCCCTTCACCTAGGCGTGTGATTTTCCGGACAGCAGCGACAGCCGGGGACGGTTCGTTTCTGCCGCCTTGCGCGGGTGCGTCAGTCGAGCACGGCCTGCAGGAATTCGCGGGTGCGATCTTCGGTTGGGTCAGTGAAGAGCTGTTCGGGCGTGCCCTCCTCGCGGATCCGGCCCTGATCGAAGAAGCAGACCCGGTCGGAGATTTCCCGGGCGAAACGCATTTCGTGCGTCACCAGCAGCATGGTCAGGTCATGCTCCTCGGCCAGGGCGCCGATGACGGTGAGCACTTCGCCGACCAGTTCGGGATCGAGCGCCGAGGTGGGCTCGTCAAACAGCAGGATATTGGGCCGCATGGCCAGAGCGCGGGCAATGCCGACGCGCTGCTGCTGGCCGCCCGAGAGCTGGTGCGGATATTTGTCGGCCTGATCGGCCAGGCCCACCATGTCGAGCAGTTCCTTGCCGCGGGTGCGGGCTTCCTGTTTGGACAGGCCAAGCACCTTGACCGGGGCCTCGGTGATATTGCGCAGCACGGTCATGTGCGGAAACAGGTTGAATTGCTGGAACACCATGCCGAGCTGGGCCCGCATCTTGCGCAGATGGGACTCGCTGGCCGGCTTGAGCCCATCAGAACCCGGCTCGTGCCAGAGCGGCTCGCCGCCCACGGTCACCATGCCGCCCTCAATGCCTTCAAGCGTCATCAGGATGCGCAGCACGGTGGACTTGCCGGAGCCGGAGGGGCCGATGATGGAGACCTTTTCGCCGCGCTTGACCTCGAAGTCGAGTTCATTGAGCACGGTCAGGTCGCCGAAGCGTTTGACGACCTTGTCGAATTTGATGATCGGATCGGTCATTTCAAGGGGATCCCCTGCTTGGGCAGCCAGGCATCGAGCAGGCGCACGCCTGTCGACGCGACCAGCGTCATGATGAGATAGAGGCCGCCGACCAGCGACAGCGGGATGAGATAGTTGAAGGTGCGGTCGCCGACGATCTTGGCGACGTTGAGCATTTCGAGCACCGTCACCACCGAGAGCACCGGCACGTCCTTCATGATCGAGACCAGGTAGTTGCCCATGGCCGGGACGATGCGCGGCACCGCCTGAGGCACCACGATATGGGTGAAGGTGCGCGCCGATGAGAGGTTGAGGGCGCGCGCCGCCTCGTGCTGATCGCGCGGCACCGCCTCGAGCCCGGCGCGATAGACCTCCGACGTATAGGCGCTGTACTGGATGCCCAAAGCCAGGGCCCCCGTCATGAAGGCGGGCAGGACGATGCCGTATTCGGGCAGCACGTAATAGAGGAAGAAGAGCTGCACCAAGAGCGGGGTATCGCGGATGAACTCGGTGATCACCGTGGCCGGCCAGGCGATGAAGCGCGACGGCGCGGCCTTGAGCACGGCCCAGACGAGGCCGAGCACCAGAGCGACGGCAAAGCCGAGCACGGCGGCCTGGATGGTGACCCACATGCCGACCAAGAGGATCGGCAGCACGGAAATGGCAAAGGCCAGGGGACTGGAAAGGTCCCATTCAAATCCAAACAGCATGATCTAGCCTCCTACCGTGCGCCAGCGCGTGACGGCGTGTTCGAGCCAGCGCATGAGGGCGGTGAGCACCAGCGCCATGCCGAAATAGGTGAACAGCAGCATGGTGTAGATGGTGGTGCTGTCCTGGGTGAAATTGCGGATCTGCTCGGCGCGGAAGGTCAGGTCGCCCAGGCTGATCAGCGAAACGAGGGCCGTATCCTTGAGGTTCTGCACCGCCAGATTGCCGAAGGAGGGCATCATTTCGGGAATGGCCTGGGGCAGGACGACGCGCCACAGGGTCTGGCGCGGGGTGAAGTTGAGCGCCCTTGCGGCCTCGTGCTGGTCGGTATGGACGGCCTGGATGGCGCCACGCACCACTTCGGCGCCATAGGCCCCGATATTAAGGCCCAGCGCCAGCACGCCGGCGAGCACCGGCGGCAAGCGCAGGTCGATGCCCATCGCCGTGCCGGCAATCGGCAGCGCGAAGTAGAGCCAGAACAGCTGGACCAGCAGCGAGGTGCCCCGGAACACCTCGATATAGGCCACCGAAACGGCCTTGATGGCCCAGTTATGGGAAAGCTTGCCGATGCCCGCCGCGAAGGCAAGAACGGCGCCGAGGATGGTCGAATAGAAGGTCAGCTGGATGGTGACCCAGGCGCCCTCCATCAGCGGCGTTATATAGTCGGTCCAGTGCATGGGTGGTTTCCTGCCTCAGGCGTTGCAACGCGTTTTGGGCGGGCGCCGGAGCGCCCACCCAAAACAGCTTCGATTGGCGTCGGTTATTCGGCGCAGAGCTCTGCGGTGGTGCGGTTGGCCGACCCATCGATGTCGGACTGGGTGAAGCCATAGCCCGACAGGACCTCGGTCCATTCCGGCGTCTGCTTGAACTCGGCCAGGGCCTCGTTCACGGCATCGCGCAGTTCTTCATTGCCGCTGGCAAAGGTGAAGCCACCCCAGCTGCGCACTTCCTCGCCATCGATCACCGGATCGGTGAATTCGGCGGCAACCTCGACGCCCTGGCCCTGCTCAGCCAGGCCACTGGCGGTGAGGCTGGTGGCGGCATAGGCATCGGCGCGGCCGGTCGAGACGGTGGAAATGGCATCGGCATTGGAGGCGATGGTCACCAGATTGGCTTCCGACACGCCCAGCTTCTGCATCATTTCGAGCTGGTCGGCGCCCGCCATGATGGCGACCTTGTAATCGGGATTATCGGCGAAATCGCTATAGGCGTGGATGTCCTTGGGATTGCCCTCGGCTACCAAGAGGCCCTCGCCATAGGAAGTGTTGGGCTCGGAGAACAGAACCTGGCCGCAGCGGTCGGGCAGGATGGCCATTTCGGCGGCGACCATGTCAAAGCGATCGGCGCGCAGGCCGGGAATGAGCGAGGAGAAATTGGTGGTCACCCACTCGATATTATCGACGCCAAGCTGTTCCATCAGCGCCTTGGCGACGTCGGGGCCAGCGCCGAGCGCGGCGCCGGTGGGGTCGACATAGCCATAGGGAATTTCATTGGCCACCGCGATGCGGATGGTGCCCGATTCCTGGATCTCGGCGAGCGTGGCAGCGCTGACGGCCGTGCTGGCCAATGCGGAGACGGCAAGGGCCGACAGGCCGATCAGTGCAGTTGTTCCGAATTTCGTCATGGTGTTGCTCCTCTTTGATGGTGGGCGGGGTTACCGGCTGGAGCCCAGAAAATCAGCCGGCATGGGGTCAGGCGACGGCCTGCAGCGTCCGGCGCTGTGCCGGGGCCCAGTTTTCGATCAGGCCCTTGTGCAGGGCCTTGATGGTGGCTTCGAAATCGGCCGGCTCGACCACGACCTGCAGATCGACCTTGCGGATCAGGTCATGCACGCCCAGCGGCTCGATTCCGGCAGCGGCCAAGGCCTGGATGGCCTGCAGCAGGACGGCGGTGCCGCCGAGATCGCGGCCGATGGCCGAGACCAGGGACACTTTGCGCAGGCTGATTTCGGCATTGGGGAAGGCGGCGCTGAGATCGGCCTCGACGCGGCGAATGGCCTGCAGCGACCCCTTGAGAAAATGGGTGATGGTATTGGCATTGGACGTCTTGGAAATGATCCAGACGCTGTGGCGCTTGAGCGCTTCGAGAATGCCGGCGTCATAGCCCTTCACCCCGACCATGTCCTGATCGTAGAACTCGAAGGCAAAGACGTTGCGCAGGCCGGTGACGATCTCGACCTGGGGGGCGCGCGCCATCAGGTCCGAGCGGATCAGCGTGCCGTCATGCTCGGGCTCGAAGGCATTCTTGACGCGCAGCGGGATGCCGGCCTGGCGCAGGCTCTTGGCAGCGCGCGGGTGGATGGCCTCCATGCCCATATTGGAGAGCTGGTCGGCCACGTCGTAATTGGTTTCGCCGATAACGCGCACCACGTCGGTGCCGACCACGCGTGGGTCGGACGAGGAGAGGTGGAACTCCTTGTGGATGATGGCCTCGCTGGCGCCGGTGACAACGGCGACGCGCGACAGGGTCACCTCGCTATAGCCGCGATCATAGGTGCCCATCAGCACTTCGCTGCACTGGGCATAGCCGGTGACGATAGGCAGTTCGCGGCTGAGGTCGATTTCGGCGAACGCCTGGGCGATGGCCTCGTCGAGGCCGCGCTGGCCGTCTTCGCGCCAGCCGGTGAGGTCAACGAAGCGGGCATTGACCCCGGCCATGGTGAGCAGCATGGCGGTGTTGAAGGCCGATTGGGCTTCGCCCAAAGAGGCCAGCATTTCACGCACCGTCAGCAGATGCTGCTGCAGCTGGAAATGGCCGAACGAGCAGAGCCGCGACAGGTCGATCAGGCATGACCGCACGCCTTCGACGCGCTCCTGCGCAAAGCGGTTGGCCGTCTGGCGCGCGCCGTCATCGGCAAAGATGGCGGCGTTCTGGGCATACATGCGATCGGCCACCGCATTGAGCGCATCGCCCCAGGTCCAGCCGCCCTCGGCGCTGGCAAACAGGCCATAGACGCCCGGCTCGCCCGATTTCTTGTGCTCGAGCAGGCTGTCGGTCATGCCGGCATAGGCCGACACGACGAAGATGCGGTTGTAGAGCGCCGCGCCGCTGCGCGGGCCGATGAGGACCGTATCGAGCAGTTCTGCCGTGCGCGACATCGCGGTGCCGCCGATTTTTTCGACCGTATGGCCGGTGGTCTGTTCAGTCATGTCGTCTCCGACGCCGTGCTGGTTTGGCCAGCAAGGCGGTGCCTTGGGGTCAGAATGGGAACGGCCGGCCTAGACCAGCTTACCGCTCTCGATCTGGATGGGGGCTTGCGGATCGCGCGAACTCAAAAAAGCCGGACGCGGCGTCTTGGCGGCAAAGGGCGCCACCACCCGGTTGGACCAGGCATTGTAGACAAAGAAGGCATTGGAGCGCGGGAACGGGGTGATATTGCCGTTCGACCCGTGAATGGTATTGCAGTCGAACAGGATCACCGTGCCGGCGCGGCCGGCGGCATAGTCGACGCCGAATTTTTCCGCCAGCTTGGACAGGCTGTCCTGCGACGGCACACCGATTTCCTGCTTTTTCAGCGAGGACTTGTGGTTGTCCTCCGGCGTCTCGCCGGCACAGGAGACAAAGGTCTGATGCGAGCCGGGCATCAGCATCAGCGGGCCGTTGAGCGCGTCATTGTCGGTCAGCAGCACCGAGGCGGAAATGGCCCGCATGCGCGGCATGCCGTCCTCGGCGTGCCAGGTCTCGAAATCGGAATGCCAGTAGAATTCCTTGCCGGTAAAGCCCGGCTTGTAGTTCAGGCGCGACTGATGGAGATAGACGTCATCGCCCAGCAGATAGCTGACGCGGCCGGCCACGCGCTTGTCACGCGCCAGACGATCAAACAGCGCGTTCTGCTCGTCGAGGCGGAATACGGTGCGCACTTCGTCCGAATTGGGTTCGGTGATGACATTTTCCGGCGCCAGCTTGGTCTCGCCCGAGCGCATGCGGGTGGATTCAGCCTGCAGGGCCTCGATCTCGGCGGCAGAGAAGACGCCCTTGAGCACGAGATAGCCGTTCTTCTCGAAAGACAGGGTTTCGGCGCGGGTCAGCGGCGCCTCGGGGCTCCACTTGCCCCAGACCGTGGGGTCCTGGCGTTCGAGCCATTGCTCGGCGGGCAGGCGTGTGGGGTAATCGTCCTGGATTGCGGTGTTGGAAGCGGACATGGTCAAGTCATTTCCCTTCAAATTGGTAGAATGGGGGACGCGATTACGCGTCTTCGGTCACGGGGGCGTAGGAGCCATCTGCGCGATGGACTTCGGTGCCGGTGACCGGCGGGTTGAAGCAGCAGGCCATGACCAGTTCGCTCTTGGCGGTCAGGCGGTGCTTGTCGTTCTTGTCGAGGGCGTACATCACGCCGGGGCGGATCTGGTGCACTGTGCCGGAATCGAGTTCCTCGATGCTGCCCTCGCCCGAGATGCAGTAGACGCTCTCGAAATGGTGCTTGTAGTGGAAGACGTGGCTGGTGTTCTCGTGGATGCGGGTGATGTGGAAGCTGAAGCCCATATCGTCGCCGGCCAGCAGCAGCCTGGTGCTGTCCCAGCCGTCGGCCTTGACCAGGCGATCACCGGTACGGGCGGTTTGCAGATCTCTGACAATCATGGTGCTATCCTTATTCGGCGGCCTGGCGACGACTGCCCATGACCGCGTCGAAGGCGGATTCTAGGGTGTCGAGACCGGCGGCCAGTTGCTGGTCGGAAATGGTGAGGGGGGCGAGGATCTTGACGATTTCGTCAAAGCTGCCCGAGGTTTCGATGATCAGCCCATTGGCAAAGCATGTCTTGCAGATCGCCGCGGCGTGCTCGGTGCTGCCGGCATTGACGCCCAGCATCATGCCGCGGCCCTTGACCGAGAGGTCATGGGCTTCTGCAATGGCGCCGAGGCGATCGGCCAGATAGGCCGCCTTGTCGGCGACCGCCTTGGCAAAGCTGTCATCGGTCCAGAATTTCTCGATGGCGGCGGCGGCGGTGATGAAGGCGTGGTTATTGCCGCGGAAAGTGCCGTTATGCTCGGCGGGCTTCCAGATATCGTGCTGTGGCTTGATCAGCGTCACCGCCAGCGGCAGGCCCATACCCGAGAGCGACTTGGCCATGGTGATCAGGTCGGGCGACAGGCCCATGCCGTCAAAGGAGAAGAAGCCGCCGGTGCGGCCGCAGCCGGCCTGGATGTCGTCGATGATGAACAGCGCGCCATGCTGGCGGGCGATTTTTTCGATCTGCTGCAGCCACGGCTTGGAGGCGGCGTTGAGGCCGCCCTCACCCTGCACCGTCTCGACGATGATGGCGGCGGGCGCGTCGATCCCGCTCGAGGGATCGGAAAGCTGGCGCTCGAGCAGGTCGGCCGTGTTGATGTCGGGGCCATGATAGCCGTCAAAGGCAGCGCGGGTGACACCGGACAGCGGCATGGCGGCGCCATTGCGGTGCTTGCCATTGCCGGTGGCGGCCAGCGCACCCAGCGTCACGCCGTGAAAGCCATTGGTGAAGGAGATGACATTGGTGCGGCCGGTGACCTTGCGCGCCAGCTTGAGGGCGGCTTCCACGGCATTGGCGCCGGTGGGGCCGGTGAACTGGACGCGATAGTCCATCTGGCGCGGCTTGAGGATATGCCGCTCGAAGGCGGCCAGGAAATGTTCCTTGGCCTGGGTGAACATGTCCAGCCCATGGGCAATGCCGTCGGCCGAGACATAGTCGATCAGCGCGGCTTTCAGGTCGGGATCGTTGTGGCCGTAGTTGAGGGTCGAGCAGCCGGCGAGAAAGTCGGTATAGGCCCGGCCATTGGTATCGTAGATCGTGGCGCCGACTGCCTTGTTGAACATCTTGGGAAAGCTGCGCGAATAGGAGCGCACGCGGCTTTCGACCCGATCAAAGGTGGCCAGGGGTGAAATGGTTTTGGTCAAGGTCATGCGACGCGTCTCCTGAGAGGGGAATTGGGGGAATGGCGAGTTCAGGCCGCCAGGGCGGGGACATGGCGCCGGTCGAACGGGCCGATGGTGACAGCCAGCTCGCTGTCATGGCTGCCGTCGAAATGTACAGCGCGGGTAAAATGCTCTTGCCGCGCCAGCGGCACGTTCAGTATCCGGGCGATCGAGCCGAACAGGGCCCAGGAGGGCGCATTGTTCTCGGTAATGGTACAGGCAATGTGCGTGATGGGCTGGGCCCCCGGGCGTGCCAGCACTTGCCCGATCATCCGCCTTGCCAGGCCCTGGCCGCGCGCCGCATCGCTGACGCAAATCTGCCAGACGAAGAGGGTGTCGGGCTGGTCGGGCGGGACATAGCCGGACAGCCAGCCCACGACCGCGCCGTCGCGTTCTGCCAGGGTGCAGGTGGCGGCGAAATGGCTGCACTGCAAAAGGTTGCAGTAGAGCGAGTTCTTGTCCAGCGACGGCGTTGCCGCGATCAGTTTCCAGACGGCAGGCCCGTCGGCAGCGACCGGCATGCGGAGGTCAGCGTGTCGCAGGGATACGGTGTCCGAGATGACGGTCTTGCCATAAATCATGAGTCGAAACTTAGTGAGATCAAACTAATTGTCAAGCCGCCCAGTATGGCGACGCTTGGAGTAACGCCCCGAATATGACCAAAACACCCCAATATATGGCATTTTGACGTGTTATCCACACCCTGAAAATGCCGTGATTTCGCCAAAGATCTGGATATTGTTAGATAGCACAAATTAAATATGTGCCCGATGCGCTGCGGTTTAAGCTTGGGTCGGGCCGAGGTCGCCGCTAAGCTCTGCGCGATGATCGACATGGGTGCCGAGTTGGAAGATCGAACGAAACGCGCTTTGACCGCCATGCGGAAGATTCTCCGCACCACCGAGCTCAACGGCAAGCAAGTGATGCGCGAGACTGGCCTGACGCCATCGCAGCTGATCTTCATGCAGATGCTGGACGAGGATCAGGAACAGACGGCCGGGCATGTCGCCGCGCGGATGGGGATAAGCCAGGCGACGACGACCGTACTGCTGCAAAAGCTCGAAACCATGGGCATGGTGCAGCGACGCAAAGGTGAGCAGGACCGCCGGCAGGTCTGGCTATCGCTGACTCCGGCAGGCAAGAAGGCGCTGGCCATTGCCCCCGACGGCGCGCATGCGCAGTTTCACGGCCAGTTCATGGCGCTGCAGGATTGGGAGCAGGCCATGCTCATCGCCTCACTGGAACGGGTGGCCGCCATGTTGGGCAATCACGACGAGGGCGTCGCAGCAGTGCTGGATTCGGCGGATGTGCTGTCGGCCGGCGAAGATCAGCCTGCCGCGCGGTGACGGGGCTCACTGGCCCGCCGATTTTTCGGGCGTCCGGCCCGTTGCGCCAGTTCCAATTTCGGCCCTTATCAAGTTGACATTCTGGACTGATTCACCCGGGGTCAGGCCATGCCGGTTTCGGTTGCCTACCCCGCCCGATTGAAATGATCATAGATCAGTTGCGCCATGGCGGCGGAGATGCCGGGGACGGCTTGCAGGTCGGTGAGGCTGGCGCGGCCGACGGCTTTGGCGGAGCCAAAATGGGCGAGCAGGCTGCGCTTGCGGGTGGGGCCGATGCCGCCGACTTCGTCGAGCGGGTTGGAGATCTGCTCCTTCTTGCGCTTGGCGCGGTGGGTGCCGATGGCGAAGCGGTGGGCTTCGTCGCGCAGGCGCTGGACATAATAAAGCACGGGATCGCGGTGGGGCAGCATGAAGGCCTCGCGGCCTTCCATGAAGAATTTTTCGCGGCCGGCATCGCGCTCCTCGCCCTTGGCAATGCCGATGAAGGTCACCTCCTTGGGCAGGTTCATTTCGGCGATGACGCCGCGCACCGCGCTCATCTGGCCGGCGCCGCCATCGATGAAGACCACATCGGGCCAATCGGGCATGCCGGTGGCCGGGTCCTGGGCGTCGGCATCGCTGTCACTGGTCAGGCGGGTAAAGCGGCGAGTCAGCACTTCGCGCATCATGCCGAAATCGTCGCCGGCGGCGATGTCGGATTTGATGTTGAAGGTGCGGTAGTGCTTCTTGGAAAAGCCCTCCTCGCCGGCCACGACCATGGCGCCCACCATATTGGTGCCCGAGATATGGGAATTGTCATAGGTCTCTATGCGGCGCGGCACGGCGTCGAGGCCGAAGGTTTCGGCGACGCCTTCGAGGAGGCTCCGATTGGTGGCGCCTTCGGCGAGCTGGCGGCCGAGCGCCTCGCGGGCATTGGTGAGGGCGTGGTTGACCAGGTCGCGCTTTTCGCCGCGCCGGGGCATTTCGATCTGCACCTTGCGGCCGGCGCGGCTGGCCAGGGCCTCGGCCATGAGGTCGGGCTCGGCCAGGTCGTGGCTGAGCAGGACGAGGCGGGCCGGGGTGCGGTTTTCATAGAACTGGGCGATGAAGGCCTCGAGCACTTCGGCATCGGTGAGGCTGGCATCGGCGCGCGGGCGATAGGGGTAATTGCCCCAGTTCTGGAAGGCGCGGAAGAAAAAGACCTGGACGCAGAACTGGCCGCCCTCGTGATGGATGGCAAAGACGTCGGCCTCTTCCACGGTCTTGGCGGTGGCGTCGCCCTGGGACTGCACGAGCGCCAGGGCACCGAGACGATCGCGGATCAGGGCGGCGCGCTCGAAATCGAGGTTTTCGGCGGCCTCGGTCATCTCGGCCTGGAGATGATCGCGCACCTTGCGCGACTTGCCGGAGAGGAACTGGCGGGCGTCTTCGACGAGGCCGGCATAGTCCTCGAGCGAGATTTCGCGGGTGCAGGGGGCGGCGCAGCGCTTGATCTGGTGCTGCAGGCAGGGGCGGGTGCGGGCGGCGTAAAAACTGTCCGAGCAGTTGCGGAGCAGGAAGGCCTTTTGCAGGCTGGCAATGGTGCGGGCGACGGCGGTGGCCGAGGCGAAGGGGCCGAAATAGTGACCGGGGCGGCGTCTTGTGCCGCGATGCTTGGTCAGCTCGGGGGCCTCGTGATCGCCGGTGATCAGGATATAGGGGAAGCTCTTGTCGTCGCGCAGCAGCACGTTGAAGCGCGGCTTGAGCCGCTTGATCATATTGGCTTCGAGCAGCAGGGCTTCGGATTCGGTCTCGGTGCGGACGAATTCCATGCCGACCGTCGCGGCGATCATGCGCTGCAGGCGGATTTCGAGCCCTTCGGGCCGGGTATAGTTGGTGACGCGGGCCTTGAGGTTGCGCGCCTTGCCGACATACATCACCGCGCCCTCGGCATCGAGCATGCGATAGACGCCGGGCGCGGCGGGCAGGGTGCGCACGAAGTCGCGGATGACGGCGGGGCCGCTGGGCTTCGGGGGGATGGGCGTGTCGTCGGTCATTGCGGCTCGGTCGGGGGCAGGCGGGGCGTGGGGCCGCGGCGCTCGGGATATTCGAGATGGCGGCCGCCATCAAGCGCCAGCATCTGGCCGGTCATGGAGGGCGTGGACAGCAGCATCAGCACGGCCTCGGCGATGTCGTCCGGGCCGGCATGGGTCTGCAGCGGGAGGGCGGCGATGCCGGCGTCGAAGGCGGCCTGATCCTGGCGGCTATGCGGCAGGACCGGGCCGGGGCCGATGGCATTGACGCGGATGGCTGGCGCCAGGGTCTGGGCCAGGGTGCGGGTAGCGGTCCAGAGCACGGATTTCGAGAGGGTATAGCTGAAATAGGCCGGCGCGGGATGGAGGACGCGCTCGTCGATGATGTTGACGATATTGCCGCGCGCATTGGCCGGGAGCTGGGCGGCGAAATCGCGGGCGAGAAAGATCGGGGCTTCGGCATGAATGGCGAAGTGGCGATCCCAGAGGGCTTCGTCAAGGTCGGTGGCGCTGTCGGGCTCGAACAGGGAGGCATTGTTGATCAGGGTGGTGAGCGGGCCGAAAGGACGGGCAGCGGCCGCAACAAGGCCGGTGCGCTGGGCCCGGTCAGTGAGGTCGGCCTGGGCGACGGCGGCGGTGCCCCCGCCGGCAATGATGGCGTCGCGCACGGTGGCGGCGCCGCTGGCATCCGAGCGGAAATGGATGATGACGGCATGGCCGGCCTGCGCCAAAGCCAAAGCGATGGCGGCGCCGATGCGGTCGCCGGCGCCAGTGACGAGCGCGACGGGACGGGCGGAGGATGGCGTGGCTGGATGGGTCATGGTGGCAACTGGAACCTGAGGGGCGGACCATAGGCCGCTTTGAGAGGATTGTTCAACGGGTGGCGCGGGAAAGGGGGCACTGGGTGGGGGACAGAGTGGCGGGGCGTGCTGACAGGGAGCGGCAGCAGCCTGGATTGACGGGCGGCATGGTCAAAGCGGGCGCTTTGCGGTAGCGCTCAGGTGCTGTGGCCAACAGAGCGGCGGCAGCACTGATTCCTCGAGCCGCGACACAAGTCCCATGTCCATAGCTGCCATCGATACCCGCACCGACAATGTCGGGCGGGCCATTGCGCTGACGCTGTTCACCGTGGCGGTGTTCGGCGTGCAGGACGCCATTTCCAAACATCTGGTGCAGAGTTATTCGCCGTTTCAGGTGACGATGATGCGTTATTGGGGCTTTGCCCTGTTCGCACTGTTCCTGGTGCTGCGCCAAGGCGGCTGGCGGCAGGCGCTGAGCTCGAAGGTGCCGGGCTGGCAGGTGCTGCGCGGGAGCCTGCTGATCATCGAGATCTGGTTTTTCGCGCTGGCGCTGAAAACCGTGCCGCTGGGGGAGCTGCAGGCGATCTCGATGGTCTATCCGTTGCTGGTGACGCTGTTCTCGATCCCGCTGCTGGGAGAAAAGGTCGGGATATTCCGCTTTGTGGCTGTGGTGGTGGGCTTTGGCGGTGCCCTGATCATCGTCCGGCCGGGTGGTTTGCCGATCGACGCGGGCGTCGGCTTCGCGGTGATCTCGTCGGTGCTCTATTCGCTCTATATCGTGCTGACGCGCAAGGTCAGCCAGTTCGACCGCGCCGCGACGAGCCTGGCCTATACCGGGATCATGGGGCTGCTGCTGTCGAGCGCGGTGGGGGTATTCTTCTGGCAGCCGATGGCCTGGCCGGATGTGGCACTGATGGTGACCATGATGGTCACCACCTGCCTGGGGCATGGACTGATGATCTATGCGCTGTCGATGGCGCCTGCCAGCACGGTGCAGCCGTTCAACTATTTTGCCCTGCCCTGGGCGATCGTGCTGAGCCTGGTGGTGTTCGGTCACTGGATCGACCCGATCTCGCTGGTCGGCGCCGGCATCGTGGTGGCGGCAGGCCTGGTCGTCATGGCGCGCGAGCAGATCCGGGCGGTCAGGATCGTTGACGGCCCGATCCTGCCCGGCCGCGAGTGATCAGGCGAAAAACCTGGAAATCCAGACGCCGCCGGCTGCGCTGACGCCGGTAAGGAACGTACCCCAGGCCATGTCGACGGCAGCGACGGTGGGGGTAAAGCCCTGCACGGTAGACAGGTTGGTCAGGTCATAGGTGCCATAGGCGACAAAGCCGAGCAGGGCCCCCATGACCAGGGCCTTGACGACGTCGCCCTCGGCAGGTGCGGCGACCAGGGCGACCACGCCGACCAGATAGGCCAGGTAGAACAGGCCGGCGATGACGAGGTTGGGATTGGGCAGCAGCAGGTCGCCCAGCTCTCGCTGGTAGAAGCTCTTGCCCATGGTGGACAGCCAGACGAAATCGAGGGGGAAGAAGATCAGCGCGCAGGCGCCGTAGAGGATGAGATATTTGGTCACGATGGCGGCTCCTGACAGCGTTGGTTGGCCTTGCTACGCGCCAATCGCCCGGCAGGATCACCATGGCTGCGGGCGCAGCGATCTGCCCATGTCCGGAAAACAGAACGCCGCCCCCAAGGGAGCGGCGCCTGGCATGGATCGGTTGTCAGTATGGCTCAGTTGCCAATGCAGAAATAGCCATTGGGGCCATTGACGCAGACATTGCCGCCGGAATGCGGACGGCTGGGGAAGCCATAGCCGGGATAAGGGCGGTGCGGCCGGTCACCCCAATAGGGCGGTGGCGGTGGGGCCGGGTTCCAGCGCGGTGGCCGCGGATGCCAACGGGGCGGGGTGCGATCCCAGTAGTCGTCGTCGTCCCAGCCGCCACGGCTGTCGCGGGCCAGGTAATTGGCCGAGACCCAGCCGTCGGGACCGCGCTTTTCCACATAGCACCAGCCGCCGCGGCACTGCTGGACGTCGACCTGCTCGCCGCGGCGCAGCGCATCGATGACGCCATAATGGGTGCCCGGGCCGGACCGCACATTGACGTTGCCGGTCGCATAGGCGGGGGCAGCGGTGGCAGCGGCGGCGCTGGCGACGAAGGCCAGGACGGCGAGGCCACCGGTGATGATTTTCTTGCTCAGAGCCATAGTGATCTCCTTATCCCTGAAAGGCTTTGATGCCCGTGGACGCAGAGAACACCCTGGCGCCTGAACCCAAGCTGAATGGCGCGTTGGCCTGGCGGTCAGAAGGTGAGCAGGTCGACGAAACGCTTGAGCCGCTCGCCCAGCTTCTGGCGCTGCTTGGGCTTGAGTTCGCCCATCAGCGCCTCTTCGAGCTGGGCCCAGTGGTCCGCCAGGCTGTTGCGGATGCGCACGCCGCGATCGCTGAGCGCGACGCCATTTGCCAGTTCGGGGCCCACTGCCTGACGGACAACGAGACCCCGGTCGATCAGGCGCGACAGGCGGTCGGCCAAGCCGGCATCGGACAAGCCCAGTTCGGCGGCCAGTTCGCTCTCGGTGGCGCCGGCACGACCGAGTTCGAACAGGATGGCGTCGTCGCCCGGTTCCAGGCCACGCTCGGCCAGCGGCAGCAACAGGGCGCGATGGGCCAGCTGGCCGGCCTGGATCAGGCGGTAAAGCGTGGAACGGGATGAGGGTTTGGACATGAGTGGGAAAATAGTCCGAACTCCTTGTGCGCGTCGATTGCGGTTCCAGTCTATCGTTAATCGTGCAAGGACCAAGGCGGGATATTGTTCACCTGATGCAGGTGAGTTATGACTGGATTGCAATGATCTGGTGAACATGGTGGCATGACGCAAGACCTCGCACGCATTCGCGCCTTCGTTCAGGTCTTTGATTCCGGTGGCTTTTCTGCCGCAGCGCGGCAGCATGGCCGCTCCAAGGCGCTGCTCAGCAAATATGTCACCGACCTTGAGGACTATCTGGGCGTCCGGTTGATGAACCGGACGACGCGCAAGCTCAGTCTGACTGAGGCGGGCGAGGGCTATTATCGCGAAGCCAGTGCGCTGCTGCAGCAGCTCGATGACCTGGATGCCACCATTACCGACCAGACGGCCGAGCCGCGCGGCCTGCTGCGGGTGTCGGCGCCGCGCAATTTCGGCGAGGACACGCTGGCGCCAGCCATTTTTGAGTATCTGCGCAAGCATCCCAAGGTGACGCTGGATTTGCGGCTGGAGGATCGCTATGTCGACCTAGTCGATGAAGGGATCGACGTGGCGCTGCGGATTTCGACGCTGGCCGATTCCTCGCTGATTGCTCGCAAGATCGCCAATATGCATGTCATCGTCGGGGCGGCGCCGGACCTGCTCAAGCGCCATGGCACCCCCAAGCATCCCGAAGATCTGCGGCAGGTGCCCTGCATCGTCGACGTCAACCTGCAGGGGCAATCGAACTGGCGCTTTGTCGAGGATGGCAAGACCATTTCGGTGCCGGTGAACGGGCCGTTGCGGGTGAATTCACCGCTGGCGGCGCGCAAGGCGGCGATGATGGGCCTCGGATTTGTCGTATTGCCGTCCTATCTGGCCGAGCCGGTGATCGCCACCGGCGAGCTGGTGCCGGTGCTGACCGATTTCCTGCCGACCGGACAGACGTTGCAGGCAGTGTATCCGCATCGCCGGCATCTGGCGGGCAAGGTGCGGGCACTGATCGATCATCTGGTGGACTGGTTTCAGACCCACCCCATTCACTAGGATATCGCGTGCATCTTGGGAATTTCGGACATCGGCTGGCCGGCGCCGCATTGGGCCTTGTGGCACTGGCCGCGCCGGCGATGGCGCATCCGCATATCCTGATCGACGCCAGGGTCAGCATTACCTTCGATGACAGTGGCGCGGTGGTCGGCCTGCGCCATGACTGGACCTTTGACACGGCGTTCTCGGCCTGGGTGATCCAGGGCCTCGACGTCGATGGTGATCGCGAGACGAGCCCGGACGAGCTGCAGGAACTGGCCGACGAGAATATGACCGGCCTGGCCGAGTTCGATTTCTACACCTATGCCGGCGATGCCGACGCCCCGATGGCGTTCACCCCGGCCGGTGACCAGCGCATGGTCTATGCCGATGGCCATACAACGCTCAGCTATTCGCTGACGGCGACCCAGCCGGCCCTGGTGGGGAAGCGGTTCGAGCTGGGCGTCTATGACCCGGACTATTACGTGGCGATCACTTTCATCGACCCCAGCGCGGTGACCCTGGTCAACGCGCCGGCGGGCTGCGGGGTGGTGCTGGAGCCGCCCAAGGAGATGGCCGACGAGGTCGCCGAGCGCCTTTATGCGCTGGGCCCCGATGTCATGGACCTGCCGCCCGACCTGGCGGCGGCTTTGCGTGGCACGCAGGGAGTGATCGTCATCGAATGTGATGGCGCCGCCGCAGCAGTACCGGCATCGGCGCTCGAGGCCGTGACAGCGGTGGCAGAAGCGCGGCCGGCTACGCCGTTTGGCGGGCCACCCGCCGAGGTGGGGCTCAACCTGCCGCGCACCGGCTTTTTCGGCTGGCTAGCGACGCAGCAGCGCGACTTCTACCGGGCGCTGACCGAGGCGCTCAATGCGCTGCGCAGCGACTGGACGGCGTTCTGGGTGCTGGGCGGGCTGAGCTTTGTCTATGGCGTGCTGCACGCTGCCGGGCCGGGCCATGGCAAGGTGGTGATCTCCTCCTATGTGCTGGCCAATGAAACCCAGCTGCGGCGCAGCGTGCTGCTGAGCGCGCTGTCGGCCATGCTGCAATCAAGCGTCGCGGTGGTGTTCGTACTGGTGGCCGCCGGACTGCTGGGCATGACGAGTCTGGCCATGGACAATGCGGCCAACTGGATCGGCATCGCCTCCTACGCCATGGTGGCGCTGCTGGGCCTGTGGCTGATCGCCCGCAAGCTGTTCGGCTGGGGCCATCATCACCACCCGGCGCCCAAGAGTGATCTGGCACACAAGGCGCATAGCCATCTGCATGGCGAGACCGCGCAGGCACATGATCATCATGGCGGGCATGACCATCATGATCATGATCATGACCATGGCCATGACGACCACCTGCATATCGTGCCGCCGGCGGTGACGACCGGCTCCTGGCGGGAACAGCTCGGCGTGGTGCTGGCGGTGGGGCTGCGGCCCTGTTCGGGGGCGCTGGTGGTGCTGGTCTTTGCCCTGTCGCAGGGATTGCTGCTGGCCGGCATTGCGGCGGTGTTCCTGATGGGGATTGGTACGGCGATCACCGTGGCCGCGCTGGCGACGCTGGCGGTGACGGCCAAGGGCATGGCGGCGCGCATAGGCGGTGTCGATAACCCGGTGACCGCCGGGATCGTCTGGTGGCTTGAGCTGGCGGCTGCCGTGGCGGTGCTGGGATTTGGCGTGGTGCTGCTGATGGCGAGCCTCTAAACCCGGGATCGGATCACCGGGAGCGGCGCGACCCATCGCCGCCTTGCGCGACGGCCTGAAGCGGCTATGGTGCCCGCCAGCCTAGAACCCCTCCAAACTGGCGCCCCATGTCCGAACACCTCCCGCCCAATCATCCCGCCGTCCTGCCGCAGAAAATCGGCGTGCTGCTGCTCAATCTGGGGACGCCCGACGCCACCGATTACTGGAGCGTGCGGCGCTATCTGCAGGAATTCCTCAGCGACCAGCGGGTGATCGAGACGCCGCGCTGGCTGTGGTGGCCGCTGCTCAACCTGGTGATCCTGAGCGTACGGCCGCAAAAGAGCGGCAAGGCCTATGCCTCGATCTGGGACAAGGAACACAATGCCAGCCCGCTGCTGGTGATCACCCGCAAGCAGACCGCCGCGCTGGCGCAGCGGATGGCGGGGCATGAGAATGTGATGGTCGATTTTGCCATGCGCTATGGCAATCCATCGACGCAGAGCGTGCTGGAAAAGATGGTCGCCGCCGGCTGCACCAAGATCCTCCTCGTGCCGCTCTATCCGCAGAATTCGGCGACGACGACGGCCACGGCCAATGACAAGGCCTTTGACGTGCTCAAGACCATGCGCCGGCAGCCGGCGGTGCGCTCCATGCCGGCCTATTTCGAAGATCCCAAATATATCGAGACGCTCGGCAATTCGATCCGCGACGGCGTGGCGGCGCTCGATTTCGAGCCGGATGTGGTGATCACCAGCTATCACGGCATGCCGGTGACCTATCTCGAGCGCGGCGATGTCTACCATTGCCAGTGCTACAAGACGACGCGGCTGGTGCGGGAATATCTCGGCTGGCCCAAGGAAAAGCTGATGGTGACGTTCCAGTCCCGCTTCGGCCCGACCAAGTGGCTGGAGCCCTATACGGACAAGACGCTCGAAGCGCTGCCGGGCAAGGGCATCAAGAAGGTGGCCATCCTGGCGCCGGCCTTTTCGGCCGACTGCATCGAGACGCTGGAAGAAATTTCGGTTGAAGGCCGCCATCTCTTCATGGAGGCGGGGGGCGAGAACTTTGCCTATATTCCGTGCCTCAACGACAGCCCGGGCGGCATGGACATGATCGAAGACATGGTGCGGCGGGAGCTGCAGGGCTGGCTCTGACCGGCCGCAAGCCGGCTGAGGCTGGTCCTTAGCTCAGCTTGCCTTCGCCGATGATGGCGCGGACTTCGTCTTCGACGATGTCGAGCATGGCGTTGATGGTGGCGACGGCGCGGTCGGGGTCGCCGGCGGCGACGGCATCGGCCAGGTCGCGGTGGATGGGGAAAGAGGCCAGGCCGAAATCGTCGGCGCCGAAGGGCGAGGTGCCGCCGCGCTCGAGGGCGCGGTCAAGATTGGCGAGGATCTGGCCGTACATGGGATTGCCCGAGGCGTCGTAGATGGCGCCGTGAAAGGCGTGGTCGGCCTTGCGCCAGGGGCGGCCTGCGTCGACGTCGGCCAGCAGCACGTCGCAGAGCACGGAAACCTGCCGACGCTGGGCCGGGGTGGCGGCAATAGTGGCCTTGCGGACGACGTCGTTTTCCAGCGTGCGGCGAATTTCCATCAGGCGCAGCAGAGCTTCGCCTTCGAGCCGCACCATGGTGGGCACGAGGCCGCGCGAGGTCTGCACGCGGGCGGAGAGATAGGTGCCGTCGCCGCGGCGGCGGCGGATGATGCCCAGGCCCTCCCAGCGATTGAGTGCCTCCCGGATGGTGGAGCGGCCCACGCCGAGCGTCGCCGCCAGCGAGACTTCAGGCGGCAGGCGATCGCCGATCTTGAGGCCGGAGCGCTCGACCATGTCGGCCAGCGCGTCCAGCACCGCCACGCCGCGCGTGCGGGTTTCCAGCGGCTCGAGGTAACTCAGGGCACTCTGTGGTCGCACGCGCCTGATTCTCCTGGCCTCAGCAAGCAATTCCTCCACACATCACAGTTTGGCTGATTTGTCAGCCGTGCAGTGCAGACTGGCGGGGGGCGGGGGCCCGCAAGTGCAGCAGGTCGGTCAGCGCTTGCAACAGCAGGTCCACCTGCGGCTTGGAATTGTAGCCCTGCACCGAGAGCCTGCAGATGCAGGTGTCCTGCCATTTGAAGACCGGGATTTCGATATTGTACTTGTCGAGCAGGTCGAGCTTGAGCTGATCCACGTCGCATTCGGGGATCGGCATGGCCACCATTTGCGGGGCCGAAAAGGGCGGGCTGCTGAGCGGGGTGAGGCCGGTCAGCAGTGCCAGGCGGTGGGCGGTGTCCTGGGCCAGGGCCTGGCAATGCTCCTGCACGCCGGTCCAACCATTGGCACGGCGGAAATCGAGCGCGGCGGTGACGGAAAGCCAGGGCGAGGGGTCGCGCGTGCCCTGCATTTCGAGCTCGTCGATGAAGGGGGAATTGCCGAAGGCGCCCTTGGCGCCCGGTTCCTTGGACTGGGCGGTCCAGCCGTGGCTGATGACCAGCGGGTTGATCAGGTGCTGCACCTCGGGGCGGGCATGGAGGAATGCCGAGCCCTTGGGCGCCATCATCCATTTGTGGCAGTTGCCGGCATAGAAATCAGCGCCCAGCTCGTCGAGGGCCAGCGGAATATGGCCGGGGGTATGGGCGCCGTCGATGACGCTCCAGATGCCGCGCCTGCGGGCTTCGGCGATGGCCGCCTCGATGGGGAAGAGCAGAGCGGTGGGTGAGGTGATGTGGCTGAGGAAGAGCACCTTGGTGCGCTCGGTCATGCCGGCGATGACGGCCTTGGTGAACTGGGCCTCTGAGGTGAGGGGCAGGGGCACGGTGACGACGACGATCTCGGCGCCGGTGCGGCGGGCGACATAGGCCCAGGTCTTTTCCAGCGCCGAATATTCGTGGTCGGTGGTCAGGATCTGGTCGCCGGGCTGGAGATCGAGCGACTGCGCGACGATGTTGAGCCCGAGCGTGGCATTGGTCAGGCCGACGAGATTGTCCGGGCTGGTGCCCAGTTCGGCAGCCAGGGCGATGCGCGGCCGGCGCATGTGCTCGGTGAGGTCGCGGCCGAGGAACTCGACGGGCTGGCCCTCGAGCTTGAGCTGCCAGGCCTGATAGGCCTCAAAGACCGGGCGTGGGCAGGCGCCGAAGGAGCCGTGGTTGAGGAAGACGACATCCTCGCGGAGGAGGAACTGCCGGGCAAGATTTTCGGACACGTCAGCGGCCTTTCAAGGTCGGATCGAGAGCATCGCGCAGGCCGTCGCCAAAGAGGGTCGTCGCCAGCACGGTGATGGCGAGGGCGGCGGTGGGGAAGAGCGCGAGGTGCCAGTAGAAGAACATGAAATCGATGCCCTCATTGATCATCTGGCCCCAGGTTGGGGTGGGCGGCGGCACGCCGATGCCCAGGAAGCTGAGGCTGGCCTCGAGCATCATGGCGAGGGGTATGGCGAGCACGAAGCCGACGATGATGGGGGAGATCGAATTAGGAATGAGGTGGCGGCGGATGATGTACCAGGGCGTGGCGCCCAAAGCCTGGGCGGCGCGGACGAATTCCTTGTCGCGCATGGCCTTGATCTGGGCGCGGACCAGCAGGCAGACCTGCACCCAGCCAAAGAGGGCGGCGATCAGCACGATGGTGAAATAGCCGCCGCGGGTGAGGGCGCCGAGCAGCATGGCGGCCAGCAAAGGCGGTACCACCGAGAAGAGCTCGATGACGCGCATGATGAACCAGTCGGTCTTGCCGCCGAAATAGCCGGCCAGGGCGCCGAGCGGAATGCCGATGACGACGCTGAACAGGGCGGCAGTGAAGCCGATGGTCAGCGAGACTCGGGCGCCATAGACGATGCGGGTATAGAAATCGCGGCCCAGGCTATCGATGCCAAACCAGTGCTGGGCCGAGGGAAAGGCCAGGGCCTCGGTGAGAAAGAGCTGGGCCTCGGGCGGGGCCGGGGTGATCAGCGGGGCAAAGATGGCCATCAGGATGAGCACGGCCAGCACCACGCCGGCCACGATGGCGGCCTTGTTGCCGGAAAAGCGCTGCCAGGCAAACCAGAGCGGGCTGCGGTGGCGGTAGGCGGCGGGGGCGGCGAGGGGCTCGGTGGTCATTGGCCGCCTCCCACGCGGATGCGCGGATTGATCAGGGCATAGACGATGTCGCTGAGCAGGTAGGCGATGCAGTACATGAAGGTGATCATCAGCATCAGTGCCATTTCGAGCGGATAGTCGCGCGTCTCGATGGAGGAGACGAAATAGGCGCCCAGGCCCGGCACGCGGAACATGGCCTCGACAAAGATCGAGCCGGTGGCGGTGCCGATGAACATGGGCAAAAAGACCGTGACCAGCGGAATGGCCGAGTTGCGCAGTACGTGCTGGAAGATGATGCGACGTTCGCTGAGGCCCTTGGCGCGCAGCACGGTGACGAAGGGGCGGTTGATGGTGTCGAGCATGGCCGAGCGGGTATAGCGCGCATAGGTGGCCAGCGGGATCAGGGCATAGGCGGAGATCGGCAGGATCCAGCGCTCGGGCTTGCCCCAGCCGCTGGCCGGCAGCCATTGCAGCCACACGGCAAAGATCAGGATCAGCAGCATGGAGGTGACAAAGACCGGAATGGTCAGGCCGAAGGTGGCGACCGTCGAAGCCAAGTAGTCGATCCAGGTGTTGCGGTTGAGCGCGGCGGCCATGCCCAGCAGAATGCCGAGCGGGGCGCCGATCAGCACGCCGAGGCCGCCCAGCACCAGGCTGGGCACCCAGGCGCGCGAGAGCAGGCCGGTGACGGTATCGCCGGGGCTCTGATAGGGCACGCCGAAATCGAAGTGCAGCACGCCCCACATATAGCGGAAATACTGGACATAGAGCGGCTGGTCGAGGCCGAGATTGGCCATCAGCTTGTCGCGCACGGCGGCCGAGACCGGCATGTCATTGGCGTCAAAGGGGCCGCCGGGAATGGCGTGCATCATGAAGAAGATGATCAGCGACACGACGATGAAGGTGACGGCGACCGAGACGAGGCGGCGAAGGATGAAGGAGATCATGCGCTTGTCCTCATGTCGTCACCAGCGCTTCGACGCGGTGGTTGGGGGCGATGGTGACCAGATGGGGCGCGGCATTGGGGGCCAGGCCCGTCTGGATGGTGGTGTAGCGCGGGGTGGCGGCGGCGAGTTCGTCGGCGGTCAGAAAGCTGCGCTGGCGGCGGTCGCGCGGATTGGCGGCCGGGATCGCGTCGAGCAGAGCGCGGGTATAAGGGTGCTGTGGATCGGCGAAGATGGAAGCGGTGGGGGCCTCCTCGACCACGCGGCCGCGATACATGACCACAACGCTGTCGGTGAGCGATTTGACGGTCGAAAGATCGTGGCTGATGAAGAGGATCGAGAGGCCCATTTCGGCCTGCAGCTGCTTGAGCAGGCCGATGATCTGGGCCTTGACCGTGACGTCGAGGGCAGAGGTCGGCTCGTCGGCGACAAGAACGGTGGGTTCGAGGATCAGCGCGCGGGCAATGGCGACGCGCTGGCGCTGGCCGCCCGAGAGTTCATGGGCATAGCGGGAGCCGAAATTGCGCGGCAAGCCGACGCGTTCGAGCCAGTCCAGGGCTTTCTCCCGCTGTTCGCGCGGGGTGCCGATGCCATGGATATGCAGCGGCTCGGCGATGATCTGGCCCAGGGTCATCATCGGATCGAGGGCGGAATAGCTGTCCTGGAAGACGATCTGCATGCGGCGGCGGTAGCTCTTGAGCGCGGTGGCATCCATCGTCGTGATGTCGGCGCCATCGACCAGGACCTGGCCGGCGCTGGGTTCGGTCAGGCGCATGGCCATCATGCCGGTGGTAGTCTTGCCCGAGCCGGATTCGCCGACCAGGCCGACAATGCGGTTGCGCGGCAGCACGATATCGAGCGGGCGCACGGCGTGGAAATCGGTATGGCTGGTGACAAAGCCGCTGCGGCGGCCGATGCGATAGGTCTTGGCGAGGCCGCGCAGTTCAAGTGCCGGGGCGGCGGCAGCGTCGAGATCGCCCGAGGGGGCGAAACTGGCATTGAGGCTGGCCAGCAGGGTCTTGGTGTAATCGTGTTGCGGCGCGTCGAAGATCTGCTGCACCGGCCCCTCTTCCATGACCTCGCCGCCATACATGACCAGGACCCGGTCGACGGTCTCGGCGATGACGCCGAGATCGTGGGTGATCATGATCAGGGCCATGCCGAACTCGGCCTGGACCTTCTTGATCAGGTAGAGGATCTGGGCCTGGATGGTGACGTCGAGGGCGGTGGTGGGTTCGTCGGCAATCAGGATCTTGGGGCGGCAGGACAGGGCCATGGCGATCATGGCACGTTGCAGCATGCCGCCGGAGAGCTGATGGGGATAGAAGTTTAGGACGTCTTTGGCGTTCTTGATCTCGACGCGCAGCAGCAGCTGCTCGGCCTCGGCCAGGGCGTCGCGCTTGGTGGCGGGCCGGTGCGCCTGGATGGTTTCGCAGATCTGGTGGCCGATGGTGAAGACCGGATCGAAGGCGGTCATCGGATCCTGAAAGATCATGGCGGCGGAGCGGCCGCGCAGACGCGCCAGGTCTTCCTTGCCGGCCTTGAGCACGTTGATGCCGTCGAGCATCATGGTGGTGGCGCTGACCTGGGCAGTGGCGGGCAGCAGGCGCAGCAGGGCGCTGCAGCTGACCGACTTGCCCGAACCGGATTCCCCGACAATGCCGAGGCTTTCGCCTTCCTCGAGGGAAAAGCTGACGCCCCGCACCGCATCGACCTGGCCGCCATACTGGCTGAAACTGACCCGCAGGTCTTTGATGTCGAGAAGGGGCATGGGCTGGCCTTGCTGGGTAGGGAAGCGCTCCCTGGCCTTGGGAACCAGGGAGCGCGGCGCGCGATCGTGACTACTGCTTGGTCAGGTGAGTGAAGAAGTAGTGGCCAAGGCGATCGAGCGATGTGAAGCCCAGGGCGTTGGGCGTGGAGGCATCGCCACCGAGTTCATCGGAGATGACGGCGATGGTAATGGGGTGCACGAGCGGCACGATCAGCGCCTGGTCGATCATGATCTGCTCGGCATCGGCATAGAGCTTGTAGCGGGTGTCCCAGTCGCTCTCGGAGTCGGCCTGGGAGACCTGCGCGTCATATTCGGGAATGTGGTAGCCGTGGCGGCCGCCATTGAAGAAGATGCCGTAGAAGTTGGACGGATCGAGATAGTCGTACTCATAGGGCGCGATGAAGATGTTGTTGGTCTTGTTGCGCAGACCGTCCATCCATTCGGCGCCGGGCAGGACACGGATGTTCATGGTGATGCCCAGAACGTCCTTGAACTCGGCCTGCAGATACTGCGCCATGGCCGGGATGATGGCGCCGTTATAGCCGCCCTCTTCGCGATACCAGATCTCGATTTCCGGGAAGCCGGCGCCGTCGGCGAAACCGGCATCGGCCATGAACTGCTTGGCCTTTTCGGGATCGAACGTGGCCTGGGCCACCACGGTCTCATTGTAGCCAGGATAGCCGGGCGGCAGGATGGAGCCGGCCGGGATGGCGATGTCCTTGAGGACCGTCGAGGTCAGCTCGGCACGATCGACGGCGTAGTAGAAGGCCTTGCGGACATTCTCGTCGTTGAAGGGCGCCGAATCCAGATCGTAGGAAATGTAGGAGGTGGCAAAGACGGCGTTCTTGCGGATGCCATCGGGATAGCGCTGGGTCGCGACCGGCACCTGGCCGGTATTGAGGAAGGAATAGTCGGCGTCGCCGGCGAGGAAGGCGGGCAGGCCGACTTCAGGCGCGCCCAGGCTCGGATCGACTTCGAGACGGTCGATCTGGGCCTGCCAGGGACCGGTATAGGTGTCGGACTTGGTCAGCACGACCGAGTTGTTGGATTTTTCCCAGCTCTCGAGATCGAAGGGGCCGGAGGAAACGATGGTATCGACATTGAGGGCCCAGTCATCACCGAGCTTGTCGACGACATGCTTGGGCACGGGGTACCAGAGGCTGGTGACCGATGGCAGATAGGGTTTGGGGGCGACGGTGGTGACTTCGATGGTCAGGTCATCGACGGCCTTGAGGCCGAGGGTGGAGACGTCGGCGGTGCCTTCGGTGACTTCCTTCCAGCCCTTGATGCCGCCGGCAAAATCCCAGTACCAGGCAAAATCATAGCCGCCGGTGGCGGCGCGTTGCAGGGCAAAGACATAGTCTTCGGCGGTCAGCGGCTCGCCATCGGACCAGACCAGGCCCGGGCGCAGCTTGAAGGTCCAGGTCAGGCCGTCTTCGGACTGGCTCCAGCTTTCGGCCGCCATCGGCGTCAGCTCGAATTCCTTGTCGAAGGTGGCAATCGGCACCTGCAGCAGCTCGGCAAAGGTGGCCCGGGCATAGACCGTTTTCATGTAGTCCATATAGGTGCCCGAGGTGGACTGGCCCGGCGCGACGATGGTGGTCTGGGCCAGCGACGGCAGGGTCATGGGCGCGGTCATGGCCGTCGCGACAGCCAATGCCCCGGCGATTTTCAATAGTGTCTTCATTGCAGACTCCCTCCTTGCAGAGCCAATTGTCGACGTTCCCTCGGTGCCGGCGCCATCAGGCACCGGTCGATTGCTTGCGCAGCTGGCGCTGCGATCGACAGACCCGAATTCCCCTCGAAATCTGCCCAATGACATATGTCTGACAAATCCATTTCCGCTTGGCAAGCCGGTCTGTGGATAGGTTGCTCATTTTCTATCGCCGGATGGGTGGGCGATGCGGAAATGGGCAGATGGTGGTCTGGCATGCAGCCCGTCGAGAGCGCCTGATGAGGCCATTCAACAGGCCCGGGAGCTTTGCCGAGGGCGCTCGAACGAGCATCTTCAGCGTCCCATGCTGACGCGCAGCGCGGTGGCGATGGCCTCGGCGCCGATGCCGAAATGGGCATAGAGGTCATTGACGGTGCCGGTCTGGCCGAAATGCTCGACGCCCAGGGTGATGGTGCGGTGGCCGCGGACGCTGCCCAGCCAGCCCAGCGTGGCGGGATGGGCATCGATGGCGGTGACAAGGCCGGTCCGATGCGGAATATCGGCGAGCAGGGTTTCGATATGGCTGGTGGCAGCTTGGTCGCCATGCAGGCGGGCGCGCTGCGCCGCGTGCCAGCCGGCGTTGAGGCGATCAGCCGAGGTGACGGCCAGCACCGCGACATTGCGGCGGTCGCCACCAATGGCCGCGGCAGCGGCGATGGCCTCGCTGGCCAGCACGCCCTGATAGGCGATGACCGCTTCGCATTGCGGCGTGGGGGGCTTGAGCCAATAGGCGCCGCGGATGATGCCGGTAGTCAGGGCCTGGTCGACGCTGCGGGGCGGCTGCTCGATGGATCGGGTGGAGAGGCGCAGATAGACCGAGCCGCCGGTGACATCACGCGGCCAGTCGGCCAGATCGGGGCGGGCATCGCCAGAGCGCTGCATATAGTCGAAGGCCCAATCCATGATCACCGACAGTTCGTCGGCAAAGGCCGGCTCGAAACTGGCCAGGCCATCCTGGGACATGCCGATCAGCGGGGAGGCAATGGACTGGTGGGCGCCGCCTTCGCCGGCCAGCGACACGCCCGAGGGCGTGCCGATCAGCAGGAAGCGCGCATCCTGGTAGCAGGCGTAGTTGAGGGCATCGAGGCCGCGGGAAATGAACGGATCGTAGAGCGTGCCGATGGGCAGCAGGCGCTCGCCGAAGAGGGAATGGCTGAGTCCGGCGGCGCCGAGCGCGAGGAAGAGGTTCATCTCGGCAATGCCGAGTTCGAGATGCTGGCCCTCGGGGGTGAAGCGCCATTTCTGGGCGCTGGGAATGGCCTCGGCCTGGAACACGTCGACCATGTCGCGCTGGGCATAGAGGTGGCGGCGGTTGACCCAGGTGCCCAGATTGGTCGAGACGGTGACGTCGGGCGAGGTGGTGATGATGCGGCGGGCGAGTTCGCTATCGGTCTTGGCGATGGCGTCGAGGATCCTGCCAAAGGCTGTCTGGGTCGAGGTGGGGCCGGTGCCGACAAACTGGGGCCCGATGGTGGGCACGGCGGGCGAGGTGTGGCGACGGGAGGCGGTGGTGTTGAAGGGGACCGCGGCTAGGAAGGATTCGATGGCGGCGGGATCGTCGAGGCCCTCGAACTTGTCCCATTCATGGCCCTCGCGGACATTCATGGACTGGCGCAAGGTGTCCATCTGGGCGCCGGTCATCTGGCCGGCATGGTTGTCCTTGTGGCCGGCCAAAGGCGTGGCCCAGCCCTTGACGGTATAGGCGATGAAGACCGTGGGCTTGTCGCTGGCGGCGGCGGCTTCGAACTGCTCGAGCAGGCTCTGCGTGCAGTGACCGCCCAGATTGCCCATCAGCTCGGCCAGCTGCGCGTCGCTGCGGCGGGCGAGGAGCGCGCTGACATCGCCCTGATCGCCGATTTCGTCATTGAGGCGTTCGCGCCAGGCGGCGGCGCCGCGGAACATCAGGGCGGAATAGATGGCATTGGGAGCGGCATCGATCCAGGCCTTGAGCTTGTCGCCGCCCGGCTCGGCAAAGGCGGCCCGCTGCAGGGCGCCATATTTGAGGGTGACCACCTGCCAGTCGAAGGCGCGGAAGATGGCCTCGATGCGGTCATAGAGGCCTTCGCGGACGACGCCGTCCAGACTCTGACGGTTATAGTCGATGACCCACCAGGTATTGCGCAGGCCATGCTTCCAGCCTTCGAGCAGGCATTCATAGACATTGCCCTCGTCGAGCTCGGCATCGCCGACCAGGGCGACCATGCGGCCCTCGGGGCGAGAGGTGTCGGCCCAGGATTTGGCGCGGACATAGTCCTGGATCAGCGACGCAAAGGCGGTGAAGGCGACGCCGAGACCGACTGAGCCGGTGGAGATATCCACGTCGTCGGTATCCTTGGTACGGCTTGGATAGGACTGGGCGCCGCCAAAGGCGCGGAAGTTTTCCAGCTTATCCACGCTCTGCTTGCCGAAGATATACTGGATGGCATGAAAGACCGGGGAGGCATGGGGTTTGACGGCGACGCGGTCCTCGGGACGGAGCACGCCGAAATAGAGCGCGGCCATGATCGCCGCCATGGAGGCGGAACTGGCCTGGTGGCCGCCGACCTTGACGCCGTCGGTATTGGGCCGGATGTGGTTGGCATGGTGTACCATCCAGTTGGAGAGCCAGAGCGCCTTGCGCGTCAGCGCCTCGATGGTCTTGATCCGGTCCATGCTTTGCTCCCTCGGCAGTTGTCTGACATTGCACCTTGCCGCGCGGTGAATCCTGTCTATTCTGCGGCCATATTGGCGGACAAGCGCAGGAAATGCGCAGAAATGGCGGCATGAATGGCGGAAACGACCAAAATCGCGCCCATGGCGCTGACGGCGATCGACCGCAAGATCCTCGGCGCCCTGCAGGCGGACGGGCGGATGACGGTGCAGGCGATTGCCGAGCTGGTGGGGTTGTCGGCGTCGCCGTGCCTGCGGCGGATACGGCAGATGGAGCAGGCGGGGATTATTGCCGGCTACAGCGCCAGCGTCGACCAGAAAGCTGTGGGATTACCGGTTTCGGTGTTCATCTCGATCAAGCTGGAACGGCAGCGGGCCGAGGAGCTCGATGCCTTCGGCGCCGCCATCGGGCGCTGGCCGGAGGTGATGGAATGCTATCTGATGACCGGGCAGTTCGACTTCCTGCTGCGCGTGGTCTGCGCCGATCTCGAGGCCTATGAGCGGTTCCTGCGGGCGCGGCTGACGCAGATTGCCGGCGTCGCCTCGATCGAGAGCAGCTTTTCGCTGGGGCAGATCAAGCAGTCGCGCGTGCTGCCGCTCTAGGCTTTACCAGCCGGGGCCGTCGAAATCGGGCGGGGTGACGTTGACGAGGCCGCGGCCGACAATGTTGCTGCGCATGACCCAGCCGGTATCGGGAATGTGGCACCAGAGGGTGGCGTCGCGGCCGCGCAAGGAATAGCCGGCATCGCCGATCCAGCTGCCGCGGCGGGAGTCGGAGTCGCTCTGGGTGCACCGGTCGATGGGGATTTCGGTGCCGTCGGCGACGCGGCCGACGATCTCGTAGCGGTCGCTGGGCCCGGCATGAATGGCGATATTACCGCCGGCGACGCGGGCGGTAATGGTCATGGCCTGGGCCGGCAGCAGCGTGGCGGCGAGCAGGGCGGTGGCGATGAGCAGGCGCTGGCGCATGGGGGTCTCCGAAGCGTTCAGATGTCCAATGCGCCAGCGGCGCGGTGGTTTCAAGGGTCTAGAGATCGACCTTGGCATTGTCGCCCATGTCGGGCGCCTTGCCGGTCAGGGCGGCAAAGGCCATCTTGGCGGTCGAGACCAGCTGATTGGGGCTGTCCCAGAGCTCGCCATCCTCGGGGGTGACGGTGAGCAGGCGGATGGCGGGATCATTGGCATCGTCCCACCAGGCCTTGTCCCAGTCGCTCCAGAGTTCGGTGATCTGGGCGCGGTCATTGCTGAGCTTGGCGCGGCCGGAAATCACCGCATATTTGTGGCCGGAGCTGTCGACCCAGGCCATTGAAACATAAGGGAAAGCTTCGACCTGCTCGTTCTTGTGACCTTCCTGGTCGACCAGGAAATAGATGGCGTGATCCTCGCGGAAGACGCGGGCCGAGAGCGGGCGACTGCGCTGGCGCTCGCCATCCCAGGTGGTGAACATGCAGATATCGATCTTGTCGGCCAGCTCCCAGATGCGGTCCTGGACTTCTTCTGGCGTCTTGTCATTGTCGTGGTGCGGCTTGACCATGATGGTCTCCTTGGCTGTCTGACAGACAAACGGGTGGGGAGGAATCTGGTTGCCGGGGATATTTTTGGCGCTGCAGTGATCCAGGCGCGGGGACAGGTTCTGGTGCGGCCCCGGCGCGGGCGGGTTTTGCCGCCATTTGGTCACCACTATGAACGCATGATGACTAAATTTGTTCTGGCTCAATGACATAGGGGCTGGCAGGACTATTCTGGCGGCAAAGCCAAGGAGTCGCGCATGCGCATCTATCTGCTGATGGCCCATCCCGATCGCACGAGCCTGTGCAACGGCATTGCCGATACCTATCAGGCGGCGGCTTTGGCGGCGGGGCATGACCTGCAGCGGCAGGATCTGGCGACGATGGCGTTCGATCCGATCCTGCACCAGGGCTACAAGGCGATCCAGCCGCTCGAGCCCGACCTGGTCGAGGCGCAAAGGCTGATCGACTGGTGTGAGCGCTGGGTGATCGTCTATCCGGCCTGGTGGGGATCGGTGCCGGCCTTGCTCAAGGGGTTTTTTGACCGCACGCTGCTGCCCGGCCAGGCCTTCGCGCCGCATGACAAGGACCCGCTCTGGGACAAGCTGCTCAAGGGGCGCAGCGGGCAATTGTTCATCACCGCCGACGCGCCCAATTACTGGACGGCTCTGGCCTATCACAATTCGGATGTCCGCATGGTCAAGCATGCCGTGCTTGGCTATTGCGGCATCAAGCCGGTGACAGTGACGCGCTTTGCCGAGGTCAGGACCAGCACGGCGGCGCAGCGCGACGCCTGGCTGGAAAAGGTGCGGCAGATCGCGGCAAAACCGGATTAGCGGTCAGCTGCGGCGGGTCGGGCAGGTATTGATGCCCAGCAGCATATAGAGCGGGCAGGTGCCGACGAGGCCGGTGACCAGCGGCACGAGGCCGATCAGCATGAACCAGCGCCAGCCGGCATCGGGAAAGGCGAAGAAGGCGGCCAGCAGGGCAATGCCGACAACCACGCGCAGGATGCGGTCGGTGCGGCCTTCATTGATCTTGAACATGGCGGTTTCCTCGCATTGACGATGGCCCATGCTAGCAGGACGGCGGGCACCCGCCTTGATCTGGAACAAAGAGCGCCGGCAGTGGCGCCGGCACGCTCACTCGGCCGGGGTACCGAAATCGGGGGTCGGATCGTCCCAGGCCGGGGTGGTGTCGCCCAGCGCATCGAGCGGATCGAGCCCGTCACCCGCCGGCAGCAGGCTGAGCGGATCGGCCGAGAGATTGACCAAGCCCTCTGCCGCGACCCAGCCGGCGCCGCGCACCAGGCACCAGTCGCCGGCGCCGGGCGCCGAGGGCACGCGGCCCGGTGCGCTGCTGCTGCCCACGAGATCGCTGCTGCAGCGCTCGATCGTGACCGTGGCGCCGGGCGGCAGGGTCTTGCCCGTCGCGGCAAAATCGGGGCCGGGGCCGGCATGCAGCGCCGGGCTGCCGCTGACCGTGGCGGTCTGGGCGGCCAAAGCCGGGGCGTTCTGGAGCGCGGCGGCGAGCAGCAGGACGGGCAGCAACAGGGCGGCGGAATGGCGCATGGCCTCACCTGCACCCATTGGCGCGCCAAAGGCAAGCCGGGCGGTCATTGTCTGATGGTCAGCAGGTTGCGCTCGGGAATCATCACCAGCTCATAGGGTTGGCTCAGCCGGTAGCGGTTATATTCGGGATTGAACTCGGCAAAGCGGAAGCCGGCCTCGGCCATCTGGCTGGCCTCGGCCAGGGTCAGCGGCAGCGCGCGGCCGGTGCGGCCGGCCAGTTCGGTGGTGAAGATGTGCATGATGACCTCGACAGGTTATGTTCCCTTTATGTTCTAGCGCGGGGGCAATCGGGAGTCGAGGGGGATGCTGATCACAAGCGGGGAGGGCGGCTGCTAGATGCAATTAGGACCCATTTGCAGAACGGGAGGCGTGGGTGGAAGGGGGCTTGGGGGAGGAGGGAGAGGGGAGCGGGGAGGAGGGCAGAGGGAGAGGGAGCAGGTGGGCTTGGGAAGGAGGGGGCAAACTGCGATGCCGAGCCCGTCGCGCCGGCCCGGCCGGCGGCGCCGGCACGCGCCGTGCCGGCGCAGGTACCCAATCCGGTCTATGCCGCCCCGGTGCAGAACCAGTCACGCCAGAGGGGACGCAGCGCGGCAGTGACGCGTCCTGCCCGCGGCGGCAATATTGCACCGGACGGGACCAGCGATGAGGCGCGGTGGTATCTGGCGAATTGTAGCTGGGGCGCACTGCTGGACAGCGACAGCGACGGGGTGCCGTGTGAGGCGATCTGACGGTAGAAGAACTACAGAAGTAGTCCTTGGCCACCACTTTGCGTGTCTTTCTGCCCCTCGGAGAAAACCTTATGGCGAGGAATTGCTGAAAAATCGCACATAATACCCAATATTGATCTTGCGTTTGCAGGCATGGATGAAATTAATACATCGCCCATTCCAAATGATATTTTGTCAAAACTCCTGGCTGCCTCAAATAGATCGTTTGATCTTTCTCTGGATGAGAAATATTCTGCGATAATATCTGCGCGCAGATCTGAAAACTGCGCGTCAAGACTTTTGACTATTTTGTTTCGTATCACCTCGCCGTTGTCGATGCTCGAAGACACCAAGTTCAAAACACGATTCAAAAGGGACACAACCCTGCCAGAGTTGCTTTCCCCATATATGACACCGCGCAGAATAAATTCTTGGCGTTCCTGATCAGTAGAAAACTCCACCGGCTGAAGGGCCATATCAAGCGCCACACAACATACTCCTGCGGCCTGCAGCATACAGCGCAGCGCAATGTTCCGATGTTGTGGCCTAGTAATCAGCCGCTCAGCAAAAAACCGAAAGTGATTTGCGGACTTATTAAAAGCCTGAAACGCATTGCCGCTGATCAGCGAAGAACGTGCGTCCTCAAGTCGAGCAATCCAATCTCCGTCAATTTTTTGGGATTCGTAGGAACGTATTTGCTGTTGGAAGTCCTCTAGGCTGAGTCTCGTAGCGAGAGCGCTATGGACGGATTCCGTCGCAATTGTCGCGCGTGTAATCAGGTGGATCCCATGCTCTGCAGCAAATCGGTTCGCGGCATCGCTGCCATCGGTGGTGGCAATAATCCCCCTGTCCGCAGATAGTATGGTCTTCAGTCCTGTAACCCACAAAACTCTCTCAAAAGCGCGCGGCGACTTCTTAGATTTCACATCAATGATGGACCGCGACCTAGCGCTTCCGAGCCGCCGGTAGAGCCAAACATCAATATCGGTAACAGCGTTTCCTTGGGCCTTAAAAGGCACACTTCTGACGGCGAAGTAGCCCTCCTGATTGAAAAATTCTCGAACCAGCTCTTCGAGAGTTTCGCCTTTCCCTGCCGCCATCTCAGTCTCCGGTCCTAATACTTTCCAGGGCATCAGTCACGAAGCGCTGGTCATTGACAGTTTTGCGTTGTCGCACTTCTGACCTACTATCTTCCGGTCCCTTAAAGGAGCGTGCCGGTGTCGTGCCGAGTGTCAACGATTCTTCGGCGGCATTTTTCCCCTCTATGATGGCCAGCGCCAATTCTCCCACATCTTTCTTCAGGAGTTTCATCCTAAATCGGCCAGCGCCTGCGGGGATGACTTGGATCACGCCTCGACGTTCTACCTCTTTGTAGTCCTCGCCAATCGCTCTAACGGGCTTCTCGTCGCCAACTACCCCTCCATTGACCAGCTTTCTTATCAGCAGCTTCGGGAGGGATATTTGGCCGCGAGTATAGCTGCTTCGTTCCATTCCGTACGTGAACGAGGCCAGCAACGCCTTTGCGTCATCCACTGGGTCTTCTTCAAACGGACGTCCATAACGCTGAAAGGCAGTTGGCGATGCGACATACCCAACGCCCTCCGTGCTATTGTTGACTTCCATCCTGTCCAAGAATCCCACGCTCAATAGGCGTTCGAATAAATCGCGACCAAGTATGCGAATAACGTCCGCCTCATAAGTTGCGCCCGACTTTTCCAGCATTTCGCGTACCTCGTTAATCTTCACCGCTTCTCCCTCGGGAAGCGACTGCAGAAGGTAGTACGCCTTCTTAGCAACAGCGGCATCTCTAAATAGATTTTGGCTAAACAGTATAACTTTATCGCGATATTGTTCTTGGTCTATTAGTGCGGCGTCTTTTGCGACGTCCAAAAGCCCTGATACGTGGCTCGATGCCAAATGGAATTCGTCTGAAATGCGTTGTTGTATTTCTGCTCGGTCTTCTGGTCGATCAGAAATGGCGGCAGACGTCGCTAATATTGCCTGCTCGTCGGATGTATTGTTTTCCTCAAAAATTGCCGCCGTTGTTTCCAGAACAATTCTCGTTGTGGCGCCTAAGACTTCTACAGTCCCATCGGTGCCAACGCTAACCATGCCCTGCTGGACCAACAGACGTAGGCCTTCTCTGCGAGCGCTTACTGTGATTCCATTTAACTGGCATAGATGTTGGACCGTGGCAGCAGGAACCTCAATTGACTGAGCCCCGTTGGTCTCGCGACGTAGTACGTTCAACAGTCTGCCCACGGTGCCTGAGAAGTGTATATTCTCGAACCGGTTAGCGCCCGTAGCGAGGTCTAGCTTTCGAGAATGAGCTAGAAGCCAAGCGCCTTTTTCTTTCTGATCCAATTGTGCCCCCCCGACCTGATACTGCTAGTAACATCCTTCCAGTTTATTGAGTAGCCATCCAAGTGGTCGTTGACGGCTAGGACCTGCGGGCCTCATCGCTGTTTATCGCCAAGGATGGTCTTAGGCTGAATTGATGATGGGGCGTAGCGGCCGGCCGGCCGCATCGGAGCTTCGGCTTACGACCGGCGGCGGGAATGCTAGACTCAGGCTCGCATAAGATTGGAGACACACATATGCGCTGGTTCTTGCGTATCTTCGGCGTCATCGCGGTACTGCTCGGGCTGTTGTGGCTGGTGCAGGGGCTGGGGTTGGTGACGATTCCGCCGATCCTCTGCGTCGCCGATTGCGAGACGCTGACCGGGCCGGACCTGTTCTGGGCGATTGCCGGGCTGGTGCTGGCGCTGGCGGGCGTGGCGGCGCTGGTGTGGTCGCGGCGGTAGGGCCGGGTGAGGTGTCTTCGAGCCTTGAACTGAAGGATGCTCTCGACGCTCCGCGGGCGCGCAACCATCTCAGGATGGGTCCCGGCCTGCGCCGGGATGACATCGGGGGTGGGGGAAGGCCGGTGGTATTGCAGGTGCAGGAAGTGTAGAGCCCTCGGGTCCTCGGGTCAGGCCGGAGGATGCCCGAGGGTGACGGGCGGTGGGTGGGACGCAAGAAGATACCCCTCATCCGCCCTTCGGGCACACGCCATTCGAGCATAGCTCTCATGGCCTCTTCCGCTCAGATTGGTCCACCGGACCAATCTGGCCCTATGGGCGCGCTCCATAGTCCCTCAAGGGGAGAAGGGGGGCGGTGCGCTTGGCGAGGTTAGTTCACCTCGCCAGACAGCGTATCCAGCTCCATCTCCCGCAGGCGCTTGACCTCATCCCTGAGCCGCGCCGCCTTTTCGAATTCCAGGTTGGTCGCGGCTTCGCGCATCTGGGTTTCGATGTCCTTGATGACGGCGGCGAGGTTGGCGCCGACTTCAACGCGTTCCTTGCCGTCGCGGCCTTTGCCGATCGATACCGTGACGTGGTCGCGCTCGTAAACAGAGTCGACGATGTCGTGGATATTGGAGCGGACCGAGGCGGGGGTGATGCCGTTGGCCTCGTTATAGGCCACCTGCTTTTCGCGGCGGCGGCCGGTTTCGGCCAGCGCGCGCTCCATCGAGCCGGTGATGCGGTCGGCGTAAAGGACCACCTTGCCGTCGACGTTACGGGCGGCGCGGCCGATGGTCTGGATCAGGGAGGTTTCCGAGCGCAGGAAGCCTTCCTTGTCGGCGTCGAGGATCGCCACGAAGCCGCATTCGGGGATGTCGAGGCCCTCGCGCAGCAGGTTGATGCCGACCAGCACGTCGAAGGCGCCGAGGCGGAGATCCCTGATGATTTCGATGCGCTCGATGGTGTCGACGTCACTATGCATGTAGCGGACGCGAATGCCCTGCTCGTGCAGATATTCGGTGAGGTCCTCGGCCATTTTTTTGGTGAGGACGGTGAGCAGGGTCCGGTAGCCGGCCTTGTTGACCTGGCGGATCTCGTCGACCACGTCATCGACCTGGTTCTTGGCCGGGCGGATTTCGACCGGGGGATCGATCAAGCCGGTGGGGCGGATGACCTGTTCGGCGAAGACGCCGCCGGTCTGCTCCATTTCCCACTTGCCCGGCGTGGCCGAGACATAGACCGATTGCGGCCGCATGGCGTTCCATTCCTCAAAGCGCAGCGGGCGGTTGTCCATGCAGCTTGGCAGGCGGAAGCCATATTCGGCCAATGTTGCTTTACGACGGAGATCGCCGCGATACATGGCGCCGAGCTGGCCGATGGTGACGTGGCTTTCGTCGACGAAGACGAGCGCATTGTCAGGGAGATATTCGAACAGGGTCGGTGGCGGCTCGCCCGGCTTGCGGCCGGAAAAGTAGCGCGAATAGTTCTCGATGCCGGCGCAGGAGCCGGTGGCTTCCATCATTTCGAGATCGAACAGGCTGCGCTGTTCCAGCCGCTGGGCCTCGAGGAACCGGCCGGCGCCGTTGAGCTCCTGCAGGCGGGCATTGAGCTCCTGCCGAATCGCCTTGATGGCCTGGTTCATCGTGGTGCGCGGCGTCACGTGGTGGGAATTGGCGAAGACGCGGATGAAGGTGAGGTCGGCCGATTTCTTGCCCGTGAGGGGGTCAAACTCGGTGATGGACTCGATCTCGTTGCCGAACAGGGACACGCGCCAGGCGGCGGCTTCATAGTGGGCGGGGAAGATTTCCACCGTGTCGCCACGCACCCGGAAGGTGCCGCGCACAAAACCGGTATCGCCGCGCTTGTATTGCAGTGCCACCAGCTTGGCGAGCAGCTCGCGCTGGTCGATCTTCTGGCCCTTCTGCACGTCGATGGTCATGGCGGTGTAGTCTTCGACCGAGCCAATGCCATAGATGCAGGAGACCGAGGCGACGATGATGACGTCATTGCGCTCGAGGATCGCCCGCGTCGCCGAGTGGCGCATGCGGTCGATCTGCTCGTTGATGGTGGATTCCTTCTCGATATAGGTATCGGTCCGCGGGACGTAGGCCTCGGGCTGGTAGTAGTCGTAATAGGAGACGAAGTACTCGACCGCATTGTCGGGGAAGAAGCTCTTGAACTCGCCATAGAGCTGGGCGGCCAGGGTCTTGTTGGGAGCCAGGATCAGCGCCGGGCGGTTGGTGGCGGCGATGACCTGCGCCGCGGTGAAGGTCTTGCCCGAGCCGGTGACGCCGAGCAGGACCTGGTCGCTCTCGCCATTGTTGACGCCTTCCACCAGCTCGGCAATGGCGGTGGGCTGATCGCCGGCCGGAATATAGGGCGTGACCATGCGGAAGGGCTTGCCGGCATCGCGCTTGAGGTTGGACTGGGCCTTGTGCGGCACCCAGGGGGAACTGCCTTCCACCTCCTTGCGGCCATGCAGGATGATCTGTTCGAGCGCCATGACGGTGGCGGTGACGCCGACGGTTTCGGCGCCCTCGACGGTGCGGGATGAGCCGGCCTTGGACTTGGCGCTGGCCATGGCCGTGCGCAGCTTGCCCTCGGTTTCGGGATTCTGGCTGGTGCTGGCGCCGGTGGAGGGCACATGGCCGAAGCCGGCCTGCGGGCTTTCGCCCATGCCGTCGAAATCGACGCGGTCGACGGAATTGATCTTGGTCTTGGACGACTTGGCCGACATGCCGGTGGCGGTGTCGTTGGACGACTTGGTGGTGCGGCGCTTTTCCAGCGCGGTCTTCTTCCTGGCGGCGGTTTCGAGCGCCTTGCGGGCATCCTCGAGCACCTGCTCGGCATCGGCCGCGACCTTCTGGTCGGCCCGGTCCAGCGCGCGCTTGTTGCGCATGCGCTCGGCGTAAAGCGGCTTGCTGGCCAGGATATCCTCGGCCTTCTCGATCTCGCCGAGGAAGTCGTCGATGGAAAAATCAGCTTTGCCCGGACGGGCAGATTTGTCGGCCATGGGAAGACACCGGGGGTCGGGGGAGCAGCGCATATGGGGAACGGCGCGCGCCAATGCAATGTTCCGCTGAGCTTAACCGCTAACGAACACAGAGGGAACAGGGCTGCTGACAGGGGGTGTCAGGAGCGGCGCGACAAAGCCAGCGCCCGGGCAGGGCGCTGGCTGGGGTGTGGACTCGTTGTGGCTTAGTCGGCATTGGAGACGCGGATGATGGCCGAACTGTTGGTCTGGCGGTCCTCGGTCACCGCATAGATGGCGCCATCGGGGCCCACGCGGACGTCGCGGACGCGGGCCTCGAGCGGGATGCGCTCCTCGAAGGCGACGCGATCATCGTCGCCCAGATGGACGACGACCAGACCGGTGGTGACCAGGCCTCCAATGATGAAGGTGTTGTCCCAGTTGGGGAACTCGTCGCCTTCATAAAGCGCCATGCCGGAGGGGGCGATCACCGGATCCCAGTAATAGACCGGCTGCTGGGTCTCGCCATCGGCGGTGATGCCCGCGCCAATGGCGTCGCCGCTATATTCGACGCCATAGGCCACGTCGGGCCAGCCATAGTTGAGGCCGGCTTCGGGCCGGTTCAGCTCATCGCCGCCGCGGGCGCCATGTTCCACCAGCCAGAGGCGGCCATCCGCATCGAGCGCGGCGGACTGCACATTGCGGTGGCCCAGGCTCCAGATCTCGGGCAGGGCGCCTTCGGTCTCGGCAAAGGGATTGCCGTCGACGGGTTCGCCCTCGGCGGTAATGTGGAACACCTTGCCGAAGCCGCTGGCCAGTTCCTGGGCCTGGACGCGGGTGACGTCGTCGGAGCGCTCGCCCACGGTGATGTAGAGCGAGCCATCCGCATTGGGCACGATACGCGAGCCGAAGTGCTTGTCGCCGTCATAGGTGGGCTGCTGGGCGAAGATGGTGGTGACATCCTCAAGCGTGCCGCCGCCCTGCTCGTCGAGCACCAGGGTCGCGGACGCGACGGTGGTGCCATTGCCGCCCTCGCGGGGCTCGGCATAGGAGAAGTAGATGCGGCCGCTATCGGCAAAATCGGGCGCCAGGGCGACGTCGAGCAGGCCGCCCTGGCCGCGAGCATCAACCTCTGGCACGCCGGCAATGGCCGGACCGGCCGCGCCGTCCTCACCGATGACATGCAGGGCGCCCTGCTTGGCACTGACCAGCATGCGGCCATCGGGCAGGAATTCCATGGCCCAGAGCAAAGGCAGACCTTCAGCCACAGTTTGCGTGGTGGTGGTGACGGGCTCGGCCGGCTGGGGCGCGCGGGTCTGTTCGGGGAAGGCGGGCTCCTGGTCGGGGGCATTGGCGGGCTGGGTTTCAACCGGCTCGCCGGGCGCCGCTTCGGTGCCCTCCGCCGGGGCGGCGCCATCGGCCTGTTCGGGCGGGGCGGTTTCGGTGGTTTGGGCCAAAGCCGGGGTCAGCAGAAGGGTCAGCGACAAGGCGGTGCCGGTCAGCAGGCGACTGGTGTTGAGCATGGTTTTCCCATCCAAGATTTTGAATCCATTGATTTTTCGCACAGCGTGCCGTGCGGGGCTCAAGGACTAAGGACGGGAGAGGCCCTATCGTTGCGTGGGGGGCGGTCACTAAAAACGGAGCGGACAGACTGATTTGGCGGGAGGCCCGGCAGCGCTGACCCAAAGCGGTCCGCGCGCCGTATGAGAGCGGTGGACACAAAACCGAGAGCGGCGATGACCCGGAACAATCAACTGCTGGCCAGTGCGCTGACGCTGGCCGGCGTGGCGCCGATCTGGCTGCTGCTGGCGGCGCGGCTGGCACTGGACGCGCCCGCGCTGGCGCCGCTGGCGCTCGGCTATGGCGCGGTGATCGCCAGCTTTGTCTGTGGCGTGCATTGCGGGCTGTTCATGGGGCAGAGCGAGCGCGTGCCGGTCAACCTGCTGGTGACCAGCAATGTCGGGGCGCTGCTGGCCTGGGGTTTTCTGGCGCTGGGACAGGTCTGGGTTAGCGGCGCTGCCATTGGCCTGGCGCTGCTGCTGGCCGTGCTGCTGGCGCTGGACGGGGTGCTGCTGCAACAAGGCAGCGTCGAGCCCTGGTTCCGGCGGCTGCGCTGGATGGCTAGCGTCGGCCTGGGACTTGGCCTCGTGGTGTGGGGGCTGGCATGAGCCGGGTGGCGATTATCGGGGCAGGCATTGGCGGGATGGTGCTGGGCCAGATGCTGGCCAAGAGTCATGACGTGGTGGTGTTCGAAAAGGGCCGCGGGGTGGGCGGGCGGATGGCGACGCGGCAGGCGCCGGGCTTTGCCTTCGACCACGGAGCACAGTTTTTCACCGCCCGGGACCCGCGCTTCGTCGCGCTGGTGGAGCGGGCCAGGGCGGAAGGCGCGGTGGGAGAATGGACGGCGCCGATTGCCAGCCTTGGCGCGGATGGCCGCCTGAGCCTGGCACCACCGCGCGAGCCGCATTATGTCGGCATGCCGGGGATGAACAGTTTCGTGCGGGCGCTGGCGGATGGAGTCGAGGTCCGCAGCGGCGTCGATGTGGCACCGCTGACGGCGCGGGGCCACGATGGCTGGGCGCTGACCGATAGTGCTGGCACCGCGCTGGGGGCGTTCGATTGGGTGATCTCGAGCACAACGCCGCACCAGACGCGGGCGCTGTTTGCCGATACGGGGACCGATGCCGGCGTGCTGGACGGGGCGGTCATGCTGCCCTGCTATGCGCTGCTGGTCGGCTTTGAAGCGCCGCTCCAGCGCGACTGGGGCATGGTGCGGATCGAGAGTGGTCCGCTGGCGCTGGTGGTCAACAATGCCAGCAAGCCGGGGCGTGACGCGGGGGTGGGCACGCTGGTGGTGCATTCAAGCAGCGCCTGGGCGCAGGGCCAGCTCGACGCCGACCCGGCGCTCACTGAGGCCGGCATGGTGGCGGCCCTGCGCGACGCGCTGGACATCGATGCCGAGACGGCCGCGTTCCGGGCGCTGCACCGCTGGAAATCGGCGCGGCTGGAGGGGGAGGCGAGCCTTGCGCCGTTTATCGACCGGGAACGGGGGCTGGCGGCTACGGGCGACTGGACCACGGGCAGCCGGGTGGAGAATGTGGCGCTGAGCGCGCTGGACCTGGCGGGGATGGTAGGGTGACCCCCACCCAACCCACCCCCTGAGGGGCGTGCGGTGGGTCGCTTCCGCCTGTCGAAACCACGCCGGGTCGCGCGTTGTGACAGTATAGACGTGTGAGTGACGGAGCAGATGCAGATGAGCATGACGACACTGGGATGTGCCTGCGGGACGATGCAGCTGGAGCTTGAAGGAGCGCCCGTCGTGGTGGTGCAATGCCATTGCACGTCCTGCCGCATGGCGGCGCAGCGCCTGGCGCAGTTGCCGGGGGCGCCGGCGGTGACCGGGGCGCCGGACGGTGTCGACTATGTGCTCTATCGCAAGGATCGCCTGCGCATCACCAAAGGGCGTGAGACGCTGCGGCATTTCCGACTTGGACCCAAGAGTAAGACGCGGCGGGTGATCGCCAGCTGCTGCAACAGCCCGGTGCTGGTCGAGTTCAGCGGCGGGCACTGGGCCAGCCTCTATGGCACGCTATGGCCGGCGGGCACGCTGCCGGCGCTCGACCTGCACACTATGACCGGCGACCGCGTGGACACCACGCCACTCGATGACGGCGTGCCGGCGGGGCGTTGGGCGACGACAAAATTCTTCGCCGCGCTGCTGGGCGCCGGGATCGCCATGGGGTTTCGGGTACCGGCATTGGCGGCGGAGACGGAGGAGGTTGTGCTGGAGTGAGGGGGGCGGAGTATGCGGCTCCCCCCTCCACCGGCTTCGCCGGTCCCCCTCCCCCGCAGGCGGGGGAGGATACCCTCCACTGGCCCGGATCACGTCGGGGACTGGCCCGCCATTCGACCACAGGTCTCATGGCCTTCTCGCCTCAAATCGCGCCACTGGCGCGATTTGCCGCCCAAGGCGGACGGCTCGAAGCGCCGCAGGCGGGGGAGGTGACGCCGGGCAGCGGAACGCCTGGACGCCCTGAACAGCCGGTTCATGTCCAGTTCAGGGCGGGGGGCGCTATCTGGGGGCAACGGGGTCAGCGGACCCCACAGCTTTCAGGAGACAATCCATGCGCTTACAGAAGAAAATCATCTCGATCGCCCTGGCCGGCAGCGTGCTGATCGGCATGGCCGGCGCGGCGATGGCGGCGCAGGCCGTGGTCACCAGCAATGTCAATGTGCGCTCGGGCCCCGGCACCGGCTATAGCCAGGTCGACGTGCTGCGCCGCAACCAGGTGGTGGAAGTCACCGGCTGCCGCGGCGGCTGGTGCTATGTGGAAAAGCGCGGTCCGGACGGCTGGGTCTCGGCCAATTACCTGCAGGGCGCGCGCGGACAGTCCACGGTGCGGCCGGGCGTGAACTTCTCGTTCAGCTTCGGCACCCCGCCCGCGCCGCCGCGGGTGATCCGGCCGGCTCCAGACCGGGATGGATGGGACCGCTACGATGACCGCGATGGGCGCGGTGGCTGGGATCGCCGGGATCGGGACGGCTGGTACCGCTAGGCTTTGGTTAGCCCAAGACCATGATGCGCCGCCTGGGCAACCGGGCGGCGTTTTGCCGTCAGGCTCAGCGCAAGGCGCGCAGGGCGTTGAGGATGACGGCGACATCGATGGCCTCCTGCAGCAGGGCACCCTGCACGGGGGGCAGGTAGCCCAGGGCGGCGGCGATCATGGCGGCCAGTGACAGGCCGAGCCCGACAAAGACGCTTTGCAGGGCGATGGTGCGGGTGCGCTTGGCGATGACGATGGCCTTGGCCAGCGGCGCCAGGGCATCGACCAGCAGCACGACGCCGGCGGCCTCCGAAGAGGCGGCGGCGCCGCGGGCGCCCATGGCGACGCCGATATCGGCCGCGGCCAGAGCGGGGGCGTCGTTGACACCGTCACCGACCATCATGACGAGGCCGGCGGCGGATTTTTCGCGGGTCAGCAAAGCCAGCTTGTCGGCGGGCCTGAGATCGCCCAGGGCGGCATCGACGCCCAGCTCGACGCCGATGGCTTGGGCGATGTCGGCACGGTCACCCGAGGCCAGCACGATGCGGCGGACGCCGGCGGTGCGCAGGGCGGCCAGCGACGCCACGGCATCGGGGCGGATGCCATCCTGCAGCAGGATAAGGCCGAAGGGGTGGCCGTCGACGGCGACGGCGACGGTCATGGCGGCGCGCGGCAGGCCGGCGGTCAGCTGGGCAAAGCTGCCCCGGCTGAGCTGGGCGGTGACGTAGTCGAGGCCGCCGACCACGGTGAGCCGGCCATCGACCTGGCCGAGCAGACCCTCGCCGGCCTGTTCGACGGCGCCGGCGGGATTGGAGAGGGGCAGTGCGCGCGCGGCGGCGGCCTGGACGAGGGCGGTGGCGACGCTGTGGCCAGAGGCCTGGTCAAGGCTGGCAGCGCGATAGAGCACGTCGTCCTCGGTGACGCCGGGGACCGGTCGGATGGTGGTGACGGCGGGCAGGCCCGCGGTGAGCGTGCCGGTCTTGTCGAGAATGGCGGTATCGACGCGGGCCAGGGCCTCGAGCATGCCGCCATGCTTGACCAGCACGCCGATGCGGGCGGTGCGCGAAAGGCCGGAAATGATGGCGACGGGCACGGCCAGGATCAGCGGGCAGGGGGTGGCCACGACCAGCACGGCCAGCGCGCGCAGCGGGTCCTGGCTGAGGAGCCAGGCCGCGCCGGCCAGCAGCACGGTCAGCGCCAAGAACCACATGGCATAGCGATCGGCCAGCCGGGCCATGGGTGCCTTGCTGGACTGGGCGGCCTCGACGAGGCGGACAATGCCGGCATAGGTGCTGTCGGCGGCGGGGCGGGTGACGAGCAGATCGACGGGGTCGCCGCTGAGGGTGGCGCCGCTCAGTGCCTCGGCGCCGGGCAGCAGGTGGACGGGCAGGGATTCCCCGGTCAGCGCCGACATGTCGAGCGTGGCGCGGCTGCCGGCAATGGTGCCATCGACCGGCAGGACCTCGCCATGGCGGATCAGGAGGCGATCGCCCGGCAGGATGGAATCGATAGGGACTTCCTCGAGGCCGCTGTCGGCATAGCGCATGGCGGTGTGGGCGACGCGGCCGAGCAGGGCGGTCATTTCCTGGCGGGCGCGGCCGGCGGCGAAGGTCTCGAGCAATTGGCCGCCGGCATACATCAGGGCCACGACATTACCGGCCAGCGGCTCGCCAAAGAGCAGGGCGGCCGACATGGACAGAGCGGCGACGATGTCGAGGCCGACATCGCCGCGGCGCAGGGCGCGCACGATCTGGAGCAGCAGGCCGGCCAGGACCGGGGCGGTGCCCAGCGTCCAGGCCAGGCCGGCGCCGGTCTCGCCGGCAAAGTGCAATGCGGTGCCGGCTGCCAGGCCCAGCAAAGCGATGGCAAACAGGAGGGCGTCGTAGTGGCGCTGCAGCAGCTGGGTCAGGGCAGAAATGGCCAGTCTCCGGTGGCGTGTCGATACACGGGCACGAAGGCTAGCACGGCTGGGCCCGTTCCCGTGTGACGTGGATCAACCTGCCGGCGGGAATGGGCTAGAAGGTCATGACCGGGCGCACCTCGACGGCGCCGAGCGCGGCCATGGGAATGTTGCGGGCAATCTCCATGGCGGCCTCCGCATCGGCGACATCGACGAGAATAAAGCCGGCCAGCACCTCCTTGGATTCGGCATAGGGCCCGTCGGTTATGATGGCCTGGCCCTGGCGCACCCGCACGGTGCGGGCGGCTTCGCGCCCGACCAGGGCTTCGGCGGCGACGAAGACGCCGCGCTCCATCAGCGATTGGTCATAGGCCCAGGAGCGCTTGCCGATCTCGGCCCAGTCGGCCTCGCTCTGGCGGGCGGCGAGATCGTTGTCGACGATGACGGTGCAGAGAAATTTCATGGTGCAATCCCTTGGCTGAAAGGCGAAGCGGCGTCGGCGTGGTGGACCGCCTTCATGCGGTCCTGCAGGTTCGACGCCGGAGCGGGGGCCAATTCGACATTGCCGCAGAATATTTGTGATCGGCGCGGCGTCAACAGCGCGGGCCCCGGTGGCAGGGCGTTTGCGGGCGCCGGCATTGCCTGAAGGCGCTATATTATTCCCAGACCCGCATTATTTCGCGAATGTGACGGATCATTATGGCGCGCCAGCTGTTTCATTGCCACGGGTCAGCCCGGTATCAACGAATATGGAAGTGGCATCGTCATGAAGCCCAAGACAGTTGTTCTCGTGGTCGAAGACGAAGCGCTGGTGCGCATGGATATCGTCAGCCAGCTGGAGGACGAGGGTTTTATCGTGCTGGAGGCCGAAAATGCCGACGTCGCCATCCCGATTCTGGAAGGCAATACGGCGATATCGATCCTGTTTACCGATATCGACATGCCCGGCTCGATGGATGGCCTGAAATTGTGTGCGGCCGTGCGGGATCGCTGGCCGCCGGTCAAGATCGTGGTGACCTCGGGCCATCGCGTGGTGGAAATCACCGACATGCCGGATGGCAGCGTGTTTCATGCCAAGCCCTATCGTCATGCCGAGGTAATCGCCTCGTTCCGCGAGCTGACCGCGCTCAGCTGAGACAGCCGCGCAGCCCCCTGCTGCGGCGACTATTTTGGTGCGATACAGCACCCTTACGACTTATCCATGTTGATCCAGTCCCGGCTTTGCGGCATGAACTTTGTTCAAGCCGGAGTCTGTCCTTGCCCATTTCAACGTCTGCCTTCGTCCGCACCACCACGCTGCTGCTGATCGTCGGATTTCTGGCGCTTGCCGGCATTCTGGGCACGACGATCTGGCTGGTCGAGCGCAGCCAGGTCTATTTCAACGAGGTGGTCGAGGCCCGCGATGCCCGCACCACCACGGTTGACCTGCGCACGGCGCTGCAGGATGCGGAAACCGGGCAGCGCGGCTTCATCATTACCGGGGAGGAGAGCTATCTCGAGCCCTACCAGGCCGCCTCCGACACTATCGCGGCGCGGCTCGCCGAGCTGGAACGGGTCCTGCTGCCCTATCCGCAGGCGGTCGAGCCCATGGCCAAGCTGCGCGACGATATTGCGCTCAAGCTCGCCGAAATGGCCCAGACCGTGGACCTGATGCGCGCCGGCCAACGCGAGGCGGCGATCGCCGTGGTGCGGACCGATGCGGGCAAGGCGGCGATGGACCGCTCGCGGCAGTTTTTCGATGCGCTGATCCGTGCCGCCGACGAGCGCCTGACCACGGGCGTGGCCGACCAGCGCGCGGCCACGACGGCGCTGCGCTGGGTGACGGTGATCGGCGCCTTCGTGATCTTCGTCGTGGTGGGCGGAGCCGCCTGGACGGTGGTGACCTATACGCGGGAAATCGCGGCGGCGCGGCGCGAGATCGAGGCGGCCAAGGAGAACCTCGAGGCGCGGGTGATCGAGCGCACCTCGGATCTGGGGCGGGCGAACGAGGAAATCCAGCGCTTTGCCTATATCGTCACCCATGACCTGCGGGCGCCGCTGGTCAACATCATGGGCTTTACCAGCGAGCTGGAAACCAATGTGGGCATCCTGTCGGCCTATATGGCCGCGGCCCAGGCCGGCGAAGGCGCCGCCGACGGCGGCAGCGGCGGCAGCACGGCGCCCAGCTTTGACGAGGCCCGGGTGGCGGCCACCGAAGACCTGCCCGAAGCCATCGGTTTCATTCGCGCAGCGACGCGCAAGATGGACGCGCTGATCAACGCCATTCTCAAGATTTCCCGTGAGGGCAGGCGGCAGCTCAAGCCGGAAAGCCTTGACCTGCCGGAGCTGGTCGGGGCCAGTGCCGACGCCATCCACCACCAGGTGGCCGATAATGGCGGATTGGTCAGTGCCGACATCGCCGTGCCACAAATCGTGTCGGACCGACTGTCGCTGGAACAAGTGCTGGGCAATCTGCTCGACAATGCCGTCAAGTACCGCCATGCCGAGCGACCGCTCGAGGTCGCGATTACGGCCAGCCATGTGCCGGGCAACCGGGTAAAGATTGCAGTCAAGGACAATGGCCGCGGCATTGCCAGCACCGACCATGAGCGGGTGTTCGAGCTGTTCCGGCGCTCGGGCGTGCAGAGCCAGCCGGGCGAGGGCATCGGGCTGGCGCATGTGCGCACCATGGTGCGCAGCCTGGGCGGCGATATTACCCTGGCGTCCGAACTGGGTGTCGGCACCACCTTCACCATCGATCTTCCGCGCGACCTGCGCAGCCATCTTGGGAGCCAAGGCAAATGAGCAATGACGGCAAGCCCGTAACGATCATCATGATCGAGGACGACGAGGGCCATGCCCGCCTGATCGAAAAGAACATCAGGCGCGCCGGCGTCTCCAACCAGATCATTCCGTTTACCGACGGCACCTCGGCGCTGGAATTCCTGATGGGCCCCGACGGCACCGGCGCCGCCAACAAGGGGCGCCAGCTGCTTGTGCTGCTTGATCTCAACCTGCCCGACATGACCGGGGTGGATATCCTGGAAAAGGTCAAGGGCAACGAACACACGCGCCGTTCGCCGGTCGTGGTGCTGACCACGACGGACGACCAGCGCGAGATCCAGCGCTGCTACGACCTGGGCGCCAATGTCTATATTACCAAGCCGGTGGACTATGAGGGCTTTGCCAATGCCATCCGCCAGCTCGGCCTGTTCTTTGCCGTAATGCAAGTGCCAGAAACCGAATAGAATGCCCAATCGCACCCCGAACATTCTCTATGTCGATGACGACCCGGGCCTGGCACGACTGGTGCAGAAGGCGCTGGAGCGGCATGGCCACAGGTTCGAGCATGTGACGTCGGGCGAGGCGGGGCTCCAGCGCATTGCCGACGGCGGCGTGGATGTGGTGGTGCTCGACCACTACCTGCCCAGCGGGACGGGGCTGGACGTGCTGGCGCAGCTGGTCGGCCTGCCGGACAAGCCCGCCGTGGTCTATGTCACCGGCTCGGTGGAGACGGCGGTGGCCATAGCCGCGCTCAAGGCCGGGGCGACCGACTATGTGCACAAGACGGTCGACGAGGATTTCCTGCACCTGCTGATCTCGGCGGTGGACCATGCCGTGGCGCTGATGAGCCTCAATCGCGCCAAGATGCAGGCGGAACGCGACATGCGCGATGCGCGCGAGCGCGCGGAAATGCTGCTCGGCGAGGTCAATCACCGGGTGGCCAACAGCCTGGCCATGGTGGCCTCGCTGGTCGGGCTGCAGGCCAATGCCATCGACAATGAAGAGGCCAAGGGCGCGCTGCGGGAGACCCAGGCGCGCATCCAGGCCATCGCCGGCGTGCACCGGCACCTCTATACGTCCGACGACGTGCGCATGGTGCAACTGGACGAGTATCTGCGCAGCCTGGCAGCCGAGCTCGAAACCACGATGCGGGCCAGTGGCGGGGCGACCCAGATCAGCCTGAGCATTGCGCCGCTCAACCTGCCCACCGAGAAGGCGGCGACGCTGGGCGTGATCGTCACCGAACTGGTGACCAATGCGCTCAAATATGCCTATGCGCCGAGCTATCCGGGCGAGGTCCGCATCGCCATGCATACCGGCGATGGTGAATATGCGCTGACCGTGGAGGATGACGGGGTGGGCTATGACGGCACCGGGGTGCCGCAGGGTACCGGACTGGGCAGCCGGCTGGTCAAGGCGATGGCCGCCGGCCTGGGCGGCAGGGTCGCCTATGCCCGGCTGGCGCAGGGCACGCGCGCCACGCTGTCGTTTCCGGCCTAAGCACAGGGAAAACAGGCCACGCGCTGTCCCATCCTGATGCCCCGCCGGGCGGGGCCAAACCGGGCGCGGGCCCTGTGCGCCGCAGGGTCTAGCCGGCCACCGCTGGCGTGCGGCGCCGGTGCGGCGCCAGGACGAGCGTCTCCAGCAGCGCCAAAAGGCAGAGGGCCATGAGGGCGGCCAGGGTGCTCAAGACCACGCGCTGCAGCACGATCTCTATCGTGTCGCGATTGGTGAAGCTGGACATGACGATGATGGCGGTGACCGAACAGGCGAACTGATAGGTCACGGCGGAGCGCGCGCCGTCGAACATCTTGGCGGTAAAGTACAGCGTGGCCAGGGTCATGGCGGCGACCAGCAGCGGCCAGTGCGGCATGAGGCGATAGGCCAGCAGGATCAGCATGGCAACCGCCGCGCCGATCAGGGTGGCCGACAGGCGCTCGATGACCTCGCGGCGGCGCATGGCATGGTCGGACTGCCCCAGCACATAGGCCACCATGATCGGCATGATGATCAGATTGGTGTCGGCCGCAGCGCAGCAATAGAGCAGAACCGGCGCGAAGATGGCGCTGCGCAGCGCCAGGTCGAGCAGGGGCCGGGCGGGCCGGTGCGGGTCGCTGAGCGGGATGTGGATGCGCCTGGTTGCCGGGGGAAAGACCAGATTGAGCACGATGATGAGAACGGTGAGCATGGCGCCGGTCATGGCCATGCTGTCGCGCATGGCGATGAGCGACTGATCGGAGGTGACCGCGGCAATCGAGAGCATGGTGGGAATGACGATGACGACGACGCCGGCCGGTCCGGCGCGAAATAGCATCAGCGCCAGGCCCGCGGCGCAGAGGGCAATGAACAGGGCGGTGAACAGCAGCGGCTCACCCAGCGTGGCGGTGGCCAGATAGCTGACAAGCCAGGCCAGGAGGGGAATGATCAGGGGCACCATGGCCCGGCGCAGATCAAAGGCGCCGCGCTGGCCTGACAGCAAGGCCAAGGCAAAGGCGGCCGGCAGCATGGGCACGGTGATGCCCAGGGGCTCGGCGAGCACGACAGCCAGGCCCGTGCCCAGCGCGGTGCGCACGGCGAACCACGGATCCTCGGCGCGGTCTACCTTGGTGAGCTGTTCCATGACCTTGCCCTCAGTTGAGGCCCGCGAGCCAGGATTTGACCTGCATCAGACCGCTGGCAATGGTGGGGATGAGGCCCTCGGTGCCATTGGCGAAAATGGTGATGCTGGCCTCCGAACCGAGACGCAGGTTGGCGGGCAGGGCGGCATCGTCGAGAACGACGCGCACCGGAATCTTGCGGGCCGGGGGAAACCAGCGCGTATCGCTGCTGGACTGCGCCAGGCCGCCGACGCTGTTGCGGCCGCTGCTGATGCCCCAGGCAATGCTTTCGACCTTGCCGGCAAAGACGCGGCCGGGGGCGGCCTCGAAGATGACCTGAACGGCATCGCCCGGCGCGACATCGACCAGCTGATTTTCCCGGAAATCGCCGATCAGCGCCCTGGTGGCGGGATCGATAAAGGTCATGGCGGCCTGGCCGGCGGTGGCAAACTGGCCGGTGGCCAGCGACAGATTGGTTATATAGCCGTCCACCGGCGCCAGGACCGTGGTGTTGTCCAGCGCGAAGCGGGCCTTTTCGACGGAAGCGGCGGCGCTGCGCAGTTGAGGGTTGGACTCGCCGGCCGGTCCGGCCTGGGCCTGGGCGCGGCCGACATCGGCGCTGGCGGCGGCAATGGCGGCCTGGGCGCTGTCATAATCGGCATTGGCCTGATCGAACTTGGCCCGGGCTATGGTGCCGGTGGCGAAGAGTTCGACCGCGCGGTCACGCGCCTGGGTAGCGCTGGTGGCCTGGACCCTGGCGCGGTCGAGCTGGGCCTGGGCGGCCGCGACGGCGGCATTGGTGGCGCCAAGGCTCTGCACGGCCTGGTCCTGCTGGGCCTCGGCCAAGGCCAGATCCATCCGGAAGGTGGTGTCATCGATGGTGAACAGCGGTTGGCCGGCCTTCACCTCGGCATTGTCCTGCACCAGGACGGCACTGACGGGGCCGGCGATGCGCGGGGAGATCTGGGTGACCAGGGCGGTGATGGAGGCGCCGCTGGCAAAGGGCGTATGCCGATCGGCCAGGGGATACCAGACGGCGAGGCCAACCAGGATGGCGACGATGACCATGCCCGCCCGGGCTGCGGGGCTGCTGCGGCGGGTCGCCGGCCGCGCGTCATCGGTGTCGGCTGCACGGGGTTCAGCGGCGGGGCCGGCGGCGCCAGGGAAATGAGGAGCGGTGGCGGTAGAAACGGACATGGGGGCCTGCTGAGGGTTAGTGCGAGCGCCGTATATAGCGGCATTGATATAGCTCTACAATAGAGTTATATGATTTTAGAGTTAAAAGAATGAACAGCCAGGGAGACGAGCGTGAGCGCGCCGCGGACAGTCGAGACAGCCACAGGCGACCTGATGCAGCGCCTCTTGCTGGAGGTGCAGCGGTTTGACCGGCAGATCGCCGACCAGATTGGCATCAACGCCACCGATCTGCTCTGCCTGGCCTGGGTCGAGCGGGCCGAACAGCCGGCGTCGGCCAAGGCCCTGGCGGCTTTTCTGGGCATATCGACGGGATCGACCACCGCGCTGATCGACCGGCTGGAGAAGCGCAAGCTGCTGGCGCGGGCGCCGCATCCGACGGATCGACGCGGGCTGTCGCTGCAGCCGGGGCCGGCAGTGGGGCAGCCTGAAATCCTGGCGGTGCGGACGCAGTATCGCGAACTGATGCAAGCGGCGTGGTCGGGATTCAGCGCGGCGGAGCTGCTGGTGGTGCAGCGTTTTCTGGTGGCGACGATCGCCGCGATGGAGGAACAGATCGTCAAGTTCGGGCCGTCTTGACCCCGGCCATGGATAGAGCCTTGCCAAAGGGCTGGTTTCCTGCGACAACGGCACTACGTTTTCAGCCTAAGTCGGCTGCCCTGATACCGGTTTTCCGGTCGTGGCTACAGACTCTATCGTGCGAACGTGCTTTCCGGATGGCATGCTGCCTCCGGACAATCGCTCGTCCGCATGCGACACGAGCCTACTATCAGGATGCAAAATATGTCCACCATCACCGGTACCGTCAAGTTCTTCAACGCCACCAAGGGCTTCGGCTTCATTTCGCCAGAAGACGGCGGCAAGGATGCCTTCGTTCACGTTTCGGCTGTCCAGCGTTCGGGCCTGCAGGGCCTGTATGAGAACGACAAGGTCACCTACGAGCTCGAGACTGGCCGCGACGGCAAGGTTTCGGCAACGAACCTGACCCTGCTCTAGTCTTTCCAGACTATACCGAAGGCCATCGTGTGAAAACACGGTGGCCTTTGGCTTGTCCGGCTTCCGCCAGCGCCGCCCTTCGGGGCGGCGTTGCCGTTTGTGCGCACCGGCGTAGAATCGAAAAAGGCGCCCACCGGAGTGGACGCCCTTCAGGGAGGAGCGGGTAGGTGGCTTAGCGCACGCGGACCGAGACGATGTAGTCGTCGAAGTCACCCAGCGAGGAGGCGCTGGTCGTATAGGTGCGGCAGCTGCGATAGTTGGGCTCGGAACAGACCTGGACGCTGTAGCCGCCAGGATTGTCGATCGAGGAGATGCGGTCGGCCCAGCTGCGCAGGTCGCGGGTACTGTCGCCCGAGGCCAGGCAGAAGGAATCGCCGCGATAGTTGCTGCGGTCGAAGAAGCAGACTTCGTCGATGACCGGCTGGATCACCGGGGGACGGCCGGGGCGACCTGGCCGCTGTGGCTCGGGCTGGTTGCCGACACCGAAATTGATGCTGGGGCCACCCGGGATCTGGATGCCGAAGGAAGCCCCAGGCTGGGTCGGGCTGACCGAGCCGCCGCCGGTGCTCAGATAGGTGGAGGAAACCCAGCCGTCCGGGCCGGCCTTTTCAATATAGCACCAAGAACCCTGGCACTGCTGCACGTCAACGCGCTCGCCGCGGCGAGCCGTGGCGACGACGGCGTAATTGGTGCCGGGGCCCGAGCGGACATTGACATTGCTGGTGACGGTGCCGGGGGCGGCATAGGCGGCCGGCAGGAAAACCACCAGGGCAGTCGCGGCAACGGCGACACCGGTGGCGATGTTGAGCAGCATTTTACGGTTGGTACGATTCATGGGGGTCTCCGCGTCGTGTCCCCGACGGAGCCTGCTGAAGCAGAGCTCGGGTCAGTCACGGCATGTTCATGGTGATGAAACGGGCAGGTGAAACGAAAAGTTCCCCGCCGGGTGAAATGTTCAGATCGGTTGCTGGTGTCGTGGTCTCCGGCAGGCAGAAGCAGGCTGTTGCGTCCAGAAATCACAGGGCAACTGAACGCCAGCTGAACGGATCAGTCAGCTTTGACCGGCAGCGGGGCGATGGCGCGCTTGCTGCCGTCCTCGCCGAGCGCAACATAGACGAAGCGGCCATCGGTAACCTTGACGCGATCAGCCAGGCGATCACGCCGGGCCCAGGCCTCGATGGCCACGGTGATCGAGGTGGTGCCGACCCGCTCGATGGTGGTGTAGACGCAGAGCACGTCGCCGACCTTGACCGGGGCGATGAAGGTCATGGCCTCGACGGCCACGGTGACGACGCGGCCCTGGCTGCGTTCGACGGCGGCAATCGCGCCAGCAATGTCCATCTGGCTCATCACCCAGCCACCAAAAATGTCGCCGGCCGGATTGGTATCGGCGGGCATGGCCAAGGTGCGGATGGTGAGGGCGCCGGCGGGTTCGATGGTGGTGATGGTCATGCGGCAGGTCCTTTTGCCGGCCAGCGGCCGATGGCTTCTTCCCAATGCTTGCGGCACAGCGAGACATAGACGGACTTTTCGATCGAGACCTGCTCGCCCTGGGCGAGCACGCGGCCATCGGCGCTCTGGCGGACCACCATGGTGGCCTTGGCGCCGCATTCGCAGATGGTGCGAATCTCGCGCAGCACATCGGCGATGGCAAGCAGTTCGGAGGAGCCCGGAAAGAGCTTGCCCTGGAAATCCGTGCGCAGGCCAAAGCACATGACGGGAATCTTGAGGCGATCGGCGACACGGGCCAGCTGCCAGACCTGATCGGGGTCAAGGAACTGGGCCTCGTCGACAAAGACGCAATCGACCTTGCCGGTTTCGAGGTGCTCGCGCACGGCCTGGTAGAGATCGTCATCACCGGAATAGAGCTCGGCCGGCTCGGAAATGCCGATGCGCGAGGCGATGACGCCAATGCCGTCCTGGGCATAAAGGCCGCTGGTATAGAGCAGCGGGCGCATGCCGCGCTCGCGATAGTTATAGGCTGCCTGCAGCAGCAAGGTGGACTTGCCGGCATTCATCGCAGCATAGGAGAAATAGAGTTTGGCCATGATGGCCCCGTTGTGCCGGAGCGCTGGCGGGCAGGCGAGCGCAAAGAATGCTGCTCCACAAAAAAAGGCCGCCACGAGGGGCGGCCAAGGCCGATCTGATCGGCAGGGAGAGCCGGGGTTGGCGACCGCGCTCTCCAAAGGGCCGGGCCAACGTTGGGGACGCGGGGCGCGGCAGTCCGGGCCGTGTGGGGCTGGGCCGGGAACGAGGCGACCTTAGGGCGCCCGAATGACACTGGCGTGACGCCATCGTTCAGCCAGCATTCAGGCGATGATCGTCATGGTAGGGCAACACCGATCAGGGTGCAGGAGATCTATCGTGGTGGCAAACAGGCTTGGCGTCATAGCGGGCGTGATGATGGCCCTGGCACTTGGCGCCGGCGCGGCGCAGGCCTCGCCCAACGGCGTGTGGGAGCTGGATTCGCGCGATACGCGCATCGCGCTGGCGCTGTGCGGCGATGGCACGCAGCTATGCGGCACGCTGGTCTGGTTATCGGATGTCGATTACAACGAGCAGTACAAGCCGTTCCTCAATGCGCCGGTGGCCGAAGCGATCGCCCAGAGCGGCCCCAATCGCTGGAAGGGCGCCATGCGGCTGTTCGGGCACAAGATCCAGGGCACCATTACCCAGCAGAGCGAGACGCAGATGACGCTGCAGGGCTGTGCGCTGCTGGTGGTGTGCAAGACCTACCAGATGTTTCGGGTGAGCCCGTGATGTCGGTGGCCAGCATGCGCGGCGCCGGGGTGATGGCGGCCGTGGCGATTTTGACCATGGGGCCGGCGCTGGGGGCGTCGCCGGCGGGCATATGGGAAATCGAGATGAAGGATTCGCGCTATCGCGTCGAGCTGTGCGGCCCCGCGGGCACGGATCTGTGCGGCACGCTGATCTGGCTGGGCAATGGCGCCGACAGCCCGGAAAACCTGCCCTATCTCAATACGCTGCTGATCGATCATGCGCGGCCGACCGGGCCGGGGCAGTGGGAAGGCGACCTGCACATCTATGGGCAATCGGCGGCCGGGACGATCGCCCAGGTCAGCGACGACCAGATCACCCTGACCGGCTGCGCCTTCGGCATCATCTGCAAGAGCTACCAGCTTTATCGCTACACGGAATAGGCCAGCGCGTCAGTTGGTATTGCGCGGGATGTGCATGCGGCGGCGGGTCCAGAGCGGGGGCAGCGCCTCGACGGCCAGGATGGCGGCAAAGATCAGCACCGCGCCGGCATAGCCGATGGGCGGCAGGCGTTCGCCCAGGATGATGGCGCCGCCCAGGGCGGCAAACAGGCTCTCGGCGGACAGGATGATCGCGGCATTGGCGGGCGGCACATATTGCTGGCCGATGGCCTGGAAGGTGAAGGCGACGGCGGTGGAGAGAATGCCGGTATAGGCCAGTTCCATCCAGCCGGACTGGATGGCGCTGAAATCGGGCTGTTCGAAGATGAAGGCGAGGCCCACGGCCAGCGAACCGGCAATGAGGAAGCTGACGGCGGAGACGAAGATGGGCAGGCCGGTGACGCGGGCCGCCTGGCCGAGCAAGATGACATGCAGGCCCCAGAAGACGGCGCCGAAGACCATCAGCCCGTCGCCGGCATTGAAGCTGTCGAGGCCGCCGCCATTGAGGAAGTAGATGCCGATCAGCGCCAGCGGCACGCAGACATAGATGATGGGGTGCGGGCGCGTGCGGAAGATCAGGAAACCCAGCACCGGGACGAAGAAGACGTAGAGCCCGGTGAGGAAGCCGGCATTGGTGACGGTGGTGGTGATCAGGCCGAACTGCTGCAGCGCCGAGCCCGCCAGGAAAACCAGGCTGACCGCAATGATGAGCCACCAGTGCCTGGTGCTGAGCGGCGCCGGGCGCCGGCGGCGCTCCATGAGGGCCAGTGGCAGCACGGCGAGGCCGCCGATCAGGTAGCGCAGGCCGGAAAAGGTCAGCGGGCCCATCGAATCCATCGCCGATTTCTGGGCGATGAAGGCCAGGCCCCACAGCATGGTGCAGATCAGGAGCAGCAGGGCGGCGACGGGACGGGACATTTTTTGGGGTCTTTTCGTGGGGCTTGGGCACTGTGGTGCAGTCGTCTCCTTCCCCCTTGTGGGGAGGGATCAAGGGTGGGGGCGTCTCGGGCGCGGCGCCGGTCCATCCCCTACCCGACCCCTTCGGGGCCACCGCCTTTCGAGCATAGCTCTCATGGCCTTCTCGCCTAAAATCGCTCCACCGGAGCGATTTTGCCTGCGGCCGGCTCGAAGCCCACAAGGGGGAGAGAGGGTGCCGACTGCCAGACTAGGGGAGCTCTTTATCCAGCGCCGCAATCAGCTGGTCGATCTCTGCGGGCGTGGTGTAGTGGACGAAGGAGAGGCGCAGCACGCCGTGGTTGGGGTCGATGCCCATGGCCTGCAGCAGGCGATAGGCATAGAAGTGCCCGCCGCTGGCCATGATGCCGTGTCTGGCGAGGCGCGCCGCAACGGCGGCGCCGGGTTCGTCCAGCGCCAGCGCGATGGTGGGCGCGCGCAGCGCGGGATCGGCGGGGCCGATGATGCGCACGCTGTTCTTGCCGCGCAGGTAATCGAGCAGGGGGGTCGCCAGGGCCACTTCCTGGGCGCGCATGGCGGCATGGGCGCGGCGGAAGGGGTCTTCGCCCGGGGCGCCGGGACCGGCGATGTCGGCGACGGCTTCGAGATAATCGACAACGCCGGAACAGGCGGCGATCTGGGCGTGGTCGGGACCGGAAGGGGTCAGGCGGTAGCGCGGCTTGGCATCGTTGAAGAAATGGCCCTGATTGGGCAGGGCCATGGCCAGTTCGGGCCGCACGGCCATGATGCCCTGATGGGGGCCATAGACCTTGTAGGCGGAGAAGAAATAGATGTCGGCGCCGAGCGCGGCCAGGTCGGGCAGGCCATGGGGCGCATAGCTGACGCCATCGATGATGGTGAGGGCGCCAACGGCCTTGGCGCGGGCGGCGATCTCGGCAACCGGGTTGATTTCGCCCACGACATTGGAGCAGTGCGGCGCGGCGACGAAGCGGACCTTGCCGTCGAGCAGCGCATCGAGCGCGTCCAGCGAAAGGCGGCCGGTCTGGGTGTCGACGGCCCATTCGCGGACCTCAATGCCCTGCCTGGCCAGCTTGCGCCAGGCGCCGGTATTGGCCTCGTGGTCCTGATTGGTGACCACGATGGCGTCGCCGGGCTGCAGATATTCGCCAAAGGCCTTGCCAAGCACATAGGTATTGCCGGTGGAGGAGGGGCCGAAATGGATCCAGTCGCTGCTGACATTGAGCGCCTGGGCCATGCGCTCGTAGCTCAGATCCATCGCCGCGCCGGCGGCCTGGGAGGCGGGATAGACGCCATAGGGCTGCAGCTTGGTGGCGCGATAATAGTGGTCGAGCTTGTCGAGCACGGCGCTGGCGGTATAGGCGCCGCCGGCGTTCTCGAAAAAGGCCTGGCCCTGCAGGGACGGCTGGGCAAAGGCGGGAAAATGGGCGCGCAGGCGCGCCGGATCGAGCGGCAAGGTGGTCATGGGAGCTGGTCCAGTCGGTGGTTACCGAGTGGTAGAGCAGGTGGGACCAAAAGCAAACCCCGGCTGTTGAGAGCCGGGGTCTGTCCGCGGTTGGGGCGAACCGGCGGAAGTGCGATGCCGATGGGGTAGACCGGGCATCGCGGTTCGGCGCGCCGGGCGAAGCCGGGACGCGCCGAGCTGGATCAGCCGTTGTTGGGCGCGGCAGGTGCGGCGTCGTCGGCGCCGCCCATCGGGCCGGCACCGCGGCCGTCATGCTGGCCTCTGTGGTCACCGTGGCCGTGCTCGCCACGACCCCCATGCTCACCCATCCGGCCCTGCTCGCCCCGGCCGCGAGCGGGGGCCAGTTCGGCCTTCTGTGCGTCGGTGAGGCTGGCAAAGAAGGCGGTCAGGGATGGCTGCACGGCCTTGAGGGCCTCAAGCTGGGCGGTCTGGATGGCGATGCGGGTATCGAGACCGGTGGCGATATCGAAGGCCTGCGGCTGGGTGCCGTCTGCGGGGCGCAGCGCCTCGATGGCACTGGAGAAGCTGTCGGCGGCGGCCATGGCGTCGGTCTTGAGCGTATCGAACAGCGCCTGCTGCTCGGCGGTCATGTCAACGGCATGGCTGAGGCGCACCAGGGCGATCTCGACGGCTTCGGCACCACGCTCGAAGCCGATCAAGCTGCCCAGGCCGCGCGGGCCGCCCTGACGCTGACCGTCATGACGGGGACCCGCCATCGGCCCATGGCCCGGCGCGGTCGATTCTTCGGCGGCAGGCGGGGTGGGCGGGGCAGCGTCCTGAGCGTAGGACGGGACGATTGCAGACAGGCCGACGGCGGCGGTCATCAGGGCGACGATGGCGGAGGTCTTGAAGGATGTCATCTGGAGGTCTTCCTTTGCATGGGAAACGGGTCCGTTGCCCGCTGAAAGCCACCCTAGGCGCGTTCACCTGTTCGCGACCTTGCGGTGACATGAACAGTTCGACAGGTTGGTAAGGTGAGGTGCCCATGATCGAGATCAAGACAGATCCCTTTCCCGACGACGACACGCTGCGGCCCCTGTGGCGCGCGGCTTGGGGCAATGCCGGGCCGGCCTCGTTCCAGCCGCTGCTGCAGCGCAGCCTGACCCATGTCGGCGCCTATGACGGCCCGCTGCTCGTCGGCTTCGTCAATGTCGCCTGGGACGGCGGCGTGCATGCCTTCATCCTCGACACCTGCGTCGATCCGGCCTGCCGTCGCCAGGGGATCGCGCTGCGCCTGCTGGCACACGCCGCCGAGACGGCGCGGGCCCGCGGCGCGCACTGGCTGCATGTCGACTTCGAGCCCCAGCTCGAGCCGCTCTACCGCCAGGCCGGCTTCGGGCCGACCGCAGCGGGGCTGATGCGGCTGGCCTGAAGAGGCCGATCAGCGCGGGCGCCAGGCGAGGAGGCGCATGGCGTTGAGTGTCACCAGCACGGTGGCGCCGGTATCGGCGAGGATGGCCGGCCAGAGGCCGGTAATGCCCAGAATGGTGGTGACGAGGAAGACCAGTTTGAGGCCGAGCGAGACGGCAATATTCTGCCAGATATTGGCCATGGTGGCATTGGAGAGGCCGATCATGGCGGCGATGTCGGCGACCCTTCCATGTAGGATCGCGGCGTCGGCTGTCTCGAGCGCCACATCGGTGCCGCCGCCCATGGCGATGCCGATATTGGCGGCGGCCAGGGCGGGCGCGTCATTGATGCCGTCGCCGACCTTGGCGACGATTTTGCCCTCGGCCTGCAGCGCCCGGACGATGGTCTGCTTGTCCTCGGGCATGAGGCCGGCTCGCACATCGAGGCCCAGTTCGGCGCCGATGGCGCGGGCAGTGCGAGCGTTGTCGCCGGTCAGCATGATGACGTCAATGTTGATCGCCTTGAGGGCGTCAATGCCGGCTTTGGCATCGCTGCGGGGCTCGTCGCGCATGGCGATGAGGCCGGCGATCTCGCTGCCGACCAGCACGATCGATACGGATTTGCCGGCGTCGGTGAAGCCGTCGATGACGGTCTGCAGCGCCGGGGCAATGGTGGTCTGTTCGGCGGTGGCGCCGGGCGAGAAGAGCGCGACAGCTTCACCGCCGACCGTGCCGGCCAGCCCCTTGCCGGGAAGGGCGCGCGCAGCGGCAGCGGGCGGGATCGCGACCTTGTCGGCCCTGGCCCGTGCCAGAATGGCCAGAGCCAGCGGATGGCTGGAGCCGGTTTCGAGCGCGGCCGCCAGCGCCAGGACCTTGGCGACGGGGCGCCCGACAGCGTGGATATCGGTGACCAGTGGCCTTCCCTCGGTCAGTGTGCCGGTCTTGTCGAGGGCGACGGTGGTGATGGTGCGCAGATTTTCGAGCACGGCGCCGCCCTTGAGCAGCAGGCCGCGGCGGGCGCCGGCGGACAACGCGGCGGCAATGGCAGCAGGCGTCGAGATGACCAGGGCACAGGGACAGCCGATAAGCAGGATGGCGAGACCCTTGTAGATCCATTCATCCCAGGACTGGCCCAGCAGCAGCGGCGGCAATACTGCGACCAGGGCGCCGGCGACGAGCACCCCGGGCGTGTACCAGCGGGAGAACCGGTCGATGAAGCGGGCGGTAGGTGCCTTGGATTCCTGGGCCTCCTCGACCAGCTGCACGATGCGGGCAATGGTATTGTCACCGGACGTCGCCGTGACGCGTATCGTCAGCACGGCATCGGTATTGATGGTGCCGGCAAAGACGGCGTCGCCCGGGCCCTTGCCGATGGGCAGGCTTTCGCCGGTGACGGGGGCCTCGTCCACGGCGCCCTGGCCGGCGATGATCTCGCCATCGGCGGGGATGCGGTCGCCGGGGCGGACCATGATGGTAGCGTTGAGGGCTAGGCTGGCGGCGAGGACTTCGGTGGTGGTGTCGCCGGTCACCAGGAAGGCGGTCTTGGGAACGAGATCGGCGAGGGATTTGATCGAGGCGCGGGCGCGGCTGGCGGCGACGCCTTCGAGCAGTTCGCCCACCAGGAAGAGCAGCACCACCATGGCGGCTTCCTCGGTGGCGCCGATGAAGACGGCCCCGACGGCAGCGATGGTCATCAGCGTCTCGATGGAAAAGGGCGTGCCGGCCCGGGCCCCCGCCATGGCGCGGCGGCTGACCGGAATGAGGCCGACCAGCAAAGCGAGCAGGAACGCCTCATGGCCCAGGGTGGGCACGAACAGGCCGACCACAAAGGCGGCGAGCATGGCGATGCCGGCGCCCAAGGCGAGCAGGGCCTTGGGGGTGCGGTACCAGGGGCCGTCGCCGAGCGCGAAATGTTCGCTTTCGCCTCCGGCAGGTTCGTGGGCGTGGTCGTGGCCGGTGTGACCGGGGTCATCCCTGTCCGGCGCGGCGGTGGCGCCATCGCGGGCCAGGGCATAGCCGAGCGGCCTGACGGCGTTGCGGATGCTGGCGAAGGGGACATTGTCATGCAGCACGGTCAGGGTGCCGGCAGTGAAGCTGGCGCCGGCTTCGGAGACGCCGGCAATGCGGGTGACGGCGGTTTCGATCTTGCTGGCGCAAGCGGCACAATCCATGCCTGACACCCGGTATTTCGTTCGTATGGGCTCAGCCATGGCGCATCCTTTGCATTCTCATATCGGGATGCTAGTTTCTATAGTCACTAGAGGAGCAAGCGAAAAAATGCACGCAGATGCACCAAAGACAAACGCGCCGCCCGGTGGGGCAGCGCGTGTGGCAGACTATCGGATGATGGGCGGGTTACTGCGTGGCGGTGCGCAACTGGAAGCCGGTAATGCCAACGGCAATATTGATGCCGGTCTGGCCCTGGATGCTGAGCGGCTGCAGCATGAACCCGTCGCTCGAACCGCCGACCAGAGCATTGGCCCCGGCGCCCAGGCCCAGCGAGGCTTCGGCGCTGACGCCGACATATTCGCCGGCCAGCGAGCCGGGAGCATAGGCATCGGCACTGGGGGCCAGCACCAGCCACTGGATCACCGATTCCTCGGTGAAGCCGATGTCGAGGCCGACCTTGTTGACCTTGCCGTAATAGACTTCGTTCTGGGTGGTGGATTCGGAGTCGTAGAAGCTGCAGATGGCATCCTTGGACGAGCCGAGGATAAGGCCGATGCCGCCTTCGACGGTGCATTCGAGGCGACCGATCTCGATGCGTTCCTGGGCGTAGGACGCGGTCGAGAACAGGGCAGTGGCGGCGAGGGCAGTTGCAGTGAGCAGTTTCATGTAAGCACTCCTTTCCATGCTCAACCCGCCGTGAGGGTCGGCGGTTCCGCCCTGGTGGCAAAGCAGATCAATAGCGACAAATCGGCCGCACTGCTGGCTGCGAAAGGATAGAGCGACATGGCGTTTCCGATTGGCGAACTGGCGCGGCAGACCTCGGTCAAGGTGCCGACGATCCGCTATTACGAACAGATCGGCCTGCTCGACGCGCCGCCGCGCAGCCAAGGCAATCGCCGGCTCTATGGCCAGGCAGAGGTGGAGCGGCTGCGCTTCATCCGGCATGGGCGCGAACTGGGCTTCGAGATCGAGGATATCCGCGAGCTGCTGGCCATGGCCGGGCAGCCGCAATCATCCTGCCACCAGGCCGACAGCATTGCGCGCAACCACCTGCGCGAGGTGGAGCGGCGCATTGCCAGCCTGACGGCGCTCAAGGGGGAACTGAGCCGGATGATCGCCGAATGCGGGCATGGGCGGGTGTGCGACTGCCAGATCATCGAGGCGCTGGCCGATCACAGCCACTGCCTGAGCGAGCACTAGGTCTCAGGCGTAACTGACCCATCCGCGGAAGCTGAGCCCGGCATAGAAGAGCGTGACGCCGGTAAAGCCGGCTGCGGCCAGCATGGCCTCGTCGTCTTCGGGCGAGAGAATAGAGAGCCGGGTGGACATGGCCTCATGGGCGCTGGCGCTATCGGCAGCCGGGGTGCTGCCAAAGGCGAGGTGACGGGCGATCCATTGCGAGCGCTCGGGCTCGGTCTGGGCGAAGCTGATATGGGCGCAGATGAATGGGGCGCCGGGGACCAGGCGGACGCGGATGGCCTGGAGGGTGGCGAGGCGCTGATCACGGGGCACGAAATGCAGGGTGAGGAGGCAGACGGCGCCGTGGAAGGGACCTTCCGGCGCGTCCTCGATATAGCCCTCGTGCAGCGTGACTCGCGGCGCATGCGGGCCGATGATTTCGGTGGCCAAAGCCAGCATGTCGGCGGAGGGGTCGACGCCGTCAAAGGTCCAGCCGGGGTGATCGTCGGCCAGGGCCCTGAGTTCGAGGCCGCCGCCGGCGCCCAGGACCAGCATGCGACCGCTCGGCGGGACGCGCTCGGCCAGCAGCTGGGATGTCATGCGGTGCAGGCCGGCAAAGCCGGGCACCTTGCGGGGCGGGCCTTCGGCATAGGAGCGGGCATGCGCCCCGGCAAAGGGGTTGTGGTCGTGCGCGGGGGCGACGGGCTGGTCGGGTGATGTCATGTAACTTTTATGATTACATGAGGTGAGGCTGTCAAGCCGGAAGCGCCGGGCCGGCCTGTGGGCCGGCCCGATTGGGTGTGTCAGGCTGCGGCTTCGACCGGCGCGGGGGTGTGACGGGCGAGGGCGCGGATGACCTGCTTGGCGGTGATGGAGCCGATCTGGACCCCGTGCTCGTCCTTGACGCCGACCCATTCATGCTCGGCAAAGAGCGGCAGGACATCCTCGCAGCGGGCGTCGCGCGGCACCAGAATGCTGCACGGTTCGCCGGGGCCCTTGGTCATGATCGAGCGGACATGGATGGCGCGGGCCTTGTTCACCTCGCGCACGAATTCCTCGATATGCTCATTGGCCGGCCGCAGCACGATATCCTCGGGCTTGCCCTCCTGCTGCAGGGCGCCGTCCTTGAGCACGGCGATGCGGTCGCCGATCTTGAGGGCTTCGTCGAAATCGTGGGTGATGAAGAGAATGGTCTTGCCCAGCGACTTCTGCAGCTCGATGAGCTGGTCCTGCATGCCCGAGCGGATCAGCGGATCAAGCGCCGAGAAGGCCTCGTCCATCAGGATGATGTCGGTATCCATGGCCAAAGCCCGGGCGAGGCCGACGCGCTGCTGCTGGCCGCCGGACAACTGGCGCGGCTGGCTCTGCTCGTAGCCGGAGAGGCCGACGATCTCGATCCACTTGGCGGCGGTGGCGAGGCGTTCATCCCTGCCGACGCCGCGGACCTCGAGGCCATAGGCGACATTGTCGATTACCGAGCGGTGCGGCAGCAGGCCGAACTTCTGGAACACCATGGCGATCTGGGTGCGCCGATAGGTGCGCAACTCGTCCGTGCTCATCTGGATCACGTCGGTGCCGTTGACGATGATCTCGCCGGCGGTCGGCTCGATCAGCCGGTTGACGTGGCGGATCAGGGTGGACTTGCCTGAACCCGACAGGCCCATCACGACGAAGATCTGGCCCTTGGCGATGTCGAGCGAGACATTGTCCAGACCGACGACATGGTTGGTCTCGGCCTGCACTTCGGCCTTGGATTTGCCCGAGCGCAGCAGCGCCAGGGCGGTCTGCGGATCGTCGCCAAAGATCTTGGTGACGCCGCGCATGGCGATGGCGAGTTCCGGATTGGTTGTGGTGTCAGACATTAGCGCGCCTCCGCCAGGCCGATACGAGCCTGCAATTGTTTGCCGAAAGCCTGGGTGACCCGGTCAAAGATGATGGCAAGGGCGACAATGCCCAGGCCGGCAAAGAGGCCGCGGCTGACTTCAAGCCGGCCAATGCCCTGCAGCACCTGGTAGCCCAGGCCACCGGCACCGATCATGGAAGCGATCACCACCATGGAGAGCGCCATCATGGTGGTCTGGTTGACGCCGGCCAGGATGGTGGGCAGCGCGAGCGGGATCTGCACGCCGAGCAGGCGCTGGCGCGGATTGGTGCCAAAGGCGCGGCTGGCTTCCATGACGGCCGGATCGACCGAGCGCAAGCCCAGATCGGTCAGCCGCACCAGAGGGGGCGAGGCATAGACGATGGTGGCGATCAAAGCGGGGATCTTGCCAGGCCCGAAGATCATCACGGTGGGGATGAGATAGACGAAGCTGGGCAGGGTCTGCATCAGGTCGAGCAGCGGGGTGATGGATTTGCGCACATTGAGCGAGCGGCTCATCCAGACGCCGACGGGGATGGCGATGACGATGGCGGTCAGTGTCGCGGCGATCATCAGGGCCATGGTGGTCATGGCATCTTGCCACAGATCCATGACGCCGAGGAAGAGCAGGGCGCCGAGGACAACGGCGGGCAGCTTCCAGTTGCGGGTGGAAAGCCAGGCAACGCCCACCAGGATGGCGATGATCAGCCACCAGGGGGTGGCGATGAGCAGGTTTTCGATGCCCTTGAGCAGCATCAGCAGGGGATGGGCGGCGGCCTCGAAACCACCACCCCATTCGCGCACCACCCAGTTGAGGGCGTTATCAACGGCGCGGCGCAGCGGGCGGGTATCGATCAATTCAGGAAACACGGTTTCTCTCTCTCGTGTGGAGGGCGGGCGCGCGAGGCCGGAAGGCGCGGTGAACGCGTTCGGGCATCACGCGGAAAACGGCCGGGCGTGAACCCGGCCGTATCGGCTTTAGTGGTCGATAGTGGCGCCTAGCTCAGGCTGGCGCGGACCTTGTCGGCCACTTCGGGCGATACCCAACCGGTCCAGACATCTTCCTTGGTCTTGAGGAAGTTGACGGCGGTGGCTTCGGCGTCAGCCTGGTTTTCGTCACCATAGACCAGCAGTTCGCTGATTTCGGCATTGGTCAGGCCAACCTTGGAGAAGTACTCGGCAACGGCCGGTGCTTCTTCCTGCAGCCAGGCCGCAGCCCCGACGATGGCAGGCGAGGACGGATAGGCGGTTATGCCGGCCGGCTCGGCGCAATCGGGATTGGTGTTGCAGGCATAGACGTCAGGCTTGATTTCACCCATGTCCAGCGCCACGGCGTCGAACTTGCCGAGGATGGCGGTGGGGCCCCAATAGTAGAACAGGATGGGCTCTTCGCGGGTGAAGGCGCGGGCAATGGAGGCATCGAGCGCACCGCCCGAACCGGGGGAGAACAGGTTCCAGGTATCGCCCATATCATAGGCTTCAAACAGGGCGCCGGTGGCCAGTTCGCAACCCCAGCCGGGTGGGCAGGTATAGAGGCGGCCCTTGCTGGAATCCTCGGGATCGGGGAAGACCTGCGGATTGGCCAGGGCGGTTTCCGCCGAGGTGATCTCGGGATTGGCTTCCTGGGTGTAGCGCGGAATGAACCAGCCTTCCACGGTGCCATCGCTGATGGCGTCGCCCAGAGCGACGGTGCTGCCGTCGGTGACGGCGGCGTCCCACTGTTCCTGCACGGTGCTGGTCCAGAGTTCAGGCGCGACAGCGGGCGAACCGCGCGTCACCATGGAACTGGTGGTGGGGACGGTGTCGCCGGTGACGATCTCGACATTGCAGTCGAAGCCGGCGTCGAGCACCTTGGCGTGGATATGGGCCAGGACGGCCGCAGAGGGCCAGGTGAATTCGGCAATGTCGATGGTGCGGTCGGTACCGCAGGCGGCGGTCGTATCCTGCGCAAAGGCAGGTGAGGCGGCCGCAGCCATCATAGCAACAGCAATCGCGGCGGCAGCGCCACCGGTTTTCAGCATCATGAGGGATAGTCTCCGTATTATTTATGTGGCCTTACGATAGGGAGGCAGTCTAGCCCTGTCAAATCTGCAGTTACATGGAAAGTTCAGGTAATAATGGGAAAAATGACTTCCGCGGAATTTGCACGATGATAGACGATTTGTTCAAATAAATGGTAGCAAGTGTTGTTTGAGGTGCCGGAAGCCTGTCTTTTGGACTGATCGAAGTAGAAAATTAATTTGGCACTCGTCTTGGGGTCGCAAAAGCGCCGGATTCCCGCCCGATTGCGGCCGTGAACAGCCTGGCGCTGGTGCGGGCGGCTAGACTTGCGGCGCCAAGAGAGTGAAAAAAGCTGTCCAGCGATCCGGGAAGGGCGGTCCGGCTGTGGCGCCCCCGACCGCGGCAGACTTGCATCGCTGCGCGGGAGCGTGCAAAAGACGCGCAGTCAACTTGGACCCGGTGCAAATCCGGGTGGCTCTTCCGGCCGCCAATCCGCCGGACACTCCAGTCAAAACGCTCCCATCGCCGCTGGCCCCAAGGGCTGCCGCATCGAGACGTCTGGACCTTCTCAACATGACCTTTATCGAAACCTTCCGCCGCGACTGGCTCGCCAATATCCGTGGCGACGTGCTGGCCGGCATTGTGGTGGCGCTGGCGCTGATCCCCGAAGCTATCGGCTTTTCCATCATTGCCGGGGTTGATCCCAAGGTGGGGCTCTATGCCTCGGTGGTGATCGCCATCGTGATTTCCTTTGCCGGCGGGCGCCCCGCCATGATCTCGGCGGCCACGGCGGCGACGGCGGTGCTGTTCGGCACGCTGGTGCGCGAACACGGCCTGCAATATCTGCTGGCTGCCTCCATCCTGGCCGGCGTGCTGCAGATCGCGGCGGGCTGGCTGCGGGTGGGCGGCATCATGCGCTTTGTCTCGCGCTCGGTGATGACCGGCTTCGTCAATGCCCTGGCTATCCTGATCTTCATGGCGCAGCTGCCCGAACTGCTCGGCGTTACCTGGGAAACCTATGCCATGATCGCGGCCGGGCTGGCGGTGATCTATCTCTTCCCTCGCCTGACACGGGCGATCCCCTCGCCGCTGGTCTGCATCGTGGTGCTAACCGCTGTCGGACTGTGGCTGGGCGTGGACACGCGCAGCGTGGCCGATCTGGGCGACCTGCCCAATGCGCTGCCCACGCTGCTGCTGCCGCAGATCCCGCTCAACCTCGAAACGCTGTGGATCATCCTGCCGACGTCGATCGCCGTGGCGGCGGTGGGGCTGCTCGAAAGCCTGCTGACCGCCTCGATCGTCGACCAGATGACCGATACCAAGAGCGACAAGAACCGCGAGAGCGTGGGCCAGGGCATTGCCAATATTGCCAGCGGCCTGTTCGGCGGCATGGCGGGCTGCGCCATGATCGGCCAGTCGGTGATCAATGTGAAATCGGGCGGGCGGGGGCGGCTGTCGACCTTTACCGCCGGTGCCTTCCTGCTGTTCCTGCTGCTGGTGCTGGGCGACATTGTCGGGCTGATCCCGATGCCGGCGCTGGTGGCAATCATGATCATGGTGTCGATCGGCACCTTCAGCTGGAGCTCGCTGGCCGATCTGCGCAAGCATCCGCGCCGCTCGAGCCTGGTCATGCTGGCCACGGTGATCACCGTGGTGGGCACGCATAACCTGGCGCTGGGCGTTGGCGTGGGCGTGCTGCTGTCGGGCATCTTCTTTGCCTGGAAAGTGTCGCAGATCTTCCGCGTCAGCTCGGTGCTGAGCGCGGACGGCCGCGAGCGCGACTATGTGATCGAAGGGCAGCTGTTCTTCGCCTCGGCGGAGAATTTCCTCGATGCGATGGACTTCAGGGAACCGCTCGATCGGGTGCGGATCGATGTCAGCAAGGCCCATATCTGGGACCTGACCGGCGTCAACGCAGTTGACATGGCGGTGCTGAAATTCCGGCGCGAAGGGGTCGAGGTCGAGCTGGTGGGGATGAACGATGCCAGCGCCACCATCATGGACGAGCTGGCGGTGCATGACCAACCCGGCGCCATGGCCAAGGTGCTGGGGCACTAGACAGACACATCGGAACCATCGTCACGGGCTCCGCTGCGGCGGAGCCCGTTGTCGTTCGGACCTCAGCTGGCGATGTAGTCGCGCAGTTCGGCGGCCTCGCGCTCGGCCTGCTCGATCTTGAGCTTGACCACGTCGCCGATGGAAATGATGCCGAGCAGCGTGCCACCCTCGGCCACGGGCATGTGGCGGATGCGGTGGCGCGTCATGCGCTCCATCACCTCGGCAATCGGGGTGGTGCGAGTGCAGGTGACGACGCCGCGCGTCATGCAGTCGGCGATGGGCAAAGCCAGCGCCTGGGCCGGATCGCTGCCGAGGCGGCGGACAATGTCGCGCTCGGACAAAATGCCGGCAATGGCATTGCCGGGGCCGGTGACGACGACGGCGCCGATATTGTGGGCGTTGAGCAGCGCCACGGCGTCGGCCAGGGTGCCAGCCTGGTCCAGGGTATGCACCTGGGCGCCCTTGGATTGCAGGATCGTGTCGACAAACATGGGATGGTCCTCCTCACGCTGACACTGGACCTGTCGACGGGTCGGGGCAATAGGCGCTTGGTCGAAGGACAGCGGCACAAAAAACGGGCCAGCGCGAGGCTGGCCCATAAGGTGGTCAGGAGGAGTGGTCAACGCTGGAAGGCCGTCAGCCCTCGTTGTGGCCGGGAGACCAGTAGCGGCGGATCGGCCGCTTGGGCTTGACCTCGGTGGGCAGGGCGACATTGCGCAGGGCAAAGCGCGCCACTTCAAACAGCATGACGAGCACCAGAATGGTCAGCGGGACCATGAACACCATCACCTGGGCTTCCGGATTGGTGGCCAGGGAGGCGGCGCTGGCCGGGGCGACACCCGCCAGGATGGCGACGATGACGCCAACGGCGAGCAGGGCTGCCGAGACGAGGGCGTAAAGGCTGAAACTTCTGCGCTTGGGCGACGTAACTTCTTGCATGGGATCAACGCCTTTCCTTGAGATCGCAGTGCCGGCAATTAGCCATGCGAATGCGGTTCGAGTTTGTAGCGATTGGGGTGGCGGGCGTACCATTTCGCGGCAAAACTGTGGCAACGGGCCCGCAGGGCCGCGCCAAGGAGGCTGACATGCGCATCTTTCTGGCCTTGATAATGATGGTGGGACTGCTGCTGCCGAGCGCCGCGCAGGACGAGGCAGCGCCCTGGCAGGCGACGGTGACGGGGCAGATAGAAGCGTTCCGCGCCGTGGATGGCGCGGCGGCGCTGGCGCTGGCGGGGAGCCGGGTTCCGCGCCCAGTTCGAGGGGCAGCCGGATGAGTTCTACGTGGCCATCCTGGCGAGCGGCTATGCGCCAGTGGCGCAATCGCGGTCGCACAGCTTTGGCGCCTTCACCCGGCTCAGCGACAGTGCGGTGGTGCAGGTGGTGCTGCTGGTGGGGCCCGATCAGGGCCTTTACGAGGCGGTGTATCGGCTGGAGGACGAGGCCGGTGCAGGGTGGCGGGTGGTGGGCGTGGTGCTGCGCAAGCAGGACGGCATCGGAATCTAGCGCATCGTCTTGCCTGGGCCGACGGCAGCCACTATCACTGCGTCCGGGTTTTCCGGGGAGTTGATGATGGGGTTCTTGTCCGAGGCACTGGCGCGGGTGGCGCCGTCGGCGACGGTGGCGATCAGCCAGAAGGCGCGCCTGCTGGCGCAGCAGGGGCGCGATATCATCGCGCTCTCGGCCGGGGAGCCGGACTTCGACACGCCGCTGCATGTGCGCGACGCGGCCAAGCTGGCCATGGACCAGGGCAAGACGCGCTATACCAATGTCGATGGCATTGCCGAGCTCAAGGAAGCGGTGGCGGCCAAGTTCCGTCGCGACAACGGGCTCGACGTCACCGCAGCCGACTGTTTCGTCAGCTCGGGCGGCAAGCAGATCATCTTCAACGCGCTGCTGGCCACGCTCAATCCGGGCGACGAGGTGGTGGTGCCGGTGCCCTATTGGGTGAGCTATCCGGAAATCGTGCGGCTGTGCGGCGCCACGCCGGTATTCGCCGTGGCCGATGCCTCGACCGGCTTCAAGCTGTCGCCGGCGGCGCTGGAGGCGGCGATATCACCCCAGACTAAGTGGCTGATCCTGGGCAGCCCGTCCAACCCGACCGGCGCGGCCTATTCGGCGACCGAACTGCGGGCTCTGGCCGATGTGCTGCTGGCCCATCCGCAGGTGCATATCCTCACCGACGATATCTATGAAGTTCTGGTCTATGACGGGGGCAGCTTTGCCACCATTGCCCAGGTGGAGCCGAAACTGCAGGCGCGGACGCTGACCATGAACGGCGTCTCCAAATCGCATGCCATGACCGGCTGGCGCATCGGCTATTGCACCGGGCCGCGGCCCTTGCTGGCGGCGATGACCAAGCTGCAGGGACAATCGACCAGCTGCCCGAGCTCGATCTCGCAATGGGCGGCCGTGGCGGCGCTGAACGGGCCACAGGATTTCCTGGCCGAGTGGCGACAGGTGTTCCAGGCGCGTCGCGACCTGGTGGTGGCCGGGCTCAATGCCAATACCGGGCTCGACTGCCTGACGCCGGAAGGGGCATTCTACGTGTTCCCCTCGTGCCAGCGCCTGCTGGGCAAGACCAGCGCCGGCGGCACGAAGCTGAACACGGACGAGGACTTCGTGCTGGCCCTGCTGGACGAGACCGGCGTGGCGCTGGTGCATGGCACCGCCTTTGGCCTGCCGGGGCATTTTCGCCTGAGCTACGCCGCCAGCAATGCGGAGCTGGAAGAGGCGATCCGGCGGATCCAGGGGTTCTGCGCGGGGATTGCCTGAGGGCGTTTACTAAGCGCGATCGTCACCCTCGGGCCTGACGCAAGGGGACTGTCCTTATCTGCGCGTGGCAAGTGCAGAGCCCTCGGGTCAAGCCCGAGGGTGACGCGCGGCGGCGCGCTGCCTGACCCTTACTTGCCCATCCAGCTCATAAACCCGGTCGAGTCCCCGCCCGCTTCGGCGAACATCTGGGTGAGCTTGCTGGTGCTCTCATAGCTCTGCACCGCGGCCTGGTAGAACTGGTCGCTCCAGCCGGCGGCCTGGCGTTCCTCGGCGCTCATCGAGGAAAAGATCGAGATGATGTTCTGGGAAAAGGCGGTGGGGTCGCTGGATTTGGCGGCGTTCTGGAAGCCGGCCAGCAGAGCGGCGCCGGACTTGGTGCGCAGGGCAGCCGTGGCCTCATCCACTTCGGCCGTGCTGAACTGGTCGCCGGTATTGAGGGCGATGGCCGAGAGGGTGCGGCTGGGCAGGCCCGACAGGTCGATATAGGTGCCGGCAATGGTGTTCTTGTTGAAGGTGGGCGCCTTGCCAGCCTTGATGGCGTCGGCATAGAGCGTATCGAGCGACTTGCGTGCCCCGGCAGCAATGTCGGCAATGTCCTGCTGCTGGGCGCCGCCGGCATTGACCAGCGCCAGATAGAGCTGGACGGGATCCTCGTCGCTGGTATCGGGCATGGTCTTGGGATTGGTGGCCAGTTGCTTGAGGCCTTCGGTGATGGCGGCGCGGCCGGCGATCCAGTCGGCGCCGGCCTTTTCCTCGGGGCCAAGGCTATCGAGATAGGTGGCGGCGGCCTTGTAGAGGGCGGTGAAATTGCCGGTGACCTGGGCGACCCCGGCCGGGCCGGCCATGGCGGCCTCGAAGCGGTGCTGCATTTCAAGTCCCGCAGCAGTCTGCTCGTCGGCACTGAAACTGGGGTCGCTGGCCATAGCGAAGAGCTCGCGCTGGTCGAGGCCGGACAAGTCGGCGGCCAGCTTGCCATCCTTGAGCGGCGACGCGAGGCCGGCCTCCTTCATCAACGCGGCCAGCTTGGCCTTGGCTTCAGCCAGCACAGTGGCAAAATCCTTGACCGCCAGGGCGGCCTGGGCGGCGCTGGACAGGGTCACTGAGGTGGCGGCGCTGTCGGCCGTGCTGGCAGATGTGGTGGCGCTGGCGCTGCTGGTCGTGGTGGTGGCCGAACTCGTGGTCTGCCCATAGGTCGTGTAGGCGGTGGTGGGGTAAGCGGCGCCGATGGCTACCATGCTGGCCTCCTGCAATCGATCTGGCTAACCCCATGCAAGCGCTATGCCGAAGAAAAGGCAGCAGATTCAATGGGCCGCCTGAGCCAGGAGGTGCCGCAGGCGGCAGGATTTGCCGGGTGTCGTGCAGAAATGGCACAAATGAAAAGGCCCCGCCCGAGGGGAGGGCAGGGCCAAGGGGTCATCCGCCGAAGCGTCTGACCTTGCAGGAGCGGCCGGATGGGCGCCGCGGAACTGATGGCGCGATTATCGGTCAGCGTGCGCAATGGTACAAACGCGCAATGGGAAAAGCTGCCATGCAGATTTGCCGGCGTGGCCGAGCGTGGCTTTGATACAGGCAAAAAAAGAGGCTCCAACCGAAGTTGGAGCCCAATGATAGGGCCGAAGCCAAATCGTAAGTAGGGCCCGGCGCAAGGGAGGAGGATATGCGCCTGACCGGTGACCCCGAGCCGCGGGAGGAGGATGCAGCTCAAGATCGTGTCGCAAGAAGCGGGTCCGAGGGAGGAGGATACGGAGCGGCTTCACCAGCGACAGGTACACATATAGATTTTGACCGAATGGTCAGCAATAGATGGGTCAACATATCTGCCATGCATTTGACACAGCGACAAGTTGTCAAGCCGCTGCGGCAGGGCGGCGTGGCCCGATGGGAGGGATCGGGTCCACGCCATGCCCGCCGGCAGCGGCCAGGGGCTAGAATACGGCGAGATAGCGCAGCAGCGCGATGATGCCGATGACAATCACCACGATCTGGATGATCTGGCGCAGGCCGCCCTCGATGGGCAGGCGCTGGACGAGCCAGAGAATGAGAACGACCACCAGGAAGGTGATGAGAATGCTGATTAGAACGGATGTGCCCACGTAACTCTCCAAAGACGCGTTTGCCGCGCCAAGAGGTAACGCAGTCGTGAGCCGTAGGTTGCGTTGCGTTGGTTCGCGCCATTCGACCACAGGTCTCATGGCCTGCCTCGCTCACATCGCTCCGCCGGCGCGATCGGACCCTTCGGCTCGCTCAGAAGGGCAAAAAAAAAGCCCTGTCCGGAGACAGGGCTGTTGATAGGGCCGAAGCCAAATCGAAAGTATGACAGGGGGCAAGGGAGGAGGATATGCGCCCTATCGGTGAACCTGGATCGAGGGAGGAGGATACGATCCCGGTTCGGTGTCGCGATACTTGTTCCGAGGGAGGAGGATACGGAACGCGCCTCAGCGACACGCCCCTTATGAACTCTACCGGGATGGTCGGCAATGGGAGGTGTAACATGTCAGCCATGCAGCGGATGCAGGCCGCACAAACAAAATGTGGCCCCGCTCGAGGGGAGAGCGGAGCCACAAGGATGTGGGAACAAGTCCCCACAAGGAGGGAACGCAGGAGGCGCAAGGGAGGGAGGAGAAGCGCCTGCTGTGCTAGAGGGGATATAGGAGGATGGGTCGTGCCTAACAATCGTGCAATGCGTATAATAGCTATGCACTGACCGCATGGTGTTTGGAATAATCCTGTCATATCAATGACAAGTGGAGCGAACCAGTCGGCCTGCAGGGGCCTGAATATCAGGCGGCGCGGCGCTTTTTCAGGCTCTCGCCCCGCCCGCTCAAAGTGAAACAGCCAGTCTCGTTCAGTCCGTTTCGCGCTTCATCCGTCTTGTCCGGCGCGCGGTCCCCGCGCCTCCGCCCCAGTTGGGCGCGCCAGGGGCGGCCGGCTGCAGGCTCTCAGGGGCGGGGGGCTTCGTGGACATCCTCACGACCCTCCCCTCAACGGGGTAGGCGCGAGGGCCCTGCGTCAGCAGTGTGAACGGTCTAGAAGCTCCACTCGCGCGCCTTGGCGACGAGGAAGTCGCGGAACACGCCGACGCGCTTGGAGTTCTTGAGCGCCGGGGGATAGACGAAGAAGGCCTCATAGGCCGGCAGTTCGGTCTCGGGCATGAGCTGGACCAGGCTGTCGTCTTCTTCAACCACGTAGTCAGGCAGCATGGCGATGCCGACGCCGGCGCGGCAGGCCTGCATCATGCCATAGATGGCATTGACCTTGAGCGAGGCGCGACGCGGGCTGGAATCGCTGCGGCCCATATGTTCGAGAAAGTTGATGTCGCCGAGATAGGACGGCACCGGCTCGCCGAAGCTGACGATGCGGTGCTCGTCGAGCTGCTCGGCGCTGGTGGGCGTGCCGAACTCCTCGAGATAGCCCTTGGAGGCGTAGAAGTGGTTGTGCACGGTGAACAGCTTGCGCTGGATCATCTCGGACTGGTTGGGGCGGTGCAGGCGGATGGCCACGTCGGCCTCGCGCATGGCCAGGTCGAGTTCGGCATCGTTGAGGCGGATCTCGAGCTGGATCAGCGGATAGAGCTTGAGGAATTCGTTGAGGCGCGAGCTGAGCCAGGCCGAGCCGATGCCGACCGTGGTGGTGACGATCAGGGGCCCTGTGGGCGTGTCCTGGCTCTCGGACATCTGGGTTTCCACCTGCTGGAGTTCCCAGTGCATGCGGTGGGCGGTGCGGAACAGCTGCTCACCCACTTCGGTGAGCACCAGGCCACGGGCATGGCGGATGAACAGCTTGAGGCCCAGATCGTCCTCGAGGGCCGAAATCTGCCGGCTGACGGCCGACTGGCTCATGCCGAGCTTTTCAGCGGCATGGGTGAAACTGCCCGACTCGGCGGCGGTGTGGAAGATGCGCAGTTTGTCCCAGTCGAGCATGTCTTTTGACGCTTTCTATTTGGGTCGTCGGTCGAGCTACTCCGCCGCCTCGGCGAGTTCATGTTCGGCAAGAAAACGTTCGGCATCCAGCGCCGCCATGCAGCCCATTCCGGCAGCGGTGACGGCCTGACGATAGACATCATCGGCCACGTCGCCGGCGGCAAAGACGCCGGGAATATTGGTCTGGCAGGTGCCGGGTTTCACCTGCAGATAGCCACCGGGCTTCATGTCGAGCTTGCCGGCAAAGATCGCCGTGGCCGGGGCGTGGCCGATGGCGATGAAAATGCCGTCGATGGGCTGCTCATAGGTGCGGTTGAGGGCCAGGTCGCGCAGGGTCACGGTATTGACCGAGGGCGGCATGGCCGAGCCGCCGACTTCGGCGATTTCGGTATTCCAGCGCACCTCAATCTTGGGGTTCTTGAACAGGCGCTCCTGCAGGATGCGCTCGGCGCGGAACTCGTCGCGGCGATGCACGACAATGACCTTGGAGGCGAAGTTGGTCAGGAACAAGGCCTCCTCGACCGCGGTATTGCCGCCGCCGACCACCAGCACTTCTTTGTTGCGATAGAAGAAGCCGTCGCAGGTGGCGCAGGCCGAGACGCCAAAGCCCTGGAATTTCTGCTCGCTGGGCAGGCCGAGCCACTTGGCCTGGGCGCCGGTGGCGATGATGACGCTGTCGGCAGTATAGATTTCGCCATCGTGGCCGGTCAGCACGAAGGGCCGGCGGTCAAAATCGACATGGGTGATGATGTCGCTGACAAAGCGCGTGCCGACATGCTCGGCCTGCGCCTTCATCTGGTCCATCAGCCAGGGGCCCTGGACGACGTCGGCGAAGCCGGGATAGTTTTCCACATCGGTGGTGATGGTCAGCTGGCCGCCGGGCTGCAGGCCCTGGATCATGATGGGTTCAAGCATGGCCCGCGCGGCATAAATGGCGGCCGTGTAACCGGCAGGGCCGGACCCGATGATGACGACTTTGGCGTGCATCGCAACGCTCTCCGACTAATGGGAGTACTCCCTCGACCCTAGTTAAGGGCCGAAGGCGTTCTCTTTCAAGGCAAACCGTTCTCCAGCCGGGCACGGGGCTGTGGAACGAACTGAAATGTCACACTTATGGTGAGCAAATGCCCCATTGCGGGGCGTCAGGAATAGACGATCTTGAGGATTTCGAAGCTGCGGGCGCCGCCAGGGGCCGCGACCTCGAACGAATCGCCTTCGGATTTGCCGATCATGGCGCGCGCGATGGGCGAGGAAATCGAGATGCGACCGGCCGAGGCATCGGCTTCGGGATCGCCAACGACCTGGTAGGTCTTTTCTTCCTCGGTGTTCTCATCGATATAGGTCACGGTCGCGCCGAACTTGACTGAGGTGCCGCTCAGCTTGGACACGTCGATGACATCGGCCAAAGCCAGAATGGTCTCGAGTTCCTTGATGCGACCCTCATTGAGGCTCTGCTGTTCCTTGGCGGCGTGATATTCGGCGTTTTCGGACAGATCGCCATGAGCGCGCGCTTCCGAGATGGCCTCGACAATGCGGCGGCGCTCGGTGGCAGTGCGGTGCTCATATTCGGCAGCAAGGGCCTTCTGGCCGCCCACCGTCATCGGGATCTTTTCCATTTTCGTCGCCTCCAATCGGCACGTCAGTCAATAGCTTTCACCCCAGCCAAAATCCGTTCGGCCTACGCTTCACGATAAGTTTTAGGGGAGAGCAGGCTCAAATTGCCCGGACACCGCGTTGCGGTCAAGCCGGTGTGGTCAGGAAGATGGTCATGTCCACACGCGCTTTCAAGCCTGAAGCCCGCCAATGAGAGGGCCGATCATGCGTTCCCTGGCCCATGTTACCCTGCTGTCGCTGCTGCTTTCCTCGTCTGCCCTGGCGCAAAGCGTCGACTCCAGCGCCGGCCCGCTCGCGGCACAGGTGCTGGCCGAGGGGCTCGACCATCCCTGGGCGTTGGTCTTCCTGCCCGATGGGCGGCTGCTAGTGACCGAGCGCAGCGGCCAACTGCTGGTGCTGACCAATGGCGTGGCCGGCGCGCCGGTGGCCGGCACGCCCGACGTCTACAACCGGGGGCAGGGCGGATTGCTCGACGTGGCGCTGGCGCCGGACTTTGCCGAGAGCGGCCGGATTTATCTCAGCTTTGCCGAAACCGCCGCCCATGCCGGGCAGCAGCGCGGGCAGGGCACGGCGGTGATGGCGGCGCGGCTGGTGCTGGAGGGCGATAGCGGACGGCTCGAGGATCAGAAGGTGATCTTCCGGATGAACAAGTTCACCACCACCAACCGGCATTTCGGCTCGCGCGTGGTGGTGGGGCTCGATGGCAACCTCTTCGTAACGCTGGGCGATCGCGGCGATGCCGACCGCGCCCAGGATTTTGGCGATCATGCCGGGGCGGTGGTCCGCATTGCGCCGGACGGCACGGCGCCAGCCGACAATCCGCGGCCGGCGGGCTGGGCACCGGAGCTGTGGAGCAAGGGGCATCGCAATCCACAGGGGGCGACGCTGCGGGCGGACGGGCAATTGTTCACCGTCGAGCATGGCGCGCGCGGCGGTGATGAGGTCAATAATCCGCAGCCGGGCGGCAATTATGGCTGGCCGGTGATTTCCTATGGCCAGGACTATTCCGGGCTGTCGATCGGGGAAGGCACGCAAAAGCCGGGGCTGGAGCAGCCGCTGACCTATTGGGATCCGTCGATCTCGCCCTCGGGGCTGGATTTTTACGAGGGTGCGCTGTTGCCCGGCTGGCAGGGCGACCTGCTGACCGGCGGGCTCAGCGGACATGTGCTGGTGCGGCTCGATATGGAGGGCGATGCCATTGTCGGCGAGGAACGGCTGTTCGCCGGCCAGCTGGGGCGGATCCGCGACGTCAAGAGTGGGCCGGACGGGGCGATCTACCTGCTCACTGATGCGGAAAACGGCCAGCTGATCCGGGTGGCGCCACAGGGGAAATAGCGGCGCGCGGCCGGTTATGGCTGGGCGGGATTTTGCCGCGAAGCGGCCGGTTCCTGCCATTCGAGCGTAGCTCTCATGGCCTTCTCGTCTAAAATCGCTCCACAGGGAGCGATTTTGCCACTGCGTGGCCGACTCGAAGTGTCACAAAAGCGTAATCTGGCTGTGTGTAGTGGCGCGCAAACCGGAGAGCTGCCCATGCGTGACTTCGCCAGCCAGAGTGACCTCGATCGCATCCGCGCGGAAATCACCGACAGTCTTGATGAAGAGCTGGAGCTACAGTTCGAGGACGAGCAGCTCGAGGCGCTGGCGAGTAGCGAGGCACGGCCGGGTGGCAGGACGTTGGACCGGCGCATTTATTTCCGCGAGCTGTTCCGCATGCAGCACGAGCTGGTGCGGCTGCAGGACTGGATCGCCCATCACCGGCTCAAGGTGGCGGTGGTGTTCGAGGGGCGCGACTCGGCAGGCAAGGGCGGCGCCATCAAGCGCATTACCCAGCGGCTCAATCCGCGTGTCTGCCGCGTGGTGGCGCTGCCGGCGCCGAGCGACCGGGAAAAGACGCAGTGGTATTTCCAGCGCTATGTGCCGCACCTGCCGGCGGCGGGCGAAATGGTGCTGTTCGACCGCTCCTGGTACAACCGGGCGGGCGTCGAGCGGGTGATGGGCTTTTGCACGCCGGCCGAGCTCGAGGAGTTCTTCCGCACCGTGCCCGATTTCGAGAAGATGCTGATCGGCTCGGGCATCATCCTGATCAAGTTCTGGTTCTCGATCAGCAATGAGGAGCAGGAATTCCGCTTCCGCATGCGGATCGACGATCCGCTCAAGCAGTGGAAGCTGTCGCCCATGGATATGGAATCGCGCCGCCACTGGGAGGACTATACCAAGGCCAAGGAAGACATGCTGGCGCGCACCCACACGGCAGACTCGCCGTGGTGGATCGTCGATGCCGATGACAAGAAGCGGGCGCGGCTCAATACCATTGCTCATCTGCTCTCGGCCATTCCCTATGCCGACGTGCCCAAGCCGGAAGTGGTACTGCCCGAGCGCATCCGGCATCCGGACTATGCGCGCGGCCCGGTGCCGGCGGAAATGTATGTGAAGTCGGTGTATTGAGGCAGGGCGGAACCTGCACCCTGCCTAAACGTACCCCCACCTCATTCCCTCCCCACAAGGGGGAGGGAGGCGATGAACACCGGCGCCCGAGCTGGCGCCTCCCTCCCCTCGATGGCGAGGGACTGAGGGTGGGGTGAGGAGAGCCACTGCCTACGTTGTTGCGCAAAAGGGCGTGCTGAAGGCTTGCTTGTCCTTTCGCATGCTCAGACAATGTCCCAAAAGGGTGGAGCAGGGTCATGGCTGACGGCAAGCAGATCGTGGGGGGCGGGCCCAAGAAGGTGCTCTATACGCTGGCCACCATTGGCCGCATGGGCGTGGGCAAGGCCGCCAAGGCGCTGACCGCCAAGAATGCCTGCAAGGCCTGTGCCTATGGCATGGGCGGGCAGCGCGGCGGCATGACCAATGAACTCAACGAATTTCCCTCGGTCTGCAACAAGAGCGTGCAGGCGCAATCGACCGATATCCAGCCGGCCATTCCCCTGCCGATCTTCGAGCACGACCTGGCCGACCTGGCCGAGCTGACGGGCAAGGAGATGGAGCATCTGGGCCGGCTGGGCACGCCGCTGTTCAAGGCGCGCGGGGCCAATCGCTTCACCCCGGTCGACTGGGAATTTGCCCTGGCCCATGCGGCGCAGAAGCTGAGCGCGACCGCGCCGCAGCGCAGCTTTTTCTATTCCTCCGGCCGCTCGTCCAACGAGGCGGGGTTCCTGTTCCAGCTGCTGGCGCGGGCCTATGGCACCAACAATGTCAATAACTGCTCCTATTACTGCCATCAGGCGACCAGCGAGGGGCTGGCCACGACGATCGGCAAGGCAACGTCGAGCGTCGAGCTGGAGGATCTGACCGGGGCTGACCTGATCTTTGTCATCGGCGCCAATCCATCGTCCAACCATCCGCGCTTCATCCATATGCTCAAGAACTGCCGCGAGCGGGGCGGGCAGGTCATCGTCATCAATCCGGCCAAGGAGCCGGGGCTGGTCAAGTTCGCCGTGCCGAAATCACCCAGTTCGATGCTCAAGGGCGGCAGCGAGATAGCCTCGGACTATTGCCAGCCGCGCATCGGCGGCGACATTGCGCTGATGAAGGGGATCGCCAAGGCAGTGCTGGAGCTGGGGCTCGCCGATACGGCGTTCATCGCGGCGCATAGTGCCGGCTTTGCCGAATTCCATGCCGATCTCGACGCGCTGGGCTGGGACGCTATTACCGACGCCTGCGGCATCAGCCGGGACGAGATTATCCATCTGGCGCGGCAATATGGCCGGGCGAAACACGCCGTCTTTGCCTGGGGCATGGGCATGACGCATCACATTCATGGCGTGGCCAATGTCGAGGCCATTGCAAACCTGGCCATGCTGCGCGGCATGGTGGGCAAGCGCTTTGCCGGGCTGCTGCCGCTGCGCGGCCATTCCAATGTGCAGGGCATTGGCACGATCGGGGTCAAGCCGGTGCTGGCCAAGGATGTGCTGGAGAAGATGGAAACCGCATTCGGCGTGCGCTTTCCCGAAGCCAAGGGCATGGACACCATGGCCTGCCTCAAGGCGGCCGAAGCCGGGAGCATAGATAGCGCCGTGATCATGGGCGGCAATCTGTGGGGTGCGACGCCGGACACGGCCTTTGCCAGCCGGGCGATGGAAGCCATCGGCTTCAAGCTGTTTTTGACCACCACGCTCAATATGGGGCATGTGCATGGCCTGGGGCAGGGCGAGGTGCTGGTGCTGCCGGTGACGGCGCGCGACGAGGAATGGGAGCCGACCACCCAGGAATCGATGTTCAACTATGTGCGGCTCAGCGATGGCGGCATTCGCCGACTCGACAATGTGCGGCCGGAAAGCTGGATCCTGGGCGAGATCGGGGCGCTTGTGCTGCCCGGCGGGCCCATCGACTTCAAGGCCTTCAGCGCGCATGCCAAGGTGCGCGACGCCATTGCCGCGATCGTGCCGGGGATGGAAGAACTGGCCGATATCGACGTGGCCAAACGCGAATTCCATATCAAGAGCCGGGTGATGCACACGCCCGAATTCGGCACGCCGGATGGCAAGGGCCATTTCGTGGTGACGCCAATCCCCGCCAGCGGGACCGGGCAGCTGAGCCTGGCCACCATTCGCAGCGAAGGCCAGTTCAACACCATCATCTATGAAGAGCGCGACAGTTACCGCGGCAATGCCGGACGCGATGCGGTGTTTCTCAATGCAGAGGACATGGCCGGGTTCGGGGTCAGCGAGGGTCAGGTGGTGACGATAGCCTCCGATGTCGGACGCATGCAGGCGGTGGCGCGGGAATTCGACCTGCCGCGTGGCAGCGCCATGGCCTATTATCCGGAAGCCAATGTGCTGGTCGGCACCATGGTGGATCCGCGCAGCAAGACGCCGGCCTTCAAATCGGTGCCGGTCTGGCTGGAGCCAGCCGGGGCCGTCCAGGCCTGATCGACCAGTCAGCCACAGCAGCGGCACCGCCATGCCGGGACAGATTTGGCAAATTGCTGGCAGCGATTAACATGTTTACGGTCTGGTTACTCTGTTTGCTCATAGATGTACTTGAGAACTGCCGCCATAATGCTGGTTTTACTGCTTAAATTTTAGGCAGAGGTGTTTTGGCGGGGCTGGGTGCAATTGGGGCACGGTCATGACTAGTAACGGCAAGACGGGGGTTACTGCCTCGCCGCGCGCCATGCGCATCGTGATGGATGGGATCGGCAGCGAGCTGCAGAGCTACGCCACCAACAATCTGCAGATCGTCAAGCAGACCAAATTGCTGGCCATCAATGCCATTATCGAGGCGGCGCGGGCGGGGGACGCCGGCAAGGGTTTTGCCGTGGTGGCCGACGAGGTGCAGCACCTGGCCGAGCGGGCCGCCGATATCGCGGTGCGCTTCCAGGACGTGCTGATGGGGCGGATCTCGCTCAGCCGGACGATGAGCGAGACGCTGGTCGAAGAAATGGAAGGGGTCCGTCTGGTCGACCTGGCGCAGACGCTGGTGCAGCTGATCGTGCGCAACCTTTATGAGCGCACCGCCGACGTGCGCTGGTGGGCCACAGATACGGCGTTCTGGGAGGCGCTGGGCGAGCCGGAACCGGGCAGGCTGGCCTTTGCGGCCGACCGGCTGGCGACGATCAACCGCTTCTACAGCGTTTATTGCGACCTGGTGCTGACCGATGCCCGCGGTAGGGTGGTGGCGAGCGCTAATGGCGCGCATGCCAAGCAGTTGCTGGGGCAGGATTTTTCGCGCGAGGCCTGGTTCCGACAGGCGCTGGCGACCAGGAGCGGCGACGATTACGCGGTGGGCGAGGTGATGGAAAGCGCGCCGCATGGCGGGCGCGAAGTGCTGGTCTACAGCACGGCGGTGCGCAGCCAGGGAAGGGCGGACGGCGCCGTGCTGGGGACGCTGGGCGTCTATTTCGACTGGCAGGCGCAGGGCCGCTCGATCGTCGAGACCGAGGCCGCCCTGCCGCCCAAGATCGCCGAGCGCACCGAGGTGATGCTGCTCGACGCGCGCAACCGGATGATCGCGACGACCAGTTCGGCGCACCGTTTCGCCAGCTTCGACCTGCGCCATGAGGGGCGCGCGCGCGGCAGCTATTATGACGGCAATGGCAATATCGTCGCCTTTGCCAAGACCCTGGGCTACCAGGAATATGACGGGCTTGGCTGGTGGGGCGTGGTGGTGCAGCGCACCGAGCAGGACGATACGATCAAGCAGGCGCTGGGTCTCACCGGCTAATCCTGCGAATAAGCGACAAAAGCAAAGCGGGCGCTGTCAGGAGCCCAGGAATTGACATTGATAGTGCCCTGGCCGCCGAAAAAGGCGATGATATCGCGCCTGTCGCTGCCGTCGGGGCGCATGGCGCGCAGGATGACCTGCTTGTCGGCCGGGTGGCCCCGGGTGCCGGGCGGATAGCTCAGATAGACCACTGTAGCGCCATCGGGCGACGGATGGGGGAACCAGTTCACCCGCTCGTCGTCGGTCAATTGCTGCACGTCAGTGCCGTCGGCGCGCATGCGGAAGCACTGGGCGTGACCGAGCGAATTGCGCTCGGAGTTGAAATAGAGCCATTGCCCGTCGGGGGAATATTCCGGGCCGTCATGGGGCGCATCGAGATCGGTGAGCCGCGTGTCCGGGCCGCCGGCAGCGGGAATGGTGAAGATGTTGATGCGGCGGGTGCCGTGCGGCGCCTCGACGGCGACATAGGAAAGGGTCAGTCCGTCCGGGCTGATGCCATGCAGATAATAATGATGCGGCGTGGCGTGCGTATTGGAGACGCGGCGCGGCGTGCCTCCGACCAGCGGCACGGCATAGAGGTGGCCGTCATCGGCGCTGACATAGACGGTCTGGCCATCGGGGGCGAGCACGTGGTCATTGTTGAGGTCGCGGCGGTCGCCGGTATCGATCTTCTCCGGGGTGCCGCCCACGGCCGGGATGCGCCAGAGCTCGCCGCCGGCATTGAAAACCAGGGTCTGGCCGTCCGGCGTCCAGTTGGGCGCCTCGATGACCTCGGTGGCGGTGAAGATGACGGTGCGGCCGGTACCATCGGCGTTGATGATGGTCAGTTCGGCGCGCTGGCCGGCGGCAAGGCTGCGGCCGCGGCGGGCAAAGGCTGGCTTGGTCAAGGCGTTCTCCCCGCGACACTGGCGGCCGCTTCTGCCCGTACTATCGGCAGAAGCGGCCGCTTTGGCTAGTCGCTAGAAGGCGGGCGCGGGGGCTGCTTCAGGTGCAGGCGCTGGCTCGGGCGCCGGACCGGGTTCAGGCGCGGCTTCAGGTGCGGGCGCAGCGTCCGTTGCCGGCGCGGGGGCCGCTTCTGGCGCCGGGCCCATCTGCAGGATAGTGGGCTTGGCGGTGAGCAGGCGCTGGGCCATGGCCTTGACGTCGGCGATGGTCACGGCATCGATCAGATCGGGGCGACGGGCGACGTAGTCCATGCCCAGATCCCAGCGCTGCAGGCTGATCAGCGTATTGGCGATGGAGGAGGACGAGGTCAGCTCGCTGATAGGGTAGGAGCCGATGAGATATTGCTTGGCGGCCTGCAGTTCCTCAGGCGTCGGGCCCTGGGCAGCCATGTCGGCCACCACCTGCTCGATGACGGCGAGCGTCTCGGCGGCGCGGTCGGCCCGGGTCGAGGTGCCGATGACCAGCGCATTGCTGTGCAGCTGATTGCTCAGATTGGCCGAAATGCCATAGGTGAGGCCGCGCTTTTCGCGCACCTCGGTGGTGAGGCGCGAGCCGAAGGAGTCGCCGCCCAGGATATGGGTCATCAGATAGGCGGCGAAATAGTCCGGATCGGCGCGCTCGAGGCCGGGATAGGCCATGAAGATGGTAGTCTGAGGCAGCGGATATTCGACACGCAGGTCCTGGCCGAGGACCGGGTCGATATCGACGATGGGCGTCAGATCGGGCTCGGCCGGCAGGCTGGCGAAGAGGGTATCGAGCAAAGCGGTGGCGCTCTCTGCGTCGATGGCCCCGACAATGGCGACCTTGAGATTGGCGCGGGCAAAGAGGGCCTGGTGGCGCTGGCGCAGGTCGTCGGCGGTTAGGCCGGCCAGGGTCTGCTCTGTGCCCTCGGCGCGCCGCGCATAGGGATGGTCGCCATAGAGCGCGGTGGCCCATTGCTGCTGGGCCGCAGTGCCGGGGTTCTGGGCGGCGGCAATGATGCCGGTGACCAGTTGGGCGCGCATGCGGTCGATCGGGTTCTGGTCGAAGCGCGGGGATTCGATGGCCAGCTTGAGCAGGCCGATGGCGGCGTCCCGCTGGTCGACCAGCATGCGCATGGCGCCATAGACGGCGTCGGTATCGGCCATGAAACCCATTTCGGCGCCGGCATTGTCGAGGGCGATCTGGAAGGTCTCGCTGTCCATGTCGCCGGCCCCCTCGTCAAACAGGGTGGTCAGCAGGGTGGTCAGACCCTCCTTGCCGGCGGGGTCCTGGGTGGTGCCGCCCTCGAAGGAGAAGCGGATGGTGACGATGGGGACGGCATAGTCCTCCACCAGCCAGGCCGTGATGCCCTGGGGCGAGGTGATGTCCTGGAACTCCACGGCGTGAGCGGGCAGGGCCGGCAGCAGGGCGGCGGACAGCAGAGCGAGAACGGCCAGCGGCCGGCGGAACAGGGTGGTGAGGGTCATGGACTTATTGCGCTCCGGTGGCGGGCGGCAGCAGATAGCTGGTCACGGCGATGGCGGGATCGAGATAGCGCGCGGCCACGGCCTGCACCTGTTCGGGCGTGACGGCGCGGATGCGGTCGGGCCATTTGGCGATATCTTCGACGGTGCCGCCGGTGGCCAGTTCGATGCCATACATCTGCGCCATGTTCTGCTGGGCGTCGCTGGCAAAGATCAGGTTGCGCAGATAGCGCGCCTTGGCGCTGTCGAGTTCCTCGGGCGTGACGCCATCGGCGATCAGCCGGGCAAGCTGGGCGTCGACGGCGGCTTCGACATCGGCCAGGGTATGGTCGCCCTGCGGCGCGCCATAGATGGAAAAGCCGCTCGGATCATAGGCGCCGCCATCATAGCCGGCGCCGGCCTGGGCGGCGATGCCGGTCTTGACCACCAGTTCCTGATAGAAGCGGCTGCGGCTGCCGCCGCCTAGGATTTCCGAGAGCAGGTCGAGCGCCTCGGCCTCGCCGGGCTCGGCGGTGCGATAGGTGGGGACCAGCCAGGAGCGCATGAAACTGGGAATGCCGACGCGCGGATCGCTCAGGGTGACGGTGGCGCTGGTATTGCGCTCGGGCTCGGTGGTGCGGACGCGCGGCGGCAGCTCGGGGCCACGTTCGAGCTGGCCATAGCTGGCTTCAGCCAGGCTGCGCGCGGTGTCGGCATCGACATCGCCGGCAACGACCAGCACGGCATTGTTGGGGGCATAATACTGATCATAGAAGGCGACAGCGTCGGTGCGGTTGAGCTGCTCCATTTCGTGCATCCAGCCGATGACGGGAATGCCATAGGGATGGTTCTGATAGAGCGTGGCGGCGAATTCCTCGTTGAGCAAGGCCTGGGGGCTGGATTCGACGCGCTGGCGGCGCTCCTCGAGCACCACGTCGCGCTCGGCGCCGATGACCTCTTCGGTCAGCACCAGGCCGCGCATGCGGTCGGCTTCGAAATCCATCATCTGGGCGAGGGCATCGGCCGGCACGGTTTCGAAATAGGCGGTGACGTCGGCGGTGGTAAAGGCATTGAGGTTGCCGCCCAGGGCCGATACGGCGGTGTCGAGCGCGCCGGCGGGGTGGCGCTCGGTGCCCTTGAACATCAGATGCTCGAAGAAATGGGCAATGCCGGACTTGCCGGCCGGCTCATCGGCGCTGCCGACCTTGTACCAGACCATATGGGTGACGACCGGGGCGCGGTGATCGGGGATCACCACCACTTCCAGGCCATTGTCGAGCACGAAGTAATCGACCGCATTGTCCGCCGGCGCTGCGGCTGGCTGGGCCAGCGCCGGCTGCAGCAGCAGGGCGACGCAGGTGAAGGCCAGCACGGGGGCGGACAGGGCAGTTCGGGTGGTCATCGGCAGGCTCCCGGGGGATGGATGGGGCAGGGATAGACGAGATGGCGACCCAGGGGGAAGCAATTATCCGTCAGGGCGGCAGGTACGGGGGCGATACGGCGAGAGTGCGGCGGCTGGAGTGACTTACCGTTTCGCGGAAACGGCGAGAACACTCCAGATCTTTGTGTGGTCGCGCTTTCGAACCGCAAAAGTGGAGACACTTTTGCTGAAAACGCTCTATGCCGCGCGGACGGTATTGCCGCCGCCAAAACGCCGCACCAGATCCTCGGCCGCCTCCTGCAGCCGGCGCACGTCGTCGGGGCTGAAATCGCGCTTTTCGTAATCGAGCAGCGCCAGCGCCCCGACACAGGTGCCATCCTCGACCACCAGGGGTACGGCGGCATAGAGATCGATACCATTGGTCTGCAGATAGGCATTGTCACCCACCAGGGGATGGGGGGCGCCGGAATGCACGATCAGCGGCCTGCGCGTTTCGGCGACGATGGTGGTGAGGCGGAAGGCGGCCTCGTCTTCGACGTGGCGATCATCATGCAGCAGGTTGATCGTGGCGAAGGGAATCTCGAAGCTGTCGGCGATCTGCTGGATGGCCTGGCCGAGGGCGTCGTCGCCACGACCGGCGCCGGCAAAGGGCTCGGTCCGGCCGCCATCCTGGCGCTCGCGGACTTCGATCTGGCGCGCACTGGTCAGAACGCCGTCCACGGCGTCGTCAAGCGAGCGGTAGATGGCGTCGACATGCAGGGTTTCGCTGGATTCAGGCGTGGTGAGCTCGTTGAAGGCACAGACGACGATGCGCATATCGGGGGCCATGCGGCCCATGCGGCGGGCGACATAGCGAGTCTGGGCGCGGATGTCGTCGCCCATGAAGACCAGCACCATGGTGTCGACGCCGTCGAGATCGAGCCGGCCGATGGCCTCCTGGCGGACCGCGACGGGCGGCAGGACGCGGCTGGCAATGCCCTCGTTGGCGAGGCGAATGCCCAGCACGGTGGCCGCGCATTCATCGATCTCGTTGCGACCGCCGATCAGCAGCATGCTGCTCTGCTCGGGCCAGTCGACCTTGGCCACGTCGGCGACCAGGGCCTCGAAGGACTGCACCAGCTGGCGGCGCTGGGGCAGTGCTTCGGGACCATCTGCCAGCTCGCTGCTGGCCAGGCGCAGCGCCGGCATCAGGATATCGTCGAGATAGTGTTCGGTGGTGTAGGCCTCGATATGATCCTCGGTCATCTCGATGGCGTCCTCGGTCGCGCCGCGCAGCATGCGCTGGTAGAGCCGTTCGGGCGGCGACAGCACGGGCTCGCTGCCCAGCAGGGTTTCGAGGAACTGGAACTGCGGCAGGTGGCGTCCGATCACCACCAAGCACACGGTCATGGGGGTGGCGAGGATGAGCCCGATCGGGCCCCACATCGAGGCCCAGAACATGGCCGAGAGCAGGATGGCAATGGCGGAGACGCCGGTGCTCGAGCCGTAGAGCCGGGGTTCGATGACGTTGGCGGTGGTGAGGTCGAGCACCAGGAACAGGCCGACCGAGAGCAGCAGCATGTTCCAGCCGGGATCGACGGCAAAGGCGAGCAGGAAGGGGACCACGGCGATGATCAGGGCGCCGACAAAGGGGATGTAGCGGAACAGGATGATCAGCAGGCCCCAGAGTACGGCGCTCGGCACCCCGATCAGCCAGAGGCCGATGCCAAAGATGGTGCCATAGATGGTGTTGACCGCCAGCTGGATCAGCAGGTAGCGGCCGACGCGCTGGCTGGCATCGGCAATGGCGATATTGGCCTTGGAATAGCGGCCACCGCTGACCAGGCGGATGAAGCGCTCCTGCAGGTCGCCGCGACCCATGAGCAGGAAGATCAGGAAGACGGTGACGATGGCGACGGTGGCGACCGGGCCGATGATCGAGCCGAGGACAGAGCTGAGGATGCTCAGGGGACCGATCTCGTTGGAAATGGTCACGGGAATGGGGGCGCCGGGCACGGGCGCATGTTCGCCACCATTGACCTGCTCGCTCAGTCCGGAGACGGCATTGTTGATCTGGTCGAGGATGGTGTTGCTGCCAAACTGTTCCTGCAGGTCGGCAATCTTGGCGGAAATGGTCTCCTGATAGCCGGGCAGTTCGGCGCCCAGCTTCATCACCTGGGTGCCGGCCAGATAGGCAAAGCCGGCCAGGGCGGTGAGCGCCAGCATGACCGAGAAGATGACGGCGATGGGATCGGGCAGGTGCAGCCGGCGGTTGAGCGAGGTGACCAGCGGGGCCAAGGCAAAGGCGAGCAGGGTCGCCAGGACCAGCGGCACGAGGATGCCGGCGCCGAGATAGAGCAGGGCGGCAATGATCGCAAAGGTGGCCACGCTTTCAAAGACGCTGAGGCGGCGCGATGGTCTGGACGGAAACGGCAGTTGACGCTGTGACAAGGCAGTTGATCCCTCTTGGCTGCAGCAACGCGGCATCGCGCCGTCCGTTCCGCTGCTGCGCACAGACGTTGCCCCGACGGGCGGCTTGGCCTACATAGACGGCAAATTCGACACTGCGGAGAGGTCAGCACGCGCATGGCACGCCAATTCATCTATCACATGGACGGAATGTCCAAGGCCTATGCCGGCGGCAAGAAGGTCCTCGACAATATCCACCTGTCCTTTTACCCCGATGCCAAAATCGGTGTCCTCGGTCCGAACGGCTCGGGCAAGTCGACTTTGCTCAAGATCATGGCCGGCATCGACACCGAGTTCCAGGGCGAAGCCTGGGTCGCGCAGGGCGCCAAGGTCGGCTATCTCAGCCAGGAGCCCGAGCTCGATCCGGCGCTCAACGTGCTGGGCAATGTCATGACCGGCGTCAAGGAGAAGAAGGCTGTCATCGATCGCTATAACGAGCTGATGATGGACTATTCGGACGAGACTGCCGACGAGGCATCCAAGCTGCAGGACCAGATCGACGCGGAAAACCTCTGGGATCTGGAAAGCCAGGTCGAAGTGGCCATGGAAGCTTTGGGCTGCCCGCCGGCCGATGCCGATGTGACCAAGCTCTCGGGTGGCGAACGCCGTCGCGTCGCGCTTTGCGCGCTGCTGCTGAGCAAGCCCGACCTGCTGCTGCTCGACGAGCCGACCAACCATCTCGACGCCGAAACCACCGCCTGGCTCGAACGCCATCTGCGCGAGTTCGCCGGGGCCGTGCTGATCATCACCCATGATCGCTATTTCCTCGACAATGTCACCGGCTGGATTCTCGAGCTCGATCGCGGTCGCGGCGTGCCTTATGAGGGCAATTACTCGGCTTACCTCACGGCCAAGGCCAAGCGCTTTGCCCAGGAAAAGAGCGAAGACGCGGCGCGCGCCAAGGTGCTGGACCGCGAGCGCGAATGGATGGGGCAGTCGCCACAGGCGCGCCAGTCCAAGTCCAAGGCCCGCCTCAAATCCTATGAGGAACTGGTCAAGATCAACGAGGCCCGCATGCAGTCGGGCGTGGCGCAGATCATCATCCCGGCCGGCGAGCGGCTGGGGCAGAACGTCATCGACATTGAGGGACTGTCCAAGTCCTATGGCGATCGCCTGCTGATCGACAATCTCAGCTTCAAGGTGCCGCCAGGCGGCATTGTCGGCATTATCGGCCCCAATGGCGCCGGCAAGACCACGCTGTTCCGCATGATGACCGGCCAGGAAGTCCCCGATGCCGGCACGGTCACCGTCGCCGACAGCGTCAAGATGGGCTATGTCGACCAGAGCCGCGATAGCCTCGATCCCAACAAGACGGTGTGGCAGGAAATTTCGGAAGGCGACGAAATCCTCCTGCTGGGCAAGCGCGAGGTGAACTCACGCGCCTACACGTCCTCGTTCAACTTCAAGGGTGGCGACCAGCAGCAGAAGGTGGGCAATCTTTCGGGCGGGCAGCGCAACCGCGTGCACCTGGCCAAGATGCTCAAGAGCGGCAGCAATGTGCTGCTGCTCGATGAGCCCACCAATGATCTGGACACGGAAACCCTGGCCGCGCTCGAAGAGGCGCTCGAGGAATTTGCCGGCTGCGCCATCATCATCAGCCATGATCGCATGTTCCTCGACCGGCTGGCGACACACATGCTGGCCTTCGAGGGCAATAGCCATGTCGAATGGTTCGAAGGCAATTTCGCGGACTATGAGGCGGACAAGATCCGCCGCCTGGGCGCCGATGCGGTCAATCCAAAACGCGCGACATATAAGCCGCTGACGCGCTAAGACTGGAGGCGGGCGATGAGCCCGCCTTTTTTGCTGTGGGGACAGTATGAAAATATTGATTATGGGGACGGCCCTGATTTGGGGTGCAATGGTGGGCGCTGCATCGGCCGAGCCGGGGCAGTGTTCGGTGAGTGGATTTGAGACCTTTGCGTGCGACCTGAGCCATGATGGCGGCGGGCTGACCTTCGCGCTGCCGGACGGGCGGGTGTTTGCCTTTGCCCTGGTCAGCGAGAGCGAGGGGCTGGGCTATATCGGGGCGGCCGATGCCCTCTATCCCCAGGAGCTGGGCGTGATGACGCCGGCAGCTGATGCGCCGGGCTGCTGGGTTGGCGGCAAGGACGGCTTTGCCTTCTGCGCCCAGGTTGCCCAATAATGCCCGACATTCTGCCAGAGGCGCTCGAGCCGTTTTCGCTCGCGGTCGGCGCGGCAACACTGGCGGGTCTGGAGACCGGCGAAGGCCTGCCGGTGGTGTTTTTGCATGCCGGGGTCTGCGACAAGCGGATGTGGACGCGGCAGATGCTGGCGGTGGCCGAGGCCGGCTGGCACGCCATCGCCTATGACCGGCGCGGCTATGGCGAAACCGACAGCGCCGACGAAAAGTTCGGCCATGTCGAGGACCTCGAGGCGCTGCTCGAAGAGTTCGGCATTCACGCCGCCGTGCTGGTGGGCTGCTCGCTGGGCGGCGGGCTGGCCATTGATTTCGCGCTGCGCCATCCGGGTCGGGTGATCGGGCTGGTGCTGATCGGCACCTCGGTGACCGGGGCGCCCTGGAGCACCACCGAGGCCGAGGCGATGATCGAGGCGGCCGAAGAGGATGCCTTCGAACGCGGCGACCGCGACATGCTCAACAAGGTGCAGGCGCATGAATGGCTCGACGGGCCGCGGGCGCAGAGCGGCCGGGTCGGCGGGGCGGCGCGGGCGCTGTTTCTGGACATGAACGGGCTGGCGCTCAACAAGCCGGACCTGGGTGGCGAAGTGCGGCCGCCCAATGCCTGGCACCGCGTGGCCGAGATTGGCGCGCCCAGCCTGCTGCTGGTGGGCGACCAGGATTTCACCGCGCTGATCGACCGGCATGAGCACCTGTCGGAAGAAATGCCCAATGCGTTTGCGGCCGTGCTGGAGAATGTGGCTCATATTCCGACGCTGGAACGCCCCGACCTGGTCAATTCCATGTTGCTGCAGTTCCTCGACGCCATCGAAGGCGGTTCGGACGCGGAATCTGAAGACGAGTCAGAGAGTTAGGCCGGCACTCTAGGGTGGCAATTCAATCAATTGCAGCACTGATGCAAGATCTTGAAATAGTGATTCAATAGTTTGAGCGGCCGATTCAACAGGCACTATTGTTGAATCGGCCGCTCTCATCAAAGCGCTGATAGATCTCGACAATCAGACGGCGATGATGCCGTCCAGGTGCTGGGCCAGCTGCGCGGTGGGCGTGTTGGTCAGGTCCTTGTCGAGTTCGGCCAGAATGGTCTTTTTGACATTGGGCGTGATGGCCTTGCGGATGTCGCCCAAAGCGATCGGGGCGGCGACGACGATCAGCCGGTCAAAGGCGCCTTCCTGCTGCTTGCGATCCAGGGTCGCCGCCAGCGATTTGCAGAACTCGGTCTCGCGGTATTCCACCGGGTCGGTCTTGGGCTCCATGGCACTGCGGCCCGAGCCGACGGAGGAGAAGCTGCGCCCCGGCCGGTCGGCCTGGATATCCTGGGCCTGCAGCGGGGCAATCGACCAATCCAGCCCCTGCACCTGCTGCAGTCCCTTGCCCGGGCCGGTGTTCTCCACAACGCGCGCCTGGGCGCCGTCGGCGATCAAGATCCAAGTGACCGTCTTTTTCATGGTGGACTCCTGCTGCTGGTTGGTCGGATTGGCACAATGCCAGAGGGGCGTGAACAGCCTCCCATGACTCAAGGTCGTCGCGCAACGTGGCCATTGCAAGATGGGTGGGATCACGAAGTCTGATTGGTCGCCGCGCGCCGGCCCTGCTATCAGGACGCATAAGCGCGCTCCTCTGTCCGGGCGCATAAGCGCCAAGCGTGGCGCGGAGTTTGTCGATGTCCCTGCCTGAATCCGCCCCCGAAGCCATTGTGCCCGCCCAGCTTGCCACGCCGGCCCACCCCTCGATCCAGGATGGCCGCAATGGCGTGCTGGCGGCGCTGGCCGCCTATGTGCTGTGGGGCTTCCTGCCGCTGCTGTTCAAGGCCATCGAGGGGGCCGGCTCGGTGATGATCGTGGCGGAGCGGATCGTCTGGTCGCTGCTGTTGCTGGCGGGCATTCTGGCGTTCCGGGGCGGCTTTGGCGATGTGCGGGCGCTGTTTGCCGACCGCCGCCGGGCGCTGGTGACGCTGATGACCGCCGTGCTGCTGGCCGCCAACTGGCTGCTCTATGTCTGGGCGGTGGAGACGGGCCAGGTGCTGGAAGCCAGCTTTGGCTATTTCATCAACCCGATGGTCAATGTGGCCATGGGCATGCTGCTGCTGGGCGAGCGGCAGAACCGCCTGCAGACGCTGTCGATCGGCATTGCCGTGGTGGCGATCGCCATCCAGGCGGTGGGGCTGGGCAGCGTGCCGTTCATCGCGCTCGGACTGGCGCTATCCTTTGGTTTTTATGGCTATTTCCGCAAGACGGCGCAACTCGGGCCGGCCAGCGGGCTGTTTGCGGAAACCGCCATGCTGGCACCGGTGGCACTGGGCTATGTCATCTATAATATCGTCACCTGGGGGCCGGGCATCCATGCCGATCCCACCTCGATGACGCTGATGATCCTGACCGGCCCGGCGACCACGATCCCGCTGCTGCTGTTTGCCTTTGCGGTGCGGCGGATGCGGCTGACGACGATCGGCATGTTCCAGTATCTGGCGCCCTCGATCCAGTTCGTGCTGGCCATCACCGTGTTTGGTGAGCATCTCAACGGCCTGCGGCTGCTCAGCTTCGCGCTGATCTGGCTGTCGCTGATGGTGTTCAGCTATGACAGCTTTGCCCGGCGCAAGCGCGTGGTGGCGACGCCGGTCCGCTAGGCTCCGGGCTGCCGCGTCGCCCGGATGACCGCGGCGATGCGGGCAAAGGTTGGGGCGAAGGGGGTGGCCTCGCGCCAGACCAGGCGCAGCAGGCGCCCGGCATCGGCTGCCAGGGGGTGGATGACGATGCGCGGATCGGTGGCTTCCTTGCGCAGGGCAATCTGGGGCAGCAGCGTCACGCCCTGACCATTGGCAACGAATTCGACAATGGTCGAGAGCGAGGTCGCGGCAAAGGTGCGCGGCGCGGTATCGCTGGCCAGGTTGCAGGCGGCGATGGTCTGGTCGCGAAAGCAGTGGCCCTCGTCGAGCAGCAGGATGCGCTCGGGGGCAATGGAGGCCAGCGAGACCGGGGCAGGTGTGGCCTCGTCGCGGCCGGTGGCGAGCACGAAACGGTCCTCGAACAGCGGGGTGCTGACCAGGCGCGGGCCATGCTCGGGCGGCTGGGTGGCGATCAGCGCGATGTCGAGACTGCCATCGACCAGGCCGGCCAGCAGCGCCTCGGTGCGGTTTTCGCTGACGGTGAAGGCCAGGTCGGGCAGGTCGCCCTGCAGCGCCGGGAATATTTCGGGCAGCAGATAGGGCGCCACGGTAGGGATCAGGCCGAAGCGCAGCGGCCGGTCGAGCTGGCCGCTGCGGCCGGCGGCCAGGGCGTTGACCGCATCGGCGGCGGCAATGGCCTTTTGCGCCAGATCAACGAAATCGCGGCCAAAGGGAGTCAGAGTTGCACCGGTCCGCAGCCGGTCGAACAGCGCCGAGCCGCACAGCGCCTCGAGCGTCATGATCTGCTGCGATAGTGCCGGCTGCGACACGCTGCACTCGGCCGCAGCGCGGCCGAAATGGCCGGTGCGGGCGACGGCAGCGGCGTAGCGCAGCTGCTTGAGGGAGATGGGCATTATAACTTTATCCTATCAAGTCCGGAAGAATAATCGATTGGCCTAATGGATGTCACCCCCTTATAACGATTCCAAACAGCTCAGGAGACTCCGTCATGGATGACGCAACCGCCCCGCAGACCACCGACAGCGCGCCCGCAGAGAGCGGCGGCAAGTGCCCGGTCAACCATGCACCGGCGCCCCGCGGCAACCGCGACTGGTGGCCCAAGCAGCTCAACGTGCAGGTGCTGCACAACAATTCGACCCTGTCCGATCCGCTGGGCCCCGAGTTCAGCTATGCCGAGGCGTTCAAGTCGCTCGACCTGGCAGCGGTCAAGGCTGACCTGGCCGCGCTGATGACCGACAGCCAGGACTGGTGGCCCGCCGATTTCGGGCACTATGGTGGCCTGTTCATCCGCATGGCCTGGCATAGCGCCGGCACCTATCGCATCACCGATGGCCGCGGCGGCGCCGGGGCGGGGCAGCAGCGTTTTGCGCCGCTCAACTCCTGGCCCGACAATGCCAACCTCGACAAGGCGCGTCGGCTGATCTGGCCGATCAAGCAGAAATACGGCAACAAGATTTCCTGGGCCGACCTGATGGTGCTGACGGGCAATGTCGCGCTCGAAACCATGGGCTTTACGCCATTCGGCTTTGCCGGTGGCCGCGCCGATGTGTGGGAGCCCGAGGAACTCTATTGGGGCCCCGAAGGCACCTGGCTGGGGGATTCGCGCTATAGCGGCGAGCGCGAGCTCGACGACCGGCTGGGCGCGGTGCAGATGGGCCTGATCTATGTCAATCCCGAAGGCCCGAACGGCAATCCGGACCCGCTGGGCTCGGCGCGCGACATCCGCGACACCTTTGCCCGCATGGCGATGAATGACGAAGAGACCGTGGCGCTGATCGCCGGCGGCCACACTTTCGGCAAGACGCATGGCGCGGGCGATCCCTCGCTGATCGGGCCGGAGCCGGAAGGCGCGGCGCTCGAGAACCAGGGCATTGGCTGGATTTCCAAGCATGGCACCGGCCATGGCGCGGACGCCATTACCGGCGGCCCTGAAGTCACCTGGACGCAGACGCCGACCCAGTGGAGCAACCACTTCTTCGACAACCTGTTCAAGTTCGAATGGGAGCTGACGCAGAGCCCGGCCGGCGCGAAGCAGTGGGTGGCCAAGAATGCCGAGCCGTCGATCCCCGACGCGTTCGATCCGGCCAAGAAGAAGCTGCCGACCATGCTGACCTCGGACCTGGCGCTGCGCTTTGACCCGATCTACGGGCCGATCTCGCGCCGCTTCTACGAGAATCCCGACCAGTTCGCCGATGCCTTTGCCCGCGCCTGGTTCAAGCTGACGCATCGCGACATGGGGCCGAAGGTGCGTTACCTGGGGCCGGAAGTGCCGACCGAAGAGCTGATCTGGCAGGACCCGATCCCGGCGGTCGACCATGAACTGGTCGATGCCAGCGATGTGGCGGCGCTGAAGTCCAAGATCCTGGCGTCGGGCCTGTCGGTGGCCGAGCTGGTTGCGACGGCCTGGGCCTCGGCCTCGACCTTCCGCGGCTCGGACAAGCGCGGCGGGGCCAATGGCGCCCGCATCCGCCTGGCGCCGCAGAAGGACTGGGACGTCAACCAGCCGGCGCAGCTGGCCAAGGTGCTCGAGGTGCTGACCGGCATCCAGCAGGGCTTCAACGCCGCCCAGACCGGCGGCAAGAAGATCTCGCTGGCTGACCTGATCGTGCTGGCCGGTGCCGCCGCCATCGAAAAGGCCGCCCGCGCCGGCGGCATGGCCGTGGACGTGCCGTTCACGCCGGGCCGCATGGATGCGTCGGAAGCACAGACCGATGCGCCATCCTTCGACGCGCTCAAGCCGCGGGCCGATGGCTTCCGCAACTATCTGGGCGGACGACAGGTGATGCAGCCGGAAGAGGCCCTGGTGGACAAGGCGCAACTGCTGCGGCTGACGGCGCCGGAAATGACGGTGCTGGTGGGCGGGCTGCGCGTGCTCGGCGCCAATTACAACGGGGCCAAGCACGGCGTCTTTACCCACAATACCGAAGTGCTCAGCAATGACTTCTTCCTCAACCTGCTCGACATGGGCACGCAGTGGCACGAGACGGCGGAAGGCGAGGGCGTCTATGAGGGCCGCGACCGCATCAGCGGCGCAGTCAAGTGGACGGCCACCCGGGTCGACCTGATCTTCGGCTCGCATTCGCAGTTGCGCGCCGTGGCCGAAGTCTATGGCCAGTTCGACGCCCGCGAAAAGTTCGCGCATGACTTCGTCAAGGCCTGGAGCAAGGTGATGGAAGCCGACCGCTTCGCGCACTAGGCCCGGTGCGCCGGCCCGCGGGCCGGTGCTGATGGCGGCAAGTTTCGTCCCGGTGGTCCGTCCGCCGGGACGTTTTTGTCTCGGCGGCGCCCCGGTTTCTTGGCAGTTCGATCAAAATTGAATCAATTGTCGCGGCATATGTTCAGCGCCTGAAAGATGGTGGCGGGTCATCGTGAACCTCCAGATGACGGCAGAAGCCGGGAGCAGACCATGAGCGAGCTTGACGAAGGACAGCGGGCGTTTTCCAGCTTTCGCGTGCTGAACGGCGACGCCAATCACTCCGAGCGCGAGCAGTTGTTCCGCAACATGGCCGAGCTGTTCAGCTATGTGTCGGACCGCTGCGACGACGACCAGGTCGCCCAGTATGACGAGGTGCTGTGCCAGCTTGCCGAATTCGTCGAGATCGAGGCGCGGGCCCATGTCGCCAAGATCCTGGCCAAGCTCGACCGGGCGCCCGGCACGGTGGTGGTCAAGCTGGCCAATGACGATATCGAGGTGGCCCGGCCGCTGCTGCAGTTTTCCAATGTGCTTTCCGATGACGACCTGATCGACATCATCACCCATCAGAGCGAGCAGCATCGCGAGGCCATTGCCAGCCGCTATACGGTGGCCGACCGGGTGGGCGAGGCGATTGTCGACCACGGCCAGACCAGTTCGGTGGTGCGCCTAGTGCGCAATGCCAATGCCCAGCTGCACAAGGGAACACTGGAAAAGCTGGTGGAACGCGCCACCAAGGACAGCGAAATTGCCGCCGACCTGCGTGGTCGCAGCGATATCGACTGGAATTCGCTGCGCGGGGAAATCGACGATGTTGCCAGCAAGGTGCTCGAGACCCTGGGCGAGATTGACCGGCGCTTCGATCCGGTCACGGCCGGCAAGGTCAATGCTGTCGTCTATAACCGCATGCGCAACCGCGCCGGCTTTTCCTCCACCGAGTGGAAGGTGGCCTATAACCAGGTCAAGGCGCTGAGCGACCGCAAGCAGCTCAACGAGCGCGCCCTGACGCGTTTTGCCCGCTTCGGCTATGGCCATCACGCCGCCGCGGCGCTGACGGTGATCCTGCAGCTCAAGCCGGAAGTCTTCGTCAAGTGGCTGGCCGGCCAGGACTATGTGGCCATCACGGTGGCGCTCAAGGCAGCGGGCCTGGCACCCGACCTGTTCGAGGCGATTGTCGCCACGCTGCCCTGGCGCGACCTGCCGAGCCAGGACGATATCAAGATGGTGGTCAGCCGCTTTGACGCGCTCGACCGCGAAGAGGCGATGGGCATTTTCGAGCTGTGGCGGGCGCATTCGTTCCGCAAGCGCGCGGTCACCGAAGAACGCCTGGCCGCCCAGGGCTGATCGATCCTGCCGCAGGCCCGATTTTGCCGCGCCGCCCTTGGCCATTAACCCGAGGGCGGCGATTTCGTGTGGCCGGGGCGGCGCGTGCAAGTTCCCACTAGACCCCGACAAAAAACCGGATATAAAGACATCTTTATATCTCGTGCGAGGTTGTTTTGGCGGGACTGGCGGAACTGGTGGGGGTGCTCAAGGCGGCGGGTGAGGGGACCCGGGTGCGCCTACTGGCCTTGCTCGCCGATGGGGACCATTCGGTCAAGGACCTCACCGAAATTCTCAACCAGAGCCAGCCGCGGGTGTCGCGTCATCTCAAGCTGCTGGCCGATGCCGGCCTGGTGCGGCGCAATGCCGAGGGCGCCTGGGCCTATTACGGCCTGGCCCAGCAGGGCGACGGGGCCGAGCTGGCCACCTGGCTGATCGCCCGGCTTGATGAAAACGATGCCGATCGTCGGCGCGACATTGCCCGGCAGGCGGCGGTGCGGGACAGCCAGCAGGCGCAGGCCTCGGCCTATTTCGCCACCGTGGCCAGCAGCTGGGACCTGCTCAAGACGCTGCAGGTGCCCGAAGAGGCGGTCGAGGCGGCGGTGGTGGCGGCCCTGGGCGGGCGCAAGGTCGAGACGCTGATCGATCTGGGCACCGGCACCGGACGCATGCTCGAAGTGCTGGCCGGCTCCTACCGACATGGTTTCGGCGTCGATTCCAGCCGGGAAATGCTGGCCGTGGCGCGGGCGCGCCTGGCCAGTGCCGGGATCGGTCAGGCACAGGTGCGGCTCGGTGATATCGGCGATCTCGACATCTCGCTGGGGCCGGCCGAGGTGATCGTCATCCACCAGGTGCTGCACTATTTCGACGATCCGGGCCGCCTGCTGGCGCAGGCCCGCCGGCTGCTGGCGCCGGGCGGCGTGATGCTGATCGTCGACTTTGCCCCGCACGAACTCGAATTCCTGCGCAGCGAGCATGCGCATCGCCGGCTGGGCCTGTCGTCGGCGCAGATGGCCGGCTGGGCGGCGGCCGCCGGCCTGACGGTAGCCGGGGTCGAGGAATTTCCCAGCACCAATACTGAACGTGGCCTGACGGTCTGCCTCTGGCGCCTCAGCACCCCTCTGTGAACGGAACCGAATTGATGATCGACGACAATGTGCGGGCCAGCCGGCAGACCGCGGACCAGCGAGCCGAGCTGCAGATCTCGTTCGAGTTCTTCCCGCCCAAGACCGATGCGATGGAAGAGCGTTTCTGGGACAGCGTGCACAAGCTGGCACCGCTCAAGCCGCGCTTCGTCTCGGTGACCTATGGTGCCGGCGGCACCACGCGCGAGCGGACGCTGCGCATGGTGGCCTCGATCAAGCGCCAGACCGGCGTCGACGCGGCGGCGCACCTGACCTGCGTCGGGGCGAGTCGGGACGAGGTCGATGCGGTGGTGCGCGGCTACCAGGCGGCCGGGATCAACCGTATCGTGGCCTTGCGCGGCGATCCGCCGGAAGGCGTGGGGCAGCCCTTCACACCGCATCCGCAGGGCTATCAGAATGCGGCCGACCTGGTGGGCGGGCTGCGCCGGATCGGCGATTTCGACATTTCGGTTTCCGCCTATCCGGAAAAGCACCCGCAAAGCGCCAACTGGGCCGAAGAAATCGACAATCTCAAGCGCAAGATCGATGCCGGCGCTGACCGCGCGATCACACAGATGTTCTTCTCCAATGGCGATTACCTGCGCTATCTTGAGCGGGCACGGGCGGCCGGCATCACCGCGCCGATCGTGCCGGGCATCCAGCCGATCCACAATTTCAAGCAGATCGCCAGCTTTGCCGGGCGGTGCGGCACGGCGATCCCGGCCTGGCTGGCCGAGCGCTTCGACGGGCTCGACGAGGAGCCGGAGACCCACGCGCTGGTCGCCTCGGCCGTGGCGGCCGAGCAGGTCACAGAACTGCTCGACGAGGGCGTGACCGAGTTTCACATCTATACCCACAACCGATCTCCACTGGCTTTGGCGCTGGGGCGGATCCTGGGGCGGCGGCCGGAATAATGGCGGTCGAGGCATCCTGTCATTGCGGCGCGGTGCGGCTGGTGCTTGAAGAAGCGCCGGCCACGGTGACCGAGTGCAACTGCTCGCTGTGCCGGCGCTATGGCGTGCTGTGGGCTTACTATGCGCCGCGCCAGGTGAGGCTGATCCCCCAGACGCCGGCGACCGCGACCTATCTGTGGAATGGCCGCAACGTTGCCTTCCACCACTGCACCACCTGCGGCTGCGTCACCCACTGGTCGCCGGTCGATCCCAAACGCAACCGCATGGGCGTCAATGCCCGATTGCTGGAGCCGGCCGTGCTGGCCGCCGCCGAGCGTCGCTATCTCGACAAGGCGTGATAACCAGCAGCGCGGATTAACCTTGCGTTCACCTTGATCTGGTGGCATTCGCTCTCGGCCCGCGCGGTTGGAAGCCTGAAAAGCGTCATTCAGCTTCGGTTCAGCTCAAGGGTGCCATTGCTGGGTTAGCGGGCCATTTCATAAAATGGCCACGAAAATCCGGCTCATTCGCCCCCTGAGGGCGGAGCAAATCGGGACGTATGACCATGCAGATTGACCGCCGCATCACCAATGGCCTGGCCTGGGCCGGGGTTGTTCTTGTTGTCGGGATCCCGCTGGCCGATCTGGTCACGGGGCAACTGATGGGCGATGGCCCCAGCGCTGCGACGGCGCAGATTGCCATGATCGAGCCGGCTGCAACCGTCGCTCCCGTGCCGGCGCCGCTGAGCCAGCGCCCCGTTGCGCCGGTGGCCCAGCCGGTTGCGGCTGCACCTGCCACTGCCCCGGTGGTTGTCCCGGCAGCACCTGCTGCGCCGGTACAGACCGCCGCCGCTGCGCCAGTAGAAGTCAAGCCAACGGCGCAATCCAATGGCCAGGGCGACATCGTGGACGGCTATCTGCAGTCCGGCCGCGCCTTGCCTTCCTATATTACCGGCGCCGGCGCGCCGGCTTCGGCGCCGCGGGCCCCGGTTGCGTCAGCGCCTGCTGCCATCGCGCCCGTAGCTACCAGCCCGGCCGTAGCGCCGGCAGCCGTCGCCACTGCGCCGGACCAGACCGATCCGCTGATCACCGCCTCGCTGTCACCGGCCAAGGTCGCGCCCACGCCGATGCCGCTATCGATGCGGCCCGAGCCGGTGCTGATCGTTGACGGCCCGGTCCGCACCCGCGCCATCGGCGTCAGTTCGAGCCAGACGTCACGCTCCAGCGCCGCGGTCACCTTTGACGACCTGCAGGACTGGGAAAGCGGCCCGCTGTCGGAGTTCCTGGCGCGGCGGCAGGGCGCCGCAGTGGTCCCCCCCGACTATGACGAGGACGGCTTTTTCCTCGATGAAGGCCCCAATGGCCCGCGGCGCGGCGATCGCCTGATCGGCCCGGTCGTGCAGCCAGTTTTCCCTTTTGTGAACTAAGCACAGCGCCCATGCGCCCGGCATGGTGGACCGGGGCGCCAGGAGTGACTAGTGTGCGGACTCCTGTTGCGCCGGCTTTCGGGCTGGCGTGACGTCGCCAGAGGCTCGGCCCGAAGTGTTCCTATGCATGCGCAAGCCTGAAGAAAAATCGGCCGTCTGGCAGCGTCTGTCCGAGTTTGTCGGCTCGTTCAGCCAGCGTACGGGCCTGGCCGGTTCGCTGATCAATGCGCTTGACCCGGATACCTGGCTGCCCGGCGGACGCGACGCGGCGTTCACGCTGGCTTTGATCGCGCTGGCCGCCAAGATGGCGGTGGCCGACGGCATCGTCACGGCCTCCGAAGAGCGGGCCTTCCGCGCCACGGTGGAAATCGCCGACGGCAATGAAGAGGCGGTGGCGCGGGTGTTCAACCTGGCCAAACAGGACGTGGCCGGCTTTGACGCCTATGCGCGCAAGGTGCGGCGCTTTTTTGCCGACAGTCCCGAGACGCTCGAACACGTGCTCGACAGCCTGTTCTTCATCGCCACCGCCGACGGCATGGTGCATCCGGGCGAGCTGGACTATCTCAAGGCGGTCAGCGACATTTTCGGCTTTGATGAGGTGCGCTTCGAGCAGATGGCCAGCCAGCATGTGCGGCTCGAGGCCGGGGTGGATCCCTATGCCGTGCTGGGCCTGTCCCCCAATGCGCCCGATCACGAGATCAAGCGCGTCTATCGCCTGCTGGTGGCCGAGCATCACCCTGACCGGCTGATTGCCCGCGGCGTGCCCGAGGAGCTGATCGATGTGGCGACCGCGCGCATGAAGGCCATCAACCTGGCCTATCAGGCGCTGAGCAAGCCGGTGCTTCAGCCGCTGCTGAGCTCGGTCTAGTGGCCCGCGCTTGACGGCGCGCCCCATACCTCTCTACACCTCGCCAGCCAGTTGACCGGGTGACCGCTGGCAGTGGGGTAACCTGCTGCTGGAGGAAAGTCCGGGCTCCATCGAAACACGGTGCCGGTTAATGGCCGGCGAGGGCGACCTCAGGGAAAGTGCCACAGAAAGGAAACCGCCCCGGCGTGCCGGGGTAAGGGTGAAAGGGTGCGGTAAGAGCGCACCGGGTGCCTGGCAACAGGGACCGCATGGTAAACCCCACCGGGAGCAAGACCAAATAGGGATGACGCGGGGCTTCGGCCCCAGCCGGTTTTGAGGCCAGATCATCCGGGTTGGTTGCACGAGGCGCCTGGCAACAGGTGTCGCAGATGAATGGTCACCACGTACGCGCCGCAGGGCGCGTGCCCTACAGAACCCGGCTTACAGGTCAACTGGCGTTTACCTTGCCGTCCGAACATGTGCTGCACGCATGGTGGGCATCGGCGCGGCCCCTTGCATCAAGGGGGGAGGGCCGATACACCGTGCGCTCCGCTTTCCGCCGGCACTCTGGCGGGCACACGCACGGAGTGCACCTGGCGCGATGCCCCTCGATACCCCCTATTACCTGATCGACGAAACGGCCCTGGCGCGCAACCTGGCGCGGATCGACCAGCTGCGCGCCGCCTCGGGCGCCAAGTGCCTGCTGGCGCTCAAGGCCTTTGCCACCTGGTCGACCTTTGCCCAGATCGCCCCGCATATGGATGGCACGACGTCGTCCTCGCTGTACGAAGTGCAGCTGGGTCGCGACAAGTTCGGCGGAGAAACCCATGCCTATTCGGTGGCCTATAGCGATGGCGAAATCGATGCGGTGCTTGCCGCGGCCGACAAGATCATCTTCAACTCGGTGAGCCAGCTCGAGCGCTTCGGCGCCAAGGCCAGCCATCTGCCGGTCGGGTTGCGGATCAATCCGGGCGTCAGCCATTCCCATTTCGACCTGGCTGATCCGGCGCGACCGTTCAGCCGGCTGGGCGAGAGCGACCTGGCGCGCATCGAGGCGGTAATGGACCGCATCAGCGGCGTCATGCTGCACTGCAATTGCGAGAATGACTCGGTGGATGCCTTTGCCGCGCTGCTCGACACGATCGAAGCGCGGCTGGGGCACCTGCTGGCGCGGCTCGACTGGGTCAGCCTGGGCGGCGGCATCGCCTTTACCCAGGACGGCTATCCGATCGAGGTGCTGGCGGCGCGGCTTAAGGCCTTCGCGAAAAAATTCGGCGTGCAGGTCTATCTCGAACCCGGCGATGCGGTGGTGACCGGCACGACGACGCTTGAGGTCAGCGTGCTCGACGTGATCGAGACCGGCAAGGCCGTGGCGATCGTCGACAGCGCTGTCGAGGCGCATATGCTCGATCTGCTGATCTATCGCGAGAGCGCCGCCGTATCGCCGGACAGCGGGCAGCATCGCTACCAGATTGCCGGCAAATCGTGCCTCGCCGGCGATGTGTTCGGCGAGTTCGCCTTTCCGGCGCCGCTGCAAATCGGCGACCGCATATCGCTGCTGAATGCCGGCGGCTATACCATGGTCAAGAAAAACTGGTTCAATGGCGTGGGTATGCCTACAATCGCCATTCGTCGCCTCAATGGCACCATCGAGCCCATTCGCGCGTTTGATTATGCCGATTACGTCGCCAGCCTCTCCTGAGAGCTGATCTCCTTCCCCTCAAAAAGGTGTTTCGTGCCAATTGAAAAAGAACGTTTTGATTATCGGTGCCGGAGGTGTGGCGCAGGTCGCCGCCTTTAAGGCCGCCATGCACAACGATGTCCTTGGGGACATTCACATTGCCTCGCGCACCCTGTCCAAAGCCGAGGCGATCATCGCCGGCATCCTGGACAAGAAGGCGCTCAAGCGCCCCGGCGTCCTGGCCGCGCATCGCCTCGACGCGCTCGACGTCGCCGCCACCATGGCGCTGATCACCCAGACGCGCAGCCAGATCGTCATCAATGCCGGTTCGGCCTTCCTCAATATGAGCGTGCTGGCTGCCTGCATCGAGACCGGTGCCGCCTATATCGACACGGCCATTCACGAAGAGCCGGGCAAGGTGTGCGAGACGCCGCCCTGGTATGGCAATTACGAGTGGAAGCATCGCGAGGCCTGCGAGCGCAAGGGCGTCACCGCCGTGCTCGGCGCGGGCTTCGATCCCGGTGTGGTCAATGCCTATGCGGCCCTGGCGGCGCGGCATTATTTCGACTCCATTGCCAGCATCGACATCATCGACGTCAATGCCGGCAGCCACGGGCGCTACTTTGCCACCAATTTCGATCCCGAGATCAATTTCCGCGAATTTACCGGCACGGTCTGGAGCTGGCAGGATAGCCAGTGGACCGCCAATGCCATGTTCGAGGTCAGCCGCACCGACGAGCTGCCTGTCGTGGGCAGCCACAAGACCTATCTGACCGGCCATGACGAGATCCATTCGCTCTCGGCCAATCTGGACGTGCCCGATATCCGCTTCTGGATGGGCTTTGGCGAGCACTACATCAATGTCTTTACCGTGCTCAACAAGCTCGGCCTGCTCTCCGAGCAGCCGGTGACCACGGCCGAGGGGGTCGAGATCGTGCCGCTCAAGGTGGTCAAGGCGGTCCTCCCGGATCCGGTCTCGCTGGCACCCGATTATAGCGGGCTGACCTTTATCGGCGACCTGATCGTGGGCGAGCGCAATGGCCAGGCGGCCGAACTGCTGATCTACAATATCTGCGATCATGCCGAGACCTTTGCCGAAACCAACAGCCAGGCGATTTCCTATACCGCCGGCGTGCCGGTCGTGGCGGCGGCGATCCTGATCGCCAAGGGCATCTGGGACTGCCACCACATGGCCAATATCGAAGAACTGCCGCCGCTGCCCTTCATCGAGATGATCGGGGCGATGGGCCTGCCCACCCGCCTGCGCGACGCAAAGGGCGACCGGGCGTTCGATCCGGCCGAGTTCCGCGTCGAACGGCAGCAGGCCAAGACGCGGGCGTAGGGCGGGGACGAGATGAGGCATGGCGGCCGGGGGAGACCTCGGCCGTTTTTTTGTTGCACATTGTATATACGATATACTTGAATTGGTGCGGCGCAAATTGTATATACAGTCATGGAGATCGAGTTCGACCCATCCAAGGATGACGTCAACCGCGCCAAGCATGGGATATCGCTTGGACGAGCCCGAGATCTCGACATGCTGGCGGTGATGCCCGACACTCGGTTTGACTATGGCGAAGCCCGGTTCCGGGCATGGGGCATCATTGATGGTGCTGTCTATTGCCTCGCGTTCACCACGCGCGGTGATCGGGTCCGCGCCATCAGCTTGAGACGGGCCCATGACAAGGAGGTTAAGCGCTATGTCCGATAAGCCGGAATTTGACGAAGACAACCCGGAATGGACCGCCGCGGACTTCAAACGTGCCCGCCCGCCGCACGAGGTCCTGCCGCCGCACATCCTCAAGGCTTTCCCCAAGACAAGGGGTCCGCAGACCGCGGCAAGGAAAGTGCCGGTGTCGATCCGGCTGACTGCCGAAGTCGTCGAGCGGTTCAAGGCCGATGGCCCCGGCTGGCAATCGCGCATCGACGACGTGCTCAAAAAGGCCGTGGGGCTGTAAGCCCGCGCGGCCCATGCCGTCATGGGCGATGGCCATCTCCCCAAATCTCCCGCCAAACCCCACATGGGAAACAGAATCTTAAGCGTCATGGGGCAAGGTGCGGGGAAGTTGTCGAACCGGCAGGTCCCGCCGGCACGCGGAGTAGTGATTTTATGGGCAAGCGTTCCATGCCCGAAACCGGTGACCAGAGCGGCCCGCATCGCCCCGTCCTGCTGGACGAGGTGCTGGCTGCCTTTGAACCGCTGGCCGGCAAGCGCATCGTCGACGGGACTTTCGGCGCCGGCGGCTATTCGCGCGCGCTGCTCGAGGCCGGGGCCAGCGTCATTGCCATCGATCGCGACCCCAGCGTAGCGCCCTTTGCCGATGCGCTGCATGCCGAATTCGGCAGCCGCTTCACCTTCGTGCCCGGCACCTTTTCCCAACTCGACAGCCTGGCTGCCGCGCATGGCCCGATCGACGGCGTGGTGCTCGATATCGGCGTCTCGTCGATGCAGCTCGACCAAGCCGAGCGCGGCTTTTCCTTCATGCGCGACGGACCGCTCGACATGCGCATGAGCGGCACCGGCGAGAGCGCCGCCGACCTGGTCAATGGGCTCGAAACCGAGCAATTGGCCAACCTGCTCTATGCCTTTGGCGAAGAGCGCAAGTCGCGCCGCATTGCCCAGTTCATCACCGCGGCGCGCGAGACGGCGCCAATCGAGAGCACGCTGGCGCTGGCAAAGATCATCGAGAAGGCCATTGGCCGCAAGCCGGGCGACGCGCATCCGGCAACGCGCTCGTTCCAGGCGCTGCGCATCGCCGTCAATGCCGAGTTCGAGCAGCTGGTCGAGGCACTGTTTGCTGCCGAGCGGCTGCTGGGCGAGGGCGGGCGACTGGTGGTGGTGAGCTTTCATTCGCTGGAAGACCGCATCGTCAAGCGCTTCCTCGACCCCGACAAGGGCGGGCCGGCGCAGTCGCGCCACCTGCCGCAGGTGGTGGGCGAGGCCCGGCGCTGGATCGAGGTCGGCAAGGCGCGCAAGGCCGGCGAAGCGGAACTGGGCCGCAATCCGCGGGCCCGCTCGGCCATTTTGCGCGCCGCGACGCGCTCGGCCGAGGCGGCAAGACCGGTCAGCCTTGAAGGTCTCAGCGTGCCGCAGGTGCGGCAGGCATGATCCGCAATCTCAACATCATCCTGATCTTTACCAGCGTGCTGATGCTGTCGGGCGTCTATGCGATCAAATTTGCCATCGAGAACACCGCCAGCGAGCGCACTGCACTGATTGCCCAGATCGACGGCCAGGAGGGCGAGCTGTCGCTGCTCAAGGCCGACGAGGCGGTGCTGAGTCAGCCGGGCCATATCGATCCGATCGTCAAGCGGCATGCGCTGGCGCTGGACATTGCGCCGGTGCGCCAGGAGCAGTTCGGGGCGTTTGCCGATCTGCCGATGCGGCAGGCCAAACCCAATAGCGCCGCCATGGATTCCCTGTTCACCGCGCTGGAGGCCGGTGTCGATCCAATCGATGCCATTCTCGAACTGGAGGGCATTTACTGATGGCGATCGCTGCCGACGGCCATGCACCCACCATTGCCCTGGATGGCGCCCGCAAGGTGCGCGGCAACCTGACCCAGGCCCGCATCCGCTGGATGATCCTGGCGCTGGTGCTGGGTTTTGGCCTGGTCGGCGCGCGCCTCGTGCAGCTGGGCCTGGTGGTCACCGATTCCACCATTGAAGGCCAGGCGCGCGACCTGATCACGGCGACGCGGCCGCCGATCCTGGATCGCAACGGGCTGGAAATGGCGGTCGATATCCGCGTGCCGTCGCTATTTGCCGAGCCGCGGCGGATCATCGACGTCGAGGAAGCGGTGCGCAAGCTGCGTACGGTGCTGCCAGACCTCAGCGAAACCTGGCTGCGCGATCGGCTGACCGGCGATCAGGGCTTTGTCTGGGTGCAGCGCGAACTCAGCCCGAACATCGAAGAGCGGGTGATGCGGCTGGGCATTCCCGGGATTGATTTCATCACCGAGTCCAAGCGCTTTTATCCGGGCATGAGCGAGGCTTCGCATATCCTGGGCTCGACCAATATCGACAACCAGGGCATTGCCGGCATCGAGCGGCACATGGATGGCGAGAATGTCGCCCTGCTGCAGGATTTGGGCCTGGCGCGCGGCAATGCGCTGGCGCCGGTCGAGCTGAGCGTCGACATGCGCGTGCAGCATGTGATGCACGAGCAGTTGCTGGACGCCATGACCCGCTATTCTGCCATCGCGGCGGCCGGGGTGATGGTTGACGTGATGACCGGGGAGGTCATCGCGCTTTCCTCGGTGCCCGATTTCGATCCCAATGTGCCGGCGTCGGCGCTGGTCAAGGACAGCTTCAACCGCATCACCGCCGGCATTTTCGAGCCGGGCTCGATCTTCAAGACGGTGACCATGGCCGGGGCGCTCGACAGCGGCGCGGTCAAGATCAGCGACCAGTTCGATGCGCGCTTCGGCATCCGCTTCGGCCGCTTCACCATCGATGACTTCCACGGCAAGCACCGGATCCTGGACCTGCCGGAGGTCTACAAATATTCCTCCAATATCGGCACGATCCGGGTCATGCAGGCCATGGGCAAGGACAATTTCCGCGCCTTCCTGACCCGCATGGGCTTTGACAGCCGCGTGCCGTTCGAGCTGCCCGAAATGCGGCTGCCCACCGTGCCCAAGGACCTGTCGGAAGTCGGCGCCGCGACGGCCTCGTTCGGCCATGGCCTGTCGGTATCGCCGCTGCACATGGTGACGGCCTATGCGGCCTTCGTGAATGGCGGCAATTACATTGCTCCCACGCTCTACAAGCGCGACCTGGCCGAGGCGCAAGCGCTGTACCGGCCGGTGATCCGGGCCGAGACCAGTGCGGAGATCCGCTATCTGATGCGGCTCAATGCGCTCGAAGGCTCGGGCTCGCAGATGAACAAGGAAGCCTTGGGCTATCGGGTCGGCGGCAAGACCGGCACCGCCGAGAAGGTGGTCGACGGCCGCTACTCGTCCAGCAAGGTGACTAATTTCTTCGGCTCTGCTTTTCCTCTTGATAACCCGCGCTATGCGATGATCATCATGGTGGACGAGCCCAAGGCCGAAAATGCACAATCGGGCACCACTGCCGGCTGGAATGCCGGCACGGTAACCGGCCGTATCGTGCAGCGTGTTGCCCCGATGCTGGGCATTGCCCCTGATTTTGCCGAGGTGCTCGATGAGAACCTCGTTCCGTCCGTTATCCGATAGATCGATCCAGAAGGGTTTGTCCCCGTGTCATTAAGCGTAACGCAACTGCTCGAAGGCTCCGGCGCCAGACCCAAAAAGGGCCTGGGTGCGGTCTTTGGCCTCAACTCGGACAGCCGGCGCATCGAGCCGGGGGACATCTTCTTTGCGCTGCCCGGCGCCAAGGTGCATGGCAACCAGTTCGTCGACGAGGCGGTCAGGCGCGGCGCGCTGGCGGTAATCAGCGATATAGCGCCGACGGGCGATCCCGGCGTGCCGGTCATCATCGTCAAGGATGTGCGGGCCGCCTATGCCCGCGCCGCGGCGCGTGTCTATGAACCGCAGCCGGAAATCACGGTGGCGGTCACCGGCACCAATGGCAAGACCTCGGTTGCCTCCTTCGTGCGCCAGATATGGACCTATGCAGGGGTGCCCGGCGCCAGCATCGGCACGCTGGGCGTAGAAACGGCGAGCCGGCTGATCGTGGGCAGCCATACCACGCCGGATTCACGCACGCTGCACCAGTCGATGCGGGCGCTCAAGGCGCAGGGCATCGACCACGTCGCCATCGAGGCCTCCAGCCACGGGCTGGACCAGCGCCGGCTCGACGGCATGCATTTCGAGGCCGTGGCCTTCACCAATCTCAGCCGCGATCATCTCGACTATCACGCGGACATGGACGAATACCGCAATGCCAAGCTGCGGCTGTTCACCGACCTGCTGGTCGATAGCGGTCCGGCCGTGGTCAATGTCGACGATCCGGAATATGAGCCCTTCATGTTTGCCGCGCTGGGCGCGGGGGCGACGCTGCTGACCGTGGGCCGCGAAGGCGCCTATATCGAGGTGCTCTCGATCAAGCCTGAGGGCTATGGCCAGCGCGTCGAAGTGCGCCATGTCGGCGAGAAGCTGAGTTTCCACCTGCCGCTGACCGGCGAGTTCCAGGTCTCCAATGCCATTGTCGCGGCGGCTCTGGCCATGTCGACCGGGGTCGACAAGTCCGATGCCTTCCCGGCGCTGAGCGAACTGGTCGGCGCCAAGGGCCGGCTCGAACTGGTGGCCGAGCACAATGGCGCGGCGATCTTCGTGGATTATTCGCACAAGCCGGTGGCGCTGGAATCGGCGCTGGCGGCGCTGCGGCCCTATGCCAAGGCCAAGCTGCGCGTGGTGTTCGGCGCCGGCGGCGACCGCGATACCGGCAAGCGGCCGATGATGGGCGAAGTGGCGGCGCGCATGGCCGACGACGTCATCATCACCGATGACAATCCGCGCACCGAAGATCCGGCAGCGATCCGGGCGGCGATCATGGCCGAAGCCAAGGGCGCTAGGGAAATCGGCGATCGCCGCGAGGCGATCACCACCGCCATCAAATCGCTGCAGAAGGGTGATGTGCTGCTGATCGCCGGCAAGGGCCACGAGGATTACCAGATCATCGGGACTACCAAGCACCACTTCTCCGACCATGAGGTCGTGGCCGAGGCAATCAAGGGGAAATAATGCCGGTACTGTTCACGGTCGACGAGGTTCTGGCCGCCACGCAAGGCCGGGCGGAAGGACTGGCCGGGACAACGATCGGCTCGATCTCCATCGATTCACGCGAGCTGGGGCCGGACGCGCTGTTCGTCGCCATCCAGGGTGATCGCTTTGACGGGCATGATTTCGTCGCCCAGGCATTGGACAATGGCGCCGTCGCGGCGCTGGTCAGCCGGGGCGACGGTCCGCAGCGCATCGTGGTTGATGATGCGCTAGAGGGCCTGCGCGACCTGGCGCGGGCGGCACGCGCGCGCAGCCGGGCACTGATCGTCGGCGTCACCGGCAGCGTGGGCAAGACCACCACCAAGGAGGCGATCCGCACGGTGTTCGAGGCCGCCGCCGAGACGCATGCCTCGATCAAGAGTTTCAACAATCACTGGGGCGTGCCGCTGATGCTGGCGCGCATGCCGGCCAGCGCGCAGTTCGGCGTGTTCGAAATGGGTATGAGCGGGCCCGACGAAATCCGGCCACTGGCGCAGCTGGTGCGGCCGCATATTGCCGTCATCACCACGGTGGCCGCGGCGCATCTGGAAGCCTTCGGCTCGCTCGAGGGCATTGCCCGGGCCAAGGCGGAGATCTTTGCCGGCATCGAGCCAGGCGGCACGGCCGTGCTCAATGGCGATCATCCGCAACTGGGCGTGCTGCTGGAGCAGGCGCGGGCCGATGGCATCGGCAATATCGTGACCTATGGCGAGGCGCGCGGCGTCGACTGGCAGATTCTCGAGATTCAGACCGCCGCCGACAAGAGCTTTGCCACCATCGAACACAATGGCGAACGCCATGCTTTGGTGCTCAACGTGCCCGGCCGCCACATGGTGGCCAATGCGACGGCGGCTTTGGCCGTGGCGCAGCTGGCCGGGGTCGAGATGGCGGTGGCGCTGCGGGCGCTGGCCGGCTTCGGGCTGCAGGCGGGCAGGGGGCAGCGCAGCCTGCTCGGCCCGGCCGAAAAACCGCTGCTGCTGATCGACGAAAGCTACAATGCCAATACCGCCTCGATGCGCGCGGCGCTTGAGGTGTTTGCCGCCCAGAGCGCGCCGGACGGCCGCAAGGTGGTGGTGCTGGGCGACATGCTCGAACTGGGGCCGCAATCGGCAGAACTGCATGCCAGTCTGCGCGACGCGGTGCTGGAATCGGGGGCCGAGCGGCTCTATCTGGTGGGCCCGGCCATGGCGGCGCTGGCCGCTGCCCTGGGGCGCGAAAGGGTCATCGCCCATACGCAAACCGCCGCCGAGATGGCCCCGATCCTGCGCAATGACCTTGCCTATGGTGACGCTATTATGGTCAAAGGGTCCAACGGCGTGGGGCTGTCGAGTATCGTCGCGCAAATCGCCAAGCAGTTCGCAAGAACCTGACCCCAGCCAACCAGGACCCTGCCTTTCATGTTGTATTTTCTCGGCCAGTTGGGTGACGCTCTCACGGCCTTCAACGTCTTCCGCTACATCACCTTCCGCACCGCCGGCGCGGTGATCACGGCGATGTTCTTCGTGTTCATGTTCGGTCCGGGCATGATCGCCATGCTGCGCCTCAAGCAGGGCACCGGTCAGCCGATCCGCGAAGACGGCCCGGCCGGGCACCTGCTGACCAAGAAGGGCACGCCCACCATGGGCGGGCTGATGATCCTGTCGGGCGCGGTGATTTCGACGCTGCTCTGGGCCAATCTGAGCAATGGCTATGTCTGGGTCGTGCTGTTCGTGACGCTGGGCTTTGGCGCCATCGGCTTTTACGACGACTATCTCAAGGTCAAGCGCATGAGCCACAAGGGCTTTGGCGGCCGCCAGCGCCTGCTGATCGAGGCGCTGATCGCCACCATCGCCGCCTTCGCCATCTCCCAGCTCAATTCTGGCATCTACAGCAATGCGCTGCTGTTCCCCTTCGTCAAGGATCTGGCCTTCAATATGGGCTATTTCTACATGCTGTTCGGCGGCTTTGTCGTCGTTGCGGCCGGCAATTCGGTCAACCTCACCGATGGGCTGGACGGGCTGGCCATCGTACCGGTCATGGTGGCGGCGGCCTGTTTCGCGCTCATCGCCTATCTGGTGGGTAGCGTCAATTTCTCCGACTACCTGCTGCTCAACTATGTGCCCGGCACCGGCGAACTGGCGGTGGTATGCGGCGCACTGATCGGGGCGGGCCTCGGGTTCTTGTGGTTCAACGCGCCGCCAGCGCAGATCTTCATGGGCGATACCGGCTCGCTGGCTCTGGGCGGCGCGCTGGGCACCATTGCCGTGGCCACCAAGCACGAAATCGTGCTGGCCATCATCGGCGGCCTCTTCGTGCTGGAGACGGTCTCGGTGATCGTGCAGGTGGCGTCGTTCAAGCTCACCGGCAAGCGCGTGTTCCGCATGGCGCCGATCCACCACCATTTCGAGCATCTGGGCTGGACCGAGAGCCAGGTGGTGATCCGCTTCTGGATCATCAGCTTCGTGCTGGCACTGATCGGCCTCAGCACGCTCAAGCTGCGCTAAACCGCTGTTGCGACGCCGGCCGGGATCACGCCCTCGTGTTCCCGCCGGTCTTTACCGGCGAAACTCTCTCCACTGTCTCCCGTAGCTGCACAGGACGATAGCCTTCGTCCACAGCCATCCCGCCACAATCATAAGTGGCCTCTACGAGGAGACTACACGTGACCGCTACCGCCCGCCTGACTCTGCGCGCTGCCCTGCTGCTCGGCACTGCCACCCTTGCCACCGCCGCCCATGCTGCTCCCGCCATTGGCCTTGTCGGCGGCACCACCCTCGTCATGTTCGACACCGAGACCCTGGCCGTCAGCGGCACGATGGATGTGACCGGCGTCGAGGGCCTGGCCGGCATTGATGTGCGCCCGGCCGACCAGATGCTTTATGGCGTGTCGCTGGCCGGCGAGATCGTCACCATTGATACCGCCAGCGGCGCGGCCACGGTCAAGTCGACCCTGTCGGAAATGCTGCCCAGCTTTGATGGCGCCATTGTCGACTTCAACCCGATGGCCGACCGCCTGCGCCTGATGGCCACGGACGGCACCAATCACCGCGTCAATGTTGATGACGGCATGGTCACGGTCGATGGCTCGCTGGCCTATGAAGCCGGTGACATGCATGAAGGCGAGACCCCGGCCATTGTCGCGGCGGCCTATATCAACTCGATCGGCAAGCCCGAGGCCACGGCGATGTATGACATCGACGCCACCATTGCCGCGCTGATCCAGCAGACCGCGCCCAATGACGGCACGCTGGCCGCCATCGGCAAGCTGGGCGTCGAAGGCGCAAGCTATGCTTTCGATATCGCCGCCACCGAAGACCTGACCAATACCGCCTATCTCGTCATCGACAATGCGTTGCACACGGTGGACCTGCAGACCGGCGCGGCCACCGCGCTGGGCGCCATCGAGGGCGTGGACGGCATGATCAGCGATATCGCCATTCTGCCGTAAGCCATCCGGCCTGCAACTTCACGGCGCGCGGACCCATTGGTTCGCGCGCTTTTTCGTTCACGTTTTGCAAAACGCAAGTCCGGTTGGCAAATCGGTAACCATCGACCGGCTACAATTTGAGACAGTTTGTACCGAGTAGTCTGGCTGTCCCATGATGTTCTCCCGTGCCGAAAAGACGCCAATGGCGGAGTGGTGGTGGTCGATCGACCGGGAACTGCTGGGGGCGTTGGTGCTGCTGCTGACCTGCGGCATGGTGCTCAGCTTTGCCGCCAGCCCGCCGGTGGCCGAGCGCATTGGCCTCTCCGAATGGTATTTCGTCATCCGCCACGCCATGTTCTGCGCGCTGGCGCTGCCGGTGATGCTGGTCACCTCGCTGCTCAACCATCGCCAGGCGCGCATTGCCGCACTGGTAACGCTGGTGGTGAGTCTCGTGCTGCTGTGGGCGACGCTGCGCTTTGGCACCGAGGTCAAGGGTGCGCGGCGCTGGATATCCTTTGGCGGGCAATCGATCCAGCCCTCCGAATTCGTCAAGCCGGCCTTTGCCGTGCTCAGCGCCTGGCTGTTCTCGGAATCGATGATCCGGCGCAATGTGCCGGGCAAGCTGCTGGCCACGGCGATCATGATCGCCATTGTCGCCGGCCTGCTGCTGCAGCCCGATATCGGCCAGACGGCACTGATACTGGGCACCTGGGCGGTACTGCTGTTCCTGAGCGGGATTTCCTGGTTCGTCATCTTTGGCCTGGCCGGTGGGGCCGGGGCGCTGCTGTTTGGCGCCTATATGTTCTTCCCGCACTTTTCTCGCCGCATCGATACCTTCCTCAACCCCGAAGGCGGCGGCAATACCTACCAGATCGACCGGGCGCTGCAGTCGCTGCTCGAGGGCGGCTGGTTCGGCCGCGGCCCGGGTGAATCGATCGCCAAGAAGCTGATCCCGGATGCCCATGCCGACTATGTCTTCTCGGCCGCGGCCGGCGAGTTCGGCATCCTGTTCTGCATGGTGCTGGTCAGCCTGATCGCCTTCATCGTCATTCGCGCCATGCTGGCGGCGCAGCGGCAGTCGAGCCTGTTCGCCCGCCTTGCTGCCTCCACATTGGCGATCCAGTTTGCCATGCAGTCCGGCATCAACCTGGCGGTGAACTTGAACCTGATACCGCCCAAGGGCATGACGCTCCCCTTTGTCAGCTATGGCGGTACCTCGATGATCGCCGTGGCCTTCGGCATGGGGCTGATGCTGGCCTTTACCCGTATCAAGCCCGAGGAACGCATGACCACCGGCCTGCCCAGTTTCAGGAGCGCCGTAGCACCGCTGGCGCCCGCCGAATGAAGCGCTTCATGTTGATGGCCGGCGGCACGGGGGGACATCTCTTCCCGGCCATGGCCCTGGCGCAGGAATTGCAGCGGCGCGGCCACGTGGTCGAGCTGATGACCGATCACCGGGTCGACGCCTATGGCGGCGATTTTCCGGCGGAAGCCGTCCATATCATTCCCTCGGCGACGCCCTCCTTGCGCAATCCGCTCAAATTCGTCACCGGCGGGCTGACCATCCTGCGCGGCATTGCCGTGGCCTGGCGCCGGCTTGGCAAGAGCCGGCCCGATTGCGTGGTGGGCTTTGGCGGCTATCCGACCTTTCCCCCCTTCATTGCGGCAAGCCTGCTGGGCATTCCGGGCATCCTGCATGAGCAGAATGCGGTAATGGGCCGGGCCAACCGGGCGCTGGTGCGCTTTGCCGACATGCTGGCGCTGAGCTTTGCCCGCACCAAATTTGCCGATGGCCGGGCCCTCGAGCAGGTGCTGACCGGCAATCCGGTGCGCGACCGGGTGCGGGCGGTGGCGGGCGAGCCCTATCCGGCGCTCGATGCCGACAGCCCGATCCGCCTCGTCGTCTTCGGCGGCAGCCAGGGCGCCAAGGCGATTTCCGACATCGTGCCGGCCGCCCTTGCCGGGCTGGCCGAACCGCTGCTGCGCCGGCTGCAGGTGGTGCAGCAATGCCGCGCCGACGATCTCGACCGGGTGGCCGAAGTCTACCGGCAGGCCCGCATCAATGTCGAGCTGGCGACCTTCTTTGCCGACCTGCCCGAGCGTATTGCCCGCAGCCATCTGGTGATCGGGCGCTCGGGCGCCTCCACCATTGCCGAGCTGACCGTGCTGGGGCGGCCGGCCATCCTCGTGCCGCTGCCCGGCGCCATCGACGCCGATCAGAAGCACAATGCCCAGGTCATGGCCACGGCCGGGGCTGGCTGGGTGCTCGAGCAGGCCACGCTGTCGCCGCAATCGCTTGGCACTGCGCTCACGCAGCTGTTATCGGAGCCGGCAAAACTCAGCGCCGCTGCGGCCGCCGCCCGTTCCCTGGGCCAGCCGCGCGCCGTCGAGAAGCTGGCGGACCTCGCCGAGATGCTTTCGGGCAAGTACATATTGGAACACGCGCGATGAAAATGCCCCGCAATATCGGCCCCGTCCACTTCATCGGCATCGGCGGCATCGGCATGAGCGGCATTGCCGAAATCCTGCATAACCAGGGCTATACCGTGCAGGGCTCGGACCCGGCAAAACTCAGCGCCGCTGCGGCCGCCGCCCGTTCCCTGGGCCAGCCGCGCGCCGTCGAGAAGCTGGCGGACCTCGCCGAGATGCTTTCGGGCAAGTACATATTGGAACACGCGCGATGAAAATGCCCCGCAATATCGGCCCCGTCCACTTCATCGGCATCGGCGGCATCGGCATGAGCGGCATTGCCGAAATCCTGCATAACCAGGGCTATACCGTGCAGGGCTCGGACGCGGCGGTGAACCCCAATGTGCAGCGGTTGCGCGACATGGGCATCAAGGTCGAGATCGGCCAGAGCGGCGACAATCTGGGCGCGGCCGAAGTGGTCGTGGTGTCCTCGGCGATCAAGAAGGACAATCCCGAACTGGTCGCCGCAAGGGCGCGCCAGCTGCCGATCGTGCGCCGGGCCGAAATGCTGGCGGAAATCATGCGCTTCAAGACTGCCATCGCCATTGGCGGCACGCATGGCAAGACCACGACGACGACGCTGGTGGCGACCCTGCTCGATGCCGGCAATCTGGACCCCACCGTCATCAATGGCGGCATCATCAATGCCTATGGCACCAATGCACGGCTGGGCGGCGGCGAATGGATGGTGGTGGAGGCCGACGAGAGCGACGGCACCTTCGTCAAGCTGCCCGCCGACGTGGCTGTTGTCACCAATATCGACCCCGAACATCTCGACCACTATGGCGACTTCGAGGGGGTCAAGAAGGCCTTCCACCAGTTCGTCGAGAACGTGCCCTTCTACGGCTTTGCCGTGATGTGCCTGGATCACCCCGAAGTGCAGGCACTGGTGGGCGAGATCAAGGATCGCCGCGTCATCACCTATGGGCAGAACCCGCAGGCCGATGTGCGCCTGGTGGACCTCGAAACCATTGACGGCGTCAGTCACTTTGCCGTCGAGATCCGCGACCGCATCCGCATGACCCAGCTGCGCATCGACGGGCTGCAATTGCCTATGCCCGGCGTGCACAATGCGCTCAATGCCACGGCGGCGATTGCCGTGGCCGACCAGTTGCATGTGCCGGCCGAGGCGATCCGCAAGGGGCTCAAGGGCTTTACCGGCGTCAAGCGTCGCTTCACCCGCACCGGTGTCGTCGGCGGCATCACCATCATCGACGACTATGGCCACCATCCGGTGGAAATCACGGCAGCCCTCAAGGCCGCGCGCGAGTCCACCAAGCGCGACGTGATCGCCGTGGTGCAACCGCATCGCTATACGCGCCTGCGCGACCTGTTCGACGATTTCTCGGCCTGCTTCAACGATGCCGATACGGTCATCGTGGCGCCAGTCTATGCGGCGGGCGAGCAGCCAATCGCAGGCATTACCCATGAGGAACTGGTCAGCGCCATCCTGGCGCGCGGCCATCGCGACGCGCGGGTGATCGACCGCCCCGAGGCGCTGGCGCCGCTGCTGGCCAGCCGGGCCGCCGATGGCGACTATGTCGTCTGCCTGGGCGCGGGCAATATTACCCAATGGGCCGCCGCCCTGCCGGCTGAGCTGGGCGCCTTGCTGGGTGAGGACGTCGCGTGAGCTATCCCGATCTTCTGCCGCAGTTCCAGGACTGGATTGGCGACATTCGCGGCCGGCTGGTCCCCAACCAGCTGCTGAGCGAGGTCACCTGGTTCCGCGTCGGCGGCCCGGCGCAGCTGTTCTTCATGCCGGCCGACGAAGCCGACCTGGCGCTGTTCCTGAAAAACCTGCCGGCCGAGATCCGCGTCACCGTGATCGGGCTGGGCAGCAACCTGCTCATTCGCGATGGTGGGCTCGATGGCGTGGTCATCCGGCTCTCGGGCAAGGCCTTCGGCCAGGTCGAGATCCTCGACGATCACAAGATCCGGGTCGGTACCAGCCTGCCCGACGTCAAGGTGGCGACGGCGGCGGCCGAGGCGGGCATTGACGGGCTGACCTTTTATCGCGGCATTCCCGGCGGCATTGGCGGCGCGCTGTACATGAATGCTGGCTGCTACGGGACCGAGACGCGCGACCGCATGGTGGAATTGCGCGCGGTGACGCGTCAGGGCGAGATCATTACCCTGACCAATGCCGACATGGACTACCACTACCGCAAGTCCAACGGACCGCGCGGGGCGGTGTTCGTCTCGGCGGTCTATCAGGGCTTTGGCGGCGAGCGCGAGGAGATCCTCAGCCGCATGCGCGAGATCACCGAAAAGCGCGAGGCCAGCCAGCCCACCAAGGCCAGGACCGGCGGCTCGACCTTCAAGAACCCGGACGGGCATTCAAGCTGGAAGCTGATCGACGCGGCCGGGGGCAGGGGGCTCATGGTTGGCGGCGCGCAGATGAGCGAATTGCACGCTAATTTCCTGCTCAATGTCGACAATGCCACGGCTCACGATATCGAGACGCTGGGCGAAACGGTGCGCGCCAAGGTGCGCGCGCATGCCGGCATCGACCTCAAGTGGGAAATCCGCCGCATGGGCCATTTCCTGCCGGGCCAGGAAGTGCGCGAATTCCTCGACGGCGCCGTGTTTACGGGGGCGGTGTGATGGTTTCGGACATCGCGACCCCCACCCTCACTCCCTCCCCACGAGGGGGAGGGAAGCCTGCTCGGGGATTGCCACAAGCGCCTGAGTCTGCGGCTCCATCGTCTCCCTCCCCCCTGTGGGGAGGGATCAAGGGTGGGGGTTCTTTCTTGGCCAATACAGATCGGACGACCCCATGAGCAAGCACGTTGCCGTCCTGATGGGCGGCTGGTCCAATGAGCGTCCGGTCTCGCTGAGCTCTGGAGCGGAATGCGCGGCGGCGCTGCGCCGGGCCGGCTACACGGTCACCGAGGTCGATGTCGGCCGCGACATCGCCCAGGTGCTGACCGCGCTCAAGCCCGACGTGGCGTTCAATGCGCTGCATGGTCCGTTTGGCGAAAGCGGCATGATGCAGGGCGTGCTCGAGCTGCTGGCCATTCCCTATACGCATTCGGGCGTGCTGGCCTCGGCCTTGGCCATGGACAAGCACCAGGCCAAGATCGTGATGAGGGCGGCCGGCGTCCCGGTCACCGATCACGTCATCGTGTCCCGCGGCGAAGCGGGCCGTTCCCATGTCATGCCGCCGCCCTATGTGATCAAGCCGATTGCCGACGGCTCGAGCTTTGGCGTCTTCATCGTCAAGTCAGATACCAGCCATCCACCGCAGGAAATCCTGCGCGAAGACTGGAATTCGGGCGAGGAACTGATGGTAGAGCGCTATATTCCGGGGCGCGAGCTGACCTGCTCGGTGATGGGCGACGTAGCGCTGGGGGTGACCGAGATCATCATCGCGCAGGGCTTCTACAATTATGAAGCCAAATACGCCAAAGGCGGATCAACGCACATTATTCCGGCGCAGCTGAAACCGAAAGTTTACGACAAGGTGCAAAAGTTGAGCCTTGCCGCCCATGCCGCGATCGGTTGCCGCGGCGTGACGCGCTGCGACTTCCGCTACAACGAGGCGGCAGGCGAGGACGGCGAACTGGTGTGCCTGGAGATCAATACCCAGCCGGGTATGACGCAGACATCCCTGGTGCCCGAGCAGGCCCTGCATGCCGGACACTCGTTTGAAGAACTGGTCGCCTGGATGGTGGAGGATGCGAGTTGCAACAGGTAAAAAGCGAGGCCTTTCTCGCTGGTGCGCGGATTGTCAGTCCCCGCGCCTTGCCCGTTCCTGTCCGCTCTCCCCACCGCAAGCTTGCCAACAATGTCGGCCGTGCCTGGGTGCTGCACCGCACCCTGATCAAGCGCGGCCTGCTGATCGCCGGGCTGCTGGCCGGCGTCACCACGCTCTATCAGCTGCGCGAACCGATTGCCGGCGGCGCGCTTGCTCTGGTCGAGGCCGCCCAGGGCCATTTTGCCGATGCGGGCCTGGCCATTGGTGAGATCGCCATTACCGGTCAGGCCCTGACCAGCGAACAGGCGATCTTTGACGCGCTGGGCGTCGAACCGCATACCTCCACGGTGAGCTTTGACGTCGAGGCGGCGCGCCAGCGCATCGCCGCGCTGCCCTCGGTCGCCGGCGTCAGCGTGCGCAAGAGTTTCCCCGGCGACGTCACCGTCACCATTGTCGAAAAGACGCCGGTGGCGCGCTGGCGGATCGACGGCATCACCTTCGTGGTCGATGCCAGCGGCGAGCAGATCGGCGAGGACAAGGGCGCCTATGGTGACCTGCCGCTGGTGATCGGCGATGGCGCCAATGACGATGCGCTGGTGATGATCCGGGCGCTCGACCAGTTTCCTTCGCTCAAGGACGGGTTGGTGGCTTTGTCGCGCATCGCCGACCGCCGCTGGGACATGATCTATGACACCGGCCTGCGCGTGCAGATGCCGGAGCTGGGCGTGGCCGGCGCGCTGCGGCACCTGGAAACCTATCAGGCAGACTATCAGCTGCTCGACCGCGACCTTACCGTCATCGACCTGCGCGTGGCCGGCCTGGTGGCGGTGCGCCCGACCAAGTCCGAAGCGGACCTCGCCAAGGACGAAGAAGAGCGGCAGGCCGCCATTGCCCTGCGGGCGCTGTCGCCCGACCCCTATCCGCTGCCCCCGCGCAACCTGCCCTCCGAAACCCTCAGCCAACCGATTCCCGCCCAATGATGACCGATGCCATGACCTCCCGGCTGCGCCCCGTGCAACCCGGCAAGACTTCGCTTGTGGCGGTGCTCGACATCGGCTCGACCAAGATCTGCTGCGTCATCGCCCGGCTGATGCCGCGCCCCGAGGGCAAGGCCCTCAAGGGCCGTACGCACCAGGCGCAGGTGATCGGCTTCGGCTATGGCCCCTCGGCCGGGGTCAAGAGCGGCGTGGTCACCGATATCGAAAAGGCCGAGCAGACCATCCGCGCGGTGGTGGGCATGGCCGAACGCTCGGCGGGCCTCACCCTTGAATCGGTCATCGTCAATGTCACGGCGGGCCGGCTGGGCTCGGAAACCTTTTCCGCCGCGGTATCGCTGGACGGGCAGGAGGTCGAGGAGGCCGATATCCGCCGCGTGCTGCGGGCGGTCAACGAACGCTCGGTGCGGCCGGAACGCTCGATCATCCATGCGTTGCCGATCGGTTACGCGATTGACGGCCAGAAGGGCATCCGCGACCCCAAGGGCATGGTGGGCGACAAGCTGGGCGTCGACGTCGCCGTGGTCAGTTCGGAAACCCTGGCCATGCGCAATCTCGAACTGGTGCTGCATCGCTGCCATTTGCAGATCGAGGCGCTGATCGCCACGCCCTATGCTTCGGGTCTGGCTACCCTGGTCGACGATGAATCCAAGCTGGGCGTCGCCTGCATCGATTTTGGCGGCGCCACCACCACCGTCTCGGTGTTCAACGAAGGGCACCTGGTCTATGCCGATGCCATTGCCATCGGCGGCCATCACCTGACGCTCGACATTGCCCGCCAGCTTTCGGTCAGCGTCGTGGATGCCGAACGGCTCAAGACCTTCTATGGCTCGGTGCTGCCCGGCCAGGCCGACGAGCGCGATATGATCCCGATCCAGCCGGTGGGCGCCAGCCATGATGAGGCGCCCGGACAGGTGGCCCGTTCGGTGCTGACCCGCATCATGCGGCCGCGCATCGAGGAAATCCTCAGCGCCATCCGCGACCGCATGCAGGCCACCGGCATGATGGATGTCTGCGGCCGGCGCTTCGTGCTGACCGGCGGCGCCAGCGAAATGACCGGCCTGACCGAAGTGGCCCGCCGCACCCTGGCGCGCAATGTGCGCATGGGAAGGCCGATGGGCATTGCCGGCCTGCCCGAAATGGCCAAGGGCGCCGCCTTTGCCACGGTGGCGGGCATGCTGATCTATCCGCAGGTCTGCGCCAAGGAATATGCCGCGCCGCGCGGCAGCCACAAGCTGATCGGCAGCGACGGCTATCTCGCCCGCGTCGGCAACTGGCTGCGGTCGAGCTTCTAGCTGCGCAGGTCGCGCAGGCCCCAGAGCAGCAGGGTGGCGCCGAGGGCGCCGAAGGCCAGGCCGAAGGCGGCCTCGATGACGCGCCAGAACCGGTCATAGGTGCGCAGGGCGATGGCCGTCGAGAACAGCAGGCCGTAGGCGCCATAGATGGCCGTGGCCGAAAAGGCCACCAGCGGGCCGAAGGCCAATACCTGCCACTTTTCCAGCCCGGCCCCGAACAGGAAGGTGGCCACGGCTGACCACATCAGGGCGGCCTTGGGATTGGTCATCACCACCACGAAACCGCGCCGCCAGGCCTGGGCGTCGGTTAGTGGCGCCTTGCTGGTGGCCACGTTCAGCGCATTGCCCGCGGCAATGGCCCGCAGCGCCCGCCAGGCGACCAGCAGCAGGTAGAGCCCGCCGGCAAATTTGAGCACGGTGAGCAGTTGCGGATAGGCCGCGAACAGCGTGCCCAGCCCGAAAGAGACGGCCGCAGCCCAGACCAGGGTGCCGCAGCCAATGCCCAGCACCGCCAGCAGGGCCGCCCGCCGCCCCTGGCCCAGGGCGACGCTGGCCACGGCCATCATATTGGGCCCCGGCGAGGCCTGGGCGAGGGCAACGCCGATCCAGACGGCGAGAAAGGCGTGCAGCATGGCAGACTCGAGGGCAGGAAACCTGCCCCAGTTTTAGCCGTCGCCCGCGCTAATTGCCAGCATAGGCCCGTTGCAGGTCGGCGACGATCAGCTTTTTCATCTTGAACATGGCCTCGGTGGCGCGCCTGGCGCCTTCCGGGTCGCTTCCGGCGACGGTGTCATAGAGCGCGCGCGGCACGACTTGCCAGCTCAGGCCGAAGCGGTCCTTGCACCAGCCGCACTGGCTCTCGGCGCCGCCGCCGTTAACGAAGGCATCCCAGAAATAGTCGACTTCGGCCTGGTCGGCGCAGTCGATGACGAAGCTGACGGCCTCAGTAAAGGTGAAGCGCGGACCGCCATTGAGCAGCATGAAGCGGTGGCCGGCCAGTTCGATCTGGGCGAGGGCGGAGGGGGTCTGCGCGTCCTGGCGTACGCGCGAGAGGATGCGCGCCTCCTTGAAGGTCGCGGTATAGAAATCAATGGCATCGTCGATGCGGTTGTCAAACCACAGGCACGGCATGATCTTGGTCATGGTCACTCTCCGGGCTGGTGCCAGGCGATGTGCCGGCACAAGGCTGCTGACTCGACGGTCAACCCGGCGGCGTTTCGACGCGCCGGGGGCGACGGCGGGGCGGTATGGTTAATGCGGGCTCAATTGGTAACCAATCGGAGTCGCATTTTGCGATCACGTTAACACTGGTGAGACAATTGTTAGGGGCCGGTTAACGTTTGGGAGGGTAAATCTTTACCAACACCGCCACTATGAGGCCCTTCATGACCATCAACCTCACCATCCCGGATATCCAGGAGTTGAAGCCCCGCATCACCGTCTTCGGATGTGGTGGTGCCGGCGGCAACGCCGTCAACAACATGATCGAATCCGGTCTTGATGGCGTGGATTTCGTCGTCGCCAATACCGATGCGCAGGCCCTGTCGCTGTCCAAGGCGCCCCGCATCATCCAGCTGGGCGTCGGCATTACCGAAGGTCTGGGCGCCGGTTCGCACCCCGAAGTGGGCCGTGCGGCGGCCGAAGAGAGCTGGGACGAGATCAATGATCACCTCAGCGGTTCGCACATGGTTTTCATCACCGCCGGCATGGGTGGCGGTACCGGTACCGGTGCAGCCCCCGTCGTGGCCCGTGCGGCGCGCGAGCAGGGCATCCTGACCGTTGGCGTCGTCACCAAGCCGTTCAACTTCGAAGGCAATCGCCGGGCCCGTCTGGCTGAAGACGGCATTGACGAGTTGCATCGCCATGTCGATACGCTGATTGTCATTCCCAACCAGAACCTGTTCCGGGTTGCCAACGAGAAGACCACCTTTGCCGACGCTTTCGCGATGGCCGACCAGGTCCTGTTCTCCGGCGTCGCCTGCATTACCGATCTGATGGTCAAGGAAGGCCTCATCAACCTCGACTTCGCCGACGTGCGCGCCGTGATGCGCGGCATGGGCAAGGCGATGATGGGCACCGGCGAAGCCTCGGGCGAAGATCGTGCCCGCCACGCTGCCGAAGCCGCCATTGCCAATCCGCTGCTCGACGATGTGTCGATGCACGGCGCCCGCGGCCTGCTGATCTCGATCACCGGCGGCCCCGACCTGACCCTCTATGAAGTCGATGAAGCGGCCAGCCGCATCCGCGAAGAAGTCGACGTGGATTGCAATATCATCCTGGGCGCCACCTATGATCCGAGCCTGACGGGTACGCTGCGCGTGTCGGTGGTGGCCACCGGTACCGATGCCACCATGGTGCAGGCCCTCGAGCCAGCCAAGCCGCATGCCTCGCGCACGCCGCTTGAAGTGCGCCGCCATGTGCCGGTTGAACCCAGCCGCGCCTCGATCGAGCGCGCTGCCGTGAGCTCGCCCGCTCCGGTTGCCGCACCGGCCGAAAGCCATGCGCATATTGAACACCAGGTCGAGGCCGCCGTGGCCGAGGCCTTCGCCCTTGGCGCCGCCCGCCCCCATGCTGCGTCGTCGCTTGCCGACGATGATGGCGTGATGGTCGAGCCCTATATCCCCGCCGCCGCGCCTGCACCGCAGGACGATGACGAGCCGATGATGGGTGACGACTCACCCGTGCCGAGCGCCTATGTGCCGTCCCATGCCGTTCGCCCCGAGGGCCAGCGCCGCATGCCGCGTACCGAAGAGCTGCCAGTTGTTGCACGGCGGACACAGGAACCGGCGGATCGTGTCGATGCCGAGCCGCGCAATGCGCGTGCTTTGTTCAAGCGTCTGGCCTCCAATGTGGGGCTCAATCTGGGCCAGCCACAGCCGGCCGAGAAGGAAGCTCCCAGTTTCTCCGCTGCCGATGATGCCGCTGCCCGCAGCGCCATTGAGGCAGGCGGCGCAAGGACTTCGCGGGTTGCCGCGCCGACCGAGGGTGCCCATGGCACGCTTGATGGGCACGGCCGCCAGAACGGCGCCGCACCGCAGAAGGAAAGCCTCGAAATTCCCGCCTTCCTGCGCAAGCACGGTTAGTCAAGCAGGTTGGTCTGCGCAAACATTGCTCGGTGCGGCTTCCGCACCGGGTTTTTTTTGGCTAGTACAGGCTTTGGGCGAACCGGGCATGGGGTCGGAGTATTTCGAGTATGCAAAAACTGAGCACGCGCCAGCGGACCCTCGCGGCTGCGATCGACTTTTCTGGCTATGGCGTGCATAGCGGTCTTCCCGTCAATCTGACCATCAGCCCCGCGCCGGTCGATAGCGGTTACCTGATCTGCCGGAAGCTTGAGAGCGGGATCACCACGGTGCCCGTGCATGTGCATTTTTCCCGCGTCAGCCGCACGACCCTGTGCACCACGCTCGATCTGGGCGACAGCATCAGCATCGCCACCATCGAACATGTGACCTCGGCCCTCAGCGGCATGGGCGTCGACAATGCGCTGATCACCATCGAGGGCAGCGAATGTCCGATCCTGGACGGCAGCGCGCGGCCTTTCGCCGATGCGATCCTGCGCGTCGGCATGGAAATCCAGCCCGGCCAGCGCAAGCTGCTCAAGATCATGCGCGCCGTGACGGTGCGCAACAATGACGCCTTTGCCGCGCTCGAGCCCTATAATGGCCGCTCGCTCGATCTCGAAATCGACTTCGACAGCAAGGTCATCGGCCGCCAGCGCATGATCTTCGACTGGACGCCGCGCCGCTATTACGACGACGTGTCGCGCGCCCGCACCTTCGGCTTTGCCCGCGATGCCAAGATCCTGCGCCAGGCCGGCTATGCACTGGGATCGAGTCTCGACAATTCCATCACCGTGCAGGACGACCGCATCCTCAATCCGGGCGGGCTGCGCTACGAGGACGAGTTCGTCCGCCACAAGCTGCTCGACGCCATTGGCGACCTATCCCTGGGTGGCCTGCCCATCTGGGGGCGCTTCCGTTCCTACAAGGGCGGGCACGCGCTCAACGCGCATGTGCTGGCGGGGCTGTTCTCCAGCGAAGCCAATTACGAGATCGTCAACGCCGAGGATCTGCCGCTCGAATACCAGGCTTTCGACGAGCAGCCGGCGGGTTTGTCGGTCAATCACTACCTGCGCTCGGTGCGCTAGCCGTTCCGGCCAGCATGGCGCGCGCCACAGTTTTGATCTATTTGCTGATTAGGCCGCAGCCTATGCGGTTTTCGTATGAAAGACGGGGCAGTTCGTGACAGTTGATGTTTTTGGTGCCTACACCAGCCGGGCCGCCCGGTTCCTGACGATCGCCCTGGTTGCCGCGGTACTGGCCGGTTGCTCGCTGTTCGGACCCAGCAAGGTCAAGGACGAGCCGATCATTCCGTCGGCAACGCTCTACCAGCAGGCGCTCGACGATATCGACCGGCAGTATTTCAAGTCGGCCATCGAGTCGCTGCAGAAGCTCGACCGCCAGCATCCGCGCGATCCGATCGTGGAAAAATCCAAGCTGATGCAGGTCTTCGCCAATTATCGCGCCAATGAGCTCGATGAGGCGATCCTTGCCGCCGACCGCTATCTGGCGATCTATCCCAATGGCAAGGACGCGCCCTATGTCATGTATCTCAAGGCAAATTCCTATTTTGCCCAGATCAAGGACATCACGCGCGACCAGCAGCTGTCGGTGGATGCCATCGAGACGTATCAGTTGCTGATCTCGAACTATCCCAAGTCCGAATATGCCGAGGACGCCAGGGAAAAGCTGCTTGTTGCCTTTGACCAGCTGGCCGGCAAGGAAATGTCGGTGGGCCGCTACTATCTGGGCAATGGCCAGACCACGGCCGCCATCAACCGCTTCCGCGTCGTGGTGGAAACCTGGCAGACCTCGACCCATGTCGAGGAGGCGCTGTACCGGCTGACCGAGGGCTATCTGACGCTGGGCCTGACCAATGAGGCCATGACCGCCGCCGCCGTGCTGGGCCATAACTATCCCAATAGCAGCTGGTACAAGCAGGCTTTCGCGCTGCTGGGCAAGCAGGGGCTGGCGCCCGTCGTCAACAATGGCAGCTGGCTGGCCGGCCTGCGCAACTAGGCGCTACAAGATTTTGTTGCTAGTTTGTTCCGGGGCGCTATGATGCGCCCCGGTTCGTTTGTGCAGGGCGGCGAACCACGGCAGAGTCGGGGCCGCTGGCACCGACCCGTTCCTGTGTGAAAGCGGCATTGAGGCTTTCGCAGGACCGCCGCCGGGATGATAACCTGCGCGATGAATGGGCTGGCTGCGTGCCCGCCCGCAATCTGGGATGACACCGCGCATGCTGAACGCGCTCTCGGTTCGCAACATCGTCCTGATCGACCAGCTCGACCTGGCGCTCGATGGCGGCATGACCGTTCTCACCGGCGAGACCGGTGCCGGCAAATCCATTCTGCTCGATGCGCTGACCCTGGCTTTGGGGGGCAGGGGCGACGCCTCGCTGGTGCGCAGCGGCCAGGAGAGCGGACAGGTGGTCGCCGTGCTGCAGCTGGCCGCCGACCATCCGGCCCGTGCCGCCTTGCGCGACAATGCCATTCCCGACGACGAAGACATCATCCTGCGCCGCGTGCAGTTTGCCGATGGCCGCACCCGCGCCTTCATCAATGACCAGCCGGTATCGGCGGCGCTGCTGGCGCGCGTCGGCAGCCAGATCGTGGAAATCCACGGCCAGCATGACGACCGCGCTCTGGTCGATGGCGCCACCCATCGTGCGGCGCTGGACGCCTTTGGCGAGCTCGAGGGCCTGGTCGTGCGGCTGCGCGATGCCTGGGCGGCGCTGAGCGACGCGCAGGAGGCTGTGGCCGCACAGAAGGCGCAGGTGGCTGCCGCGCTGGCCGCCGAGGACTATGCCCGCCACACGGTCGAGGAACTGGGCAAGCTCAAGCCGCAGCCGGGCGAAGAGGACGAACTGGCGGCCCGGCGCACGCATCTGCAGCAGGTGGAGCGCTCGGCCTCCGATGTCGGCGAGATCGACGAAATGCTCAATGGCCCGGCGGCGCCGGCGCCAGCTCTGGCCAGCCTGATGCGGCGGCTGATGCGCAAGGTGGATGGCGGCTCGACATTGTTCCAGCCCATTGTCGACAGCATCGACGCCGCGCTGGTCAGCCTGGATCATACCAGCGACACGCTCGAAGCGCTCAAGCGCGACATGGCCTATGATCCGGCCGAACTGGAAAGCGTGGAGGAGCGGCTGTTCGCCCTGCGCGCCATGGCCCGCAAGCATCAGACCAGCTGCGATGAATTGAGCGCGGTGCTGGCCAAATATGCCGCCGACCTCGAGACGCTGCAGAGCGGCGAGACCCGTCTGGTTGCGCTCGAAGCGGCCGAGGCCCAGGCGCTGGGCGCCTATCGCAAGCTGGCCGAGGCGCTGAGCGCCGGCCGCGCCAAGGCGGCCAAGGCCTTGGGCAAGGCCGTGGGCGCCGAACTGCCCGAGCTCAAGCTCGGTTCGGCCAAATTCATCGTCGATCACCAGGTCGATACGGCGCGTCTTGCGGCGTCCGGCTATGACCAGATCGCCTTTCACGTGCAGACCAATCCGGGCACGGCGGCCGGCCCGCTGCTCAAGGTCGCCTCAGGCGGCGAGCTCAGCCGTTTCCTCTTGGCGCTCAAGGTGGTGCTGGCCGATCGCGGCTCGGCCCCCGTGCTGATCTTTGACGAAATCGATACCGGCGTGGGTGGCGCGGTGGCCGATGCCATTGGCCGGCGCCTGGCGCGGCTGGCCGGCAAGGTACAGGTGCTGGCCGTCACCCATGCGCCGCAGGTTGCCGCCCGCGCTCAGCGCCACCTGCTGATCGAAAAGCAGATGGTCAAGGAGGGCGCCTTCATGCGCACGCATGTCAAGCCGCTCGACAGCGCCGCCCGCCAGGAAGAAGTGGCCCGCATGCTGGCCGGCGCCCAGGTCACGGATGAAGCGCGCGCGGCAGCGAGCAAGCTGCTGAGCGAAGTGGGGTAGCGCCCCAATACCCCCACCCAACCTCCCCCTGAAGGGGGAGGAGCGGATCGGGGTTTAGGCGGGATGGTGCCAGACCCACCGCCCGAATTCCTCCCCCTTCAGGGGGAGGCGAGGTGGGGGTATGCTCCTCAAACTGATGTAACGACGTTCTGAGTAGCCCCATGACCGACCTGTCCAGCAAACCCGTCGATGACCTGACCGAGCCCGAGGCCGATGCCGAGCTGGCGCGGCTGGCTTTGGCCATTGCCGCGGCCGATATCGCCTACCACCAGAAGGACGCGCCCGAGATCACCGACGCGGCCTATGACGCGTTGCGGCGGCGCAATGACGCCATCGAGCAGGCCTTTCCGCATCTGGTGCGCGAGGACAGCCCGTCGCTGTCGGTGGGCGCGCCGCCGGCCGAGGGCTTTGCCAAGGTGCGCCATGCCGTGCCGATGCTGAGCCTCGCCAAGGCCTATACCGATGAAGACGTGGTCGATTTCATCAGCCGCGGCCAGCGCTTCTTCGAGCGCGACAAGGATCTCGATATCGCCTTTACCGCCGAGCCCAAGATCGATGGGCTCTCGGCCTCGCTGCTCTATGAACACGGCGTCTTCGTGCGCGGCGCGACGCGCGGCGATGGCGCCGTGGGCGAGGATATCACCGCCAATCTGCGCACCATTGCCGACATTCCTCACAGGCTGGCCGGCACTGGCTGGCCGGAGAGCATCGAGATCCGTGGCGAGGTCTATATGACCTATGCCGAGTTCCAGGCGCTCAAGGCGCGCTCGGCGGCGGCCGGTGGCCAGGACTATGTCAATCCGCGCAATACGGCGGCCGGCTCGCTACGGCAGAAGGATGCCTCGGTCACCGCCAGCCGCAACCTCAAATTCTTCGCCTATGCCTGGGGCGCGACGAGCGCAGACCCGGCGCCGACGCAATATGAGGCGGTGCAGAAGTTCAAGGACTGGGGCTTTCAGGTCACGCCGCTGATGGTGCGGGCGAAATCGGCCGAGGAACTGATCGCGCAGTATCACAGAATTGAAGAGCAGCGCTCGGCGCTGGGCTACGATATCGATGGCGTGGTCTACAAGGTCGACCAGCTCGAGCTGCAGCGGCGCTGGGGCTTTGTCACCGGCGAGCCGCGCTGGGCTGTGGCGCACAAATTCCCGGCTGAGCAGGCGATGACGGTGGTGCGCAAGATCGACATCCAGGTCGGCCGCACCGGCACGCTGGCGCCGGTGGCGCGGCTCGAGCCGGTGACGGTGGGCGGCGTGGTGGTCGAAAATGTCACGCTGCACAATGAGGACTATATCGCGGGCATTGACAGCAATGGCCTGCCGATCCGCGGCGAGACGGCGATCGATATCCGCATCGGCGACACCGTCGTGATCCAGCGGGCCGGCGACGTCATTCCGCAGATTGTCCGCGTGGTGCTGGAGAAGCGCCCGGCCGATGCCGTGCCCTACCAGTTCCCGCATGAATGCCCGGTCTGCGGTTCGCCGGCGACTCGCGAGGTCAATGAAAAGACCGGCAAGGAAGATTCGCGCCGCCGCTGCACCGGCGAGCTGATCTGCCCGGCCCAGGCTATCGAGCGGCTCCGGCATTTCGTGTCGCGCGGGGCGCTCGATATCGAAGGGCTTGGGGCGGAGAATATCGACCTGTTCTTCAACTCTGGCCTCGTCAAGACGGCGGCCGATATCTTCACCCTCAAGGACCGTCGCCCCGAGGTGCAGGCGGCGCTGGCCGAGCGGCGCGAAGCGCAGGCGAAAGTGCGCGAGGCGGCCTCGGGCAAGGCGCGGAAAAATGTGCGCAGCGTCGAGGACCGCAATTACGAGGGGCTCGACAAGCTGTTTGCCGCCATCGATGCGCGGCGCGCGCCCGAGCTCGACCGCTTCATCTTCGCCCTCGGTATCCGCCATATCGGCGAGACCACGGCGGCCTTGCTGGCGCGCACCTTCGGCACCATGGAAGAGCTGATGCGGGTCGGCAAGCTGACGGCGGCGGCCGAAGACCCGACGACGGTCTTCCCCTCGGTGGACGGCATTGGCGGCACGGTGATCGCGGCTTTGGTGGATTTCTTCGGCAATGCGGCCAATGACGACGTGCTCGACGATCTGCTGGCTCAGGTGCATCCCAAGCCCTATGTGGTCACGGTTTCGGCCGATAGCCTGGTGGCGGGCAAGACGGTGGTGTTTACCGGTTCGCTCGAGCGCATGAGCCGGTCGGAGGCCAAGGCCATGGCCGAACGGCTGGGCGCCAAGGTGGCGGGCTCAATTTCGGCGCAAACCGATATTCTGGTGGCGGGACCGGGCGCCGGCTCCAAGCTGAAAAAGGCCGAAGAGCTGGGCGTCGAGGTGATCAGCGAAGACGAATGGTTTACCCGCGTCGGGCAATAGGCGCATCAGCAGGAGAGCGACATGCGAATTTTGGGTCTTCTGACCGTGGCGATGTTCGCGCCCATGGTGGCGCAGGCGAGCGAGACGAGCGACCTGCTGACCAGCCATCTCTATGCCGGCACGCTGGCGGAGGGGCAGGCGGCTTTTGTCGCCGGCAAGGATGCGGGCGACCCCGAGGCCTGCTTCGGCTGGGGCCTGCTGAGCCTGACGGGTGCCGTTGAGGGCCTGGCGCAGGACTTTTACCGCTATGGCGCGACGACGCCGGGCACGGCGCTGGCGGCGCGGATTCTGGGCGGCGACATGATGGACATGCCGGTCCCGGCCAATCCGCAGCCGGAACAGCTCAGCTATGCGGACCTCCGCACGGTGCTGAGCGATTTCCGCGGCGAGGTGGCGGCGGCGCAGGCCGGGTTCGTGTGCGGCGGGGGCGCGGCCAGCGATTATGTGATGCCGGTCGACGTGCTGCAGGCGCGGCTGGACGTCAATGGCGACGGGCAGGCCGAGGAAGGGGAAACGCTGGGCGCGTTCCTCGCGCCACTGCTGGGCGAACTGGGCGGCGCCGACCTGACGCCGGATGAAAAGGCGCTGTCCAAGGGCGTCGTGGCCGCCCCCGACAGCATGGTGGGTTTTGACGCCGCCGATGCCATCTGGTTTGCCGGCTATAGCCAGATCGTCATGACCCATCTCGATCTGGTGCTGGCGCATGATTTCGAGGACTTCTTTGACGCCTATCTGCACCGGGTGTTCCCGCAGGCCGGCTTGCCGATGCAGGATTATGCCAGCGGCGGCACGCTGATGCTCGATCCGGACAGCGATGCCGGCATTGCCGATATCATCGCTGCGATCCATACGCTGAACTTTCCCGTCATCGACCGGCCGCTGCTGGCCTCCATCCCGGCCGCGCTCCGGCAGGTCACGGCTTTGTCGCGGCAGAACTGGGATTTGATCCTGGCCGAGACCGATGACACTGCCGAACTGATCCCCAATCCCGGCCAGACGGCGCGGTTCGAGGGCATGGCGGTGACCGACGCGACCGTGGCGGCCTGGCGCGAGACGCTGGACGTGCTCGACCAGATCATCGACGGCAAGCTGCTGATCCCGCACTGGCGCTTCAGCCAGGGCTTTGATCTCAAGGCCTATTTTGAAACGTCGGAGCGCACCGACCTGGTCATGCTGCTGACCGGGCAGGGGGCGCTGCCTTATCTGCGCGACGGACCGATTGCCGATGCCGACAGCTTTGCCGCTGGCAATGCGGTGTTCGGCGATGCGTTCTTCCTGTTTGCGCTATGGTTCAATTGAGCGGGCGCTATCGCCCGGACGAGCCGCCTGATAGGCCTGCCTGACTGCCCCCACGATCTGGAGACGACGATGCGCCTTGCCCTTGCTGCCGGCCTGCTGCTTGCCCTGACCGGCCTGGCCCATGCCCAGAGCTATGACACACCCGAGGCGCTGCTGGCGGCCTTCTACCAGCCCTATCTGGATGACTCGTTCGGCGAAGATGACGGCCGCTTCCGTTCGCAGGACCTGCAGGCGCTCTATGACCAGGATGCCGAGATCACGCCGGAGGGAGAGATCGGCACGCTCGACTTCGACCCGTTCATCAATGGGCAGGACTATGCCATCAGCAATCTGGAGATCGGCGATGCCGAGATCGACGGCGACTGGGCGACCGTTGTCGTCAGCTTCGACAATTTCGAGCGGCCGGTGACGCTCGATTATGACCTGGTGCTGGAAGACGATGGCTGGAAGATCGACGATGTCTCCTCCAGCGACGCCACCTCACCCTATCGGCTAAGCGAGATCTTCGAAGCTGCCGCCGGCAACTAGACCCATCGGATTGCCAATATGTAATGGGCCCGCCGCAGTTTGGCCATGGCGCGATCACAGTCGCGCCGTGTCCGGACGCTAGCGCTTGTCCATCACACGGGGAGTATGGGCATGCGACTGGAACTGGTGGTATTGGCCCTGGCGGGGCTGCTGGGCAGCAACCCGGCCATCGCGGCGGAGCGGTTTGACGATCCCAAGGCGCTGGTGACGGCAATTTATGCCGAATACCAGCCGGGGGCCCATCCCAGCGCGCCCAACAGCTTCTATTCGCAGCGCCTGCAGGCATTGTATGAGCAGGCCGTCGAGAACAACGTCTTTGCCGACGAGGCGGCGGTGAGCGGGGAGGCCTTCGTCGCCACCCAGATATTCAACCCCTTCATGCCCGATGTCAGCGTGCTGCTGTTCGACCTCAACATCGGCGAGCCCACCATCAGCGGCGACCGCGCCATGGTCAATGTCAGCTACCACAATTTCGACCAGCCGCGCCTGCTCAGCATCGCGGCGGTGCGCGAGGCCGATGGCTGGAAGGTCGACGACGTCGCCGCCATGGGCAGCGACGAGCACTGGCTGCTCAGCTGGGCGCTGACCTATGATCCGCTGGGGTTCTAGATCGCCGCCGTCGCCCCCTTGAGCCAGGTGCGCACCTCGCCCTCTACCCTGGGCCCGATCACCTCGAACACCCGCTGATGGTAGGCGTTGAGCCAGGTGCGTTCGGCCGGGTTCAGCAGGGCAAGATCGATCAGCCGCGTGTCGATGGGTGCCAGGGTCAGCGTCTCGAAATCGAGATAGCCCGCAAAGCCGGCGCTGTCCCGGACCACGATCAGGTTCTCGATGCGGATGCCATATTCGCCGGCCTTGTAATAGCCCGGCTCGTTGGAGAGCACATTGCCGGCCTCGAGTGGCAGCGTATAGCGCGAGGAAATGCCGACCGGGCCCTCATGCACGCCCAGATAGGCGCCGACGCCGTGGCCGGTGCCGTGATTATAGGTCACGCCATCCTGCCAGAGAAACTGCCGTGCCAGGATATCGAGCTGAGCGCCGCTGGTGCCCTGGGGAAAGCGCGCCAGCGAGATGGCGATCATGCCCTTGAGCACGCGGGTGAAGCGGTCGCGCTGCTCTTGCGTGGATGACCCGGTCGAGAGCGTGCGGGTGATGTCGGTGGTGCCGCACAGATATTGCGCGCCGCTATCGACCAGCATCAGTTCGCCCGGCGCCAAGGTGCGGTTGGTCTTGGTCGTCACCCGGTAATGCACCACGGCACCATTGGGGCCGGCGCCGGAAATGGTGTCGAAGCTGGCGTCGACGCAGCTCTCCTCCTGCCGGCGGAAGGCCTCGAGTGCAGTGACGATGGCGATTTCGGTCAGCCCGCCCTCGTGCGCATGCTGGTCGAACCAGCAGAGGAACTTGGCCAGTGCCACGCCATCGAGCTCATGGGCCTCGCGCATGCCGGCGAGCTCGGCCTCGTTCTTTTTCGCCTTGGGCAGCAGCACCGGATCGGGCTTTTCGATCAGGGTGGCGCCGGCATCGCTCAGCGTGGTGGCAATGGCGACCGGGGCCGTGGCCGGATCGAGCAGCACGGCCTTGCCGGCAGCGCCCAGGGCGGCGAGATCGTGCAGCAGGGCGGTGCCGTGGGCGACATGGGCAATGCCCTTGAGCGCGGCCACCAGGTCATCGGTGATCTTGGCCGCGTCGAGATAAAGCGTCGGCTGCCCCGTCTGGGGTACCACGGCAAAGCCGAGCACGAAGGGCGTGTTGGGCACGTCGCGGCCGCGCATGTTGAGCAGCCAGCAGATCGATTCCGGCAGGGTCAGCACGGTCGCATCGGCCTTGTTGGTGGCAAGGCTGGACTGGATGGCGGTGATCTTGTCGCTGGCGCTCTGGCCGGCGCGGTTATGGCCCAGGAACTCCACGCTGCTGACCGGGGCGCCGGGGCGACCGGTCCAGATGGCGTCCACCAGATTGGCATGCGCAAGCAAGGTGCAATGGCCCTCGACCAGCTTGCTCAAATGGCGCAGCTCGCCCGGCGTATGCAACCAGGGGTCATAGGCGAGCACGCCGCCCTTGGGCACGAAGCTCAGCAGGTCGGGGGAATAGCCCGGCTGCAGCCATTCGTGAATGGTGATGAGATCGGTATCGGTCTGGGCGGGCGCCTGTAGCGTATAGCGGCTGTCGACGAAGAGGCCAGCGCGCTCGCGGCCGACCACGGCCAGGCCCGCCGAGCCGGTAAAGCCGGTGATATAGGCCAGGCGCGCTTCGCCGGGCGGCACCGACTCGCCGCGATGGGCATCGGCGCGCGGGATCAGAAAGGCGTCGACCTTGGCCGCCGCCATCGCGGCCCGCAGATCGGCCAGGCGGGGGCCGACATTGCCCGGATCGGCCTGTTCGACAAAGCTCTGGAACACGGTCGGCGGGAAACTGGTGGCGGTCATGAAGGTCCTTGGGGCGTTCTTTGGTCGTTTCTTTGGTCGTCTTTTGGGGCGGCGTGCGCCCCGGTCATGGCTGGCTTGAGGGATGAGGGCGGTGCAATCGGCCCAGAAAGCCTTATCTATGGGGTCAATACAGGAGACAATCATGGCCAATGACAAGAATTTTTTCGTCCGGGCATTTGACGCGATGATCGCCAGCCGCGAACTGACGGCCAAGCGCTATGTCGCGCAGTTCGAACGCGACTATGGCAAGCACAATCGCGCGTTAACGAAGCGGTAACGGGCTCTGCGAGTCCCGCAGGGCTGGTGTTCGGTTTAGGCCCTAACGCATCGTTGCGAATAAGCCTAAACAGAGGATGACGGTGGCAGAAGGCCAAAGTCGAAGTGCATGGAGATGATGATGACTGAGAGCAAGAACGATTTTCGCAGAGCACTGGGTTCGGTTATCGATGCCCGCGGTCGCGAGTCCGGTCGCCAGGTCAGCTACCGCATGCAGCACCAGCTGATCGGCGCCTTCACCAAGCGCCCATAACGCCAGCGCCTTATATCACTGACGATCCTTTTGAGATCCCCGGAGCCTGCTTCGGGGATTTTGCTTTTTCGATGTTCCGATAGTGCAACTCGACGCGGGTCGACCACGTCAAAACGGCGGTGCTCAAGGTTAGCATTCTGCTAACCAATTGGCCCGCTCGGTGGCGCCAAATCGACGGTGCTGCTACTTCATTTCCAGCATCAACGTGGTCCAGTCCTTGCGCTGCAGCTTCTGCGTCAGCGTCATGCCCTGGCGGGCATAGGCATTGATCACGCCGCGCGCCTGGTGCTGCAAAATGCCCGAGAGGATGATGGTGGCGCCCTTTTGCGCCGCCTTGCCCACGGCCGGAGCCAGGGCCATAAGCGGGCCGGCCAGGATATTGGCAACGATCAGGTCATAGGGACCATTTTGCGTGATGGTGGGGTGGGTTAGCCCGGTGGCCTCGACGGCGACGATGAGCTTGCCGACGCCATTCTGCTCGGCATTGGCAATGGTGGTGGTCACCGAAATAGGGTCGATATCGCTGGCGATCACCGGGGTGCGGGTGCGCTTGGCCAAAGCAATGGCCAGCACGCCGGTGCCGGTGCCGACATCGATCATGTGGCGGGGTTTTCTGCGCTTGAGCAGCAGGTTGATGGCTTCGAGGCACCCGGTAGTGGTTTCGTGATGGCCGGTGCCAAAGGCCTGCGCCGCGTCGATCTGCATGGCAGTGAGGCCGCCCGGAATCGGGCCGGTTTCGTGGCTGCCATAGACATAAAAGCCGCCGGCAATCACCGGGGCCAGGCCCTCGAGCGACTTGGCGACCCAGTTGAAATCGGGGTCGATCGGCGACACGGAAAATTCCACGGTGCCACCAAGGGTTTGGCGCGCCAGTTCAACAAACCCTGCAAGATCGGGCGGGCTGTCGCAGGTGGCCTCGAAGAACCATTCGCCGGTCTCTTCATTCTCATGCGCCGAGGCGGTCAGCGCCAGGTCGTCGCGCTCCATCACCGCATCGACCAGGGCATAGGCCTGGTCCTTGGAGAGCGGTACGGATGAGAGCTGATCGACGGACATGGGTAAGCCTTCAGGATGGATTTTGATCTTGTTGCGCCATCGGCTTACGGGCGTCAATGCCAACTTGTCCCCGCGGCGCTGGCGCATGCTAGCCTTGTCACGATCGGTGACGAGCGACTGTCCCAGTTTGATGGCGGCGCGGGAAGGCGGAGCGCGGGGGTATTGCGACGGGTGGGGACAGACGCGGGCAGGGCCGGAATTGATCTTCCGACCTGGGCAGGGAGAGGCTACTGACGGGCAGTCTTGAGTGAGAGAATCAAATGTCCCGACTGCCGCGTCTTGTCGTGGTGGTGGCCGTGGTGGCCATCATCTTTCTCGGTTTAAGCTGGCTTCGCTATGTCACCAATACCGTCAGCCCCTATGACGAGGTCGGCATCGCGCTCAATAGCTTGATGCCCGGGCCGATCCGCCAATGGGGCTGCGACCAGTTGCAGGCCAATTTCCCCGGCGCCCTGCCGCCTTATGGCTGCGCCACGGGCGACGGGACGATCTGGCTCTAGTTAAAGCTTAACTGCCGTGCCCGAGATCGACACCATCAGCATCGAGCCACCCTGGCCGACGACCTCATAGTCGAGATCGACGCCGACCACGGCGTCGGCGCCCATGCGCTCGGCCTCGTAGCGCAATTCCTCATGGGCCTGGCGGCGCGCATCGCGCAGCGCACCCTCATAGGCCCCGGCGCGGCCACCGACAATGTCGCGAATGCCGGCAAACAGGTCCTTGAAGATATTGGCGCCGACGATGACCTCGCCGGTGACGATGCCCAGATATTCCCGGACCGGCCGGCCTTCGAGCGTGGGGGTGGTGGAGATGATCATGGATGCGGTCCTCGGATGCGTTGCCATTCAAATAGGGGCAGCAAGGACATTATGAAAGAGCGGCAGCGGCAGGCGCGACACGCTCTCACCCCTTGCTGACAAAGCTCTCCAGCACCTTCTTGCGGCCTGCCTTTTCGAAATCGATGCTCAGCTTGTTGCCCTCGATATCGGCAATGGTGCCGTAGCCGAACTTGAGGTGAAAGACGCGTTCGCCCATGCCGAAGGCGGATTTGTCATTGCCGATATCGACCGAGCGGGCGACGAGGTCGCCGTCGATGGTCATGGGGCCGGCGCTGCGGCGGCTGGCCTGGTTGGCGCGGGCACGGGCCCAGCCGGGGGTTTCGTAGACGCTCTCGAAGGGATCGGCCTTGTTGAAGCGGCTTGAGGCGCCGCCGCCATAGCCATAGCCGCCATAGGAGGAGCCGGTATCGGTCACTTCCACGGCGTCGGCGGGCAGTTCATCGAGGAAGCGGGACGGAATGGCCGATTGCCAGAGGCCGTGGATGCGGCGGTTCTGCGCGGCGGAAATGCGCACGCGCTTGCGGCCGCGGGTAATGCCGACATAGGCGAGGCGCCGCTCCTCCTCGAGGCCGGCGCGGCCGCTCTCATCCATCGAGCGCTGGCTGGGGAAGGTGCCTTCTTCCCAACCGGGCAGGAAAACCGTGTTGAATTCCAGGCCCTTGGCACCATGCAGCGTCATGATGGTGACGGCATCGGCGGCGTCGGTATTGTCGCGATCCATGACCAGAGCAATATGTTCGAGGAAGCTGCCCAGGGTGTCGAACTCCTCCATGGCGCGGCTGAGTTCCTTGAGGTTTTCCTTGCGGCCCTGGGACTCGACGGATTTGTCGGCCGTGAGCATGTCGGTATAGCCGCTTTCCTCCAGGATCTGCTCGACCAGCTCGAAGGGGCGCAGGGTCTGGGCCTGCATGGCCCAGAAATCGAACTGGCCCACCAGCGCCCGCAAAGTAGTGCGCTGCTTGGGCTTGAGCTCCTCGGTATCGACCAGCATGCGGATGGCCGAGAGGAGGGGGACATTGGCGGCGCGGGCAGCGCTGTGCAGCAGCTGGACGGTGGAATCGCCGAGGCCGCGCTTGGGCACATTGATGATGCGGTCGAGCGCCAGATCGTCCGAAGGCTGGGCAACGAGGCGCAGATAGGCCAGGGCGTCGCGGATTTCCTTGCGCTCGTAAAAGCGCGGGCCGCCGATGACGCGGTAATTGAGGCCCAGGGTGATGAAGCGTTCTTCGAATTCGCGCATCTGGAAGCTGGCGCGGACCAGGATGGCCATGGAATTGAGCGGGTCGCCATCGCGCTGATATTGCTCGATCTGCTCGCCAATGGTGCGCGCTTCTTCCTCACTGTCCCAGACCTGGGTGACCGCGACCAACTCGCCTTGTTCGGCGACATCGGTCTGCAGCGTCTTGCCCAGGCGGCTTTCGTTGAAGGCGATGATATTGCTGGCGGCCTTGAGGATATTGGCGGTCGAGCGGTAATTGCGCTCAAGCTTGATCACCTTGGCGCCGGGAAAATCCTTTTCGAAGCGCAGGATATTGTCGACCTCGGCGCCGCGCCAGCCATAGATGGACTGGTCGTCATCGCCAACGACGCAGATATTGGCCTCGCTCGCCGGCTTCCCCTGCGCCAAGAGCCGCAGCCAGAGATATTGGGCGACATTGCTGTCCTGGTATTCGTCCACCAGCATATATTTGAACTTGCGGTGATAATCGGCCAGCACGTCGGGATTTTCGCGGAACAGGCGGATGCATTCGAGCAGCAGGTCGCCGAAATCGGCGGCGTTGAGGGATTTCAGCCGCGCCTGATAGGCGTAATAGAGCTTGCCGCCCAAACCATTGGCATAGGAGCCGCTATCGGCCACGGAAACGTCCTTGGGCAGCAGGCCCTTGTTCTTCCAGCCATCCATCATCGAGGCGAAGAGCTTGGCGGGCCAGCGCTTTTCGTCGATGTTTTCGGCGTCGAGCAATTGCTTGATCAGCCGGATCTGGTCGTCGGTATCGAGGATGGTGAAGTCTGAAGTCAGGCCGACAAGACCTGCGTGGCTCCGCAGCATGCGAGCGCCAATAGAGTGGAATGTGCCAACCCAATACATTCCTTTCGTCTCAGGCTCAAAATCTTGGATGCGCTTCTTCATTTCGCTGGCGGCCTTGTTGGTGAAGGTCACCGCCAGAATTTCCTTCGCGGACGCGAGGCGTCGATTGAGTATGTAGGCGATGCGGGTTGTGAGCACGCGCGTCTTCCCCGTGCCGGCGCCGGCCAGCACTAGAAGCGGTCCTTCTATGGTCTCGACGGCCTCGCGCTGCTCCGCGTTCAGGCCCTGCAGATAGTCGGGCGCAGGCGGGCGTTTGAACTGGCCGGTAATGGCCCCGGCTGTCGGGCGGGCGGGGGGGTGATAGTCACCGGACATAGAAAGCCTTTCCATCGCTGCGCGCCGGTCAAGGCGCATCAGCGCGGCGATTGACGAATCTTGATTTGTTCTCCTGCGAATATAGGGACGGGCAGGGGGATTGTATAGAACGGGGGACCGTCACCGATCTGTCATAGTGGCGTCATGGAAGTGTAGCCCGGCCGGCCTATGGCACCCTTGGAATTCAAACGGGGGATCATCCATGTCGCAGACCAAACTTCTCGTCGCGCTGACCGCAACGCTGCTGGCCACGACTGCCAGTGCCGGCGCCGCCGAACATTTCAACCGCATTGCCAGCTTTCCGGTGGCGCTGAACAGTCCTGACGCCGCGGTCACCTCCTCGGAGATCATCACCGCGACCGATGACGGCATGACGCTGATCTATTCGGACAGCCCGGCCGGCGGCATCGGCTTTATCGACATCACCGATCCCAAGGCCCCCAAGCAGGGTGGGTTTCTGGCCATGGAGGGCGAGCCTACTTCGGTGACCGTGATCGGCGCCAAGGCCTATGTGGCGGTCAATACGTCGAAAAGCTTTGTCGAGCCATCGGGCAAGCTGGTGGTGGTCGATATTGCCAGCAAGGCCATCGACGGCGAGTTTGACCTCGGCGGCCAGCCTGACTCGATCGCGCACAACAAGGACAATACGATCCTGGCCATTGCCATCGAGAACGAGCGTGACGAAGACGTCAATGACGGCGCCATTCCGCAGGCGCCCGCTGGTTTCCTCACCATCGTCACCCTGACCGATGGCGCCGTGACCGAGGCCGGCATCAAGAAGGTCGAGCTGACGGGCAGCACCATCGCGCCCGACGACGCCGAAGCCGAGTTCGTCGCCTTCAACGACAATGACGAGATCGCCGTCACGCTGCAGGAAAACAACTGGATCGCCATCGTCGATGCCAAGACCGGCACCGTGACCGGGGGCTTTGAGGCCGGCGAGACCGGCGTCTTCGGCGCCGATACCAAGAATGACGGCAAGATCGACTTCAGCGCCGACAAGGATGCCGTGCCGCGCGAACCCGATGCCATCAAGTGGCTCGACACCGAGCGTCTCGTGGTCGCCAATGAGGGCGACTGGAATGGCGGCTCGCGTGGCTTCACCATCTTCAACCGCGATGGGTCGGTGAACTTTGACTCCGGCAATGCGCTGGACGTCAGTGCGGCCCAGCTTGGCCACTATCCCGACAAGCGCAACAAGAAGGGCGTCGAGCCGGAGGGCCTGGAAGTCGCCACCTTCGGCGAAGAGCAGTATATCTTCGTCGCCCTGGAGCGGGCTTCGCTGATTGCCGTCTACAAGGATACCGGCGCAGAGCCCGAATATGTCCAGTCGCTGCCATCGGGCATTTCGCCGGAAGGCCTGATCGCTATCCCCGGTCGCAACCTGCTGGCCACGGCCAATGAAGTCGACCTGCGCGAAGAGGGCGGCGTCGGCTCCCATGTCATGCTCTATGAACTGGCTGAAGGCGAAGCCGCGTTCCCCACCATCATCTCTGACCTCGACACCGATGCTCATCCGATCGGCTGGGCCGCCCTGTCCGGTGTCGTCGCCGATGCCGACAAGGCCGCCACGCTTTATGCCGTGTCGGACAGCGTGCTGTATGCCGAGCCGGCCATCTACACGATCGACGCCAGCACGGTGCCGGCTGTCATCACGGCCAAGACCCCGATTACCCGCAATGGCGACAGGGCGCAGAAACTCGACCTGGAAGGTATTACGCTGGACGGCGAGGGCGGCTTCTGGCTGGCCAATGAGGGCGATGCCGCCAAGCTTGTGCCGCATGCCCTGATCCATGTGGATGGCGAAGGCGCCATCGTGGCCGAAGTCGGCATGCCGGTGGAACTGCTGACCGGCCAGACGCGCTTTGGCGCCGAGGGCGTGGCTATGGTCGGCGACACGCTCTGGGTGGCCATGCAGCGCGAATGGGGTGATGACGACAAGGGCTCGGTCAAGCTGCTGGCCTACAATACCGAGACCAAGGAATGGGGCGCGGTGCGCTACCCGCTCGAGGCACCTGCCGAGGGCGCCTGGGTCGGCCTCAGTGAGATCACCGTGCATGGCGACTACGCCTATATCGTCGAGCGCGACAACCAGATCGGCGACAAGGCCGCGCTCAAGGCGATCTACCGCGTGCCGGTGAGCGAACTGGTGGCCGCGCCGCTCGACGGCGAGCTGCCGCTGGTGAGCAAGGAACTGGTGCGTGACCTGGTCCCCGACCTCAAGGCGTTCAATGGCTATGTGCTCGACAAGGTGGAAAGCCTGGCCATCGACGTGACCGGCACCGGCTATGTCATCACCGACAATGACGGCGTGGATGACAGCTCGGGCGAGACCCACCTCTGGTCGATCGGCGCGCTGTAGCAAATCCGTACCGAGACGAAGAGGCGGCCAGCCCCATGGGGCTGGCCGTCTGTCATTCGGGTGGGCACGCGGCGGGCGGGGCGGCATGCGCCATCGCCACATGCAGGCGTGTATTGGGGACATTGGCGGGGTTGCGCCAGCGCCGCTCTTGCCTACACTCTGCCACACCAATCCGGATGATCCCTGCGCTGTGCTGAACCGCATCTACATCGTTGTTGGCCTGCTGGCGATCATCGTGCTCGGTGGGGCATTCGTCGCCCCATACCTGATCCAGTGGGGCGACTACCGCAGCCGCATGGAGGCGCTGGCCAGCCAGGCGCTGGGCACGCCGGTGACCATTCGCGGCGATATCGCCTTTGCCCTGCTGCCGCAGCCGCGGCTCAATTTTTCCAACGTTCTGGTCGGCTCGCCGGAAGAGCCGGCGGCCACGGTTGACAGCGTCGACGCCGAGTTCTCGCTGATGGATTTCCTGCGCGACAATTATGACGTGACCAAGCTGGTGCTGCGCGGGCCGGTCATCGATTTCAGCATCGACGAAAGCGGTCTGTTTGGTAGCGGCGTCAGCCTGGCCGGCGCCGGGGGCGGGGTGGCGCTGGGCCAGGCCAGCATTGTCGATGGCACGATCCGGCTGCTGGACCGGCGGGTCGGCCAGACCATGCTGGCGACCAAGGTCGAGGGCGAATTGAAGCTGTCGAGCTTCAGCGGGCCGTTCCAGCTGCAGGGGTCGGCGGAATTCCAGGGTGAACGCTACGGGTTGCGCGTCAACGCCGGGGCGCTCGATGCGGCCGGCTCCATGCAGCTCTCCAGTTTCGTGCAAGCCCAAGGCGGGGCGTTTTCTCTTGCCGCCGAGGGGCTGTTCACGCCGGGCATGGCGCCGAAATTCGATGGCACGATGACCTACCGGCAGACGCCGCCGGTGGCCGAGCGGGCGGACGATATCCGCGGCGATCTGGTGCTGGAAAGCAAGCTGGTGGCCTCGACCGACCGCATCGTGCTGTCGGGCTATACGCTGCAGCCGGACCAGAACCGCGCCGGCACGCGGCTGACCGGGGCTGCGAGCATCCAGCTGGGCGCCCGGCGCAGTTTTGATGCGGTGGTATCGGGCGGGGTATTCTCTCTGCCGCCGCGCGACGCCAAGGAAGATGCCAGCGCCTTGCCCTATGAGGCGGTGCGGCTGCTGAGCGAATTGCCGGCGCCGCTGATCCCGCCGCTGCCGGGCCGCATCGGCATCGACCTGGCCGAGGTGGGGCTGCGCGGCTTTGCCCTGCGCGACGTGCGGCTGGATGCCAGCAGCGACGGGCAGAACTGGACCGTGGAGCAGTTCCTCGCGCAATTGCCGGGCGATACCAACGTGCAGGCCAGCGGGCAGCTGAGCCGGGAAGGCGATCAACCGGCATTTCGCGGGACCTTCGCCATCAACAGCCTGCGGCTCGACGGCCTGGCCCAGCTCTGGCGCAAGCCGGAGGATGACACGGCGCTGTTCAATCAAGGCGGGACGCTGGCGGGCAATGTGATGCTGACCGGCGATGCGCTGCGGGTCAGCGAAGCGCAGCTGACGCTGGCCGAGGCGCCGCATGCGGTCGAGCTGCGGGTTGGCTTTGGCGCGGAACAGCGGCTCGACGTGGTCGGGCATTTTGCCGATCTCGGTCGGCAGGGCAGTGCCGTGCTGGGTGCGCTGCTGCCCGACTGGCTCGCCGAGCCGCGCTTTGGCATCAGCTTTCCGGAGGGCAGTTTTTCGCTGACCGGGCAGGCGGCCCGGGTGCTGGGCCAGGACGGCGCGGCGCTGGTTGCCGAGGGACAGTGGACACAGAACGCCGTCAGCTTCACCCGGCTCTCGGCCGGCGACTGGGGCGGGGTGGGCTTTGACGCAGCGTTCAACGCCTCGGGAAATCTTGCGGCGCCGCGGCTGGCAGGATCGGGCCGGATCGCGGTGGCGGCGGCTACAGCGCCGGCACTGGCCGGGCTCTATGAATTGCTGGGGACGCCGCAAGCCTGGCGGGACTTCATGGCGAGATCGGCTCCGGCCGAGGTGCTGGTTGATCTCGAGCCCGGCGACGGCGACGGTCAGATCTTGACGCTGGGTGGCAAGCTGGGCGTCGCCCGGCTCGACCTGCGCGCGGAACTGGGTGGCGGTATCGCTGCCATGCGGACGGCGCCGCTGCGGCTGACGGCCACGCTGGAGGCCGACGATTCGGTGGCGCTGGGCGAGCAGATCGGCCTGGGTTCGGCGGCGCTGTTCGAGAGCGACGACATGCTGGTCAGCCTGCGGCTCGATGGCACCCCCAGCAACAGCCTCGACAGTCGCATCAATATCAGCGCCGGCGAAGAATATCTGGGCTTTGCCGGGTTCCTGGTGAGCACCGATGCCGGCGAGGTGCAGGGCACCGGTTCGCTGGACATGGCCCTGGCCGATGCGGGCGGGCTGGCGCGCATCGTCGGGGCGTCGGGGATCAGCCTGCCCGAGGCCAGCGGCAGCGCGCTGCTGCATTTCGAAGGCGACCGGCTGGCGCGGCTGAGCGAGATTGAAGGCAGGTCCGGCGAAGCCGGCTTTTCGGGCACGCTGGGCCTGACGCGGACGCGCGATGGCGGCGTTGTGGCCGGCGACATTGCCGTCGACAGCGCATCGGTGGAGGGTCTGGCGGCGACGCTGTTCGGCCGGGCGGCGATGATTGGCGACAATGATGGCTGGCCCGAGGGACCCATCAGCATTGGCGAGCAGGCGCGGACGGTGCGGGGTAGTGTCGCGGTGACGGCCGGCGGTGTCACCGCTGGCGGCAGTGAGCGACTGGGGGCAACGAGCTTTGACCTCGTTTGGGATGAAACGCGGCTGCGGCTGGCCAGGTTCGAGGCGGTGCTGGGGGACGGTACGGCCAGTCTTGATCTGGCGGTGTGTTGCGCCGGGCCGCTGGCCGACAAGACGGTCAGCGGGCGGCTGAGCCTGAGCGATGCCGCCCTAGCCGCTATCGCGCCGCCGGCTTTGGCTGAGGCGTTGACGGGCGTGCTGGAGGGCGGTGTGCAGATCGAGGGTACGGGCGCCAGCATAGCCGATGCGCTGGGCGCGCTGGCCGGGGAGGGCAATTTCACCGTCAGTGATTTTGCCGTGGCGCAACTGTCGCCACAGGTATTTCCGGCGCTGGCCGGGCTGAGTGACGTGCTCAACATGGATGGCGATGCGCTGCGTACCATCATTGCCCAGAGCCTTGAACAGGGGCCGTTCGCGGCGCCGTCGGCTTCCGGCGCCTTCACCATTGCCGGGGGCGTGCTGCGGCTGACCAATTTCCTCGTCGATGGCGCCGGGGCCCGGCTGGCGGGCGACCTGACCCTGGGGCTGGAAAGCCTGGGTCTTGGCGGCGAATTTGCTTTGACGCCGCGTGGGTTTGAGGATGCCAATGGGCTGATCGGCGCCGATACCGCCCGCATTTTCAGCCGGGTCGGCGGCACACTGCTGGCGCCGGTGCCGCAGCTGGATCTCGATGAAATGGTGGCCGCCATCCAGGTGCGGGCCAATGAGCTGGAAGTGGATCGCCTTGAGGCGCTACAGGCGGCCGATGCTGAACGGCAGCGCGCGGCAGCCGAAGAACGCAACCGGCTGATCGCCGAGCAGCGACGGCGTGCGGCAGAAGAGGCAGCGGCGCGGGCGGCGGCCGAAGAGGCGGCGCGGTTGGCGGCCGAAGAAGCGGCACAGCGGGCGCTTGAGGCGCAACCGCCAGCTACCGCTCCGGCACAAGCCGATCCTGCGCCGTCAGGGCCGCTCTATCTGGGCCTGCCGCCGCCGCAGCTGGCGCCATCGACAGGCCTGCCCGGCAATTAGGGTGTCGTGCCGTCAGCTGGCGGCGTTTCCGCCTTGCGGCGATACCAGCCGAGCACCGCCACGCGCGCCGCCGATGAAAGATTGGTGGTCTGCCGGTCGGCGTCGATGCTGGCAATCAGGGCGGTCATGGTCTGCCCGGCCTCATGGGCCATCAGTTCCAGCGCCGCCCAGAATTCAGGCTCAAGCGCAATGGAGGTGCGGTGGCCGGCGATGGACAGGGAACGCTTGTCCATCGGCGGGGTTCAGGGCTTCTTGCGGAAGGCGTCGAGGCTGACGACCTTTTCGCCGGGCTTTTCGCTCTCGGTGCCCGCCGCGCCGGCTTCGGCCTCAACGGCGTCATCCTCGGCATTTTCGACCATTTCGGCGCCCGGCGCGGTCTGCGGATCAAACTGCAGGCCGAACTGGACCGACGGATCGAAGAAGCCTTTGACCGCCGAAAAGGGAATGACGAGGGTTTCGGGAATGCCGTCGAAGGACAGGCCGACCTCAAAACCGGTCTCGGACACCTTGAGGTCCCAATACTGGTTCTGGATGACGATGGTCATTTCCTTGTCGTACTGGCCGAGCAGCTTCTCGCTCAGGCGCACGCCGGGGGCGCGGGTCAGGAAGGAAATGAAGAAGTGGTGCTCGCCGGGCAGGCCGGTCCGGGCGACTTCCGCCAATACCTTGCGCACGACGCCGCGCAGGGCTTCCTGGGCGAGAATATCGTAGCGCATGTGGTCTTCGGCCATGGTCACCCTTCCGGTGCTGAGAGATAGAATCCCGAACGGCCCATATCAGCCCTACGTTCCGTGCGATTTCAAGAACTAAAGCTTGTCGGCTGCCCGGTACCTGAAAATGAAAGTGCAGGCTTCTGTTGCCAGGTGCCTGCGAACCCCGCCTGTCACCCGGCTAGGGGTGGAGGACTTAATTTCCCAATGCTAGCACTGCTTACGCAGCGAGAGCGACTGGAGCCTTATTGTTGTCATTTGCAACTATAAGTTTCGGACCGATAACGGTGGTACCTCACCGAGCAAAAGCACACCCTTTACACCCTCGTCGATCCTGTTTCGCCCCCATTGGCTGCCCCGAAAAGGGGTAGATGGTGGAGGCGCCGGGTACTGCCCCCGGGTCCGAATGGCTTATTACGATGACAATTTATCGCCATAGCTCTTGCGAGCAATCCCTATATAGGCGCGCTGCCGGTGCGATGCAAATGCTGCGACAAATTTCTGCTTGATGCGGGCGGGTGCTCCGGCCCCTGCATGGCGCTTGTCCCGGCACGGCGTCATGCGCTAACGTGATCGTGATGGTTTTCGCCCCCGCATGCGCGGGGCGGATGAAAAGGGAACACGGTGCGGCGTATCCATCAGGAGCCAAAACCGTGGCTGCCCCCGCAACTGTAAACGGTTTTCGGCCGCAATATGCCACTGACGCCAAGTCGGGAAGGCGCGTGCCGATGCAATCCGTGAGCCAGGAGACCTGCCATCAAGTGCGAGCACAGCCGTGCTCATTGACGACAGCAGGCCGCACGGTGGGTGCGGAGAGGAGACAGACATGCATATCGAACCGGGCATCGTTGACGGTGCCAAGATTACCCTGAGCTACGCCACGGCCGCCGGATCGTTCGGGCTGGCCGGCAAAATGGCGCTCGACACGATTCGCACCGAAGGCGCCGGCGCCCTGGCGCTGCGGAGCCTTTGCACCACGGCGCTGGTATTCAGCTTCTTCGAGGTGTTTCCGCACCATGCCGTCGGCGTGTCGGAAGTCCACCTGATCCTGGGCTCGACCCTGTTCCTGATCTTTGGCGCCGGCGCGACCGGGCTGGGCCTGGCCCTGGGCCTGCTGCTGCAGGGCCTGTTCTTTGCGCCGTTCGACCTACCGCAATATGGCATGAACGTCACCACGCTGATCGTGCCGCTTTTTGCCATGACCTTCCTGGCCAAGCGCATCATCCCGCAGGCCACGGCCTACAAGGACGTCGGCTACGGCCAGGCGCTGATGCTGTCGACTGCCTATCAGGGCGGCACCGTCGCTTGGGTCGCCTTCTGGTCGCTCTATGGCGGCGGTCTTGGAGCGCAGAACCTGGCCGCCACGGCCAGCTTCGGCGCCGCCTATATGCTGGTGATCGTGCTGGAGCCGCTGATTGACCTGGGCGTACTGGCTTTGGCCAAGCTCTCCGGCGGCTTCAAGGGCCTGCCCCTGTTGCATAACCGGCTCTACCACGCCGGCGCCTGACGTTTACGGCAGCCTCGCCCAGCGGGGCTGCCACCCGTCCGGACCGCTGTTTTAACGACCCGCCTCGACCGCGATCGGTATAGACTGGCCGTCACACTAGTGGTGAGGCTGGCATGGCGACGACGACATCTGACAAGCTCGGTCACGCGGCCGAGCGGTTTCTGGACAAGGGCGAGACCGCGCTCGATGCGCGCGAGCGGCATGTGCTGGAAAAGGCGCTGAGCCGGCAGACGCTGGCGCTGGACACCAGCAAGACCTTTGACGAGGATGCTACCTTCGGCCAGCGGCTCGCCGATGGCGTGGCCGCGTTCGGCGGCTCCTGGACGTTCCTGATCTTCTTTGGCCTGGCCCTGCTGGCCTGGGTGGCGAGCAACCTGCTGATGGCGGGCCGGGCGCCCGACCCCTATCCCTTCATCTTCCTCAACCTGATCCTGTCGATGCTGGCGGCCGTGCAGGCGCCGGTCATCATGATGAGCCAGAACCGGCAATCGGCCAAGGATCGCCTGGTCACCAGCCATGACTACGAGTGCAACCTCAAGGCCGAGATCGAGATCATGGCGCTGCATGACAAGATCGACCAGATGCGCAATGACGATCTCAAGCGGCTGATCGGCCAGCAGCAGGAGCAGATCGCCCTGCTGACGCGTCTGGTGCAGGGCCATCTTGATGAAGGGGCGAACCCGGACGGCACCCGGCCGACGTGAGCGCTAGCGCTTCCAGGCCATGCCCATATAGACGTCGCCGGCCCGCAGTTCGGCGAGCATCTGCTTGAGATGCTTGTGCCTGGTGTCGTCGCGCTTCACCTTGTTGATCCACAGCAGGTAGTCGTTGCGCTGGTAGGGCGGGCGCGCCTCATAGGCGGGGCGCAATCCGCTGGCGTCGAGCGCCTCGCGGACGAAGTCGGGCATGGGCTCCCGTTTTCGCAAAGGACGCAGGACCGGGCTCATCTTGTTTCCTCATCGACCTGGTGACGACAGTGTTCAGCGCTCATATATCGCCTCCTGAATCTTGATCGCAGGAAGGCTATCAAAGCACTGCGGACAGGCTTTGTCAGGACGCGATGCGGTATTCCCCTACCGAGGGCCAGCTTCAACATGGATCGAAGGCGCAGCCGAATCGCGGTATTGAAGGCCCATGCAGCCCTATCTCAAGCTTCTCGCCACCATCCTCGAAAACGGCACCGACAAGGCCGACCGTACCGGCACCGGGACGCGGAGCCTGTTTGGCTACCAGATGCGCTTCGACCTGGCGCAGGGCTTTCCGCTGCTGACCACCAAGAAGCTGCATGTCAAGTCGATCGTCTATGAGCTGCTGTGGTTCATCCGCGGCGAGACCAATGTGCGCTGGCTGCAGGAGCGCGGGGTCAGGATCTGGGACGAGTGGGCCGACGAAAACGGCGATCTGGGCCCGGTCTATGGGTCGCAGTGGCGCAGCTGGCCGGCGCCGGACGGGCGCAAGATCGACCAGCTCGCGCAGGTGATTGAATCGATCAAGACCAAGCCGGACTCGCGCCGGCATATCGTGTCGGCGTGGAACCCGGCCGAGGTCGACGACATGGCACTGCCGCCATGCCACTGCCTGTTCCAGTTCTATGTCGCCAATGGCAAACTGAGCTGCCAGCTCTACCAGCGCTCGGCGGACAGCTTCCTGGGCGTGCCGTTCAACATCGCCTCCTATGCCCTGCTGACCCATATGGTGGCGCAGGTGACCGGCCTCGAGGTGGGCGACTTCGTGCACAGCTTTGGCGATGTGCACCTTTATTCCAACCATTTCGCCCAGGCGCAGGAACAGCTGACGCGCGAACCGCGGCCGCTGCCGACCCTGGTTATGAATCCGGCGGTGACGCGGCTGGAAGACTTCGTCTTCGAGGATTTCGCCTTCGAGGGTTATGATCCGCACCCCACCATCAAGGCGCCCATCGCCGTATGAGCCGGGACCTGGCCGCACTCGGCGATCTGGTCGCGCGGGTTTCCGACATCTATGCGCAGCGTCACGAGATCAACCGCGACGCCGACTGGTATCTGCTGAAACTGCAGGAAGAGCTGGGCGAGCTGAGCGCGGAATATCTCAAGCTGTCGGGCCGCGGCCGCCTGAAAGATGCCGGACCCGAGGCGATCCGCGCAGCGCTGGAGGATGAGACGGCCGACGTGCTGGCCATGGTGCTGCTGTTTGCCCGCAACAACGGCATCGACCTCGATGCGGCGCTGCAGCGAAAATGGTTCAAGCACCTTCCGCAGGACTAGCAGGCCGGGCTAGATAGGCTTGGCGCGCTCCATTGCGGTGCAATGCCGTTTTACTGAAGTGACTGTGATGCTGGCGTCGGGGGACCTGCCATGAAATTGCTCTGGGCTGTGACGATGCTGGTTGGGACGGGCCTGCCCGCGCTGGCCAATGACACCTCGGCGGTGCTGACGACGGGTGGCCTGGAATTCGTGACCAATGCGGATATCGTCATGCAGAGCGAGGACCTCTTCATCTCGGCCGAGCAGATCCGCGTGACCTATGAGTTCCGCAATGACGGGGCGACGGACCAGACCGTGCTGGTGGCCTTCCCGATGCCCGATATCGCGCCGGATTTCTATTCGCCGGTCGGCTATCCGACCGGGCCAGACGACAATCTGTTCGAATTCGAGACCCGCTTCGAGGGCGAGCCTGTCGCGGCGACGCTGCACGAATACGCCTTTGCCCACGGGGTGGATCGCAGCGACATGGTGCGGAAACTGGGCCTGCCCATGGTGCCGATCAGCGAACGGGCGCAGCTGGCCACCGAAGCCCTGCCGCCCGAATCGCTCGCCGAGCTGCTGCATCTGGGCATGGTGGCGCCGGATGAATATGACGTGGGCCAGGGCATGGAGAAACACTATTTTCCGACCTGGACCTATCGGGCGACCTATACTTGGGAGGCGGTGTTTCCGGCCGGCCAGACCGTCACCGTTGAGCATAGCTACAAGCCCAGTCAGGGCGGCACGGCGGGGGTGAGTTTCCTCTACCCGGCCGATGCCTATGGGGATCCGGCAGCGGACTATGCCAAGAAATACTGCACCGATGCCGGGTTCATCAAGGCGGTGCGCGCCACGCTGACCAATCCGGACGAGCTGTGGACCACGCCCTATACCGAGACCTGGCTATCCTACATCCTGACTACCGGCAGCAACTGGGCCGGCAATGGCATCGAGCGGTTCCGCCTCGTGGTCGACAAGGGCGATCCGGCCAATCTGGTGTCGTTCTGTGGCCAGAACGTCAAGAAGATCGGTCCGACCACCTTCGAGATGGTCGAGGAGAACTTCTGGCCCGACAAGGAACTCGACATCCTCATTCTACAGCGCCGGACGGACCCGTAATGAGCTTGACCATACGCCCCGCGCAAGCGGGTGACGCGGCCCAGATCATCGCCTTTATCGCGGCGCTGGCAGATTATGAAAAGCTCAGCCACGAGGCGGTGGCCACGGAGGCCGACATTATGCGCGACCTGTTCGGGCCGGATCCCAAGGTATTCTGCGAGATCGCCGAATGGGACGGGAGGCCGGTAGGTTTTGCGCTGTGGTTCTATACCTATTCGACCTTTCAGGGCCGGCACGGCCTGTGGCTGGAAGATCTCTATGTCGATCCAGCCCTGCGCGGCAACGGTATCGGCAAGGCGCTGCTGGCCCATCTGGCGCAGCGCTGCGTGCGTGAGGGGCTAGGACGGTTCGAGTGGTGGGTGCTCGACTGGAACGCGCCGTCCATCGCCTTCTACAAGGCGCAGGGCGGGGTGATGCAGGACGAATGGACCAAGGTGCGCGTCGATGGCGCGGACCTGCTGGCACTGGGGGCAGCATGACAGTCAGGATCGCCATGATCGTGGGCGTGGCCGAGAACGGCGTCATTGGGAGCGACCAGACCATTCCCTGGCGCATTCCCTCGGACATGGCGTTCTTCAAGCGCACCACGATGGGCAAGCCCATCATCATGGGCCGCAAGCAGTATGAGACCGTGGGCAGGCCCCTGCCTGGGCGCAGCAATATCGTGGTGACCCGGCAGCAGGGCTACCAGCCCGAGGGCGTAGTGGTGGTCCCCAGCCTCGAGGCAGCCCTCGCCATGGCGCGCGTTATCGCTGAAAGGGACAGTATAGACGAGATCGTGATCATCGGTGGCGGGGAGGTCTACGCCCAGATGATGGACCGTGCCGACCGGCTCTATGTGTCCCACATTGCCCTTGCTCCTGCCGGGGACGTGCGGTTTCCGGAGATCGACCCGGCGGTCTGGAGGGTGATCGATGCACCCGAAACCAACCCCGATCCGCGAGATGAAGCGGCCTACCGCGTCAATGTGTATGAGCGTCGGATTGCCGCGGCGCATTGATCGTGCGGGTCGCTTGCCTATATAAGGCCATAATGAAGTGACGATAATCCGAAAGGGATGCGATGCCGTGGGAGAATAATGGAGGCGGGGGTGGCCGCAACAATGGCGGTCCCTGGGGACAGGCACCCGGTGGTGGCGGCGGTGGTCCAAGGCGGCCCGGCGGCGGCAACACGCCCAATCTCGAAGACATTCTCAATCGCGGCCGCGACCAGTTTCGCGGTGGTTTGCCCGGCGGGCGCTGGGCGCTGATCGGCGGGGCGCTGGCTCTTGTGGCGTTCTGGGGCCTGAACTCGGTCTATACCGTGGATCCGCAGGAAGTCGGCGTCGAGCTGCGCTTCGGCGCGCCCAAGCCCGAACTGTCCATGCCAGGCCTGCATTTCCTGTTCTGGCCGGTTGAAACGGTCGAGCGGGTTGTCACCACCGTCAACCAGACCCAGATCGGCGCCTCCACGGCGCCTGGCACTGCACGCACGACGACGGCCGGTTCCAGTGAGGGCCTGATGCTCTCGGGCGACCAGAACATCGTCAGCGTCCAGTTCTCGGTGTTCTGGGCCATCGATAATCCGGTCGACTACCTGTTCAATGTGCGCGACCAGGAATCCATGGTGCGCTTCGCTGCCGAAAGCGCGATGCGTGAAGTGGTCGGTCGCCGGCCAGCACAGGACATCTACAGCGATGACCGTAGTGGTGTTTCGGCCGAAGTGCTGTCGATCACCCAAACCATCCTGCAGAGCTATGGCCTGGGTGTGAACGTCACTCAGGTGCTGATCGAAAATGCCGGACCACCGGCCGAAGTGATCGACGCGTTCAACGAAGTCCAGCGTGCGCGCCAAGACGAGACGCGCCTGCAGGAAGAAGCCCGCTCCTACGCCAATACGCTGCTGGGTGATGCCCGCGGTCGTGCGGCGGCACTGCGTGAAGATGCAGCAGCCTACACCAACCGCGTGGTGCAGGAAGCAACCGGTGAATCCGAGCGCTTCAACGCCGTCTATGCCGAATATGTCAATGCGCCCGAAGTGACGCGCAAGCGGCTCTATCTCGAAACCATGGAGCAGGTGCTCGGCGGTTCGGAAAAGGTGCTGATCGAGAATGGCGTCGACGGCAGTGGGGTCGTGCCCTATCTGCCGCTGCCCGAATTGCGCTCGCGCGCTACCTCCACTCCGACGACGACGACGGGGAACTAGACCATGCAAAACCGTCTCATCATCCTCGGCGTTGCCATTCTGGCCGTGCTTTATGTCGTGTTTTCCTCGCTCTATGTCGTGGACGAACGCGATCAGGCCATCGTCATGCGCTTCGGCCAGATCACCGATGTGCGCACCGAACCGGGCATCTATTTCAAGATCCCAACCGATATCGTGGACAGCGTGCAGATCATCGAAGATCGGCTGCTGCGCTATGACATCGCCAATATGCGCGTGCAGGTATCGGGCAATGCCTTTTACCAGGTCGATGCTTTCCTGACCTACCGTATTTCCGATCCGCGGCTGTTCCGCGAACGGGCTACCGGCCAGCTGTCGGTGGCGGAAGACCGCATCGGGGCCAGCCTCGACTCGGCCCTGCGTGAAGTCTACGGCCTGCGCGAATTCAATGCCGCCCTGTCCGAGCAGCGCGCGCAGATGATGCAGGAAGTGCGTGACCTGATCCGTCCGGATCTGGCCAATCTGGGTATCGACGTCGTCGATGTGCGGATCCTGCGCACCGATCTGGATGCCGACGTGTCGGCAACCACCTTCGAGCGGATGCGGGCGGAACGTCTGGCCGAAGCCGCCCTGCTGCGCGCTCGTGGTCAGGAACAGGCCCAGTCGCTGCGCGCTATCGCCGATCGTCAGTCGGTCGAGATCGTCGCTGCGGCGACCCGTGACGCGGAAATCATCCGTGGTACGGGCGATGCCGAGCGAAACCGCCTGTTTGCTGCCGCCTATGGGCAGAACCCGGAATTCTTCGAGTTCTACCGGTCGATGCAGGCTTACATCACGGCGCTGCCGGGTACCGGCACGACGATGGTGCTGTCGCCTGACAGCGCCTTCTTCAACTATTTCGGCTCCAATGGGGAACTGCCGGCGGCGACGGCCAATCCGGCCGCACCGATCCGGCCGACTGCTGCGCCGATGACGGCACCGGTCAGCAATGAACCGGCCCTGGACGGGCTGGGCATTGAAGAGACCACCTCGCCCAGCATGACGCTGGAAGATGGCTCGGAACTGACACCGACCGTCGGTACGGAAGTGCCGACGCCGACCGAAGCGCCAGCCGAAACCCCGGCGCAGTAGGCAGGTCGCCGCTGCAGACATTGAAAAGCCGGCGCAGTCACCTGCGCCGGCTTTTTGCTGGCTGATGCCTGGCCGCGCTCCGCTGAGGCTAGCGGACGATATCCTCGTCGGCATAGCCTTGCAGGTAGAGCAGGGCGGTGAGGTCGGCGTGATCGATGCGGATGCCGGCCTGGGCCGCCACGGTCGGCTTGGCGTGCAGCGCCACGCCGAAGCCGGCAATGGCGATCATGTCCAGGTCATTGGCGCCGTCGCCCACCGCCATGGTGCGCTGGAGCGGTACATTGCGCTCGGCGGCCAGGGCGATCAGGCGCTCGCGCTTGGTGGTCTTGTCGACGATGGGCTTGGTCACCGTGCCGGTCAGCCGGTCGCCGTCGAATTCGAGCACATTGGCAACGGCCTCGTCAAAGCCGATGCGCTTGGCGAAGAAGTCGGCGAAATAGGTGAAGCCGCCCGAAACCAGCGCGGTATAGGCGCCATAGGCCTTCATGGTCTGGATCAGGGCGCGCCCGCCGGGCGCCAGGGTAATTCGCTCGCGGCGGACTTCCTCGATGACCCGGCGCTCCAGCCCCTTGAGCAGGGCGACACGGGTATCGAGGGCGGCGGCGAAATCGAGTTCGCCGCGCATCGCCCGGTCGGTGATGTCGGCGACCTGGTCCTTTATGCCGAGGGCGTCAGCGAGTTCGTCGATGCACTCCTCGTTGATCATGGTGGAATCCATGTCGGCGATCAGGATCGGCTTGCGACGGCCCTCGCTGGGCACCACAGCGGCGTCGACCTTGCGGGTGCCAATGACGGCGCGGGCCAGGCTCAGCGCGTCGGGCGCGACCGGATCGATGATCTCGCAGGCAATTGAGTGGTCGAGCCAGTTGAGTTCGCCGCCGGTTTGCTGCACCACTGCGGCGGCCAGGTCGGGGTCGAGCTCGGAATCGATGGGATTGGCGATGAGGCAGAGGACTGGCATGGGCAATACTCAGGGAGGATACGGGTGACAGGCCGCCGGCGTGCCGTCCTGATAGCGGGTCCGACTGCCAGCGGCAAGTCGGCGCTGGCGCTCGCCATGGCCCAGGGGCAGGGCGGTGTGATCGTCAATGCCGATTCCATGCAGGTCTATGACACCTTGCGGGTAGTGACGGCGCGGCCTGGCCCCGATGAGGTGGCGCAGGCCGACCATCGCCTCTACGGCACGGTCTCGGCGGCAAGCCGGTTTTCCACCGGGCAATGGCTGGCTGCAGTGGATGACGTCATCGCCGAGACCGGCGATGCGCCGCTGATTTTTGTTGGCGGCACAGGGCTTTACTTCGATGCCTTGCTGCACGGATTCGCCGATATCCCCGAGGTGCCGGGCGAGATTGCCGCTCAAGTTCAACTGGAGATTCAAGCGCTCGACGCCGCCCAGCGGCTGGCCTTGCTGCAGCGGGAAGACCCGCTGGCGGCGGAACGGCTCAAGGTAGCCGATCCACAGCGGCTGGTGCGGGCCCTGGCGGTCAAGCGGGCTACGGGACGGCTGCTGTCGAGCTTTCAGGACGACAAGCAGGCCGGGGCACTGGAGGGGTTTGACATCGAAAGGATGGTGCTTGACCCTGAGCGCGATGTGCTGCGCCAGCGTATCGCGCTGCGCTTTGCCGCGATGTTTGCCGGCGGCGCGATCGAGGAGGTGCAGGCCCTGCGGGCGCTGGCGCTCGACCCCTCCCTGCCGGTGACCAAGGCGATCGGGGTGCGCGAGATCGGCGACTGGCTCGACGGTGTCATCGGGCAGGACGAGGCCATCACGCTGGCCACCATCGCCACGCATCAATATGCCAAGCGGCAGCGCACGTGGTTCCGCAACCGTTTTGGCAACTGGCCGCGGCGCGGGCTGGCCTAGACGCGGGCGCGCATCAGCCCGAGCCGTTCGCGCATGGCGAAGCGGGCCACCAGAACCACCGCTACAATGCCCAGCCCGGCGGCGAGGCCGAGCCAGATGCCGACACCGCGCCACTGCAGCACGAAGCCGAGCACATAGGCGATGGGCAGGCCGATGCACCAATAGCCGACCAGCGCCACCAGCATGGGGATCTTGGTGTCGCTGAGGCCGCGCAGGGAATGGGCGGCCACGACTTGGGCGCCGTCGACGATCTGGAACAGGCCGGCCACCGCCAGGAAGGTGACGGCCAGACCCAGCGCATTGGTATTGTCCGGCGAGCGCGGATCGAGGAACCAGGAGACGATGACCGGTCCCATGGTCAGGAACAGGATGCAGCTGACGGTCATGAAGCCGGTGCCCAGGACAAAGGCGGTCCAGCCTGCCTTGCGGACGCCTTCGGGATCGCTGCGACCATAGGCGGTGCCGACCCGTACTGTGGCGGCAATGCCCAGGCCCAGCGGCACCATGAAGGCCATGGAGGCGCATTGCAGGGCCACGGCATGGGCGGCGACTTCGTCGGTGCCCAGCAGGCCCATCAGCAATGCGGCCGCAGTGAACAGGCCGACTTCAGCCAGCACGGTCAGGCCGATCGGCGTGCCGATGCGGAAGATTTCGCGGAAGCGCGGCCAGTCCGGCTTCCAGAACCGGATCATGATGTGGAAGCGCTTGAAGCGGCGGTGGCGCAGCACATAGGCCAGCATCAGCGCGAACATGACGATATTGGTCAGCACGGTGGCCAGGGCCGAACCGCGCAGTTCAAGCCGCGGAAAGCCGAAGTGACCAAAGATCAGCACATAGTTGAGAGCCGCGTTGAACACCACGCCGCCCAGGGTGATCCACAGGATCATGCGGGTGGCATCAAAGGCCGATAGCAGCGAGCGCAGGGCGATCATGGCCAGCGCGGGAAACAGCATCCAGACCGCGATCTGGGTATATTGCTCGGCCATGATGGTGGCATCGGGGTCCTGGCCCAAGGCGATGAAAATCGGCCGGATCTGCAGCAGCAACGGCACCAGGATAGCGGCGATGGCAATGCCGGCCCACATGCCCTGACGCACCACGCGACGGACGGCCTTGATGTCGCGCGCGCCGCGCGCCTGGGCCACCAGCGGCGCCACGGCGCCGACAATGCCGAAGCCCAGCAACAGGAACGGCATCAGGAAAGCCGTGGCCAGCGCGCCGGCAGCCAGAAAGTTCGGCCCGAGCCAGCCCGTCATGATGACATCGGTCGCCGTCAGGGCGTTCTGCGCCAGCTGGGCGATGACCAGGGGCCATGCCAGGGTGAAGGTGGCCCGCAATTCGGCGGCCCAGCTCGATGACGGCGAAACGTCAGGGGCGGTCGCGCCGGACGCAACCGTGACTTGCTCACTCATGAAAAAATGTCCTACTCGCAGATCATGCTCTAGCTGAATCCCGCGTTTGGCGGAAGGGCGCAGGTGGCGGGCGCGGGGGAGAAGCCGATGACATCGAGAACGGACGTAAGCGCGCGCCTGATGCTGATTGCCGCCGGACTGGCGGGCGGCTGCGGAGTGGCGGCGGCGGCGACGGCATCGCATGGTGGGGAGTCCCGTAATCTGGCGGCGATCGCGGCGATCTGCCTGGCGCATGGGCCGGCGCTGCTGGCCCTGTCGCTTGCCGGGCGGGGCAGGCTGCTGCGGCTGGCGGGAATGCTGCTGGCCGGGGGCACGGCGATCTTTGTCGCCGATCTGGGCGTACGCGAGTGGCTTGGCCACGGCCTGTTTCCCGGCGCAGCGCCGCTGGGGGGCGGGGGGATGATCCTGGCGTGGGTCGCCATCTGTCTGGCGGGCACTATCGGCGCACTGCAAAATGATTGAAGGATGGTGGAACCAATCAATGACAGGGTCGTTATTGGGTTGAGATTTCCTCGGAGGCTTCCATGCACAAAATTCTGATTATTGCCGCTACCTGCCTGTCGCTCGCTGCCTGCACCACCACCCAGCAGGGCGCTACCGTTGGCGCCGTTGGCGGCGGTCTGGCCGGCGCGGCCCTTTCTGGCGGTAGCGCAGTTGGTACCGTTATTGGTGCCGGTGCCGGTGCCGTTGTCGGCGCTGCTGCCGGCAGCATGGTCGGCAAGCGCGAGGGCTACAGCAACCAGTGCGTCTACCAGCGTCGTGATGGCAGCCAGTACTACGACATCTGCCCACAGGGCTAAGTCCAGAATTGCAGCATCGCCCCATGCTGCAGGCGCCTTCCAGGCGCTGAATGCCCGGCTCGGATTCAATCCCGGGCCGGGCGTTATTGTTGTCAGGTGAAACGCCTTGAAATTGTCAGCAATAGCCGCCATATTTTGCTTCTACGACACTGTCTCGCGCTATCTGATCGACCGGCCAAGGCCGGGAACTTGGCTATCTCCTGATCTGTGAATCGTTAGGCCGGACCCGGATTTTCGGTCCGTTTTCAACCCTTAGCCGCCCCAGCGGCGACCACTTGTGAGGACTAAGTTCCATGGCTACCACCGGTACCGTCAAATTCTTCAATACCACCAAAGGCTTCGGCTTCATCTCGCCAGAAGATGGCGGCAAGGACGCTTTCGTCCACATTTCGGCTGTCCAGCGTTCCGGCCTGCAGGGCCTGTATGAAGGCGACAAGGTGACCTATGAGCTCGAAACCGGCCGCGACGGCAAGGAATCGGCAACCAACCTGACCCTGCTCAGCTAAGCTGGCCGCGTGAATGTTGCGAAGGGCCCCCACGGGGCCCTTTTTTGTTGCCCGGGCCGATTTTGTTGGCGGTGATACCGCGAATCCCGCAGCATTGCCGGACGCTGCCAGCCCTTCGGGAGCCGCAGCCCAAGCGTTACAAGGGTCTCATGGTCAAGAATTTTCTGCGCAACTGGAGTCCGCGGGTCGATATCCCGGCGGAATGCCGGCAGGTGGGTGCCTTGCCCTATGCACTGGTGGACGGGCGGTTGAGCGTGCTGCTGATCACCTCGCGCCGCAGTGGCCGCTGGATCTTTCCCAAGGGCGCCATCGAGCCGGATATGTCGGCCAGCGAGAGCGCGGCGCTGGAGGCGCTGGAGGAGGCTGGCGTGGTCGGCGCGGTCGAGGATGTGCCGATCGGCAGCTATCGCACCGGATCGGACAGCGACGGATCGGCACTGGTGGATGTCGACATTTATCCCCTGCTGGTGGAGACGCAGCTTACGGAATGGAAGGAACAGGGCCAGCGCCTGCGCCACTGGGCCGTGGTATCTGAGGCGCAGCGCCTGCTGGTCGACCCGGCGCTGGGCAGGATTGCCGTGGCCCTGGCCCGGCGGTTTGGCTGAGGTCAGCCAACCAGCTGGTTGAGCACCAGGAAGACCAGGGCGGCCAGCAAGGCCGAGGCCGGCACCGTGATGACCCAGGCGGCGGCGATGCCCAGCACATGGCGGCGGCGAACCAGGCGCCGGCGGGCCTGTTGCCGGTCCTTGGACAGGGCCTGTTCGGGCGTGGCATTGAGCATGGCCGGATCGACGAAGCGGGCATCGACCGGTACCGAATTGCCCTTCATGTCGCGCTGGGCAATATATTCGCGCAGGAAGCCGACCCCGAAAATGGCACCCACTGCAATATGGGTGGAAGAGACCGGCAGGCCCAGCGCCGAGGCAGCCAGCACAGTTGCGGCGGCTGACAGCGCCACGCAATAGGCGCGGATCTCGTTGAGCTTGGTGATCTGCTCGCCGACGGTGCGGATCAGGCGCGGGCCGAACAGGGCCAGGCCTAGGGCGATACCCACACCACCGATGCACAGGACCCAGAGCGGCAGGGCCAGATTGGCTGATTGCACGCCGCCGGTCTGGACGGCGTTGACGATGGCGGCAAAGGGACCGATCGCATTGGCAACGTCATTGGCGCCATGGGCAAACGAGAGCAGGGCGGCCGCCACGATCAGCGGCAGGCGGAACAGCTTGGCGATGTGCTTCTTGCGGTTCTCGATGCGCAGCGACTGGCGCCGGACCATCGGCATGGCAACAATCCAGCCCAGCGCGGCAAAGCCGACCCCAAGGGCCAGAACGGTGCCGAGACCGGGTGTCCAGACACGCTTGAGACCCTTGGTGGCCAGGTACATGGCAAAAATGCCGGTCATCAGCGCTACCATGACCGGCACCCAGACGCGGGCTGCCGAGATCTTGTCGATCCGGGTGGTGATGGTGGAGCGGACCACCGAGAGCAGAAGGGCAGCGAAGACACCGCCCAGCACTGGTGAGATCACCCAACTGACGGTGATGGTGCCGATGACCGGCCAGGCGACCGAGCCAAAGCCGGCCGCGGCGATGCCGGCACCGACCACGCCGCCGACCACGGCATGGGTCGTCGAGACGGGGGCGCCGATAATGGTGGCCAGGTTGACCCATAGGGCGGAGGCCAGCAGGGCGGCCATCATCACCAGCACGAAGGTATCCGTGTCCAACTGCTGGCCCACCAGCAGGTCGCGGGCCACGGTATTGACCACATCGCCGCCAGCCAGCAGGGCGCCGGCGGCTTCAAAGATGGCGGCAATCAGCAGGGCGCCGGCCATGGTCAGCGCCTTGGAGCCCACGGCCGGGCCCATATTGTTGGCCACGTCATTGGCGCCGACATTGAGCGCCATGTACCCGGCGATCGCGGCGGCAATGACGACCAGATAGCTGTGCGGGCCGCCGGTGACGAGAAAACTTGCCCAGACCGCGGCGGCGAGCAGGAAGACCAGCGCAATGCCGGGAGCGGCAAGCGAACGGGCCAGGTCATGGGTGGCGGTCTGCAGGCCGGTGACCCGTTTGAGGTCCTTGTCCAGCGCGGGCTTGGCCATTGTCATCTATCCGTCACATGAAGCGTGCCGCGGCAATAGCATTGCCAGCGCAAATGGCCACCCCTTTATGGCTGGCGACCCCAGTTGTTTGCCGGTGGCGAGGCGGGAGAGCTGGCGGCGGGCAAATGCCGCTCCTGCCACCCCGCCGTGCGGCCTTGACTTCATTGCGCACTTGCTCTTATCAATGCGGCCAGAATTTTTTGCAGGAGAGGTCCCGTGCGGGCACTCATTCTCGTAGTAGGCAGGCGCATCGGCACCGTGGGATAACATCCCGCGCGATAGCTGGTGCGCCGAAAACAGGTCCCGAACGGGGCCTTTTTTATTGCCCGGTTTTCGCCGCTACGAGATTGGGCTCCCAATTTGGATTTAGGGAAGGACAGAACAATGACCGAAAGAATGACCGGCGCTGAAATGGTTATCCAGGCGCTGACCGATCAGGGGGTCGAGCATATTTTCGGTTATCCGGGCGGCGCTGCCCTGCCGATCTATGACGCCATGTTCCAGCAGGAGGCGCTGCAGCACATCCTGGTGCGGCACGAGCAGGGCGCCACGCATATGGCCGAGGGCTATGCCCGCTCGACCGGCAAGCCGGGCGTCGTGCTGGTGACGTCGGGGCCGGGGGCCACCAATGCGGTGACCGGGCTGACCGATGCGCTGATGGATTCCATCCCCATGGTCTGCATCACCGCCCAGGTGCCCACCACGCTGATCGGCACCGATGCCTTCCAGGAATGTGACACGGTCGGCATTACCCGCAGCTGCACCAAGTATAATTACCTGGTCAAGCGCATCGAAGACCTGCCGCGCATCATGCACGAGGCGTTTCTGATCGCCACCACCGGCCGGCCCGGTCCGGTGGTGATCGACATCCCCAAGGATGTGCAGTTCGCGGTTGGCGACTATTACAAGCCTGATCTCGAAACGCTGCGCCATCAGAGCTATCGCCCGCAGGTGGATGGCGACGCTGCCGCCATCGAAGCAGCAGTCGAGCTGATGCTCAAGGCCGAGCGGCCGATCTTTTATACCGGCGGCGGCGTGATCAATGCCGGTCCCGAAGCATCCAAGCATCTGCGCGAACTGGCCGAGCTGACCGGCTTTCCCGTGACCTCGACGCTGATGGGCCTGGGGGCTTTCCCGGCCTCCAATCCGCAATGGATGGGCATGCTGGGCATGCACGGCACCTACGAGGCAAACCTGGCCATGCATGACTGCGACGTCATGATCAATATCGGCGCGCGCTTTGACGACCGCATTACCGGCCGCATCGACGCCTTCTCGCCGGGCAGCCGCAAGATCCATGTCGATATCGATCCCTCTTCCATCAACAAGGTGGTGCGGGTCGACGTGCCGATCATCGGCGACTGCGAGCGGGTGCTGGCCGAAATGGTGCGCGTCTGGCGCAGCAAGACCAACCAGAGCCGCACCGAGGCGCTGGCGCCCTGGTGGAAGCAGATCGAGACCTGGCGGGCCGTGGATTCGCTCGGCTACAAGAATTCCGACACGGTGATCAAGCCGCAATATGCCATCGAGCGGCTCTACGCGGCCAGCCAGAAGCAGGGCAAGGAAGTCTATATTACCACCGAGGTGGGCCAGCACCAGATGTGGGCGGCCCAGCATTTCCACTTCGACCAGCCCAATCGCTGGATGACCTCGGGGGGCCTGGGGACCATGGGCTATGGCCTGCCGGCTGCGGTCGGCGTGCAGGTGGCCCACCCCGATGCGCTGGTGATCGACATTGCCGGCGAAGCCAGCGTGCAGATGACCATGCAGGAGATGTCGACCGCCGTGCAGTATCGTCTGCCGATCAAGATCTTCATCCTCAACAATGAGCGCATGGGCATGGTGCGGCAGTGGCAGGACCTGCTGCATGGCAGCCGCTACGCCCATTCCTATTCGGAATCGCTACCCGATTTCGTCAAGCTGGCCGAGGCCTATGGCGGCAAGGGCATTCGCTGCTCCAACCCGGCCGAGCTCGACGCGGCGATCGAAGAGATGTTCGACTATGACGGCCCGGTGCTGTTCGACGTGATCGTGGAAAAGGACGAGAACTGCCTGCCCATGATCCCCTCGGGCAAGCCGCATAACGAGATCATCCTGCCCGATACGGCCAATATCGGCTCCATCATCGACGAGAAGGGACGGCAGCTCGTCTAGAGCGCTGTGGAGGACAACACCATGAACGCACATCTGCAGCCGACCGGATCGGCCTATTTTCTCACCAATGAGACCCAGGAGCAGGAGCGCCACACGCTTTCGGTCCTGGTCGACAACGAGCCGGGCATCCTGGCCCGGGTCGTCGGCCTGTTCTCGGCCCGTGGCTACAATATCGAAAGCCTGACTGTCAGCGAGACCGAACACGGCCGCCGACTTAGTCGCATCACCGTTGTTGTCATCGCCACGCCCAAGGTTCTGGTGCAGATCAAGCTGCAGCTCGAACGCCTCGTGCCAGTGCACAAGGTGCATGACCTGACTGCCGAAGGCGCCTCGCTGGAGCGCGAACTGGCGCTCATCAAGGTGGCCGGTTCGGGCGATCATCGCGCCGAGACTCTGCGGCTGGCCGATGCCTTCCGGGCGCAGATTGTCGATGCCTCGGTCGAAAGCTTTGTCTTTGAAGTCACCGGCAAGCCGGCCAAGATCGACAGCTTCATCGCCCTGATGCAGCCACTCGGCCTGGTGGAAGTCGTCCGCACCGGTCTGGCCGCCATTTCGCGCGGCCCGCAGGGCATGTAGGCCCAAATCCGACCAATGCGGCGTCGGCGGCTAATCCCGCTGGCGCAGCATTGGCTTGGCTGATGGATCCCATCACAAAAGCCGGTTGGGCGCAGCGCTGCCAATGGTATAGGGTTGGGGCGAGTTCAGACCGAGTGCGCCCATGACCCTGTTGTCCGTCAATCTCAATGCCGTCGCGCAACTGCGCAATCGCCGCGACCTGCCCTGGCCGAGCGTGGTGGGCATGGCCCGCGTCGTGCTCGATGCCGGGGCCAGCGGCATTACCGTGCATCCGCGGCCGGATGAACGTCACATCAGGCGGTCGGATGTATTCGACCTGGCCGCCATGCTGCGCGCGGACTATCCCGCGGCCGAATTCAACATCGAGGGCTATCCGACCCCCGAATTCATCGATCTGATTGTCCAGGTCAATCCGCAGCAGGTGACGCTGGTGCCCGACAGCCCCGAGCAGGCGACCTCGGACCATGGCTGGGATTTCCACGCCATGGGCACGCATCTGACCTCGATGGTGCAGGCGCTCAAGGCGCCCGGGCGACGGATATCGCTGTTTTGCGATTCGGATGCGGGCGTTATCGGGACGACGGCGGCCAAGGCGACCGGGGCGGACCGGATCGAGTTGTTCACCGGCCCCTACGGCGCCTGTTATGCTGACCCGGACAAGGCTGAATACGAGCTGGCAGCGCTGGCCGAGACGGCGCGGGCCGCCCATGCCGTGGGCCTGGGGGTCAATGCGGGCCATGATCTGACACTGGCCAATCTGGCGGCATTCCAGGCGGCAGTGCCGGGCGTCGAGGAAGTCTCAATCGGCCACGGGCTCATTGCCGATGCGCTGCTGATGGGCTTTCCGGCGGCGGTACGGGCCTATCGGGCGCTGCTGGGCAGCTAGCACCGGGTCCATCGGCGCATCCCCAGGGGCCGGCGCGATTGTAGCGCAAGCATCGAACAGTGCGTCGCCGCAAAGGCGATGCTGGCGCATGCAAGGCGCGCCAAGGACGTCTCGGCGGCAAAAATGCCAGTGTTTCTGTATACTTACACCAGTGTGCCCTAGGCAGGCTGCTGTTCTCGGGGGACAGCAACGTGCCTCCTTGTGAGTCGTCGTTATAGGCACATATATCGCCTCAGTTACGATTTGTTACCAAGGAGGCTTCCATGTCTGCTCTCAAGATCGCCGTTATCATCTCCTCGACCCGCCCGACCCGCTTTGGCGATCTGCCAGCGCAGTGGATCCTGGCCAAGGCCAATGAACGTCCCGAAATCGACGCCGAAATCCTCGACCTGCGCGACTTCGACCTGCCGTTCTTTGACGAAATGGCCTCCAATGCCTGGATGCCTTCGGCCAATGCAAACGCGGTCAAGTGGCAGAACAAGATCAGCGAATTCGATGGCTATATCTTTGTGACCGCCGAGTATAACCGCTCGATCACCGGCGCCCTCAAGAACGCGCTCGACCAGGCCTATGTGAACTGGAACAAGAAGGCGTTCGGCGCCGTCGGTTACGGCACTGTCGGTGGCGCCCGCGCCGTCGAACACCTGCGCAACATCGGCGTCGAGCTGCAGATGGCCTCGACCCGTTCGGCCGTGCATATCGGCGGCGCCGATTTTGCTGCCGTGCACCCCGCCTTTGGCGGCACCAAGACAATTGCCGAGATCGAAGGCTCGATCGGCAATTCGGCCAAGGACATGCTGGACCAGCTGATCTGGTGGGGCGCTGCCCTCAAGACCGCCCGCCAGGAAGAGGCTGCAGCCGCGGTTGCCGCCGAATAGACTTACGAAGACCTCCAAAGTCTCGTTTACCAGCAAGGGTCGCTCCGCAAGGGGTGGCCCTTGTTGGTTTGAACCATTGTTGACGCAAGGTGTTGTGTGAGACTGTGGTCGGGTGTATAGCCGCGCGGCCTTTGACCAAGAGAGCACAGGGTTCATGACGCAGACGAATGCGACCGGCGGCAGCGCCGGCATCGATGCGAGCGACCACAGCCATTCCCGTTCCGCCAAAGATTTCCCCTTGCTGGTCATGGGCGCGATCGGCGTGGTCTATGGCGATATCGGTACCAGTCCGATCTATGCCTTCCGCCAGGCCATGTCGGTTCGGCCCGGCGCCGCGGCAAGCAGCATCGAGATTCTCGGCCTGCTGTCGCTGATCGTCTGGGCCCTGACCCTGACCGTGGCGGTCAAATATGTGTTCTTCGTCACGCGTGCCGACAATAATGGCGAAGGCGGCACGCTGTCGCTGATGGCCCTGGCGCGCAAGACCTTCACCAATCCACCGGCCTGGATCACCATTCTGGGCGTGGTGGGCGCGGCCATGTTCTTTGGCGATGCGATCATCACCCCCGCCATCTCCGTGCTCTCGGCCGTCGAAGGCGTGCAACTGGTGCAGCCGGGCATGGCGCGCTGGGTGGTGCCGATCACCCTGGTGATCATTGTCGGGGTGTTCTTCGTGCAGCGCTTCGGCACGGCCAAGGTGTCCATCGTCTTCGGGCCGATCACGGCCATCTGGTTCCTGGTGCTGGGCTTTTCCGGCCTCGTGCACATCATCGACTATCCGGCCGTGCTGTGGGCGATCAACCCCCTGCTGGGGCTGCAGTTTCTCGCTACCCATTTCGGCATTGCCTTTGTGGTGATCGGCGCCATCTTCCTGGCGGTCACCGGCGCCGAGGCGCTCTATGTCGATCTGGGCCATTTCGGGCGCAAGCCAATCGTGCTGGCCTGGTTCGGGCTGGTGTTCCCCTGCCTGCTGCTCAACTATTTCGGGCAGGGCGCGTTCGTGCTCGAGGTGGGCGTGCACAATGTGGAAAGCCCGTTCTTTGAAATGCAGCCCGATTGGGCGCTGCTGCCCTTTGTCGGGCTCGCCACCATGGCCACCATCATTGCAAGCCAGGCGGTGATTTCGGGCACCTATAGCCTCACCCAGCAGGCCATCGCGCTCAACATGCTGCCCCGCATGCAGGTGCTGCACACGTCCGAGACACAGAGCGGCCAGGTCTATATGCCGCAAATCAACACCATGCTGATGATCGGCGTGTTGATCCTGGTGGTGGGTTTCGGCAGTTCCGAGGCCCTTTCCAACGCCTATGGCATTGCCGTTTCGGGGGTGATGGTGGTGACGCTTTCACTGCTGGTGGTGGTGATGTGGCGGAACTGGAAATGGCATCCGGCCGCCGTCATTGCCTTCGGCGTGGTATTTGCCATGATCGACGGGGCGTTCTTCGCCGCGAATGCGGCCAAGCTGTTCCAGGGCGGCTGGGTGCCGGCCGTTGTCGCCGCGGGTGTCGCCCTCATCATGTGGAGCTGGATGTCGGGCCGGCGTCGTCTCGCGGAAAAGACGAGACGAGACGAAGTGCCGCTGGAATTCCTGGTGGAGAACCTGGCCAAGAAACGGCCGACCCTGGTGCCGGGCACCGCAGTATTTCTGACCAGCGATATCGAAGGCGCACCGACGGCGCTGCTGCATAGCCTCAAGCACTACAAGGTGCTGCATGAGCAGAACGTAATCCTGACGGTCCGTACTTCGGCCTCGCCGCGCGTGGCGGACGACGAAAAGGTGACGATCGACGCCTATAACGAGCTGTTCAGTCGCGTGGTCGTGACCTTTGGCTATATGGAAACGCCCAATATCCCCAAGGCGCTAGCGCTCGGCCGCAAGCTGGGCTGGAAGTTCGACATCATGAGCACCTCGTTCTTCCTGTCGCGGCGCTCATTGAAGCCTGGCAGCAAGCCGGGCAGTCCGCTGCGCTTCTGGCAGGACCGGCTCTTTACCCGCCTGGCGCGCAATGCCAGCGACGCGACGGAATATTTCCACATTCCCACCGGTCGCGTGGTGGAAATCGGCACGCAGGTGGTGCTGTAGGCGAGCTGCCTACTTCTCCATGTCCGGGCAGACATAGGGCACGGACGCCGTGACATAGCGCTGTTCGAGCACGTCGCTGCCCAGCTTGAGGCTCAGCACCAGTTCGGTTTCGGTGAGGGTCGCGATATCGGCATTTATGGTCATGCCGTCCTCGTCCCAGCTGATGGCACTGTCCGAAACCTGCTGCCATTTGGACAGGCGGTAGGTTTCCCAGCAGCTGTCGCTGACCAGCGTGCCATCGGCGAGAAAGATCTGCATCGGGCCGGGCAGGGCCGCATCGGCGTCCGAGCGGACCCAGACCTTGTTGAGCAGGGGATTGCCGCGCTCGGTCGTCTCGTCGGCGCTGTCTTCTTCGGCGTTCCGGGTATCCTGCCCCATGGCGGGCAGGGCGGCGCAGGTGCCGACACCCCAGACGCTGAGCAGCGCGATGATTGCGGCCTTGGTATCCATCAGCAAGTTCCCCGTGTGCCGCCGATACGTGGTGACTGCATCGGCGTGCGGCAAGGTTGGGCGCGCAAGAAGGCAAGATTGCGTTGCGGTTCTGGCGTATTCAAGATTTTCGCATCACACCGAAATGGCCGGTTCGATCGGGGTACTGACACGCCATTTCGTCGGTTTCGGCATGGCCGCGCGCAGTGCCCAATAGATGGCTGTAACGCAGATGACCGAGACATAGCCGTCAATGGCATAGTGCCAGCCCAGATAGACCGAACTGCATATGATGAAGCCGACATAGGCCCACATGAGCGAGGCGGCGCGCCTCGATATCTCGCCGATGAAGAGGGCGTTGATAACGGTCACTGCGACGTGGATAGAGGGAAAAGCCGAGATCCCCGAACCGATGCCGGCATTACCCGTTTCATGCAGACGCCAGAGATAGGCTTGCATGTTGTGAGCAGAATTTGGCTGTCCCGCCGAGGTCGCGAGCAGGGCGAGTTGGTCGGCAAAGCGCGCCGTGTCCCCGGTTACCAGGCCGTAGTAGGCCGGCCCTGCGGATAACCAGGTACCAGCCATCGCATTGCCGATGATGATCCAGCTGATCATCCAGGTGAGCACGTATCGCACGCGGATACGCTCGGTGCGCGGGGATGTTACTACCCAGTAGAGCGTGAAGTAGCAGATGACGAACCACAGCACATTGTAGTTGAATTCCACGATGCGCAGCACTAGAGGATCGCCGGCAACGATATAGAGCAGTCGGTATGGATCGACGCCAAAATGGACAAACCGGTCGATATCGGCATGGATGATGTCGAAGGCGAAGCCATTGCCGATCGGCAAGCTGGTCTTGACCGCCGAGAACATAGCGGTGAACAGCAGCACGGCCGTCAACAGCATGAGCGTGCCGGCGACAAAGCGGCCCAAACGACGTGGTGCGAACATCGCCCGAAAGGCGAGATGCCGTCGGCTGTTGAGCCGAAGGATGATGTGGATTACGCCTATGGCGGTAACAAAGAACGGGCCCAGCAAGCCAAAATTGATGCTCCACGCTGCAACATAGGCATTGAGCGCCCCCAGCACGAGATAGCCGGCGCTGGACAGGTGGAGATAACCCAGGATGAGGTAACCTGCTGCGAACAGGTAAATGGCCGCGTCGTTGTATACGGCCGTGCGCAAAGCCTGCACATACTTGGCGATCAAGGCCCGGGGCTGCTCCATCAGGGGTCTCCTGTTGGAAGACTGGTATCCCTGATCGCCTAAAAAGTCGTTATGACGCGCTGAAGGACCGCAGGCCCAGCGAGCGGTCGCGGCTGGCGACGCGGTCAGCCTGGACGGGCCAGAGCTTGTAATCGGCGCCGCCCAATTCGTGATAGGCGTGCACGGCCCAGTTGGGATCGTCCAGCGCACCGCGTGCCAGGGCGATGAAATCGGCCTCGCCGTTAGCCAGGATGGCCTCGGCACCCTGCGTGTCGCCAAGCAGGCCGACCGCCATGGTTGCGATGTCGGCGCCATCGCGCACCGCCTTGGCAAAAGGCACCTGGTAATTGGAGACGGCATTGATCTTTGCGCCGTCAAAGCCGCCACTCGAGCAGTCGATGGCGTCGACGCCCAGGGTCTTGAGTTCGCGCGACAGCAGGACGCTATCCTCGACCTGCCAGCCATCGGGGTGCCAGTCGCTGACCGAGAGGCGCACCAGCAGCGGCTTTTCCGCCGGCCAGACGGCCCGCACCGCTGCGGTGATCTCGAGGACGAGGCGCATGCGGTTCTCGCGGCTGCCGCCATACTGGTCGGTGCGCTTGTTGGCCAAAGGCGAGAGAAACTGGTTGAGCAGATAGCCATGCGCGGCATGGATCTCCACGGTATCGAATCCGGCCTGGTCGGCACGCCTGGCGGCGGCGACGAAATCGGCGGTCAGCTGGGCGATGCCGGCGGCGTCCAGGGCTGTAGGGGTCTGGAAGTTGGCATCGCTGGGCGAGTGGGCCAGGGCGCTGGGGGCGACTGGCGTCCAGTGCTGATAGCCGACGGCGGCCCTTTCGGCCTCGCTCATCCTGGCGGTGTCATTCCAGCTCACAGGGGTCGAGGCCTTGCGGCCGGCATGGGCCAGCTGGATGCCGGCAGCGGCACCCTGGGCATGCAGGAAATCGACGATGCGGGCGAGGGGGGCGATCTGCTCGTCCTTCCACAGGCCCAGATCGGCATAGGAAATGCGGCCCTCGGCGGTGACGCCGGTGGCTTCCAGGATCACCAGGCCAAAGCCGCCAATGGCAAAGCGCCCGAGATGGACCAGATGCCAGTCATTGGCGAAGCCGTCCTGCGCCGAATACTGGCACATCGGGGCAACCACGGTACGGTTGCGCAGAGTAAGGCCGCGCAGGGTCGCGGGCGAGAAGAGTGCGGACATGGAATGCTCTGTGGGTTGGGCCGGATTACAGGTGACCCAAAGTGCGCATTCGGGCCTTTATCGGCAAGTACCGATGATAGGATGGTTCGTCAATGGCGGCCGAACGGCCGGACCAGATTTGCGCGGGGTGCCTGGCCTACGCTGGCAGCGGCGGCCGTCGCAAAGCCCTTAAGGTGAGTTGACAAGTCATGTTTAGGTTCGCTAGGTCAGACCTTGCTGCGGCCAGTCGCAGCACCGATTGGGGTATATCATGTTCAGCAAACCGCTTTTCGCCGCCTTGTTCGGCGCGATGCTGCTCGCCGCCGCGCCGGCGCAGGCCATCGACATCACCCACGACCTGGGCACCACGGCAGTGCCGGATGCGCCGCAGCGCATCGTCGTGCTCGAATACAGCTTCGTCGACAGCCTGGCCGCCATCGGCGTGGCGCCGGTCGGCATTGCCGATGACGACAAGCGCGATTCCATCATCCCGGCCTATACCGCCATCATTGGCGACGACTGGACTTCGGTGGGCACGCGCAAGTCGCCCAGCCTTGAGGTCATCGCCTCGCTGCAGCCCGACCTCATCATTGCCGATACCAGCCGGCACGAAGCGATCTATGAGGCGCTCAGCGAGATCGCCCCGACCATCTCCTTTGACAGCCTCACCGGCACCTATGAGACCGCCATGGCGGCGGCCCAGATCATTGCCGACGCGATCGGCAAGGGCCCCGAAATGGCCGAGCGCCTGACGTCTCACGCTGCCGCCATGGAAGCATTCAAGACCGAGGTCGGCGATGTGTCGGCCTGGTCGGCGCAGTTCCTGATCGACAATGGCGAGGGCCTCTTCCTGCACTCGCCGGTAAGCTATAACGGCTCGCTGCTGGCCTGGTTCGGCTTCAAGAACAACATGCCGACGCCCGATGGCCATACCTATGAGGAAGCCATCGTCGCGACCTCGCTGGAGCAGCTGTCCGAGATCAATCCGCAGATCATCATTCGCGGCAAATATGTCGAGCCCGGCCTCAGCGACAGCTGGGTCGGCCAGCCGGTCTATGACAGCATCGATGCCGTCAAGTCGGGGCACGTGTTCGACATCACCGCCCATGAATGGTCGCGGCTGCGCGGTGTGCTGGCCTCAGAAAAGAGTGCCGCCGACCTGGTCAACATCGTCAAGCAGCTGAAGCAGTAGCTTGCCACTCGTTCTGCGCTTTACGCTCCTGGCGATAGCGGTGCTGCTTTGCGCACTGCTGTCGCTGGCCATCGGGCCGCGCAGCGACGTGGGCCTCGGCAATATCGTGCAGCTGCTGCTGGCCGACCATGGCAGCCTGGCCCGCTCGACGGTGGTCGACCTGCGGCTGCCGCGGACATTGATTGCCGGGCTGATCGGCATCAATCTGGGCCTGGCCGGGCTGGCTTTGCAGGCGGTGACGCGCAATCCGCTGGCCTCGGAATCAGTCCTCGGCATCAACCAGGGCGCGGCGCTCGGCGTCGCTGTCGGGCTGGCGCTGCCGGGGCTGGTGCTGGTCAATCTGGACGTCATGGCGATCATGGGCGCCATCCTGGCCGGCATGGTCACCTTTGGCATTGCCGGCGGCCTGGGCGGGCGGCTGGACTCGATGCGGCTGGTGCTGGCCGGAGTCACCGTCGGCGCGTTCAGTTTTGCCCTGGTGCGCTTTACCTTCACGCTGGAAGACAATCTGGCGCGCGCCATGATGACCTGGACTGCCGCCGATATCTCGGCCGCACGGCTTGATCAGGCGCTGCCGCTGCTTGGCTGGGCGGCAGCGGGGATCATTGCCTGCATGGCGATGGCGCACAGCTTCAATATCCTGGCGCTGGGTGACGGCGCCTCGCAGGGCCTGGGGGTCGATCCGCGCCGCCGCCGCTTTGCCGGCGCCATGCTGGCGGCGATCCTGACCGGGGCCAGCGTGGCGGCCGCCGGGCCTGTGATGTTTGTCGGCCTGGTCATGCCGCATTTGTGCCGGCTGTGGTTTGGCCCGGATCATCGCGTATTGGTGCCGGCGGTGGCGCTGGGTGGGGCCGGACTGGTGCTGGCCGCCGATGTGGTGTCCAAGCTGGTACGATTTCCCTATGAAACGCCTCTAGGCATCATCTGCGCGCTGATCGGGGCGCCCTATTTCCTCTATGCCACGCTGCGCACGCGGAGCATGGCATGAGCACTCTGGCAGTCCATCCCCGTCGCCTGCGGCAACGCGGCCTGCTGCTGATCCTGCTCCTGGCCGGGCTGGTGATCACGGCGGGGTTGTGGGGGCTCAGCGTCGGCGCGGTGGCGATTCCCGTCGATGTCATCATCAACACGCTGTTCAACCTCGATGGCGAGCAGCAGGCCTATATCATCATGCGCTCGCGGCTGCCGCGCCTGCTGCTCGCCCTGCTGGCCGGTGGGGCCCTGGCCTTGTCGGGCGCCGTGATCCAGGCGGTGATCCGCAACCCGCTGGCCAGTCCCAACATCATCGGCATCAATGCCGGAGCGGCGCTGTGCGCCCTGGCCCTGGTGCTGTTCTTTCCAGCCGTGCCGCAGGCCTTCATGCCGCTGGCGGCCTGTATCGGCGGGCTCGCCGCCGCAGTCATTGTCATCCTGGTCGGCCACTACCGACGGCTCTCGGCCATTCACCTGGCGCTGGTGGGGGTGGCCGTCGGCTTCGTCTTTGAGGCGGGGGTGGATTATCTGCTGATCACCTCGAGCGACAGCGAAAGCTCGGCTTCGCTGATCTGGCTGACTGGCTCGCTCTGGGGGCGCACCTGGGGCCATGTCGGCATCAGTTGGGCACCGCTGCTCGGGCTGAGCGCGCTCGCGCTGCTACTGTCCTATCGGCTCGACCTCATCGCCCTGGGCGAGGGAACGGCGACGGGCCTGGGCCTGAATGTACCGCGTCAACGCATCCTTCTGCTGGTAGTGGCGACGCTGCTGGCCAGCGTCAGTGTGGCGGTGGTCGGGGTCATGGGCTTTATCGGGCTGATGGCGCCCCATATTGCCCGGCGCCTCGTGGGCGGCTCGCACCGGCTGATGCTGCCGGTGGCAGCGCTGGTGGGCATGCTGCTGGTGGTGCTGGCCGACGGCATCGGCCGTGCCATCGCGCCGCCCATCGAGGTGTCCGCCGGCATTCTGGCGGCGCTGATCGGGGCGCCGTTCTTTGTCTATATCATGCTGACCAGCGAGACGGAGTCCGGCTCATGAGCATTGTTCTGGCAGGGGTCACCGCCGGCTATGGCCGCCAGCGCGCCATCGTCGAGAATATCGACCTGACCATCCGGACCGGCGAGGTGACGGTGTTGATCGGGCCCAATGGCTGCGGCAAGTCCACCCTGCTGAAGACCATTGGCCGCCTGCTCAAGCCACGCAGCGGCTCGATCCATGTCGATGATCTCAACGTGCTGGACAGCAATGCCAAGCTGGTGGCGCGCACCATCGCCTATCTACCGCAGAGCCCGATCGTGCCGACCTCGATCACGGTGGAGCAGCTGGTCGGCTATGGTCGGGCGCCGCACCAGTCGCTGCTGGGGCTGCGCTCGGCCAGGGATATCGAGCTCGTCGACCAGGCCATCGCCACCACGGGCCTTGACGACTTCCGGCAGCAGGCCGTGGCCGAACTGTCTGGCGGGCAGCGACAGCGCGCCTTCATCGCCATGGCCCTGGCGCAAGACACGCCCTATGTCATGCTCGACGAGCCGACGACCTTTCTCGATATCCGCCACCAGAACGAAACCATGGAACTGGTGCGCCAGCTGCACGATGCCGGGCGCACCAGCATTGTGGTGCTGCACGATATCGCCCAGGCGGCGCGCTATGGCGATCGGCTCGTGGTGATGCAGGACGGGCGGATCGTTGCCGAAGGCAGACCGGAGGCGGTGGTGACGCCCGAACTGCTGCTCAGCGTCTATGGCCTGAAATGCATGGTCTATCCCGATCCCGTCTCGGGCACGCCGGTGGTCACCCCGCTGCTCTAGTGCAGGCCGGCAACATTTCGCTTGCCTGCAACCGTACCGTACGGTACGCCTCGACGAAATAGGCCGAACCCGTTCGGCTGTCGCATGAGGATGAACCCGGTGCCCGTGACCATCAAGGTCAGCGAAGAGAGCTTTACCCCCCGCCAGCAGGCTGTGCTGACGGCGGCGCTCGATCTGCTCGTGGAAAATGGCGACGGGCTGACCATGACGGCGGTGGCCCGCCGCGCCTCGTGCTCCAAGGAAACGCTCTACAAGTGGTTCGGCGACCGCGACGGCCTGCTCACCGCCACCGTGCAGTGGCAGGCGGCCAAGGTGCGCATGCCGCAGGTCGATCGCACCGGGCTCAATGCCAAGGTGTTGCGCCAGAGCATCGAGCAGTTCGCCCGCGACCTCCTGACGGTAATCACCGGGGAAGTGTCGATCACGCTGAACCGCACCGCCGTAACCCATGCGGCGCAGGAAAAGGACCGGCTGGGCAATATAGTGCTGGAGAATGGTCCACTGGCCATTCGCCGCCGGCTCAAGCCCATTCTCGAGGCCGGGCGCGATGCGCGCCTGCTGCGCTTTACCAGCAGCGAGGATGCCTATCGCACGTTTTTCGGCCTTGTCGTGCGCGACGTGCAGATCCGTCTGCTGCTCGGGGACACTTCCCTGACGCAGGAAAATGTCGAAGCCAATATCGAAGCGGATGTCAAAGCCGCGACCGACCAGTTCTTCGCCCTCTATGGGGCGAAAGCCAACAATACCTAACATCGCTTATCAAGGGAGCACCCCCATGCGCGTCTATTACGATCGTGATGCCGATCTGAACATCATCAAATCCCGCAAGGTCGCTATTGTCGGCTATGGCAGCCAGGGCCATGCCCATGTGCTGAACCTGCGCGACTCCGGCATTACCGATGTCGTCGTGGCGCTACGCCCGGGCTCCCCGTCGGCCAAGAAGGCCGAGGGCGAAGGCCTTAAGGTGATGAGCGTTGCCGAGGCCTCCAAATGGGCCGACGTGATCATGATGCTGGTGCCCGACGAGCTGCAGGCGGACATCTACAAGGAACATATCGAGCCCAATATCCGCGACGGCGCCGCCCTGGCCTTCGCGCATGGCCTCAATGTCCACTTCAACCTGATCGAGCCCAAGGCCAGCGTCGACGTCATCATGATCGCGCCCAAGGGCCCGGGCCACACTGTGCGCGGCGAATACCAGAAGGGTGGCGGCGTGCCGTGCCTGATCGCCGTGCATCAGGATCCGTCGGGCAATGCCCATGACATCGCGCTCGCCTATGCCTCGGGTGTCGGCGGCGGCCGTTCGGGCATTATCGAGACCAATTTCCGCGAAGAGTGCGAGACCGACCTGTTCGGCGAGCAGGCCGTGCTGTGCGGCGGCGTGGTCGAGCTGATCCGCGCCGGCTTCGAGACGCTGGTGGAAGCCGGCTATGCACCGGAAATGGCCTATTTCGAGTGCCTGCACGAAGTGAAGCTGATCGTCGACCTGATCTACCAGGGCGGCATTGCCAACATGAACTACTCGATCTCCAACACGGCCGAGTGGGGCGAATATGTCTCGGGTCCGCGCATCATCACCTCGGAAACCAAGGCCGAGATGAAGCGCGTGCTGACCGACATCCAGACCGGCAAGTTCACCAGCGAGTGGATGCAGGAAATCAAGTCGGGCGGCGCCCGCTTCAAGGCGACCCGCCGCCTCGCCGACGAGCACCAGATCGAGGAAGTCGGCGCCAAGCTGCGCGACATGATGCCCTGGATCAAGGCCGGCGCCCTGGTCGACAAAGCCAAGAACTAAGTTTTCGTCACAAGAATACCGGAAGCGGGGGCCATGCCCCCGCTTTTTGTTTGTGGCTGCAGAATGTGGGCAGCCCCTAAAGGGGAGCGAGCTGGCTGGCAGCGGAGACCGCGTCATAGCGGTCGCCCAGTTCGATGCGCCGGGCCTGGGCGCGCTGCAGGGTGCGGTTGTCGCTGGCCGATGGTCCCAGGCTGTCGGCGAACTCTTCCAGGCGGTCGTCAAGCAGGCCGAGTAGCTTGAGGGCAGCATTCAGGCGATCGCCGGCATCGGCAGGCGGTGCGTCGAGCGGCCAAGTGATGGCGTCATGCGCGCAGATCGCCGCATTCTCGAGATTGCGCATCTCGATGGGCAACAGCGCCGTGGCGTCGTCGCTTTGCCGCGCCTGCTCGATGCGCCTGGCCAGGTCGATGATGCGGGCACACCGATTGGCAGCCTCGCTGGCTGTCGCGGCGGTCGCGTCTGCCGCGTCGACCAGTTTTTTCAGCTGCACGGCGCGGTACTGATTGAACAGAATGATGGCGGCCGTGGCGTCGGCGCGGTCCTGGGCGCGGGGAAAGATGCGGGCGGCCGCTTCCGGATCCGCCAGCGTGGATTCGACGAAGGCCATGGCCTCCTCCATGCTGGGGTCGGGCAGCACGAAGTGCTCGGTCGTCAGGGCGGCGGCGCTGCGGGCGAAGAGCAGCGCAACCTTGCCGTCCTCGGCATTGGCAGGGCGTGGAATATCGCGGATGAAGCGCAAGGCGGTCATGAGACCACGTCCGGAGCGTGCATTGACGCGGATCAGGTTGGAGAGCCGGTTGGTGAAAACCAGATGCTGCATGGCCCAGAGCGGACCGAGCCTGCCCCGAGTCAGAGAGGTCAGCAGCACGGGCGCCGCCAGCTCGATGCTTTCGCTCGCAACGAAAAACGGCACATCCATCTGCAGATCGAAATCGCTGAAACCGGGGGGTGCCCCATCCGTGGTCAGCGACAGACGATCGACAATGCGGTCGGGCTGCGGCTCGAAGGCAAACCGGTGCTGTCCGGTCTGGGCAAGCGGGGTGTCGTTCACCGAAACGTCGACCGTGACGTCGGCCAGCGAAGCGGCATTGTCGGCGTCCAGGGCGACATCGATATTGCCTGCCAGAGCCGCTGTCGGCACGGCCAGCGCCAGCAGGATCGTCAGTGTCCTCAGCATTACCTGTCCACTCCCAGAATGACCGCCAGATAATTGCCGTGAAAGGCCACTACGCCGGCCACCGTCGCCTTGGCCAGCTGCATTCTGACCTGGTCGCCGGCCAGTTCTTCCAGCAGCGGCGGATTGAGCTGAAAGATGGCAAACAGGCTGAGCCAACCCACGCCACCGACCAGCAGCAGGACAAAGGCGGCGCGCCCCACCCGGTTGAGCTGCGTCCCTGCCTTTGGGGTGGCACCCGACAGGTCCGGGACGAAACAGACGGCGGCAAACACCACCGGGATCGCCGCGATGACCACGGTAAAGGTCTGGCCGAAGACGTCGACGAGCGGAAAGATGAGCAGGGCGATGGCGGCGATGGCCGCATCGGTCACCAGATCCTGGGTGATGCCGAGCCGGCGGGCGAGCAGGATCAGGCATAGCAGCATTGCCATCGTTCCCATGCCCAGCAGCACCAGCAGCAGCGCGGATTGCGCAGCACGGCGGACAAACAGGTCGGTGATGAGTCTGGACACGGCGGGCGCTCCGTTGCGGTCATCGGCAGGAGGAGCCTATTGCCGCAGGGAGGCAGCGCAAATTGCCTACAACACGTACGGTGGACTACGGCCCGGCAGGTCGGCGCCAATCCGAGCGGATCGAGAACGGCGAGGTCCGGAGGACGATGGACAGGCCCGGCGCGCGGTTCTCTCGGAACGCGCGCGGAGAGACTTCTGGCGCGGTGGAAACTGCGCTAAACCCATGCGCAGGATAGGGCGGAGTCGCGGAGGGATGCCATGAGCTTGCCGGAATTTCCCGTTGAAGGGGGCTGCCAATGCGGGGCGGCGCGCTATCGCCTGCTGGCCAGCCCGCTCTCGGTCTATAATTGCCACTGCAAGGACTGCCAGCGCTTTTCCGGTGCGGCCTGGTCGATGTCGATGATCGTGCGGGACGCCGATTTCGAACTGCTATCGGACCAAATCGCGCAATATCGCCGGGTGGCCGATAGCGGCAATGCGATCGTCATGAACTTCTGTGCGCATTGCCATGGCTGGCTATGGAACGATCCGCCGGTGCCGGGCATCAAGGTGGCGCGGGCCGGCACGCTGGACGATATGGACTGGGCCGCGCCGGTGGGCAATATCTGGACCGACAGCAAGCCGGTCTGGGTGCATATCGACCCGGCGCAGATCAATTTCGCCAAGGGCCCGACGGACCGCACGCCGCTGTTCGACGCCTGGACGCGCTTTACCCAACAGGACAACTGACCATGGCTGCAGCCGAAGATATCGCCCGCGTCAAGCAGCAGGAGCAGGAACTGGTGCTGCCCCGGTTCGACGATGACGTCGCCTTTGCCCTGGGCAGCGCCATCCGCGCGCGGGCGCTGGCCGAGGGCCTGTCGCTGGTCGTCGATATCCGCGCCTGGGACCGGCAGATGTTCTTTGCCGCCACCGCTGGCACCAGCGCCGACAATGCCGAATGGGTGCGTCGCAAGATCAATACCGTGCGCCGCTTTGCCCGCGCCAGCTACCGCATGGTGCTGGAACGCGGCGAGGCGCCGTTTTCGCCGCAGTCGGGCGCCGACCCGGCCGATTATGTGATTGCCGGCGGGGGCTTCCCGCTGCGCGTCGCCCATGCCGGGATTGTCGGGTGTCTGACCATTTCGGGCCTGCCCGGGCGGGATGACCATGGCGTGGCCGTCGATGCGCTTTGCGATCATCTCGGACTGGACCGAGCGGTCTATGCCTTGCCGGCACAATAGGGGCTTCAGATGAAACTGCCTTATCAGCTGCTCGACGTGTTTACCCGCACCCCGCTGCAGGGCAATCCGCTGGCGGTGGTGAGCAAGGCCGATGGCCTGCTCGACGGCGAAATGCAGGCCATTGCCCGCGAGTTCAACCTGAGTGAAACCGTGTTCCTGCTCAAGCCGCAGGGCGAGCGCAACACGGCGGCGCTGCGCATCTTTACGCCCTATCAGGAACTGCCCTTTGCCGGTCACCCCACCATTGGCGCGGCCGTGGTGCTGGGGCTGACCAAGAAGGTCACGGCGGTGCGGATGGAGGAGCAGATCGGGCTGGTGACGGCCCTGTTCGAGAAACTGGACCGGCGCAGCGGCGAGGCCCGCTTTACCCTGCCAAAGCTGCCGGCCCGGCTGGCGCCGCTGACCGATGTAGCGGGGATGGCCAAGGCGTTGGGTATCGACGCCGCGGACATTGGCTGTGGCGACTACCAGCCGGCCGTGTTCAGTGCCGGGGTGCCGTTCCACCTGGTGCCGGTGCGTGATGCCGGCGTGCTCAAGCGCATCGCCGTCAATGGCTTGGTGTGGAAGGACGTGTTCAGCCACGAGCGCCACTCGGCCTATGTCTTCACCCAGACGCCCGAGGAACGCGACGTCGATCTGGCCGCGCGCATGTTCGGCATGGGTCTGGGCGAGGATCCGGGTACGGGGTCGGCAGCGGCGGCGCTGATCGGGCTGCTGGCCGAACACACGGCGCCGAGCGGGCAGAGTGACCTGGTGCTGCGCCAGGGCCATGAAATGGGCCGGCCCTGCCGCATCCTCATCCAGTTCCGCAAGGATGACGGACACCTGACCCATGGCGGTATTGGCGGCCATGCCATTGTGGTGGGCGAGGGCGAACTCGACCTCGGCGAATAAGCGCCCCGCCGTCCGTCATCAGACCGTCGGTCAGCGGTGCTAACTCCCGCGCAGCGGGAGCTCTGACCGAATGCGCTACAAGGATTTTCTGGCCGATACGACGCGGCCCTGTTCCGTCGTCGCCCATCGCGGCGACTGGCGCGACGCGCCCGAGAACAGCCTGCTCGCCATCGAGCGGGCCATTGCACTGGGCTGCACTGTCGTCGAGATCGACGTCCGCCGTACGGCTGATGGCGACTTTGTGCTGCTGCATGATGATGACCTGATGCGGACTGCCAGTGTCGCTGCCGTGCCCGAAGACATCAACAGCGCCGACCTCACCCGGTTGCCGCTGCGCAATCGGGATGGCGGCATCGACAATGACTTTACCGGGCAGCTGCTGCCTCGGCTGGCGGACGTCTTCGCGCTGACCCGGGACCGCATCTTCGTCCATCTCGATATCAAGCACCGCGCCGTGATCGGCGAGGTCATCGCGCTGGCACAGGCCATGGGCGTCGACCAGCAGGTCGATGTCTGGGCGGATGTGGCGACCGAGGCGGATGCCGATTGGGTTGAGCAGACGGTGCTGTCGCCCGGTATTGCCTTTGTCGCCCGCACGCGGCTCGAGCAGGCCAGCGGGCCCCGGCAGCTCGAGCTGATGTTTGGTCTGCGGCCGGATATCTGTGAGCTGTCGTTCAGCAGGCTGGACCAGATCATGGGGCTGCAGCAGCGCTTTGCGGCGGCGCAAATTCCGCTCTGGGTGAACACGCTGAACGGCGTGGCGTCGCCCGGCTTTACCGACTCGGCGGCCCTGCAGGATCCGCCAGCCATCTGGGGCAGCCTGCTGGCGGCCGGGTTTTCCAGCATCCAGACCGATGAAATGGCGGCGCTGCAGCGCTTCCTGCAGACGCTCCGGTAGGCATTTGCTCATAATAGTGCGGCAGCGGGCTTGCATGGAAGTGCGGTTTCGCGCATTCTGGGTGGACATCAGGAATTGATCCATGCCGCGCTCCCGCGCCCAAGCCATTGCCATCAGCCAGCGCGACGCCCAACGGGCCCGCCTGATGATCGCTGCCAGCTTGCTGCTGCCGCTCGCCGCCCTGCTCCTCCTTCTTATCAGCCCCTGATCACCGGCAGCTCGGATTTTCGAGCGGGTCGTCAGGGGATTATGCCACACGCCGAACAGCACATGTCCGGCCTCTGAGAGCTTGGCTCCGGGCCGCCTGATAGGAACGACACCATGACCACCGCCACCGACACCAATAAAGACCGCGTCTTCATCTTCGACACCACCTTGCGCGACGGCGAGCAATCGCCCGGCGCCACCATGACGCTGGAAGAAAAACTGCAGGTTGCCGAAGCGCTCGACGAGATGGGTGTCGACATTATCGAAGCGGGCTTCCCGATTGCCTCCAATGGCGATTTCGAGGCCGTGGTTGCCGTGGCCAAGCAGGTCAAGCGCGCCACCGTGGCGGGTCTCGCCCGCGCCATCACCGCCGATATCGACCGGGCGGGCGAAGCAGTGCGCCATGCGCAAAAGGGCCGCATCCATACTTTCGTGTCGACCTCGCCGATCCATCTGGCGCACCAGATGAAAAAGACCGAGGACGAGGTGATCGAGATCATCTCGCGTACCGTGGCGCATGCCCGCAACCTGATCGACGATGTCGAATGGTCGGCCATGGATGCCACCCGTACGCCGATGGAATTCCTCAAGCGCTGCGTCGATGCGGCCATTCGCGCCGGTGCCACCACCATCAACCTGCCCGATACGGTGGGCTATGCGGTGCCGGACGAGCATTTTGCCATGTTCAGGACCATCATCGAAAGCGTGCCAAACTCAGACAAGGCGATCTTTTCGGTGCATTGCCACAATGACCTGGGCCTGGCCGTCGCCAATTCGCTGGCCGGTGTGGCCGGTGGCGCGCGGCAGATCGAATGCACGGTCAACGGGCTGGGCGAGCGGGCGGGCAATGCCGCGCTCGAAGAGGTGGTGATGGCGCTGCGCACGCGCGGCGACGTCCTGCCCTATCACAGCGAGATCGAGACCACCCATCTGGCGCGGGCCAGCAAGATCGTCTCGGCTGCGGCCAATTTCCCGGTGCAGTATAACAAGGCGATCGTCGGCAAGAATGCCTTTGCCCATGAGAGCGGCATCCATCAGGACGGCATGCTCAAGAATGCCGAGACCTATGAAATCATGACGCCGGCGAGCGTCGGCATCAAGGCAACCACATTGGTCATGGGCAAGCATTCCGGCCGCGCCGCCTTCAAGGACAAGCTGCGCGAGCTGGGCTATGACCTGGGCGACAATGCCTTCCAGGAAGCCTTTGTGCGCTTCAAGGATCTGGCCGACCGCAAGAAGCATGTCTATGACGCCGATATCGTGGCGCTGGTCGATGACGAGGTCGGCTCGGTGGGCGATCGCATCCGGCTGGTCGACATGGAAGTGGTCTCCAAGACCGGCGGCGTGCACAAATGCGATATGACGCTGAGCATTGACGGCGAAGAGACCAGCGTCAGCTTTGAGGGCACTGGCTCGGTCGACGCGATCTTCAACGCCATCAAGTCGGCTGTCGGCCAGGAGCCGCATCTGGTGCTCTATGCGGTCGACGGCGTCACCGGTGGCACCGATGCGCAGGCATCGGCGCATGTGCGGCTGGAAATGAATGGCCGCATCGTCTCGGGCAATGCAGCCGAACCAGATACGCTGGTGGCCTCGGCCCGCGCCTATCTCAATGCCTATAATCGCCTGCTGATCGAGCGCGGCGCCGCGGCGCAGGGCGCGCTGGCAGGATAGTCTGGAAGGCCTTCGCCCCGACCCGTCGCGGGCCGGGGCAGGGAGCGAGCAGATGACCCATAGGCTGGACAAGGTGGCTGAGCCGCAGGACTGGCGCGACTATCATGCTATCCGCCGGCAGGAACTGTTCGAGGCCCGCGGGCGGCATGGCCTCTACCAGGAGAACTATCCGGACGAATACACGCCGGGAAAGCACCATTATCTGCTCAAGCTGGACGGCAGGGCGCTGGGCACGACACGCCTCGATATCCGCAGTGACGGCACCTGCGTGTTCCGGATGGTCGCGGTCACGGCGGCAGCACAAGGGGCAGGGCATGGCCGGGTGCTCGGAGAGATGGTGGCAGAACGGGCCCGCGCCTTTGGCGCCCATACAGCGCTGGTCAATGCGGCGCCCACGGCCGTGGGCTATTATGAAAAAACCGGCTGGCAGCGCTACAGTTGGGACCCGACGGAACTGGTCGGGATTGGCAGCGACAGCATCCAGATGCGCAAGTTCCTCTGACCGGGCAGCGGCATGACTGATCTGCGGGCAGCTCGCTTGCGCGGTCTGGCCAATTGCGGCACCAGTGAAGCCGATTTAAGCTGGAGTCGGGCATGATGTTGAGGGCGGAACTGCGCGGCATGGCGACCGCGGGCGTGCTGGCCCTCGGTCTGGCGCTGCTGCTGGTCAGCGTGCCGACTGGCTTGCCCGGGGTCGAATTGCTGCAAAGCCTGCGCTTTCATCTGGTCGCGCTGGGTGTGCCGCTGATCGCTCTGCTGCTGCTCACCGGCGCGCGCTGGTGCGGGCTGTTGGCCATTGCCGTTGTGCTGGCAAGCGTGGGGCAGGGTGTTGTGCCCCTCATCGAGGGCTATCGCAGCCGGGCCGGGACCGATGGCGAGATTCTGGCCAGCGTCAACGTACTCAGCTTCAACGTGCTCAACAGCAATGCGCAGGCGCGCGATGCCGCAGACTTCATCATCGCCCAGCAACCCGATATCGCCGTGATCATGGAAACGCCGGGCGTGCGCGCCTATCTCAACGAGATTGCCAAAGTGCTGCCCTATCGTCTGGGCTGCGACAACCCGCCTAGCTGCGACATTGCCGTCTTCTCGCGCACGCCGCTGCTGGAGGCGCAGATGTACCATATGCAGCCGTTCCTGCGGGAGCGACTGGCGGTGGTCAAGACAGTGATCGATGGTGTGCCGGTGACGGTGGCGGGAATCCATCTGACCAAGCCCTATTTCGACGAGATCGCCATGGCCGAGCTGGAAAGTGCGGAGCGGGTACTGCAGGCCGTCGAGGGACCGCTGATCGTGGCGGGGGACTTCAATGCCGCCGCCTGGTCCAGTTGGGTCGCCCGCTTCCGCGCGCGCCTGGACCTGGCGCCGCCACCGATCTATCCGGCGACCTGGCCGGTGGAGGCGGGCGACTTTGGCGTGCCGATCGACAATATGTTCACCCGGGGCGGCCTGCTGATCGACACGATCGAGGCGCCGGCCAACAGCCATGGCTCCAACCATCGCGCCCTGCTGGCCCGGGTGGGCCTGCACGCGCCCTAGGCAATGGCCGCCAGGGCCCGGGGCAGGGCGTCGGCGAGCAGGTCAAGCGCAGCGGGCGAACCGGCGCTGATGCGGATGCAGTGGTCGAGGCCGGGGCCCATGGGCTTGCGGATGAAGATGCGCTCGTCCGACAGCGCGGCCAGCAGGGCTGCGGCATAGGTGGCGTCGCGGCCGGTATCGATCGTGACGAAATTGGTGGCCGAGGGCAGGGGCGCCAGGCCATTGGCGCTGGCGATGGCGGCAATGCGGGCCCGGGCGGCGGCGGTGCGCTCGATGACGTTCGCCAGATGCGCTGGCGCGGCGAGCGCAGCGATGGCGCCGGCCTGGGCTACGGCGTTGACGCCGAAATGGTTGCGCACCCGCTCAAAAGCACGAATCGTCTGCGGCTCGCCCACAGCATAGCCGCAGCGCAGTCCCGCCATGCCATGGGCCTTGGAAAAGGTGCGCAGGCGCAGCAGGTTGGGCCGCGCCGTGTCGAGTGGTGGCAGCGTGCCTGGCGGGGCAAACTCGCCATAGGCCTCGTCGAGCAGAATCAGCGTCTGTTCCGGCACCGCGTTGATGAATTCGGCGACAGCCGCGGCGCCGTGCCAGCTGCCCATCGGGTTGTCGGGATTGGCCAGGTAGACAATGGCGGCCGCTTCCTGCCGCGCCATGGCGGCCAGGCCTGCCAGATCCTCGGCATGATGGCGATAGGCCACGCTGACGATGCGGGCGCCATAGCCGGCCGCATGATAGTTCAGCGTCGGGTAGCCGCCCAGCGAGGTGACCACCGCGCTGCCCGGCGCCGCATAGAGGCGGACGGCCAGGCCGAGCAGGCCATCGATGCCCTCGCCAATGACAATGGCGTCGCTGGCAATGCCGAGCTGGTGCGCCAGGGCGCGCCGCATGTCGTGACTTTCCGGGTCGCCATATTTCCAGCCCTCGGCCACGGCGCCGGCCATGGCGGCCAGAGCCGATGGCGCCGCGCCGAAGGGATTCTCGTTGGCCCCCAGGCGCGCCAAAAAGGGGCGGCCGAGACGCCTTTCCAGCGTTTCGGGGCCGGTAAAGGGGACCGAATCGGGCAGGGCGGCGGCGATGGGAGCAAGACTGGGGCGGAGCAAGTGAGTCGCCTTTCTAGGGGTCGCTGGGCCCAGCCTAACGGCCGCAAATGCGCCTGCCCAGAGCTCGGAAAAATGTGGCAGAATGGTGGAATTACTGCCAGCGAGGGTCATATCGACTGTATTTGGGGCTTTGGCTTTGTACCATATGGTATAATTCCTGTGCGGAAGTAATCGACGAATAGATTATTTATTTGGCCACCCCATATAGTTATGCACAGGTGCCATTTTTTACATAGTCGGGAGGCCGCGGTGCGCCGGGGCTTTGGCTGAAGTCTTAGATTGGATGGCATTTTATTTAAATTGTCGGATCCGCGGCAGGTTACGTGAAACTATGCAAAGGCAGTCTAGGGGGGCGTCATCTGGTTGACGCAAACACCCGAAAAATTCTCAAGGAGCTCGTGCAATGCCGACCACCTACCTCCTCGCGCGGGATCATCTGCAACAGGCAGCTGCCATCCTGCGGGGATCCGACAGCCGATCACGCCAGTTGCTCAACATCGTCGAGCGCACCATCAGCCTGATCGACGATATCCCCCTGCCTGCATCCGATCACCAGGACAACGTGCTGGACTTTGCGGCTTTCAAGGCCCGGTCCGGGCATCAACACTAGTCCGAAGCCGGCGCCAAACGGGCGTTTATCGCCAGGCGCCGGCGGATGGCGCAACCAGACCGCCACCGCTCTCTTGCGCCGCATTCAACCCCCTAGTTCTCCCGCGAATTCGGTCTACCCATCCGGCTTTCCACGCTGTTGATGAGGAAAGTTTTCACAGGCGCTAGACAGCGCGGAATCCCTTTGCTAGAGAGCGCCTACTTTGGAATACCCCAAACGGGGGCGAGTAGCTCAGCTGGTAGAGCAGATGACTCTTAATCATCGGGTCCACGGTTCGAATCCGTGCTCGCCCACCAAAGTCCTCCTGATTGCCATGTTCGGTATGCGGGTCCTGGTCTTCCAGGATGCCGCGTCGGCATGGCTATGGCGTTTGGGCACGCGGTGGACAGCCATGCCTGTCACCAAGCTGTCGGCACGGCGGTAAACCGGCGGAATTCCTCATACTTTCGTGGATCGGCAGCGTGAGCCCCTTTCAACTGGGTTGCCGCGGCGCTATAGCCCTTGCCAGCATTCAGCCCTGCAGTGAGACCCCCCTATGTTCGGCATCGACCCGAGTTTTCTCAGCTCGCTTGTTCAAGTCATCCTGATCGATCTGGTTCTGGCCGGTGACAATGCGGTGGTTATTGGCCTGGCGGCGGCTGGCCTGGCCAGCGATGTACGCCGCAAGGCCATTCTGATCGGCATTCTTGCCGCCACCGTACTGCGCATTTTCTTTGCCCTGATCACCACGCAGTTGCTGGCACTGGGCGGCGGGCTGCTGATCGCCGGCGGCGTGCTGCTGCTCTATGTGTGCTGGAAGATGTATCGCGAACTCACCACCTCGCATGAGCAGGAAGAAGAGGCGCAGGAAGCGCTCGAGAATGCCGATACCAATGCCGATGGCAGCATTGCCGGCAAGGCCCCCCGCAAGACGCTGCGTCAGGCCGTCATCCAGATCATCATTGCCGACGTCTCGATGTCGCTCGACAACGTGCTGGCCGTGGCCGGCGCCGCCGCGCATCACTTCGAAGCCCTGATCATCGGCCTGGCCTTGTCGGTCGTGATGATGGGCGTTGCCGCCACCTTCATTGCCGGCCTGCTGCACAAGCATCGCTGGATCGCCTGGGTCGGCCTGCTGATCATCCTGTTCGTGGCCATCCGCATGGCGCTCGAAGGACTGGGCATGTTTGTCGCCCTGCCGGAAATTCCGCTGCTGTATACGCCCCATGCCGCGGCGGTCGCCGCGCATTAGGCTTTGGTAACCACGGCCGGCTTTTTGTCGCCAATCCCTTGTCCGTATAGGGATTTGCTCATCTGCCGGCGCTAGTTTTCCGCACGGATACAAGTGCGGGAAGACCAGGCATGTCGGTAATCGCTGATCGTTCAACCGCGTCGCAGACGGATGCGCCCCCCCGGGGGCGCGTCGAGACCGCGGCGATGCCGGTACTGCAGACCCGGCTGGTCAGCGGCGCGGAGTGGGACCGGACAATCGCCGATTTCGACGAGGTCTGCCAGGAACAGTTGCATGCCTTTGCCGCGGCGCGCTGGCCCTCGGTGCAGCACGAACCCATGCTGTTTCTGCTCGATGGCGAGGTAGTGGGCGGCTCGCTGATGATGGTGCAGCCCTTGCCGCTGCGGCTGGGTCATATCACGGTCTCCAAATGGGGGCCGATGCGCAAGGACATTTCCCGCCCCGACGCCGCGGCGATTCATGCCGGCATGATCGAGGCACTGATTGCCGACTATGCCGACAGGCGCGGCCACATGATCTCGGTGCTGGCCTGGGCGGCGGTCACGCCCGTCAATGCGGCCCATGCCTATCTGCAGGCGCGCGGCTTCACCCGCGGCTCCGAGCTGATGTTTCCCAACCGCTATATCGTCAATCTGCGGCTCGATGATTCAGCCCAGCGCAAGAGTCTCAACCAGAAATGGCGCTATCACCTCAACAAGTCCGAGAAGGCCGGGTTGAGCTTTGAACATGCCGGTCCCGAGCGCCTGCCCGAATTCGACCTGCTCTATGCCGCCATGAGCGACCGCAAGCAATTTGCCGATCACTCGGCCTATGACAGCGTCGCCTCGCTCATGACGCTGGCGGACGGGTTGCGCCCCGAGCTGTTCTTCGTGCGGCATGCGGGCGTCGTCGTTGCTGGTGCATTAATCTTCACGGCCGGCGACCGGGCCGTCTATCTCTATGGCGCCACCAATGACCAGGCGCTGCCGCTGCGGGCGGGCTATTTCATGCACTGGCACATCATCCGCTGGCTGCGCGACCATACCCGTGCCCGCTGGTACGACCTGGGCGGCACCGATGGCTTCCAGGGCCTGCATCAGTTCAAGAAGGGCATGGTGGGGGATGCCGGGGTGATCGAGCCGGTGCCGCCGGTGGCCAATTATGCCAGCAACCGGCTGGCCTTCCTGCTGGGCACGGCCGCCTTTGCGGCGCGCGACGCCCTGCATCAGGTCAAGCGGGTGATGGGCGGCTGGCGCAACCCGAAGTCGCTGCCGAACCAGGCACGGTCGGCCGCCGACGAGGGCGGCCAATGAGCCTGCAGCGGCGCCTGGCCTCGCAATCGAGCGTCATCTTTGCCGCCCGCCTGGGGGGCGCCGGCCTGATCTTTGTGGCGCAGGCGCTCATTGCCCGCATCTGGGGTGCGCAATTACTGGGCGAATATCTCGTTGTCATGGCCACGGTCAATCTGGTGGCCATGGTGATGCCACTCGGTTTCAGCACGGTGGGCACCTATTTCACCTCCGAATACCGGGCACGGGGGGAGCGGCGGCAGCTGCACGTATTCGTGGCATGGGCCTATGGGCACGTGCTGGGCGTGGCGGTGCTGCTGCTGCTGGGCGGACCGCTGGTGCTGGACCTGCTCGGCCTGGGCAAGAGCGCGGTGGCGCAGCATTTCATGCCGATGGCGCTGATGGCCTTTGCCGCGGCCAATGTCTTTGTCAGCGGCGCCATACTGGTGGGTCTCAAGCGCCCCTTTGCCGGCTTTTTTGCCGATGCCATCTTCCGCCCCATGCTGGTGATCGGCGCCTTTGTGGGCACCATGGGCTTTGCCGTGCCGGGCGAGGGGCTTGCGACCATGCTGTGGGCCATTGCCATCGGCTTTGTCGCCGTTTCGCTGGTGCAGGTCGGGGTCACCCTGGTTTCGCTGCGGGGGGTGGCGGACACCGCCGCGACCCGTGCGGGAGAGGCACGCCGCTGGTGGCGGTTTGCCCTGCCATGGGTGTTGATTTCGCTGGCGTCGGACTTCTTCTTCGACATCGACTTGCTGCTGCTGAGCCAGGCGCTCAGCCATGAGGAACTGGCGGTGTTCGGCGTCTGCACCCGCATCTTTGCCCTGATCTCGTTCGGGGTGGCCGCCGTCTATGCGGTGACCTTGCCCGACATGTTCGAGAGCGAAGCCAATGACGACCGGCTCTCATTCAACCGCAAGGTGGGCGAGGCCAATTTCGTGGCCAGCGGCCTGTCGGTCGTTCTGTTTGTTCTGGTGCTGATCGGTGGACCTTTTGCGCTGATGCTGTTCGGGCCCAGCTTTGCGGTCGGCGCCGCGCCGCTGGCCGTGCTGACGCTGTCCCTGGTAGTGCGCTCGGTCATGGGCCCGGCCTCGCTGGTGCTGTCCATTCACGACCGGCCCTATGCCAGCCTGCCTTCGGTGGGACTGGCCGTGGTCACGCTGGTGATCGGCAATGGCCTGCTGGTGCCGCCGCTGGGATTGATGGGCGCCGCCCTCAGCGCGCTGATCGCCATCACCGTGTGGTCGGTGGGGCTGTGGTGGATCGCGCTGCGCACGGCCAAGCTCGACGTCTCGATCCTGCAGTGGTTCCGGACGCGACGGGCCGACGCGATAAAGGCGGCCAATGCGACCTGACCGGGCGCCCCTCAGGCGCCGACCAGGCCGGCCAGGCGCTTCTTCAACAGCCCCAGTCGGCCGATATTGACGCCACTGTCGTAGTCGACGCTGACCTTGGTATAGGGCTTGGCGATCAGCAGGTAATCCTGGCCGAAAATGTGCTGCTCGAGCAGGCAGATCTCGGCATAGCCATAGCGGCGCAGCAGCATGCGGGCGACTTCATTGTCCGGGCGCACGAACGTATAGGCCTTGTGGAAGCGGCCATTGTCCCAGTGCTCATCAAAGGCGCGCATGCCGAACATGCCCAGCTTGGTCTGGCGATGCGAGGGGAAGACCCAGCTCCAGTAGCGAAACAGGGAACCGGTCTCCGGACCCGACACCATGGCGCCGCCGGGCACGCCGTCGGCGCACATGATCATGATGTGCCACGGATCGATCGCCATCAGGTTGCGCAGGAAGGTCTTGTTGAGGCGCGCCGACTCATGGGCCTTGAAGCGGTCGCTATAGTGGGGCGAGGTGGCGATCACATCGACCAGCTCTTTGTGGATCAGATCAATGTCGGCCGGCGTGGCGGCCCGGATTGTCGTTTCGGCCATGATGCAGTCCCCGACTGTGAGAGACAAATCCTAGCAAAGCCGGACACAAAGCCGAAGGCGTCTTGCCGCATGCAGTTAACACCGGGCCACCACCAATGACTGGACATACCTAATTAGTCGCATGGCCAAGCCCTTGCGGGCTGTGGGGTGGGTCAGTAGAACGGGTACGGGAGAGATAAGGGAGGATAGTATGAGCGAGCAGCTCGTATTCCAGCCAAGTGCGGCTGCGATCGCACGCACCCATACAACGGCGGCGCAGTACAATGACATGTATCAGCGCTCAATCAGCGATCCGGACGGGTTCTGGGGTGAACAGGCCAAGCGCCTGGACTGGGTGAGCTTTCCCACCAAGATCAAGAACACCACGTTCCAGTATCCGGATGTCTCGATCAAGTGGTTCGAGGACGGCGTGCTCAACGTCGCCGCCAACTGCATTGACCGTCATCTGGCCGAGCATGGCGACGACATCGCGATCATCTGGGAACCCGATGATCCCAACGCGCCATCCGAACATATCAGCTACCGCACGCTGCACGAAAAAGTCTGCCGCTGCGCCAATGTGCTGAAGTCGCTGGGCGTCCGCAAGGGCGACCGCGTCACCATCTATCTGCCGATGATTCCCCAGGCCGCCTATGCCATGCTGGCCTGCGCCCGCATCGGCGCGGTGCATTCGGTGGTGTTTGGCGGCTTTTCGCCCGACGCGCTGGCCGGCCGCATCAATGACTGCGACTCGGCCGTGGTGATCACCGCCGATGAAGGTCGTCGTGGCGGCAAGACGGTGCCGCTCAAGGCCAATGTCGACAAGGCGCTCGAGGATTGCCCCGGTGTGTCCAAGGTGCTGGTGGTGCACAATACCGGTGCTGCGGTGGCCATGAAGGGCAGCCGCGACGTGTGGTGGCATGAGGCGGCCGCCGGCGTCGAGCCGTTCAACGATCCCGAGCCGATGAATGCGGAAGACCCGCTGTTCATCCTTTATACCTCGGGTTCGACCGGCAAGCCCAAGGGCGTGCTGCACACCACCGGCGGCTACCTGCTCTATACGGCGCTGACGCATGAGTTGAGCTTTGACTACCAGCGCGGCGAGATTTTCTGGTGCACGGCCGATGTCGGCTGGGTCACCGGACACAGCTATATCGTCTATGGCCCGCTGGCCAATGGCGCCACCACGGTGATGTTCGAGGGCATCCCCACCTATCCCGATGCCAGCCGGCTCTGGCAGGTGGTGGAAAAGCACAAGGTCAACATCTTCCATACCGCGCCGACCGCCATTCGCGCGCTGATGGGGGCAGGGGTGCAGTATGTCGACAAGCACGATATGCCCAGCCTGCGCCTGCTCGGCACGGTGGGCGAGCCGATCAACCCTGAAGCCTGGATGTGGTATTACAACCAGGTCGGCAAGGGCCGCTGCGAGGTGATTGATGCCTGGTGGCAGACCGAAACCGGCGGCCACATGATCGCGCCGTTTCCCGGCGCGACCGACAAGAAGCCCGGCTCGGCCACGGTGCCGTTCTTTGGCATCCAGCCGATCGTACTGTCGCCCGAGGGCAAGCTGCAGACCCAGACCAAGGCCGAGGGCGTGCTCGCCATCGCCGACAGCTGGCCGGCGCAGGCCCGTACCATCTGGGGTGACCACGGCCGGTTCGTGTCGACTTATTTCGAGACCTACAAGGGCTATTACTTCTCCGGCGACGGCTGCCGGCGCGACGAGGATGGCTATTTCTGGATCACCGGGCGCGTCGACGACGTGCTCAACGTCTCCGGGCATCGCCTGGGTACGGCCGAGGTCGAGAGCGCGCTGGTGGCCCATCCCAAGGTGTCCGAGGCCGCTGTGGTGGGCTATCCGCACGACATCAAGGGGCAGGGCATCTACTGCTATGTGACCCTGATGGCGGGCGAAGCCAGCTCGGACGAATTGCGTGCCGAACTCAAGAACTGGGTGCGCAAGGAAATCGGGCCGATCGCGACACCGGACCTGATCCAGTGGGCGCCGGGCCTGCCCAAGACCCGCAGCGGCAAGATCATGCGGCGCATTCTGCGCAAGGTGGCGGAGAACGACTTTGCCGCCCTGGGCGACACCTCGACCCTGGCCGACCCCAGCGTGGTCGACGATCTGGTGGCCAACCGGCAGAATCGGTAGCCCATAAAGTCACGGGCGGAGACCCCAAGATCTCCGCCCGATCAAAGGCAACGGCATCGCGAGCCGGAAGGTTGAAGAACGGCCCGCACTCCAAGTCGCCCAAGAATAGAATTGCATCTTTTTCGTGTCATATCAGCCCCCTAAGTGCCCCCGTGGCAATAATTTGATGGCGGGCATTGTTTTGACTGATTTCAAGAACACCGTGCCGCGGTACTGCTGATCTGGATTGGCCTGTGAAACTCCCTCTTTTGCGCGTTCTATACGCAGTATTCCTGACGCTTGGCCTGTCCGGCGCAGCCGGTGCGGCGAGTCTGGAGCAGATGGCCGGCCAGATGATCGTGGTGGGCTTCCAGGGGGACGATGCCGATGATTCGGCCGTGGTCGCCCTGCGGGAGGAACTGGCGGCAGGCCGGCTGGGTGGCGTCATGCTGCTCAAGACCAATATCAAGAGCCTCGATGCCGTCGGCAAGATGAATGCGGCGTTCCGGGCGGCCTCGCCCGAATTGCTGCCGTTCATCACGCTGGACCAGGAGGGCGGGGCGGTGGAGCGGCTGACCAAGGATGTCGGCTTTGCCGAGATTCCGAGTGCCGCCGCCATTGCCGCCAGCAATAGTCCGGCCAAGGCGGAGGCGATCTACGCCCGCATGGCGCGGGCCGTGGCCGCCTTGGGCTTTACCGTCAATTTCGGCCCGGTGGCCGACGTCAACCTCAACCCGAAAAACCAGGTCATCGCCCGCTTCGGCCGCGCCTATAGCGCCGACCCGCAAAAGGTCGCCGACTATGATGCGGCCTTCATCGCCGGCCATCACGCCGCCGGGTTGCTGACGGCGCTCAAGCATTTCCCCGGCCATGGCTCGTCCACCGCGGATAGCCATGAGGGTTTTGTCGACATCACCACGACCTGGCAGAAATCCGAGCTCGACCCCTATCGCACCCTGCTGGCCGCGGGCGCGGTGGACATGGTCATGGTGGGGCACCTCTACCATGCCGATTACACGGATGCCGGCACACAGACGCCCTCGTCGCTGTCGGTGCAGTGGATCGACGGGGTACTGCGCGGTGAGCTGGGCTTTGATGGCGTGGTGATCAGCGATGATCTCGAAATGGGCGCCATCCGCGACCATTTCACGCTCGAACAGACCGTGACGCAGGCCGTGCGGGCCGGCATGGATGTCCTGCTGTTTTCCAATACGGCCGCGTATCATCCCGAGCTGGGCCAGGAAATCCTCGACATCCTGCTCGCGGAGGCCGAGGCCGACCCGGCCTTTGCTGCGCGGATAGAACAAAGCTATGCTCGCATCGTCGCGCTCAAGGCCAGCCAGGCCGCCAGCGACTGATCTGCCGTCGCGGCTGGTTTCCCCACCTTCTCTGTGCCAAAGGTTCCCTCGCGGGCAAAGCGCAGATAAAGTCCGCTCCCAAGAAGCAGGAGTCGTTGCTTGATGGCGGATGACCGCGAGGTCCGGCAGGTCCGGGCCATGTTCATATCGGACGTACACCTGGGCATGAAGCCGATCCGGGTGGGGCAACTCATTGAGTTCCTGCGCGCCCATGACGCCGAGACCATTTACCTGGTCGGCGACATTCTGGATGGCTGGCGCCTGGCCAAGGCCTGGCACTGGCCCAATGAATACAATGTGCTGGTGCAGCTGCTGCTCGACAAGGCCAATGCCGGCGCCAGGGTGATCTATCTGCCCGGCAATCATGACGAATTCCTGCGCGAATATCTGGGCACGTTCTTTGGCGAGATCGAGTTCGTCGACCGCACCGTGCACACCACGGCCACCGGCAAGACCTATCTGGTCATCCATGGCGACCAGTTCGACGTGGTGGTGATGAATGCCAAGTGGCTCGCCCATGTCGGCGACTGGGCCTATAATGCGGCGCTCCGCGTCAATATCGCCATCAACTGGGTGCGCCGTCGCCTCGGCCTGCAATACTGGTCGCTCAGCGCCTGGGCCAAGCAGAAGGTCAAGAACGCCGTCTCGATCATCGGCCGATTCGAGGAGGCCCTGGTGCACGAGGCCAAGGAATCGGGCGTCGACGGGGTGATCTGCGGCCATATCCATTTTGCCGCCATGCATGAGCGGCTGGGTATCCACTATATCAATACCGGCGACTGGGTGGAAAGCTGCACGGCGATCGTGGAAACGCCCGAAGGGGCGTTCGAGCTGATCAAGTGGACCGAAATGGTGGTGGCCGGCGAACCCCGCAAATTCCGACTGCGCCGCGCGGCCAGCTAGCGTCAAACAACCGTCACGGGCCGTTCACGCAGCCGACTTGGACTCAGGGGAGATTGTCCGCACAATCGAACCAGTGGCGGTGCTGCTATGTCCAATTCGGTCCATGCTTCGTCTTCTCCGCGGCTGCTGATCGTCACCGATGCGTGGCGACCGCAGATCAACGGCGTGGTACGCACGCTTGAAAGCGTCGGCAAGGCGCTCACCCGCACGGGCCATGACGTGCATTACCTCACCCCCGAGCGGTTCTGGACGCTGCCGGTGCCCAGCTACCCCGAGGTGCGGATTTCCCTGGCCAGCCTGGGTTCGGTGTCGCGCCAGATCGAGGCGGTCGCCCCCGACCACATCCATATCGCCACTGAGGGGCCGCTGGGCCTGCTGGCGCGGCAATATTGCATCGACCGGCGTCTGGGCTTTACCAGCAGCTTCCATACCCGCTTTCCCGAATATCTGGCCATGCGCGTGCCGGTGCCGGCCGAATGGAGCTATGGCTACCTGCGGTGGTTTCATGCCGCCGCGGCGCGCACCCTGGTGCCGACGCCATCGCTGCGCGATGACCTGGTCGCCCGCGGCTTTGTCCGGCTCGGGCTGTGGACGCGCGGCGTCGATGGTGAGCGCTTCTGCCCCGGTCCCAAGACGCAGTTCACCGCTCTGCCGGGGCCGCACCTGCTCTATGTCGGCCGCGTCGCGGCGGAAAAGAATGTCGAAGCGTTTCTCAGGCTCAAGGTGCCCGGCACCAAGATCGTCGTCGGTGACGGGCCCGATTGCGCCCGGCTGATGCGCGCGTTTCCAGACGCGGTCTTCATGGGTTATCGCCATGGCGCGGAGCTCGGTGAACTCTATCGCAGCGCCGATGTGCTGGTCTTTCCCAGCCGCACCGACACTTTCGGCAATGTCATCACCGAGGCGCTGGCCTCGGGCACGCCGGTGGCGGCGCTGCCGGTGACCGGGCCGCTGGACGTGCTCAGCGATCCGCGCGCCGGGGCACTGCATGAGGACCTCAATATTGCCGTCGCCCGCGCCCTGACCCTGCGCCGCGACGATGCGCGCCGGCATGGCGAACTGTTCACCTGGGCGGCCAGTGCCATTCAGTTGCGCGACGCGCTCGAACCGCTGCAACGTCGTCTGGCGGCCACGGGCTGAACGCAACGTTGCAACAGAGGGCTTGCGTTGTCGGACGCGCCGAGTCACCAAGGTTCCGGGCACTGATTTGCCCGGAGTCTACCTTTCATGTCTCTGCTTCCTGCGCGTCTGGCGAGCCCCGAGGCGCGCGCATCTATCTATCAGTTCACCGTCTATCTGCCCGGCGCTGTCAGCTCGGTGTTTCTGGGCATCTGGCTGAGCGAGCATGGGCTGCCGGCCGACCAGATCGGCATCATCAATTCCATCCCCATGCTGTGCCTGCTGGCGATCAATACGCTGGTCGGACGGCTGGCGGACCGCGCCAAGGACTGGCGCAGCGTCATCGTCATCCTCTCCATGCTGGGGGCGGCAGTGCCGTTCGGGCTGTTCTTCGTCAACGAGTTCTGGGGCGTCATGCTGGTGTGGTCGCTGGTGACCATGTGCACCGGCTCGATTCCGCCCATCATCGACGCGGCCTCGGTGCGCATGACGCGGCGCAATGGTACCGATTTCGGCGCCGTACGTGCCTGGGCGACGGTGGGCTATGTGGTGGGGGCGGGCGGCATCGGCATGCTGATCACCGTGTTCGGTGCCTATGCCTTCGTGCCGCTCTTCGTGGCCATGTCGCTGCTGCGGGCCGGGCTCAGCCTGCTGCTGCCGCAGTTCCGGGCGCCCGAACAGGCCAAGACCCTGGCTGCAACCATCCCCACCAAGCTGCGCGACTCACTCAAGCCCTGGTTCGTGCTGCCGCTGGTGGCCTTTGCGCTGATCAATGCCAGCCATGCCCTGATCGGCGGCTTTGGTGGCCTGTTATGGCACCAGAACGGCATTCCGGACTACTACATCGGCCCGCTGCTGGCCATTGCCGCCACCGGCGAGGCCGTCATGATGTTTGCCTGGCGCCGCTTCGGCGGCCGCATCACGGCGCGCAACATGATCCTGGTGGCCTGCATTGCCTCGCTGGTGCGCTTTACCGCCATGGCCTTTAATCCGCCGGTGGAAGTGCTGTTCGTCGTGCAGATGCTGCATGCCATCAGTTTTGGCGTCGGTTATTTCGGCGTGGTGCACTTCATCGCCAACTGGACTGATGAATCCAATGCGGCCGAAGCACAGGGCTTTGCCAATATGCTCAACCAGGGCATGGCGGTGCTGGGGCTGGCGGGCTTTGGCTGGCTGGTGGTGCGGTTCGGCAGCTATGCCTTCTTCGCCTCCTCGGTGGTGGCCGTGCTGGCCATTATCTGCGTCCTGGCGTCGTTGCGCATTCGCCCGCCCAAGGATGCCTGAGCGCGCCCTCTGTCGACAGGTTGGGGCATGGTGTCCCGACTTGACCGCCCATCGGGTTTTCCCGATCGGGTCGAACCTTGAGTTACCCCCATGTCGCTCACCCCGCCCCCGGCGCGCCTGACCCCCGAACAGCGCACCACGGCGTTTTATTTCACCTATTTCATGGGGCCGGGCGCCGCCGTGGTGTTCCTGCCGATCTGGCTGAGCGAAAAGGGCATCAGCACCGAGCAGATCGGCCTGATCAATGCCGTGCCGGTGCTCATCATCCTGCTGCTCAACCTGGTCGTGGGGAGGCTGGCCGACAAGGCCAGCGACTGGCGCCAGGTGATCGTGATCGGCGCGCTGATCGGCGGCATCGTCCCGGTCGGCCTGCTCTTCGTCAATGAATTCTGGGGTATCCTGCTGTTCTGGACCCTGTGCAGCTTGCCGGGTGGCGCCATCGGTCCGGTGCTCGATGCCGCGGCCATGCGCATGACGCGCCGCAATGGCAGCGATTTCGGCACCATCCGCGCCTGGGGCACCGTGGGCTACATGCTGTTCAATGTGCTGACGGGGTTTCTCGTGGTCTGGTTCGGCTCGGCGATCTTCGTGCCGCTGTTTGTCGGGTTGGCGATGCTGCGCGCCGGCGTGGCGCTGCAGCTGCCGGCCTTCCGGGCGCCGCCCGGCCAGGTTACCATCGCGGCCACGCTGCCGGCCGCCAGCAAGCTGGCCGAGATCATCGTGCAGCCCTGGTTCTTCCTGCCGCTGGTCGGCTTTTCCATGGTGTTCGGCACGCATATTTTTCTCAACGGCTTCGGCGCGCTGCTGTGGAAGCAGCAGGGGATTTCGGAAGACGTCATCGGACCGCTGATTGCACTGGGCTCCGCCTCGGAGGCGGGCATGATGTTCCTCTGGCGCCGCTTCGGCGGTCGCCTGTCGGCGCGCCACATGATCCTGATCTCGGCAGGCGTGTCGGTGCTGCGCTGGATCGCCATGGCCTTTGCGCCACCGGTGCCGGTGCTGGTGGCGCTGCAGCTGACCCATGGCATCACCTTTGCCATCGGCTACCTAGGCTGCGTGCACTTCATCGCCAACTGGACCAGCGAGGACATCGCCGCCGAGACGCAGAGCCTGTTCACCGTGGCGCAGCAGGTGATGTCGGTCATCGCGCTGATCGGCTTTGGCTGGGTAATCGGCCTGCTGGGCGACCAGGCCTATCTGATCGCCGCGCTGGTCGCCTTTGTCGGCGCTGTCTGTATCTGGGGCTCGCTGCAGTTGCAGCCGACCAAGGACGGCTGAACCGGGCAGGGCGCCCGGGCGGTCTGGCTAAGCCGGCATCGATCGACGGCCGACCAATGGTCACCCGCCACCCTGTCCCCGCCCGCAAAAAGGGTCGCCGCCATGATCCAATGGTGCTGCCGTCCTGGCCGTTGCCCCTGGCGCGTGCGCAGGCGCGGCGGCGCCAAATTCCTCCATGAGGCTCTCCTGCCGTCCATGAAAAAGGGCCCCGGTTTCCCGGAGCCCTTCGATTTGTCTTGGCTGCCTGACTGTCTCAGGCGAGGCGGCCGCTGGCATGGGCCAGGGTGGTATAGACCTTGCCGCGATCGGAGAGCAGGTGCTCGCGGGTCTCGGCGGCGGGGCGGGCGCCCGAAGCGGCGCGCTTCAGCAGCTGTTCGAACTCGCTCATATAGGCCGTTGCCGTACGGGCGAATTCGGGGTCGCGTTGCAGCTTCTTGCGCACGTCGTCATAGGTGCCCTGGCCGGCCAGGGTATAGATCCGGCGCGAGAACACATTGGATTCACCGGCCTGGTAGCGGGCCCAGGCATCGGCCAGAGCCGCATCGTCGATCGCCTGGGCGATCTCTTCGCTCAGCCCGGACAGGCCTGGCTGGGCCTGCTGGGTGCTCTGCTGCTTGGCCGTGGCATTGCGCAGCACGTCGCGCAGCCAGCCGCCTTCATCAGGCGCGGCTTCCGGGGCTGCGGCGACCGGTGCGGCCTGACGCACAGGCTGCGGCTGACGCAGCGGTGGCTCGGGGAGGTCCATGGGCTCGGGCGCCCGCTCGAGGCTGCGGATCGGGTCAGCCAGGGTCTGCCGGGCCGGTTCTGCGCGGTAGCTGTCGCGGGCCGGCTCGGGCTGGCGCTGCGGCTGATAGACCGGCGTCTCGCGGCGGGGTTCCTGGCGCGGTTCGGGACGTGTCTCCTGGCGGGGCTCGGGCCGGGCGGTCAGGCGCGGCGGGGTGCCGCGGCGGTCGTTGACGTCGTGGGTAGCCGGCTGGCTGCGCACGATGGCGTTGAGTTCGCTCAGCGCCTCGATCTGCTCGGCCACGACGCGGCGCATGGCAGCGGCGCTGGCGCGGGTTTCCTCGGGCAGCTCGTTGACGCCGCGGGCCAGTTCGGCACGGGTGGCTTCGAGCTCGCTGCCGACTTCACGAGCGGTTTCACGCATGGCCTGGGCGGTATCGTTGAAGCGCTGGGTGGCTTCTTCGATGGCGCGCTGCATTTCCACGATCATCTGCTGCTGGGCTGCCTGCAGGGCGGCGCTGGCGCGGCGGCCTTCGGCATCGGCAGTGCCGCGGAACTGGCCGAGGCGTTCGGTGACCTGGCCGGCGGTTTCGTCCAGCGCCTGGCGGAACTGGCTGGTATTGAGGCTGATGGCCTGGCTGACCGAGGAGGAGCTATCGTTGAGCGTCTCGGCCAGCGTGCCGCTGGTGGCGTTGAGCACGTCGGTGACATTGCCGGCAGTCGAGGCCAGCACGTCGCTGATGCGGTGGGCGTTTTCTTCGAGGGCAGCCGCGGCGGCATCGGCGGCGCGGCGCACCACATTGTCCATCTGCGCGGCATTGCTCGAGAGCGAGGAGTTGAAGCGCTCATTGGAGGTGTAGAGCGCGTCGCTGACGCTGCTGGTCGAGCTGCGGATGGCCTCGGTGATGGTGCCGGTGGTCTGTTCGAGCGTCTCGGCCACGGTATTGCTGGTGGCCGACAGGGCCTCGTCCATGGCGCGGCGGGCGCCGATCAGGCGGCGTTCGGTATCGTTGACGGTGTCGGCGATCGACTGGGCGAACAGGCGCATGCGGCCGTCGATATCGTCGGCGCGGGCAGCAAAGCTCTGGGCCAGCGAATCCATGGCGCCGCGGCGTTCTTCCAGATTGCCGATGGCCTGGTCGCTGGTGATGGCCAGAGCATTGGTGGCCTGGGACATGTTGGTGGTCTCGGCGTCGAGCTTGCCCAGGATCGAGGAGAACTCGTCGACCATGCCGCGAATGGTGTTCTGCAGGGCACCGACATGCTGGCTGACCATGGAGCCGGCCTGTTCGGTCTGGCCGATGGCCTCGCGCACGGTGGCCGAATAGGTCGAGGTCTGCTGGGCGACACTGGTTTCGAGGTTGGCCAGATTGGCCGTCGAAGCGTCGAGCACCCGCTGCAGCAGCAGGTTGGAGTCGTTGAGCTTGCCCAGTGCGGCGGTAACATCGGTGAGGATGCGCGAGGTTGAGACCGCCATGATGGACTCGGCTTCCCTGGCGTTCTCGCCCAGGGCGTTGCGCAGCAGGTTGCCATGGCTGTTGAGCGCGGTCTGCAGCTCTTCGGACTTGACGGTGACCAGGTCGGCGAAGGTGCTGGTGTGCTCTTCGACCGAGCGGTTGATGTTGCTCAGGCGGCTTTCGATCTGGTCGACGGCGCCCACGGCCTTGATGCTGAGCAACTGGTCGACCTCGGTGGCCGCCACGCGGATCTGGTCGAGCGCGGCACGCACGGCGCCATCCATGTGGTTGGCTGTGTTGCTGATATCGGTTGCAATATTCTGGGTGGCCGCGGTGATGCGGGTGGCAATGGTTTCCTCGATGCGGTCGGCGCCGGCTTCGAGGTCGGCCATGGACTGCGTGATCGAGGTGTTGATCGAGGCATTGAGGGCCGAGAGGCGATCGGCGGTGATGTCGGCACGGGCGGTGATCGCCTCGGGCAGGGTGCCCAGGCGGGAATCGACCATGTCGGTAATGGCCTGGCGGGCGGAGTTGACGCCGCTCTCGATCAGGTCGGCCGCCTTGCGGGCGCTTTCGCCCACGGTCAGCGAGGCTGATTCAATGCGGGCGCTGACACCGTGCTCGGCATCGGTCATGCGGGCGATGGCGCTGTCGAGGCCCTCGCCGAGATGCACGTTCACTTCCGACACCTTGGTGACGATCATCTCGGACATCGAGTTGACGTGCTCGCTCATGGTATTGGTCGCATCGCGCAGCGTCAGGTCGATCTTGGCGCGCGCCTCGTGACCCTGCTGGGTGATGGTATCGGCCAGCTCGCTGGTCCGCATGCCGATGGTTTCGCTGATCGAGGCGGTGTGTGTGGCCAGGGTGTCGCCCAGGGCCTCGGTGCGGGCGTTGAGGGCTTCGGACAACTGCTGGGTGCGGGTATTGACCGCCTGGGCCAGTTGCTGCGTGCCGCCGTCGAGGGTGGCGCGCAGTTCGACGCTGCGGGTATCGAGTTCGCCCGACAGGGTCGCCGTGCTGGTGCCGAGCTGCTCGACGAGGCTGGTGGTGCGCTCTTCGAGCTGGTTGGCGACATGGCCGAAGCGCGAGTCGATCTCGAGCGTCATGGCGATGGTCTTTTCCGACAGGGTGTCTGCCAGGCGCTGCGTGCGGCCGGCGATCACCTGGTCGAAGGCGCTGGTGCTGCCGCTGAGCGCGTCGCCCAGTTCCTGGCTGCGCACACGGATGGTCTCACCGAAATCGCGGGCCCGGGCGTCGAGCGTCTGGTCGAGCTGCTCGGCATGGGTCTGCATGGTGCTGCCCAGCTCGCCGGTGCGGGTGGCCAGGATGGTATCGAGCGCCTTGGTGCGGTCGTCGAGCGCCTCGGCAATGACGCCGGCATGGCCTTCGAGCGATTCTGTGATCTCGCGGCTGCGGTTGCTCAGGGTCTCGGTCAGCGCCTTGGTGCGGGCGCCGAGCACTTCGTTCATTTCGCGGGTGCGTTCGCTGACGACGTCATTGAAGCGGCCGGATTCCTCGTTCAGCGCCATTTCGAGCACATTGGCGCGGGCGGCAAAGCTGGTGCCCTGCTGCTCGAGGCGGGCGATCAGGTTGTCGCCCTTGTCGCCGACCACGCCATCGAGGGCGCTGAGCCTTGCGTCGAGAATGCTGGTGATCTCGCTGAGCTTGGTATCGAACTGGCTGAGCGTATCCTGGCCGGCCGAAGCCAGCGTGATGCGGGCGCGTTCGGAGGTGTCGTCCAGCGCGCCGTTGATCTCGATGACGGCCGACTGCATGCGGCTGTCCATGGCATTGAGCTGGATGGACACCGATTCATCGAGCTGGCGGGTGAGGGCGCTGAGCAGCACCTCGGCCTCGCGCGAGCGGGAGGAGATATCCTCGGCAATGCGCTGGCCGATCATGTCGAGCCCGCCGGTCACCTCGTGGCCGCGGTCCTGCAACTGGTTGAGCAGCGCCGTGCCGCCCTCGGTGAGCAGGTTGGAGAGCGTGGTGGTGCGCTCGTCAAAGGCAGTGGACAGGCGGTCGGTGCCGGATTCGATCAGACCGGCAATGGTCATGCTGCGGTCTTCAAAGGCGGTGCTGAAGGTGGCGGTGCGTTCCTCGATCAGGCGGGTGCGCTGGTCGATGGTATCGCCGATCTGGCCGGCGCGGCCATCGAGGGCCTCGGTCAGGGCATTGATGCGGCTGTCGACGCCGGCGGTCAGGTGGTCGGCGCGCTCGTCGAGCGTGCGGGCCATATTGGCCGTCTGGTCCTCAAAGGTCAGCGACAGGCGGCCGGTGCTCTGGTCGAGCGCGGAGATGAAGTCGGTGGTGCGGTTGTCCACCAGCGACACCAGGTTCTCGGTGCGCTCGCCAAAGGCACTGGTCAGCGTATTGCCGGCGGTTTCGAGCGCGCGGGTCAGGTTGCCACCGCTTTCCACTATGGTGCCGGAAATGCGCTGGCTGATCATGTCGAGGTCAAAGACCAGGCCGGTGTGGCTCTCGGTGATGGCCTCGCGCACTCGGTCGGTATTGGTGAGCACGCTTTCGCGCTGGCTGGCCAGTTCGGCGATCAGCGCCCGCATGCGCGATTCATTGTCCGAATAGGTGCGCTCGAGCGCGGTGACCTCGTTGTGGATCATCACTTCGAGCTCGCCGGCACGCGACAGTGCGCGTTCCAGGCCGTCGCCCAGGGCATTGACCTCGCGGCGCACGGCCTGGCCGACCGAGGCGACCTTGTCGGCGGCGGTCACTTCGGGCTCGGCCAGCCGCATGGCGGCCTGGGTGATCGAGGAGGCGGCGTTGCGCAGGTCCTGGGCGCGGCGGAACAGCGTGGCAATCCCGAAAAAGGCCAGTACCGGCACGACCATGATGGCGGCCAGGCCGATGAAATCGATGGTGCCGACAAAGCCGGGCAGGTTGTTCAGCTGGCTGCCATAGCGCAGCCAGCCGCCGGCGCCGGAAATGGCCAGCCAGAGGATGGAGACCAGCACGGCGATCCAGATCGGCGCGGAGGAGGAGCGATTGTGCAGGCTGTAGAGAATTTTTGAGGTCGGGAAGCGATCGTCATTGGCGACGGCACCGGCCTGCTGGGCGATCTTGTCGGCCGCGCGGAGCCGCTCGCTGCGACCGGCATCGGTCACCTTGCGTTCACTGGCCTGCTGGGCGGCGTTGTCCATATTGAACACCGATTCCTTGAGGGCATCTTCGACGGCCGAGAATGCCAGCGCGGCGGGATCGTTCGTGGGGGTCGGGTTCTTCGCCATACTCTTTACAACTCTCGCGTCGGCTTGGCAGCTACAAGGCGGACTTAAGGAGAAGTATGTCCCCGACCCGTTGAAGGGGCCGTGGTCAAACCGGAACAATTCGATGCAAAAGCCACCGATTGCCCGCAACCCTCGCCGCCGCGCGCTGGTTTAAAGCCCATTAATACATTCAATTTGAACCAAACCGAACGGAATCTTACCCATAGGTTAATTTTCTGGGGAAGCGCCGGGCCATCAGGAATGGCAAAGCAAGGCGAAGATGTGGCTTAATCAGGTGTTCACCTGGCCATATTAGGCTGGCGCCTGCGGCATTGTCCCTGTCGGACGCGTAGCCGTGTGTAACGGAGCGACCAGCATGGCGCAGACCTCAGCCGCCGTAGACCAGACCGAGAGCCTTGCGCCGACCCGGCCGGAGCGCCCGATCGACCTGGTGCACCTGGCCAAGCAGTGCATGGGCGACGCCCATCTCGAACACGAAATCCTGCGGCTCTACGACACCACGCTCAAGACCTATTTCAGCCGGCTGCAGCTGGCCGCCAGCTATGACGACCTGACGATCAACATCCATTCGATCAAAGGTGCCTCCGACGGGGTAGGGGCCTTCGCCATCGCCAACCTGGCCCGGGCCGCCGAAACCGAACTGCAGGCCGGCCGCCCGCTGGCACCCGAACGCATCGACGATCTGGGCCTGGCCGTCGAAGAAGCCCGCGCCTTCATCGCCCGCCTGCTGGACAACGGACCGGCTTAGGCGGCCATGACCTCGATCTGGCCAAGCTCGTCGGCCAGCGCCGCGCCCTGCTGGCCCAAATCGTAGGCCACCTGCATATTTAGCCAGTAATGCGGCGTGGTGTCGAAGAACTTCGCCAGTCGCAATGCCGTGTCCGCCGTCACAGGCTGGGTCTGCTTGACCAGACGTTCGATGCGCGTGCGCGGCACATGCAGTTTCCGGGCCAGCGCGCCGGCCGACATGCCCAATGGCACGAGATATTCCTCACGCAGGATTTCGCCGGGGTGGAACACCGCAATATTCGTGATGGCCATGGGTCTCTCCTTGGGCAGATCCGGAGGTCCGGGATTCAATGATAGTCAACGATCTCAACGTCATGGGCGCCGTCTTCTCTCCAGGTGAAACAGACGCGCCATTGGCTGTTTATGCGGATGGCATGCTGTCCGGCGCGGTCTCCCTTTAGGGCCTCCAGCCGGTTTCCCGGCGGCGACATCAGGTCTCGCAATTGGTTGGCACTGTGCATCATGAACAGTTTGCGCTGTGCAGCACGCATCAACTCTGCGGGAAAGTTCCTGGGCGGTTTCCCCGCGCTGATGGCCTCGGTCGTCTTGTCTTTGAAAGAGACTATCACGGCCAGGGCTCCACTGCATGATGTGTATCACACCATGATACAAAAACGCAATAACGGTGTATCATGGCAAGATACACCGCCCCATGCCGGTAGCCCCGCCCATCGCCCAGTTTGACCCTCTCCGCACCATCGCCTATATAGCGGCCAACTTGCCGCGCCGATGCAGCGGCCCAACAGTCCAGCAGATCCATGTCCCTATCCAGTGCCGCCGAGGCTGCGCCCCGGTCCCTTGCCGAACCTTTCCGTACCCGCCGTACCTTTGCGATCATCTCGCATCCGGACGCCGGCAAGACCACGCTGACCGAGCGGTTGCTGGCGGCAGCCGGAGCGATCCAGACGGCCGGCGCGGTGCGCGGCAAGGCCGGCGTGCGCTCGACGCGGTCGGACTGGATGGAAATGGAGCAGAAGCGCGGCATTTCCATCACCTCCTCGGTGATGACCTTCGACTATGACGGACTGACGCTGAACCTGCTCGATACGCCAGGCCACTCGGATTTTTCCGAGGACACCTATCGCACGCTGACGGCGGTGGACGCCGCCATCATGGTGATCGATGCCGCCAAGGGCATCGAGGCGCAAACCCTCAAGCTGTTCGAAGTGTGCCGCCTGCGCGACATTCCCATCATTACCTTCATCAACAAGGTGGACCGCGAGGGCCTGTCGCCGCTCGAGCTGATCGACGAGATCCAGGGCAAGCTGGCGCTCGACCTCACCCCCGTGCTGTGGCCGATCGGGCAGGGCGTGGACTTCCGCGGCTATCTTGACCTCCTGGAAAAGCGCGTACTCAACCCGCAGGGCAAGCCCATCGCTGAATATGAAGCGATCGAGGACCTGCTCGACAACGAGGCGCTGGTCGACGATCCGGTGTTCATGACGGCGCTGGAGAGTCTGGAAATGGCGACGGCCATGCTGCCGGCTTTCGATCTCGAAACGTTCCATGCCGGCCATCTCAGCCCGGTGCTGTTCGGTTCTGCGCTCAAGGGCATCGGCGTCGCCGAACTGCTGCGCACGCTAGGGGAATGGGGCCCCGAGCCACGGCCGCAGCCGGCCATTCCGGCGCCGATCGATCCGAGCGAGAAAAAGGTCGTCGGCTTCGTCTTCAAGGTGCAGGCGAATATGGACGCCAATCACCGCGACCGCATTGCCTTCGTGCGCCTGTGCTCGGGCACCTTCACCCGCGGCATGCGGCTCAAGAATGTTCGCTCGGGCAAGGATATGGCAGTCTCCAATCCGATGTTCTTTTTCGGCAATGACCGCGAACTGGCCGAACAGGCTGTGGCCGGCGACATTGTCGGCATTCCCAATCACGGCACGCTGTCGGTCGGCGATACGCTGACCGAAGGCGCCAATATCAATGTGACCGGTATCCCGAACTTTGCGCCGGAAATCATCCGCCGCGTGCGGCTGACCGATCACATGAAGACAAAGCAGATGGCCAAGGCGCTGTCGGACCTTTCCGAAGAGGGCGTGACCCAGGTGTTCCGCCGCATGGTGGGCGCCGACTGGATCGTCGGCGTGGTCGGCCAGCTGCAGCTCGAAGTGCTGAGCTCTCGCGTTGCCGGCGAATATGGCGTGCCGATCACCTTTGAAAGCCTCAATTACGAAGTGGCGCGCTGGGTGGAGAGCGATGAGCCGGCCGAACTCGCCAAGTTCATCACCGCCCAGAAGATCAACATGGCCGAGGACCGCACCGGGGCACCGGTGTTTCTGGCGCAGAATGCCTGGTGGGCCGACCGGGCCAAGCAGGACTTTCCCAAGATCCGCTTTTTGACCACCAAGGAACGCCATTGACCGTCCCCGCTCCCGATCGCATCGAAGAACTGCTCAACGCCACCAAGACGGCGTTCATCGCCGGTTCGCTGGTGCGGCTGAAGCTGGGCGGCTATCACGGGGCGGAGCCGGACCTCAAGGGCATCGAGATCAAGAAGATCACCGTCAAGGGCGGCGACCGGTTCTCCTTCACCTATCGCTACAAGACGCGCGACATCATCAAGAACTTCATCCAGCCCGAGGCGCTGGCTTTGCTGCGCACCGGGCTCAAGGATGAGTTCAGCATGGCGCAGCTGGCGACGACCGGCTTTGACATGGTGCTGGAGCGCAATGGTCTCAAGATTCGCCTCAAGCGTACCGAGGTGGAAGGCCGCGAAGCGCCCTCGACCGAACACAACCGCGCCAAGCACCGGCCGCTCAATGGCAGCGACAAGCCCTGGCTCAAGGCGCTCGGCATTGCCGGCAAGGATGGCGTGGTGCGCAGTGATGCGCAGGACAAGTTCCGCCAGATCAACAAGATGGTCGAAATCTTTGCGCCGCTGATTCAAGCGCTTAAGGCGGAACAGCCGCTGATCGTGGACATGGGCGCGGGCAAGGGCTATCTCGATTTTGCCCTCTATGACTACCTTTCCACGGTCGCCAAGCGGCCGGTGGGTGTTGTCGGCGTAGAGATGCGCGAGCAACTGGTGGCCGACGGCAATGCTACGGCACAGGCCTCTGGTTTTGACGGGCTGAGCTTCCAGACCGGCAGCATTCTCGATTTCGACGCTACCGGCGCTGATGCGGTGATTGCGCTGCATGCCTGTGACACTGCCACCGATGACGCGATCTTCAAGGGCATCAGTGCCGGCGCGGCGCTGATCGCGGTGGCGCCCTGCTGCCACAAGCAGATCCGCCGGCAGATGGAAGCCGGACATCCCGATGGTCAGCTCGATTTCCTGCTGCGCCACGGCACGTTCCTCGAAAAGCAGGCCGAAATGGTCACCGACGGGCTGCGTGCTTTGCTGCTCGAGCTCAACGGCTATCGCACCAAGGTGTTCGAGTTCGTCTCCGACGCGCATACGCCCAAGAACAACCTGATCGTCGCCGAAAAGGATGACCGGGTCGGGCGCGATCGCGCGGCGATCCTCAAGCAGATCGCGGCGATCAAGACCCTGTTCGGTATCGAACAGCATTATCTCGAGGGCCTGTTGGGCGCGCGGGATGCAGGACCGCTGTGAGCCGGCTGCGGGTTTCTAAACCCGCTCCGATCCCCTATATCGGCTGACAAAGCCAATCCCCGTGAGACCCATGACCAAGATCAACTTTGTGCAGTCCGATGGCGAGCGTATCGAGACCGAAGCCCAGGCCGGCTCCACCGTGATGGAAACCGCCATCATGAACGCTGTTCCCGGCATCGTGGCCGAATGCGGCGGCGCCTGCACCTGCGCCACCTGCCATGTCTATGTCGACGACGCCTGGACGGAAGCCGTGGGCGGCCCCTCGATGATGGAAGAGGACATGCTGGACTTTGCCTTTGACGTGAAGGCGACGAGCCGGTTGAGCTGCCAGATCAAGGTCAAGGATGCGCTCGATGGCCTGGTGGTACACGTTCCGTCCCGCCAGGGCTGATCTGACCATTTTAGCCAGCGGCGGGGCGCGAGCAAAAATTGCTCGCTCGACCCCGTGCGCAGATTCTTTTGGCGGCGGTGCGCCTTTGGCAAAGGCCGCATTCCACGCTGTGCCCGCTGAGGGAAATATAGAAGCGATTGACTATCAACGCCTTGCTGGAGAGGCCGCGTATCGCCTATTTTGGTGGACGGTCACAACAGGGTTCCAATGGGTCATCTCAACACATTTCCGTTGAGCTTCAAGGTTCGAGGTCTGCGTATCGCCATTGTCGGCGGTGGCGAGGAAGCCCTGAACAAGGTCCGATTGGTAACTAAGACGACTGCGCAGGTCGTGATTATTGCCCGTCATATCGAGGCCGATTTTTCCACCTTTGACGTGCAAGTCCACGAACGGCCCTTCGCGGCGTCCGACCTAGACGGCGTGGCGCTGGTCTTTGTCGCCGAAGAGGGGGAGGACGCCGAGCGGGCCAAGGCCGCGGCCCGCGCCCGCAATATCCCGCTCAATGTGGTCGATGTCCCGGCGGAATGCGATTTCTATACCCCATCGATCGTTGATCGTGCGCCGCTGACGGTGGCGATTTCCAGCGAAGGCGATGCCCCCGTGCTGGCGCGGCTGGTGCGGGCGCGCATCGAGGCCATGCTGCCGCCCGGCTTTGGCAAGATTGCCCGGCTGGCCGGCGGATTGCGCCAGCGCGTCGAAAGCCTCATTCATACCGGCCCCGCCCGCCGCCGCTTCTACGAGGCGCTGGTGACCTCGCCGCAGGTGGAAGCGGCCGTTGCCGCCAGCCCGATCGCCGGCCGCTACGAGGCCGAAGTGCTGCTCGAGCAGCACCTGTCGGCGACCGACACTGCCGGCGTGGTCTGGCTGATTGGTGCCGGGCCGGGCTCGGAAGACCTGTTGACCCTGCGGGCCCAGCGCCTGCTGCAGCAGGCCGATGTGATCGTGCATGATCAGCTGGTGCCCGATGTCGTGGTGCAGATGGGCCGCCGCGATGCCGAACAGATTTCGGTCGGCAAGGCCAAGGGCCACCACTCCTTCAGTCAGGCACAGATCAATACGCTGATCGTGCGACTGGCGCGCGAGGGCAAGAAGGTGGCGCGGCTCAAATCGGGTGACCCAATGATCTTCGGCCGGGCCGGCGAAGAGATATCCGCTTTGCGCAAGGCCGGCATACAGTACCAGATCGTGCCCGGCGTCAGCGCGGCCATGGCAGCGGCGGCCGATACGGCGACACCGGTCACCCTGCGCAAGGTGTCGAGCGGCTTCATCATGGCCACGGCGCATGGCGCCGAGGACAGCGAGCTGGCCCATTGGGCGGCTTTGGCGCAATCCGGGCTGACCCTGGCGCTCTATATGGGTAAATCCATCGCCTCCGAAGTGGCTGCGCGGCTGGTGGCGCATGGCGCGCGGCCGTCCACGCCGGTGGGCATTGTGGTCAATGCCGGGCGCCCCCAGATGACAACATATTCGGGCAATCTGTCATCCCTGATCGAATGGGATGTGACGCTTGCCGACGGTCCGGCAATCATCTTTGTGGGCGAAGCGGTCGCCGCCGGCGATTGGGCCAATGCGGCGCAGATCGCCGCCCAGAACTTCAAGGTAGCGTAACGGCATGGACATTCTGACCGGTAATGAACTGACCTCGGGAGGAACGGTTTATCTCGATAAATCAGGCGCCTGGGTCGAAAACCTGCAGGCTGCGCGAGTCTTCACCAAGGAGGAGGTTGCCGAGCGCGACGCCGCCCTGGCGGCGACCAAGGGCACCGGCCGGGTGATCAGTCTCGAAATTGAGGAAGTCACGGTCGATCAAGGGCTTATCGTCCCCAAGCGGCTGCGCGAACGCATTCGGGCAGCCGGTCCGACCGCGCCTTTGACATTGAACGGCGCGATCTATGACCGCCAGCATCTGGGTGAGGACGGTCATGTATCGATATGACGAATTTGACGCGGCCTTCGTCGCGGGCCGCACGGCGCAGTTTGCCGACCAGGTCAACCGGCGGCTGTCGGGCGAGCTGAGCGAAGAGCAGTTTCGCCCGCTGCGGCTGATGAACGGGCTCTACCTGCAGCTGCACGCCTATATGCTGCGGATTGCCGTCCCTTACGGGACATTGTCCAGCCGGCAGATGCGCAAGCTGGCCCATATCGCTCGCGTCTATGACCGGGGCTATGGCCACTTTACCACGCGGCAGAACATCCAGTTCAACTGGCCCAAACTGAAGGATATTCCCGCAATTCTCGACGAATTGGCCAGCGTCGAGATGCATGCCATCCAGACCTCGGGCAATTGCATCCGCAATACCACGACGGACCAGTTCGCCGGCGCTGCCGCCGACGAGATCATCGATCCACGCCCGGTGGCCGAGGTCATCCGGCAGTGGTCGAGCCTGCACCCCGAATTCACCTATCTGCCGCGCAAGTTCAAGATCGCCATGACCGGCTCGCCCAATGACCGGGCTGCCATCCGTTTCCACGACATCGGCCTGCAGGCTGCCGTCAACGGGGCCGGGGAAACCGGCTGGGAAGTCTGGGTCGGTGGTGGCCTCGGCCGCACGCCGATGATCGGCAAGCTGATCAACAGCTTCGTGCCGAACGCGCACCTGCTCGCCTATCTCGAGAGCATCATGCGGGTCTACAACCGCTATGGTCGGCGCGACAACAAGTACAAGGCGCGCATCAAGATCCTGGTGCATGAAGAGGGTCTTGAGACCATCAAGGGCCAGGTCGAGGCCGAGTTCGCCGAAGTGCGGGGCGGGGCGCTGACGCTGCCGCAGCAGGAGCTCGATCGCATCACCGCCTATTTCGCGCCGCCGGCCTTTGCCGATCGCGGCGGCAGCAAGGTCGATGTCGCCTATGAGTCGATCATCGACCCGGCCTATGGCCGCTGGCTCGACAACAATATCAATGCCCATCGCGAGGCCGGTTATGCCTCGGTGACCATTTCGCTCAAGCCCATTGGCGGCGCCCCCGGCGACGCTACCGATGTGCAGATGGATGTGGCGGCCGACCTGGCAGAGCGCTATTCGTTTGACGAGTTGCGCGTGACCCATGAGCAGAACCTGGTGCTGCCGCATGTGGCGGTGGCTGATCTGCGGGCAGTCTATGATGCCCTGGTGGCGGCCAAGCTGGCTGACGGTAATGCCGGGTTGATCACCGACATGATCTGCTGCCCGGGCCTCGACTTCTGCGCTTTGGCCAATGCCCGCTCGATCCCGATCGCGCAGGAAATCACGCACCGTTTTGCCGCGCCGGAACGGCAGAAGGAAATCGGCGATCTCAAGATCAAGATTTCCGGCTGCATCAATGCCTGCGGCCACCACCATGTCGGCCATATCGGCATTCTGGGCGTCGAGAAGAAGGGCGGCGAACTCTACCAGATCACGCTGGGGGGCGATGCCACCGAGCACGCGTCGGTGGGCAAGATCATCGGACCCGGCTTTGAGGCCGACGCCGTGCCTGGTGCCATCGAAACGCTGGTCGACACCTATATTGCCCGGCGTCAAAGCGCCGACGAGACCTTCATCCAAGCCTATCGCCGGCTCGGTGAAGCCCCGTTCAAGGAGGCCCTTTATGGCGCAGCCTAAACTGGCCCACGTGCCCGCGGTGCACGACAAGCTCAAGGCGCTGGGCATCCTGGCGCTCAATGGCATGTTCGACGAAATGGATGCGGTGGGCGTGCTGCGGCAGGCCGCTACCGACGTATTGCCGGGCGATCTGGCCATCGTGTCATCCTTTGGCGCGGATTCGGCGGTGCTGCTGCACCTGGTGGCGCAAGTGGATCCCAGCCTGCCGGTCTATTTTCTCGAGACCGGTAAGCACTTTGCCGAAACGCTCGATTATGTCGAGACGTTGAGGAGCCATTTGGGCCTGCTCAATGTGCACGCCATCCACCCCAATGCAGCCGACATCAAGCGTTTTGATCCGGCCGGCACGCTGTGGGAGACCGATCCGGACAGCTGCTGCCACATCCGCAAGACCGAGCCGCTGGAGCCCGTTACCGAGCAATATGCCGGCTGGGTTACCGGACGGAAACGCTTCCAGACCAAGGAACGCGGTGTGTTGCCGCATTTCGAGCTGACCAGCGACGACCGCATCAAGGTCAACCCTTTGGCCTACTTTACCGATGCCGACGTCAACCAGTACAAGATTGAGCACGGCTTGCCCGAACATCCCCTGTTCGCTAAGGGCTACAAGTCGATCGGTTGCGCGCCCTGCACCTCGGTGGTTGCCGACGGCGAGGATCCGCGCGCCGGACGCTGGCGCGGCCTCAACAAGAAAGAGTGCGGCATCCATTTCGATTTCAACGGAGCGATTGCCTCGCCCATGACAGCCGCCAATCGACACACCCTCTGGAAAGACGGCGCCTTCATTGCCGATCCGTTCCACGCCTGGACCGAAGAGAGCACGCCGGCAACGGCCAGCTATGTGCATGTGCCCGTGCCGGTCTTTCTGTCCAATCGGGACGCCATCCTGGCCAATCCGCATCCACTGGGCCTGCTGGTATCACCGGGCGACCGGATCGAGGACCTTGCCGCCGACCTGGGCCGCTTTGCCTCCATTGCGATCGCCTTTCCCGCCTTCACCGATGGTCGCGGCTATTCCTCAGCCCGGATGCTGACTGAACGTTACCAGTATGCCAATGAAATCCGCGCCGTTGGTGACGTGTTGCAGGACCAGATTCCGCTGATGCGGCGCTGCGGCATCAATGCGCTGGTCGTCACGCATGAGCCGACGCGCGCGGCCCTGCTGGAAAACCGGCTGCCCGAAGTGGCGATCTTCTACCAGCCAACCGGCACCACTGAAGTGCCCGTCGGCACCCGCCCCTTCCTTCGCCGCGCCTCCTGATATAGGTGAAGCGCAGCGTCAGGTTATGTCGCCTGTCGCACTTTCCGCAATGATCGAGGGCGGTGGCCCTCCAACTGGACTTGAGATCAATGAGCACTGAAATCACCACCGATGTCGTCGTCATCGGCGCCGGCCCCTGCGGGCTGTTTGCCGCGTTCGAGCTCGGCCTGCTCGATCTCAAATGCCACTTCATCGACATCCTGGACCGTCCCGGCGGGCAGTGCGCCGAACTCTATCCAGAAAAGCCGATCTACGACATTCCGGGTTTCCCGGTAGTGACCGGGCAGCACCTGACCGATAATCTGATGGCGCAGATCGCGCCGTTTGCGCCTGAGTTCCACTTCAACCGCATGGTCAATTCCATCGATAGGCAGGCGGACGGCTCGTTCAAGCTGGCCACCGATGCCGACGAGATCTTCCATGCCAAGGTGGTGGTGATCGCCGCCGGTGGCGGCTCGTTCCAGCCCAAGCGTCCGCCCGTCGAGGGCATCGAGGCGTTCGAGAACCAGTCGGTTTTTTACTCGGTCCGCAAGATGGACGATTTCCGCGGCCAGGACGTGGTGATCGTGGGCGGCGGCGACTCGGCACTCGACTGGACGCTGAACCTGCAGCCCATCGCGCGCTCGCTGACGCTGGTGCATCGCCGCGCCGTGTTCAAGGCTGCGCCGGCTTCGGTCAACAAGATGCAGGCGCTGGTGGGCGAGGGCAAGATCAACTTCCTGACCGGCCAGATTGCCAAGCTCGACGGCGCGGACGGACAGATCAACCATGTGCACCTGACCACCGATGCCGGCGACCTGTCAGTGCCGGCAACGCGGCTGCTGCCGTTCTTCGGGTTGACGATGAAGCTGGGTCCCGTGGCCGACTGGGGCCTTGAGCTCAACGACAATACCATCGTGGTGGACACCGAGAAGTTCCAGACCTCGATCCCGGGCATCTTCGCCATTGGCGATATCAACTCCTATCCGGGCAAGCTCAAGCTGATCCTCAGCGGCTTCCACGAGGCGGCGCTGATGGCCCAGGCGGCCAAGGCGATCGTCTCGCCGGGCGAACGCGTGGTGTTCCAGTACACGACCAGCTCGACCAAGCTGCAGAAGAAGCTGGGCGTGGCCTGATGAAAATCGTGGTGACCGATCAGGCCGGCGAGGCGCATGAACTGGAGGGCCTCGATGGCTGGCGCACCATGGAGGTGATCCGCGACTGGGGCCTCAACGTCAAGGCGGAGTGCGGCGGTGCATGCTCCTGCGCCACCTGCCATGTCTATGTCGAGGACGGCTGGTTCGACAAGCTGCCCCCGCCCAGCGAGGACGAGGAAGACCTGCTCTATTCCACACTCGACAAGAAGCCGAACTCGCGCCTGAGCTGCCAGATCCTGCTGTCGGAGGCCTTGGACGGCATGAAGGTGACGCTGGCCCCCAGTTCCTCCAAGGACTGAGCACGCTGATTTTGCTTGATGACAAATTGTCGCAGGTGTAAAAGCCGCGCCCAACTTCGCCTGGTCCAATGATGACCGGGCGTTTGCTTGGGGGATGGCATGGACATCTATCTGATCATCAAATTTCTGCATGTGCTGACGGCGACCGTCTGGGTTGGCGGCGGCTTTGTATTCATGGTTGCCTCGGAAGTGGCGCAACGGGCGCCGGGCCCGGTCTATGGCGGATTCTCTGCCGTTGTGGCGCGGCTGGGCAATCTGGTGTTTGTGCCCGCAGCCCTGCTGACGCTGCTGCTTGGCATCGTGCTGACCATCATGTCATGGAGCTTTGGCGACCTCTGGATCCTGCTGGCGCTGGCCGGCATTGCCGTCAGCATCGGTCTTGGCATGGTGGTGATCAAACCCGGCAGCGACCGGATAGCCGAACTGGCCGAGATCGAAGGGCCTGACAGCCCGCGTGTCCGCGCCATGAGCGCGGCCCTGCTGCACAGGGGACGCTTTGATCTGGTGCTGATGGGGGTGATCATCGCGGACATGGTGTTAAAGCCCGGTTATGGCGACGGGGTGACGCTGTCGATCATGGGCGCTGTGCTGACGTTGGCAGCGCTGCGGTTTCTGGTGTGGCAGCCACCGGCAGAGACCGTCGCGGCATAACGGTCAAACCTGCCGGCCGGTCAGCGGGCAGGTAATGGCACGATTTAGTACAGATTTGGTAGACGGTTTGTTAGAAATCGTTCGGCAAGATGGCAGCAGCGTCAGAACCATCATCATTGCTACCAGGATTTGGAATGACGACACCGACGAGTTGCGAGGGCTGCCGCAATACCGATGCGAGCGCCTTTGCGATACCCTTCACCATGGCCTTTCAGCCCATTGTCGACGTGACGGCCGGCGCGATCTGGGGCTATGAAGCTCTGGTGCGCGGCACCGGAGGCGAGGGAGCCTTGCAGGTGCTGAGCCAGGTCACCGACCAGAACCGCTATGCTTTCGATCAGGCGTGTCGGGTCAAGGCCATCGAATTGGCCGGCAGAGCCATCGGCGATCAGCACACCAAGCTCAGCATCAACTTCATGCCCAATGCGGTCTATGAGCCGTCTGCCTGCATCCGCGCGACGCTGGCGGCGGCGGCGCGTACGCAGTTCGATACCAGTCGCCTAATGTTTGAGTTCACCGAAAACGAGCACATTGCCGATGCGGCGCATGTCAATCACATCGTCGCGGAATACCGTCGGATGGGTTTTACCACCGCCATTGACGACTTCGGCGCGGGCTATGCCGGGCTATCGCTGCTGGCGCGCTTTCAGACCGATCTGATCAAGATCGATATGGAACTGGTGCGAGACATCGACAGCTCCAAGGTCAAGCAGGCCATCGTGCGGGCCCTGGCGGGGCTGGCCAGTGAACTGGGCATTACCCTGCTCGCCGAGGGCGTCGAGACGGAAGCCGAGCTGAGCGTGCTGCGCGGCCTCGGCATTGCGCTGATCCAGGGCTACTACTTTGCCAAGCCAAGGCTTGAAGGCTTTACCACGAGCCACGAGCTGAGCCACAAGGCGGCGTGAACCGACGTCGATCGGTCTGGTGCTACTTCACCGCGTCGCCGGCCAGCTTGGTCAGCTCCGGGATAAAGTCGCGGACCACGGGCTGGGACTGAGTGTGGAAAGGCAGCGGGCGAACGACCCGGATGGCGGCAATGCCGACCCTGACGGTCATCAGACCGTTGACCACGCCTTCGCCCAGCCGCGCCGACAGCTTGGCGGCGAGGCCCTGGCCGACGAGTTGTTCCACCAGGCCATCGGTGAGCACCAGACCACCGGTGACGGCCAGATGGGCCAGTACGGCTCCAGTGAGCCGCCAGAAGCCGAAGAAGCCCGGGCGGGCGCCGTAGAGCGCGGCAATTGCCCCCGCCAGCCGGACGCTCTCATAGATGACGAAGGCGATGTCGACCAGCGCCCGGGGCGATACCGCGGTGACCAGGGCCACACGCCGGGCAGAGGCCGCCGTGAGCGCCTTGGCCCGGGCATCGAGTGGCGTCATCAATGTCCGCTCGGCCATGGCGATGATTTCCGTGCCATCAAACAGATGCGGCAGGTGGTCGGCCACGGTCTGGCGGGCGCGGGCCTGTTCGGGATGCTCGGCATAGATGGCGCAGAGCCTGTCGATGACCTGGGTGGCCTTGCGCTGGTCATTATCGGCCGTCGCCTGGGCCGCATCCGCGCGCAGGGCGTCGAGGACGCGGAGGCGACGCAGCGCGAAGGCCTCGCGGGCTGCCAGCACGAGCACCGCCAGCAGAAATATGGCCAGCACGCCCAGGCCGAGCCAACCCAGCCAGGGATTGGCGGCGAACAGGTCGCGGATCAGGCGGTCAGCGGCCAGGCCGAGTCCGGCCGACACCAGAATGCCGCCGCTGGTCCAGGCGAGGCGCCCGAGCCAGCCCATGCGCCTGGGCGGCGGCGCAATCAGTGTTTCGTCCTCTGCCGCATCGAACGGGCTATCGCTGACCTCGACTGTGCCCGGGGCGAAGGCGCGTGGCGCCCGGACGAGGGCGCTATCGTCGGGAACGGGTGCGGTGGGGCGGGCAATGGGACGTTTCATGCGAGCCAGTCTCCCACCAGATAATCCAGCGCCCGGTCAAAGCGGATATGGGGCAGCACGACGTCGCCGCTGGCATTGCGATCAAGCTTTTGCGGCGGGGCAAAGCGCAGGAAGTTCAGCGCCACCGGGTTGCCGTCCTCAAACAGTGAATCGGGGCGATCGGGCAAGTCCCCGGGAAACAAGGCGATTTCGGTCTTGCCGTCATAGCTGGTGCCATCCAGGCTTTCGCCCAGCAACGGCGTGCCGATGATGGTGTTGAGGGTCTGTCCGCCTTCGGAAATCGTCCCTTCACGGGTGGCGCGAATGCCCGCCAGGGCGATCGAGCGCGTCTGCGTCCCGGCAAAGCGCGCGCGCTTGCTGGCATTGGCCACCAGGCGGTTGAGTATGGTCTCGAGGCGATCATGACTGGTGTGGTGGACGTGATCGGCCTTGGTCGCGGCAAACAGGATGCGGTCAATGCGGCGGGCGAAGGGGCGCAGCAGCGGGTTGGTCTCGCCCTGGCGGAAGCAGGCCAGCACCGAAGTCAGGGCGGTTTCGAGATCGGCCACGGCCGCCGGACCGGCATTGAGCGCCCGCAGCGTATCCACCAGGACGATCTGGCGATCAAGCCGGGCGAAGTGATCGCGGAAGAAGGGCCGCACCACCTGGGCCTTGTAGGCCTCGAAGCGGTGTTCGAGCATGGCGTAGAGGCTGCCGCTTCGTACCGGCTGCGCTGGCATGGGGAGCGGCGCGAAGGTCAGCGCGGGCGAGCCCTCGAGATCGCCGGGCAGGAGGAAGCGGCCGGGGGGCAGGGTGGAGAGGGCGCCGTGTTCGCGGCTGCGCCGCAGATAGTCCGTGAAGGCGATGGCGAGGCGCTCGGCGTCGGGGTCGCTGGCCTCCTTGCGCAGATCGATGGTGTCGATCAGTTCGAGGAAGGGCAACGCCTCCTTGCCCGATCCGGGCCGGCGGGCGCGCTCGAGGGCTTCGGCGCTCCAGTCGGCAAAGCTGAGCCCCAGCAAGGGCAGGTCGAGCAGCCACTCGCCGGGGTAATCCACAATGTCCAGGTTGAGGGTCGAGGGACCGCGCAATCCGGCATACCAGTGCCTCGACTGATACTTGAGGACAATGCGCAGCTGCGAGATGCGGCGGGTGCCTTCGGGCCAGACGGGAGGTTTGCCGGTCAGCGATTGCAGGTGCTGTTCATAGGCAAAGCGCGGAATGGTCGCGTCCGGATAGTCGGCCAGCCGGGCGCCGATGAAGCGGCCTTCGGCCATGGGCGCGAAGCCGGGCATGCGGCCACCCGTCAGCAGATTATGCACCAAAGCGGTAATGAAGATGGTCTTGCCGGCGCGGCTCAGCCCGGTGACGCCGAGGCGCAAGGTGGGCGTGAAGGCCCCCGTCGCTGCATCGGCCAGATTGGACAGGGCAATGCCCAATTCGTCGGCGATGGTGGTTGGCGGTTGGGGCACGCAGGGCTCTCCCGAAGAACCCGCAAGATAGGGATTTGTGCAGAAGGTTCAATGGGCCCCGCGCGCTGACGGGGCCCCGAGCGGATTATTTTGCCGGGCTCCCGATCTCGGCCATGTCATAGGGCGTGGTCTGGTAGATCTGGTTGATCCAGTTCTGGAACAGCAGATGGGCGTGGCTGCGCCAGCGGTTTTCCGGTGTTGCGGTCGTATCGCCATTGGGAAACAGATTGGCGGGCGGCGCGGTATCGAGGCCCGCCTTGAGGTCGCGCTCATACTCGTCGACCAGCGAGCGGTTGTCATATTCGAGATGATTGAGCATGTGCACGGCACGGTGCCTGGGATCGTCCACCATGCAGATGCCGAAGTCCGGATTGTCGATCAGGATTTCCAGATCCGGGCCGAGCGAGGCGCGATCGATATCATTGATGCGCGACACCGGGATCATCGGGCTGTCGGAGAAACCCCGCAGATAGGGAGAGCGGTCGCCGGTCAGCTGATGCCGGAAAACGCCGAAGGCCTTTTTGGGCATGCGGTAGCGCCGGGCACCATGGAAATGATGCAAGGCCGCCTGCGCGCCCCAGCAGATGAACATGGTATGGTGCACATGGGTCTGCGTCCAGTTCATGATCTCAACCATTTCGGGCCAGTATTTGATCTCTTCGAACGGGATATGGGCAATGGGCGCGCCGGTGACGATGAAGCCGTCAAACTTGCGGCTGCGCACCTCTTCCCAGGTGCTGTAGAAGGAGTTGAGATAGTCTTCCGAGGTGTTCTTGGACTGGTGATCGGTCACCCGCACCAAAGTGAGGTCGACCTGCAGCGGGGTCGAGCCGATCAGCCGGGCGAACTGGGTTTCGGTCCGCTCCTTGTTGGGCATCAGGTTGAGCAGGCCAATTTCGAGCGGGCGGATGTCCTGGCGCGCGGCACGCGTTGAGTCCATGACATTGACGCCCTCGTCCTCGAGGGTCTTGCGGGCAGGCAGGTTGTCGGGAATTCTGATAGGCATGGCAGCCTCTTAGCTGGCGATTATGACGAAGCGATTCAAGCGGTGCGCGCCTCCATCAGGAGAACGCGCTAGCGCATTCGCTGCTCGATCGCCGCCGCCATCAGGTCGATGAATTCGTCGCCATCGCGGACCAGGGCCAGGTCCGATGCTTCCACGACATAGCCGAAATTGTCGGCCAGCGCCTGGTAGCGCGGCAGCCGATCATGCAGCAGTGCCTCAAAGCCCCAGGCGCCAAAGCCGGCCGGATCGACATCATTGTCTGCATGAATGCCGTGGATCAACTTGTACTCGGCCCATTTCTCGATGAGAAAGCCGGGGGGATAGTACATCGGCTTGGGGCTTTTCTTGTAGCGCCGGATCAGTTCGGCCGCATCCTTGCCGGTGCCGCGGATATAGAGCATGGCTGTCGAGGCGCTCAGTGTAGCAATCACCGGATCATGCGGATCGGCAGGGTCGACCACTTCGATTAGCGAGCCGCCTGTATCGGCGATGAAATTGTCATAACCATAGAGCTGTTTGGCACGTTCGATGAAGTGCGGCACATCCTGCAGGGCGGCAATCTCGGCGACGCGATGCTGCTCCTGGCGGCGCTGGTACTCGGCCAGCGGCAGGCCATGTTTGTCTGGATCGCCGGGCGTGCCGAGATAGCTCGACAGCGGATCGAGGTTCTCGAAGGTCAGGTTCGAGGAAATGTAGATCGAGTCTGAGCGCAGCAGTTCGGCCAGGAAGGGGACCTTCATGGCTTCGCGCTTGAAATTGTCGACGATGGCCTCGCCCATATAGCGGGTACCGATGCGGTAGTCGGCCGAGTAATGAAACCAGTTCGACGCCCGCAGCATGGCCGACAGGCGCGTCTTGCCGACGCCCGCCATGCCGAACACCGTCACGGCGCGGCGGGGTGACTTGATGAACTCGTCGGCGGAATGAAACAGCATAAAAAGCCCCTGGCGTCAGGCCTTTCCCAATAAGGCAATGGCCCCGTGTTCACAAGCGGGCGGCAATTTCTGCCGCCATGTCGGACTCTTTTGCCTGTTGCAATGGGCGCGCAGTCAGTTCGGCGTCAGATTATCCAACACAATCAAGGGGCAACGCAGTTGGCACTGTACTTGCAGTTAAACGGTGGACCAAGCGCAACCAGGCGCAAAAAGTTTTCGGGAGTGATTGATGGGTATCTATGGCGCGCTTTCCAGTGCGGTGACGGGTCTGCGGGCCCAGGCGCATGCGCTGGAAAACATTTCGGGCAACATCGCGAACTCGCAGACCACGGGTTACAAGCGTATCGAGACCGACTTCATCGATCTGATCCCCGATGCGCCGATCAAGCGCCAGGTGCCTGGCGCCGTGCTGGCCCAGTCGCGCGGCACCAACGATATCCAGGGCGATATCAAGACGGTGTCGAACGAAACCTTCATCGCTTTGAATTCAAGCGGCTTCTTTGTGGTTGAGCCCAAGGTCGGCCAGTCCGACGGCAATTCGGTGTTTGCCGGCACCAATTTCTATACTCGTCGCGGCGATTTCGAAATCGACAAGGACGGCATGCTCGTCAACGGCGCCGGCTATTACCTCAAGGGTCTGCCGATCGATACGACGACGGGCAATATTTCGGGCTCGGTGCCGGAAGTGATCCGTCTGTCCAACGCGTTCCTGCCGGCGCAGAATACGCAGCGCATCGCCTATCAGGCCAACCTGCCGCAGCTGCCCAAGACCACCAATTACAACGCCACCGTCTATAACAGCGAATTGCTCGAGCCAAACAGCTATGCGGGTTATGCTGGCGGTTCGGTCACCTCGGTGATGAATGGTACGGTCAACACGCTGACCGATGCCACCACCGCGACGCCTCTTCTGGCGGATGGTCAGTTCATGACCCTTGAGGTCAATGGCACCGCGGTCACCTTCGAGTTCACCACCGATGGCACCGTCGCGACGGGGCGCCAGGCCATCGATATTTCGGGTGCGGCTACCGTCGGCACGGTACGGGCCGAGATGCAGGCCGCGCTGCGCTCATCTGGTGGTCCCGCAGCAGCCAGCGCCAATGTGGTGCTGACTGGTTCGCCGGGTGCTCTCAGCATCAATCTAGGCAATGACTTCCATGCCCAATTCAGGGTAACCGGCGGATCGGCTGCGGCCCTGACTGCCTTGGGCTTCACCAATCCGAGCACGTCTATCGCGCCGACCCGTCCGGACATCACCACGATTGCGGCGAGCAATGACGCGCTGTTCAAATCCAACTCGGTTGCCGGTGGCGCCATCACCGTCTACGCCGCAAACGGCGCCCCCGCCAACGTACAAATGCGCTGGGCCAAGGTCGACAGCGCCGCGGCGGGCGGCAAGGATACATGGAACCTGTTCTACATGTCCGACAGCAAGGCTACCGGCGCGTCGCCGATGTGGACCAGCACCGGCGAAGTCTACACCTTCGGCTCCGACGGCTCCCTTGAGGCGCCTGGAGTGACGAGCAGCACGCTGACAAATTTGACCATCAATGGCGTGGTCATTGGCGATGTCGAGCTCAAGCACGAGACCAATGGCGTTTCCCAGTTCGCTGACGTCAACGGCACGGTGAACGTCTCCACGCTCAACCAGAATGGCTATGGCGCGGGCGAGTTCGTCTCGGTGGCCATCAATGACAGCGGTCGTGTGGTTGCCACCTATTCGAACGGCGAGCGTATCGATATGGCGCAGGTGGTGACGGCGCAGTTCAGCGCCATCAACCAGCTCAAGCGGCTCGATGGCGGCGTATTCTCTTCGACCTCGGAATCCGGCGAAGCCATTCTCGATCTGTCCGGCGAGGGCATTCTGGGCGGCGCGCTGGAAGCCTCAAACACCGACATTTCGGACGAATTTACCAAGCTGATCGTGACGCAGCAGGCCTATGCGGCTGGTACCCGCATCGTCACCGCGGCCGACAAGATGCTGCAAGAAGCGCTGAACATGATCCGCTGAAACTAACCTGCCAGTAAGGTCCGGGGCCTCGTGCTCCGGGCCCCGTCCCTCTGCGAGGAGCCCGTGATATGGGTCTGACGACATCCCTTACCAATGCTGTGTCTGGTCTGAAGGTCAATCAGGACTCGCTGGCGTTGGTCAGCCGCAACATCTCGAATTCCGGCACGCCGGGCTATCACAAGCAGTCCCTCAACGTCGTCGACTACAATGCCCAGACGAGCACCTATGCACGCAGCGTGGGGGCAAATCGGGCGTTCAATACGAGCCTGCAGACCTATTACAACCGGCAGGTGTCCGACACCGCCAACTCGTCCGTACAGGCCAACTACCTCAACCGCGTCCAGGGTTTCCTGGGTAAACCCGGCTCGACCGGATCGCTGGATACCATTTTCGGCGACCTGCAGAATTCGCTGCAGGCCATTGCCACAAGCCCAGACGACTACACCTCGCGCGCCAACGCGGTAGCGTCGGCGCAGACCATGGCCGAAACGCTGAACCGGCTCTCCAGCACTATCCAGGGCATGCGACAGGAAACCGAGGGGCAGATCGCCTCCGATGTCCACAACATGAACGGCATGCTGAACTCGCTGGCCGAGGTTAACAGCCGCATGCTCGATCTGGGCATGACCGACAGTGCCCGCAGCGCCCTGCTGGATCAGCGCGATCGCCTGGTGGGATCGGTGGCCGAACTGATCGACGTGCGGGCCGATTATCGTGGCGATGGCACTGTCGCGCTGATGACCCGCTCCGGCGTCGGCCTGCTCGACAATGGCGTCTCCACGTTCAGCTTCGAAAGCGCCGGCAGCCTCTCGGCCAATTCGGTCTTTGATCCGAATTCGGCAGCGACCAAGGTCGGCAAGCTGACGCTGACGACGCCTTCGGGTCTGACGATCGATCTGGTTACGCAGGGGGTGCTACAGGGCGGCGAATTGGGTGGACTGGTCACCCTGCGGGACAAGACCCTGGTCGAGGCACAGGAACAACTTGACGAAATCGCGTCGGGTCTGGCGCTGGCCTTCTCGACAGTCAAGAATCCCGGCGTTGCGGCGTCCGATGGCGCCGTGCCGCCCGCAACCGGCTTCGACATTGACCTCTCCGCGCTCAAGCCCGGCAATGACGTGCTGTTCAGCTATACCGAAGGGGGCGTCAGCAAGCAGGTCCGCGTGGTCAATTCCACTGACCCGGTGGACTACAAGGATGCCTCGGGCCAGCGCGTGATCGGCATCGACCTGTCGGGCAATTCCACGGCGGCAGCGGCGGCTCTGAGCGCCAAGCTGCCGGGACTGGCGATAACCAGTACCGGGGCGGGCAATCTGCGCATCCTTGATGATGGCGCGACGGGCAATACCGACGTCAAGAGTGCAGTGGCGCGATCGACCTCGACGGGTCTGCAGGGCGCGGGTCTCGCCTTCAACCTGTTCGTTGACCAGGGTAACGCCGTCTACACCAACAACCTGGACGGCGATCCACCGCAGAAGCAGGGTTTTGCCGCCCGCATCTCGGTCAACACCGCCATTCTGGCCGACAACAAACTGATGGTGCAGCACGAGGTGGGCGGCACGCTGGGCGACGCTGACCGGGCCAATTACATCATCGATCAACTGGCCAGCATGAGCTTCACCTCTGGTGGCAATCCGGCGGCCAATGCGGGCAAGTTCCAGCTGACCGGCAAACTCAGTGAAGTGATCGGCCAGGTCATCGGTTTTCAGGGCGCGAGCATTAACGCGGCGCTGACCAAGGCCGACGACCGGCAACTGACGCTCGATACCATCTCGGACCAGATGCAGACTGAGTATGGTGTCAACCTCGATGAGGAAATGGCGCGGCTGATGGAATTGCAGAATGCCTATTCCGCCAATGCCCGGGTGATCTCGGTGGTCAAGGAATTGCTCGATGCCCTGCTGGCCTCGGTTTGATGGAGTAGCGTGAGATGATCGTCAACAAATCGATGTTCCCGCTGCAGACCGGGTTTGGCGTCATCACCAAGATGCAGGATCGCTTTGCCAATCTGCAGATGCAGCTTGGTACGGGCATGAAGGCGTCGACGCTGGCCGATATGGGGCGGGATCTGCCGCTGTCGCTGTCGGTGCGCTCGCGGCTGGCGAAGATCGAGGGCTTCACGGCCAATATCGCCACGGTCGATCTGCGTATGAGCTTTCTCGACAAGACCTTGTCCCGCTTTGACACAATGGAGAGCGAGGCGCGCAACTCAGCGGTGCAGGGACAGTACGGGACCAACAATATCAACATGGCCACCCTGCCGAGCCTGTCGAAGGCGCGGCTGGACGAATTGGTGACGCTGCTGAATTCGGACGTCAACGGGCGCTACCTATTCGGCGGCTCCAATACCGACAGCGCACCGGTGCCTGACACCACGACGCTGCTCGAAGGGCAGGGCGGGAAGGCGGGGTTCAAGGCCGTACTCAGCGAGCGCCGGGCGGCCGATGCCGGCACGCTGGGCAATGGGCGTCTGACGACGGGGCATACAGTCGGCACATCGACGGTATCGCTGGCTGAAGATGGGTTGCATCCGTTCGGGATGAAGCTTTCCAACATCTCGACGACGGCGCCCAACACTGCCCTGACCTACACCGCGCCGGTGGCAACCGTCCCTGCCACGGCCAAGAGCCTGGACGTAACCTTTGCCGAGGTGCCTGACCTGATCGTGGCGGGCAACACCATCACGATGGGCTTCGCTCTGCCGGATGGGACCGAGACGCAGATTACCCTGCGGGCCGTCGAGACTGCAGCGGTGCCGCCATCGGTGGATGAATTCGTCATTGGCGCCGATGCCGAAACCACGGCGATAAACTTCCAGGCGACGCTCGACGCCAAGCTCAGTGACGTCGCATCCAAAGAGCTGTCTGCTGCCTCGAACTTCGTGGCGTCGGAGAGTTTCTTCAACGGTCCCGGTGAACCCGTGCTGCGTGTTGCAGGCGGCAATCCTGCAACGGCAACAGCGTTACGGGTCGCCGATGAGAGCGATACCATCATGTGGTACCAGGGCCAGTCTCCGGCGGTTGCGGCCGAAGGCCTGGGGCGGATGCAGATCGGCACGACAGGCGATACGGTGACGCTGTCCGGCGATTTTCCGCTGTCGGACAATTACGGTTTCAAGATTACCGGGGTGTCGGCGGATACGGCCAATATCGATACGACCTATACCGCTGCCACCGCGACCGAGGGCAGCACGGTAAGCTTCCAGTTCGACGCCGCCCTGGCTCCCAATGAAGCCGTCAACGTGACACTGGCCGAACCCGGGGGCGGCACGCGCACCTTGACCCTCACGGCTGTCAGCGGCAAGGCGGGGGCGGGGCAGTTTTCCATCGGCAGCGATGCCAACGAGACGGCCGCGAACTTTGCCAAGGCGCTCAAGCTTGTGGCGACAGAGGCAGCCATGGCAGCAGAAGGCAATCCACGCGCGACGGTTACCTCCCAGATCGATGACACGACACGCGTGGCCTATGGCATCGAAGCCAATGAGTCCGGCATGCTGCGCCTGGTGCGCAGCCTGGCCTCGATGTCGGTGGAAAACTTTCTGGATACCGATGCTGGCACCGAGGCCGATTCAAAGGCGCGCTATGACGCGATGGCGCGGCGGCAGCAACTGCAGTTGTCGGAGTCGCACAATTCCGAGCGCGGCTCGATAGAGATCCTGACCATGGAACTGGCGATTGCCCGAAACTCGCTGAAAAGCGCCACGACCCGCCATACCGACTACAAGGCGCAACTGGACAATCTGCTCAGCGATGTCGAAACGGTGAGCAAGGAAGACGTGGCCATGGAAATCCTGGCGCTGCAGACGCGTCTGCAGGCCAGCTACCAGGTCACCTCCATGGTCAGCCAGCTCAGCCTGTCCAAATATATGTAGCAATGCCTGGCATGGCAGCCTGGCAAACAAGAACCCCCGCAGCGATGCGGGGGTTTTGCATTTTGACGTAGTCTGGATCAGGCGCCGCGCAGGCCGGTGGCGATCTGCCGGTTCAGACGCACCAGAATGTCGAGACGCTGCGGAGCGGGATCAGCCTCGAGCAGAATTTCACGGGTTTCGTTGAGGATGAACAGGCCCAGATTGGCAATGTTCTGGCGGATTTCCTGGGGCAGGAGGCTGTCTTCCTTGGTCACCGCCGCCATAAAGATGGTCCACAGCTTGCGATTGAAGGTCAGGGCGGTCTTGAGCTCGTCACGCGTGCCCGTCGCCCATTCATCCTTGACGCGCTGGATGCCGGCTGCGGCTTTCATCAACAGGGCGGATTCACGCTCGCGCGGGTTCTCAACTGCCTTGGTCGTCTGCTGGTAAGCGTGGGCGCCCTGCTGGTGCATGTTTCAAGAGATCCTGTTCATACTCAATCAGCCGATGCGCGGCCTTCAGAGCTTTGTAGAGAGCCCCGGTTAATATCTCGTTATTGATTTCATTGACTATTTCAGTGGCCGACGGGACAGCTGTCACGAACTCCTTGATGAGTCCGAAATAGGTCTCCTGCGTGGCACCGATATCGTCGTCGATATACATCAGTTGCACCGCCAGATAGATGCGCTTGGCGGGGGAGTTGGCCTTGGCCGGGGTCAGAATATCCTTTTCGCGCAGGATAGGCGACTTGCCGTCAATGAACAGCCGCGTGCGCTGGTCGGAATTGGTGATGATGCAATTGCCCACCAGCAGTCTCTCGCCGGGCTTGAGTTCAACCTTGAGCGCCATGGTACCGGTCTCCCAGATTCGGGTTCTATTCTTGACCTCTAGCGCGCCACACCGTTGAAAACAATCAAGTGAGGACGACGGCCGCTTTGGCCGCGTTTCACGCTTGCAGCGTGCTTAACGAAGCACCTGCAGTACCGACTGGTCGGCCTGGCTGGCGAGGGACAGCGAGTTGGACGACAGCTGCTGGCGGGTCTGCAGGGCCAACAGGGTTGCGGCCTCCGCATTCATGTCGGCGAGCGTCAGGTTGCCGGCACCCGTTTTGAGGGTATCAATCATCGCCCTGGTGAAATCCTGGCGGTTCTGCACGATAGACAGATTGGAGCCGAAGGTGGAGGCCTGGGTGCGAACCATATTGAGCGCCGCGGTCATGGCGCCCAGCAGTCCATCGATTGCCGTGTCATTGTCGAGCTGGCTGGGTTGCAGCGACGTCGGAACGCCCAGGCTGGATGCATTGATGGCCTGGCCATCCTCGGTCCGGATATCGATGAGGGAGGTGCCGGTCTCGTTGAAGGTTATGGTCAGGTTGTCGCCGCGCATCAGGTTGACGCCATTGAAGGACGCATCATCGGCCAGCTTGTCGAGCTGATCGCGCAGTTCATTGAATTGCTCGGCCAGGCTGGTGCGGACGGCATTACCCTTTACGGTGGATGTGCCCGCAGTGCCGTCCAGCTTGCCTGACGTCGCGTTCTTGCCTTCAATCATCAGGTCGGTGGTGGACTGGTTTTCAAGGCGCAGCTTGCCGCTATCGTTGGAGGCGCGAACCTTGCCCTGGAGCTCGGTGCTGGCATTGACGGCATTTACCATCTCATCGACGCTGCGCGCGAAAACGAGGTCGCCATTGGTTCCCGCCACAATCCGATTGGTGGGGTTGCCGAACAATCCGGCATCGGCACCACCGACCTGCAGCGCGCCGGCATCGTCGGCGATGGCGCGCAAAGCCAGCTTGCCACCGAGCTCCCGATAGGCCTCGAAGGTCCTGTCGTCACCCAACTGAGCATTGACGCTGGCGATTGCGGTGTCGAGATCGGCCCCGGTCGTGGTGTCCAGCCTGATCTTGTGGCCGTTGACGGTGAAGTCATGGGTGCCATTTGAGCCGGTGACGGCCAAGGGTACCTGGGTAGGAATAACAGAGTCGCCGAACATGCGATCATGCGTCGTGCCGCCGATCACGAATGCACCGTCAATCGTGCCCGTCGTTTCAAACTTGTAGTGGCCGGCGGGCGATTCCTTGAAGTCGATCTTGCCCGCATAGGCGGGCGATGCATCGACCAGGGCCTGAACCGCATCCCGCAGCTCGGTTGTGGTGCGGGCGGCGGGCGCAATGCTGATTGGCAGAACCGGGCCATCAGCGAACCGTAGTGACAGGTTAATCGCGCCAGAAGCTTCGGCGGGGCTCAATGCGCCAATGCCGCTGTCTGCCTGGTAGCTTGCCTTGGCAGCAGGCGCTGGCGCGGCGTAGCCAGCGTCCATCGCCTTGCTGTCGCCCTTGGCGGTTTTAACAAGGGCGATATCAACCGCGTTGGTTACTGCACCTCCCGAGAGCGTGAGTTTGCCCAAAGCAGGGTCATTGGCATTGATCTTGGCCAGAGACATCGATTCAGTACTGAACGACTTGTCCTGACGGGCCTGACGCAGGGTCGACTGCATTGACTCCAGGGTCTTGGCCGACAGGCCATTATCGGCGGCCTTGAGCGTCTGGATGCCGTTGGCCATGGAGTCCATCAGCGCATTGAGGTCGCTGGAGCGGTTGCTCAGGCCCGCCGCTGTGAACCAGTTACTCGGGTTATCAAGAGCCGAATTGACCTCGTTACCGGTAGACAGCCGGTTCTGGGCGACGGCCATCATGTCTGCCGTCCCCTTGAGAGCAAGGAGGTTGGAGCGGACTGCCTTGGACAGTGAAATATCTGCCATCTATTTCCCGAACCCAGCAGGCTGACAGGCCCAAATATTGTCGACGCCACCGTGGCGTCCTTCTGACGCTGTTCGTCAGTGTAGAGATCGCGGTACGAGCGAGACTGCTCGGTGTTAGTCGTTGGTGTCGCTCTGAATTTTCCCAGATGAGTAGTCTTAACGGGCGATTTGCGATTCGCAATGGCGGAGCCGGGTCCACCGCATTTGGCGGTGGGAAAGCAAAAAGGCGGGCCTGGGCCCGCCGTAATGCACTGTCGGACTGGTTGGCGGCTTAACGCAGCAGCTGCAGCACCGACTGATCGGCCTGGCTGGCCAGCGACAGCGAGTTGGACGACAGCTGCTGGCGGGTCTGCAGGGCCAGCAGGTTGGCGGCTTCCTCGTTCATGTCGGCAAGGGTGAGGTTGCCCGCACCGGTTTCGAGGGTGTCGATCATCGCGCGGGTGAAGTCCTGGCGGTTTTGCACGATAGACAGGTTGGAACCGAAGGTCGATGCCTGGGAACGCACCTCGTTGAGAGCGGCCTTCATGTCGTCCAGCAGACCATCGATGGTGGTATCGCTGTCGAGCTGCTTGGCCTGCAGCGAGGTTGGCACTCCAAGGTTGGCCGAGTTGATGGTCTTGGAGTCCTTGGTGTGGATGTCGATTGAGGACGTGCCGGTCTCGTTGAAGGTGATGGTGAGATTGTCGCCACGCATCAAGTTGATGCCGTTGAACGAGGCGTCATCGGCCAGCTTGTCGAGCTGGTCGCGCAGCTCGTTGAACTGTGAGGCCAGTCCGGTGCGGACAGAGTTACCCCTGACGGTCGAGGTGCCCGCCGTGCCATCGAGCTTACCAGAAGTGGTGTTCTTGCCGCCGATCACCATATCGGTGGTGGACTGGTTTTCGAGGCGCAGCTTGCCGTTGTCGTTGGAGGCGCGAACCTTGCCGACGAGGCTGGTATTGGCGTTGATCACGCTGACCAGATCGTCGACGGTGCGGGCGAAGTTCAGGCCAGCCTTGTCAGTGCCTGCGGCGGCGCCATTTGTCAGGGTGCCGAAGAGCTTGGCATCCGAACCGCCGACCGTCAGCGTGCCCGCCTCGTCTGCTACGGCACGCAGGCCGAGCTTGCCGGCATCGCTGTAGGCTTGGAACTTGGAGTCCGTACCCAGCTGGGTGTTGACACTGGCGATAGCGGTGGCCAAGTCGGCACCGGTCACCGATGTCAGGCTGACGGCCTTGCCATTGACGGTGAAGCTGGTGATGCCGTCGGTCCCGGCCACGAGTGTCGGAGTGGCGCCGAAAGTGGTTGTCGCATCGGTGCCAGACACTGTCACGTCGCCGTCGCCGGTGGCAACCGCTTCAATCTTGAGAAGCCCCGCGGCCTCCGTAACAATAACCTTGCCGGCGAGGTCGCTGGCGGCGATCTGGCCGTTGATCGCGGCAACGAGTTCGGTGTTGGTGTCACGCGTCGCATCGGACGCTAGGTTGATGGCGGACGTCTTGCCACCAAAGCTGATGTCGAAGACGCGTGCGTTTTCTGAGGTGCCGACGCCCGCGGTCGCGTCATAGGTGATTGCCGTGCCGGTGCTTAGCACGCTTGACTTAACAGGGGTACCCGTCGGTGCGACATAGGGAAGAGTGGTCGAGAGAGCCTTGCCGGTGCCGGTCTTGATCAGATCGATATCGATCTGGCTGCCAACGGCGCCGCCGGAGACGCTCAGCTTGCCGAGGGTGGGGCTGTTGGGGTTGATTGCGTCGAGCGTAAGAGACTCGGTGTTGAATGACTTGTCCTGACGCGCCTGGCGCAGCGTCGACTGCATCGATTCGAGGGTCTTGGTCATGGCCGAAAGGCCATTATCCGCGGCCTTGAGGGTCTGGATGCCATTGGCCATGGAATCCATGAGGGCATTCAGATCACTCGACCGGTTGGTCAGGCCCTTGGCGGTGAACCAGTTGCTCGGATTATCAAGGGCCGAATTGACCTTGTTGCCGGTGGAGAGCCGGTTCTGGGCGGTCGCCATCATGTCGGCCGTGCCCTGCAGCGCAAGAAGATTCGACCGGACGGCCTTTGAGAGTGAAATATCTGACATCTATGCGATCCTTGCCCTGGGCCCGTCGCGGCCCCGTTGCAATATGGTTAACAGCAACTTTATTAATGGGGTGTTAACCGAGGCCGCCAATGTCAGGGAAAGCAAATTAAGTTCGCATCAATCTCCCTTAACAGATGATGCCGAATTGGTGTGATGCCGGGTCGGGCGCAATAGGAAGGGGCGGACCTTGCGGTCCGCCCCTTCTCAATAAAGCTCAGTTATTTCTGAAGCTTAACGGATCAGCTGGAGAACCGACTGGTCCTGCTGGCTGGCCAGCGAGAGCGAGTTGGAAGCCAGCGACTGACGGGTCTGAAGCGCCAGCAGATTGGCGGCTTCCGAGTTCATGTCAGCCAGGGTCAGGTTGCCAGCGCCATCCTGGAGGGTGCTGATCATCGAGTTGGTGAAGTCCTGACGGCCCTGCACGATCGAAAGATTCGAACCAAAGCTCGAAGCCTGCGAACGCACGTCGTTGAGGGCGGTCTTCAGCTTGCTCAGCTCGGCATCGATGTTGGTGTCGCTGTCGAGGTCCTTGGCTTCGATGGTGGTGGCCACGCCGAGGTTTGCGGAGTTGACTGTCTTGCCTTCCTTGGCCTGGATGTCGATCGAGGACGTCCCGGTTTCGTTGAAGGTGATGGCCAGCTTGTCGCCACGGAGCAGGTTGATACCGTTGAAGGAGGCATCGTCAGCCAGCTTGTCCAGCTGATCGCGCAGTTCGTTGAACTGATCGGCCAGGCCGGTGCGGACGGAGTTGCCCTTGATGGTCGACGTACCAGTCGAACCATCGAGTTCGCCCGAAGTGGCGTTCTTACCCGTGATCTTCAAGTCCTGGGTGGACTGGTTTTCAAGGCGCAGCTTGCCGTTGTCGTTGGAGGCACGCACCTTGCCATCAAGGTTGGCATTGGCGTTGATCACGCTGACCAGATCATCGACGCTACGGGCGAAGTTCAGGCCAGTCTTGTCGGCGCCAGTAGCGACGCCGGCGGTGAGGGTGCCAAACAGCTTGGCATCTGAGCCACCGACGCTCAGTGTACCAGCCTCGTCGGATACTGCACGCAGGCCGAGCTTGCCTGCATCGCTGTAGGCCTGGAACTTGGAGTCGGCACCGAGCTGCGTGTTGACTGACTCAATGGCGTGAGCCAGCGTGTCACCCGAGGTAGTGCCGGTGGCAGCACTGGTGAGTTCGACGGCCTTGCCATTGACGGTGAAGGTCGTCTTGCCGTCGGTGCCGGCAACGGAAGTCGGAGTTGCACCGAAAGTGGTAGTCGCGTCCGTGCCGGATACCGTCACGTCGCCGTCACCGGTGTCAACCGCCTCAATCTTGAGAAGGCCGGTTGCTTCGGTGACGATTACCTTGCCGGCCAGGTCGCTTGCAGCGATCTGTGCGTTCAGCTCGGTAACCAGTTTAGTGTTGGTGTCACGGGTCGCATCGGAGGCCAGGTTGATGCTGGCTGTCTTGCCGCCAAAGGCGATGTCGAAGACGCGGGCGTTTTCGGAGGTGCCGACGCCGGCAGTCGCGTCATAGGTGATTGCGGTGCCGGTGCTGAGCACGCTGGACTTCACAGCGGTGCCGGTTGGTGCGACGTAAGCCGCAGCGGTCGAGATGGCCTTGCCGGTGCCGGTCTTGGTCAGATCGATATCGATCTGGCTGCCGACGGCGCCGCCGGAGACGCTCAGCTTGCCGAGGGTCGGGCTGTTGGGATTGATCGTGTCAAGCGTCAGCGATTCAGTGTTGAACGACTTGTCCTGGCGAGCCTGACGCAGGGTCGACTGCATCGATTCAAGGGTCTTGGTCATGGCCGAGAGGCCATTGTCCGCAGCCTTGAGGGTCTGGATGCCGTTAGCCATGCCGTCGAGGAGCTGGTTGAGATCGCCAGCGCGGTTGTTGAGGCCCTTGGCGGTGAACCAGTTGCTCGGATTGTCGAGAGCCGAGTTGACCTTGTTGCCGGTGGAGAGGCGGTTCTGCGTCTCAGCCATCATCGAGGCAGTCGATGTCAGCGAATTAAGGTTGGCGCGAACGGCTTTCGAGAGAGAAATATCAGCCATAGTACTGGTCCTTTTCTAGGAGTACTCAAAACAACGCCTCTTTCTGAGGCATCCCCACAATCATCCGGCAGCCTCTAAAGAAGCGTTAAATGGACGCTGAAATTTTGGGCAAATTCCAACAAGGTTATCTTCTCGCTGAAATGCAAAAAGCCCCGGAGGCCGGGGCTTTGCGAGGGAGCGCCGCGTGGCGCCAGTCATGGTTTGTTAAGGAAGCCGGCAAGGGCAGTGCGCGTGGCGCATGCCGACAGCCGGCTCAGGCGATCAGGTCCTTGAGCCGGGCCTGGGACTCCTCGGGAATGGTACTGGCGCCGATGCGGATGATCAGTTGTTCCATGGTCTGGGGCGTGGGCGACAGGGCGCCCGCAATGACCGCAGCGGCAAAGGTAGAGGTGCGATCGCGATCCGGCGGGCTCGGCCTGACGTCTTCGCTGGGCTGTCGATCGGACTTGGGAAACTGGCCGCCATTACTGGCTGTCGAGGACTTTTCGATGCTCGGCGTGCTGTCGGCCAGAATCGGCCGCTCGCCGGCGGCTGGCCGCTGGCGAACTTCCGGTAGCGCGAGTGACCCCGACAAGCCGGCGTGGGGCATTACTGGACTGATCATGACGCTATCCTCGCATCAACAAAATGCCATCGGATAGCGTTGCGACAAATGTTCTTAGAATCGATTACTTGGTTTGCTTAAAGTTGAGTCAAAATAGTCCGAGTCAAAGGGCGCGGTTGACTGCGATCCCGCGCGCGGAATTGGCGGGGTCTGCTGTTATCGTGCCGGCACGACCATAGGCCTTGGCCTTGTCCTGCTGGCCGACAATGCGGGCGACGTCGGTCAGGATGTCCTCGGTGACGGTGCGGGCGGTGGCCAGGACGCGCAAGTTCTCGGCCATCTGTGTCGCCAGCGCCTCGTGCCCGTGCCGCAGACGGTCGATGGCCTGGGGCGCCTCGCGCTTGAGCCGCTCGGTCTGGCGCTGCACGGCGCGGGCGAAGCCGACATAGTCCTGCGCCAACCGCGCCTTGTCTGGCGTCAGCACGCTGGCCTGGCGCAGATGGCCGGCGCGCAGCAGGGTGGTTTCTTGGTTCATGACGTTGACCAGGGCGGCCAAAGCGGTTTCCGCCATCTGGCACAGCTCACTGGCAGGCAGATTGTCGAGGGCGGCGAGGCGGGCTGCAGCGGTCATTTATAGGCTCCGGGCGTCGGCATGATCTTGTTCTGGTTATTGGCCGCTTCCTGCATGGCGAGCAGGTCGGGCAGCAATTGTTCGGCAATACCCAGACCGCCATTCTGGGCCATGGTGTCGGCGATCTGTTCGGCCTGCATCGAGCGCCAGGTGTCCTCGCCAAAGCCGCCGCCCATGGCCGACTGGTCGGTCTTGATGGAGGAGAACAGCTGCTTGGTCAGGGTATTGAGGAAGACACCCTCAAATTCCTCGGCCTGCTGGCGGACCTTGGCAATCTGGCCGGGGGTGAGGCTGGAGACGGTGCGGCCGATGGTGAGCGGATCCATCAGATCACCTCGATTTCGGCCTGCAGGGCGCCAGTGGCCTTGATGGCCTGCAGGATGGCGATCAGGTCGCGGGGTGAAATGCCCAAGGCGTTGAGGCCGTCCACCAGTTGCTGCAGCGTGACGGAATCATCGACGACGGCGAGCGCCGTTTCCGAGAGGTTGGCATTGATCTGGGTATTGGGCTCGACGGCGGTCTGGGCCGTGGTCAGGGGGTTGGGCTGCACCACGGTGGGGTTTTCCGCGATGGTGACGGTGAGGTTGGACTGCGCAACGGCAACGCTGGAGACGCGCACATCCTTGCCCATGACAATGATGCCGGAATTCTCGTCGATGACGATCTTGGCGGTCTGGTCGGTCTCGACCATCAGCTGCTCGATATCGGTCAGCAGGTCGACAATATTGCCGTTGAAGCCCGGCGGAATGGTCACGCGCACGGTCGCGGGGTCTTCGGGTGTGGCGGTGGGGGCGCCGATGAAGTCGTTGACGGCCATGGCGATGCGGCGGGCCGTGGTCAGGTCCGGGTTGCGCAAAGCCAGTCGCAGCGAGGTCTGGGCGCCGAGGTGGAAGTCGATCTCGCGCTCGATCAGGGCGCCAGAGGCAATGCGGCCGGTGGTGGGGACGCCAGAGACAATGCTGGCGGCATCGCCGCCGGCGCTGAAGCCGTTGATCAGCACCGGCCCCTGGGCAATGGCGTAAACCTCGCCGTCGGCCGCCAGCAGGGGCGTGACCAGCAGGGTGCCGCCCTGCAGGCTGTCGCTGTCGCCCAAAGCGGCCACCGACACGTCAAGGCGCGTACCCTGCGTGCCGAAGGCGGGCAGGTTGGCGGTGACCATGACGGCGGCGACATTGGCGGTGCGGACATTCTCGCCGGCAGTATTGACCCCCAGGCGCTCCAGCATGGATTGCAGCGACTGCTTGGTGAAGGGTGCATTGTTCAGGCTGTCGCCGGTGCCGTTGAGGCCGACGACGAGACCGTATCCGACCAGCTGGTTGTCGCGCACGCCTTCGAAGCTGACGATATCCTTGATCCGGGCAGCCGCGGCATGGGCCGGGACGGTCGGGAGCAGCGCCACGGCGGCGTAGAGCGCCGCCCCGATCAATCTTGGTATCAGTGTTCTGGTCATGCTGGTCCCCGGATCTTGGCCGCACCATCCCCATGGCGTGGCATTCGGGTACTGCATTGCGAAAACTGTGCCAGTTCGCTATCGTCAATCTATCTATTTGATATTAAACGTTGATATTGAGAATATGGGGTTGCGGGTGGCGCGGGGTGACGGTCAGTGAGCAATTCTTGCCGGGTTCGTTAAGGCCTTGTTAAGGGGTTGCGGCAGATTTTGCCGATACGTCATCGACATGATTTGAGTCCAGCCGTTGCGCATAGACACTAGTAATCGCACTTCGGGCGTCGGCAAGAGCGGTTCTTCGGGCCGTTCCGGCGCCCGTGCGGACTTTGTGCCAGCGGGGACGGACGGCCCGTCTCGGATGGCCGGTTCGGCGCCGGTGGCCGGCACGACCGGCATCGAGGCGATCCTGGCACTGCAGGCGGTGGACGGACCGCTCGAGGGCAAAAAGAAGGCCCTGCGACGGGGGCGGACGTTGCTCGACGCGCTTGATGACATCAAGGCCGATCTGCTGGTCGGACAGGTGAGTGCGGAGCGCCTCGACGCCTTGAGCGCCATGCTGGGCCAGGTGCGCGAACGTGGCGATCCGGCGCTCGACGCCGTGCTTGACGACATCGATCTGCGGGTCCGGGTGGAACTCGCCAAGCTCGGCCGCTATCCGGCGGTTTGAGCGCAGTCATCAAAATGTTGTCGATGATCGGCTATGCGCCTGACGCGCAGGCAATTTTGCATATTAAGCACAGCGAATTTGGACGCTTGCGAGGGTCGCCAAGCACGCATATAACGCGCGCTCAGGGGCACATTGGAGTTGAGTCTGCCGATGACTTCGATTGCAGAAGTAGTGGAATACCGGCCCAGTGACGACGAGCCGTTCATGAACCCGCGCCAGCGCGAATATTTTCGCGGCAAGCTGAATGCGTGGAAGGAAGATATCCTGCGCGAAAGCCGGGAGACGCTGGACAGCCTGCAGGAAGAGAACCAGAACCATCCGGACATGGCCGACCGCGCCAGTTCGGAAAGCGACCGGTCGCTCGAACTGCGGACGCGCGACCGCCAGCGCAAGCTGATTTCCAAGATCGATGCTGCGCTCAAGCGCATCGAGGATGGCAGCTACGGCTATTGCGAGGAGACCGGCGACCCGATCGGCCTGGCGCGGCTGGATGCTCGACCGATTGCCACACTGAGCCTGGAAGCCCAGGAAATGCATGAGCGTCGCGAAAAGGTCTATCGCGACGAATAGAGAGCAACGAGATTTTCAGGGGCCCGCAGCGATGCGGGCCTTTTTGGGTGGGCCAGTCTCCCCGCGGTTCAGACCTGATCAGGGCTATGCCTTGGCGGCATCGACGACCGACTGTTGCTTTTCGGCTGCCTGCTTGCGCTCGCTGTAGCGCGAGGTCAGGTAATCGGCGATGCCGCGATTGACGAGGGTGAACTTGACCAGTTCCTCCATCACATCGACCACGCGATCATAATAGGACGAGGGCTTCATGCGCCCGGCTTCGTCAAATTCCTGAAATGCCTTGGCCACCGAGGACTGGTTGGGAATGGTGACCATGCGCATCCAGCGCCCCAGAATGCGCATCTGATTGACGGCGTTGAACGATTGCGAGCCGCCGGAAACCTGCATGACGGCCAGGGTGCGGCCCTGCGTGGGCCTGATCGAGCCGCCGGGCAGGGGGATCCAGTCGATCTGCGCCTTGAGCACGGCACTCATGGCACCGTGTCGCTCCGGGCTGGTCCAGACCTGACCTTCCGACCACAGCATCAGTTCACGCAGCTCGACCACCTTGGGATGGGTGTCGGGCGCGTCATTGGGCAGCGGCAGGCCATTGGCGTGGAAGATTTTTACTTCCGCGCCAAAGGCTTCGAGCAGGTGCTGCGCTTCGAATGTCAAAAAGCGGCTATAGGAGCGCTCGCGCAGCGAGCCATAGAGCATCAGGATGCGCGGCTTGTGACCGATGGGGCGGTCGGCGAGCTGGGACAGGTCGGGGATGGCGAAGGCGGCGTCGTGGATATTGGGCAGATCAGACAAGACGCCGGCCTTCGGAGTCGATGATGACTTCCCCGTCTTCCTTGGTGAAGGGGCCGATTTCGGGGTTTTCCAGGATATCGAGGACCAGCTCGGACGGACGGCACAGGCGCACGCCGCGCGGCGTCTCGACAAAGGGCCGGTTGATCAGGATGGGATGGGTCAGCATGGCGTCGCGCAGGGTGTCATCGGACAGTGCGGGATTGTCGAGGCCAAGGTCGGCGTAGGGCGTGTCCTTCTGGCGGATCGCCTGACGCACGGTGAGGCCGGCATCGGCGATCAGCTGCTGCAGGCGCGGACGGCTGGGCGGGCTGGTGCGGTAGTCGATGACAACTGGCTCGACGCCGGACTGGCGGATTATCGCCAGGGTGTTGCGCGAGGTGCCGCATTCGGGATTGTGGTAGATGGTGACGGTCATTGGGCCGGCTTTTCCTTGGGGTTCTGGGCGGCATTGGCGTCAAAGGCCGTGCGCGTCCGGTTGGCCAGCGCGACCAGCGAGAGCATGACGGGCACTTCCACCAGCACGCCGACCACGGTGGCCAGGGCCGCTGCGGATGACAGGCCATAGAGGCTGATGGCGACGGCCACCGCCAGCTCGAAGAAGTTGGATGTGCCGATCATGGCGCAGGGGGCGGCAATGCGATGCGGGATGCGCAGGGCCCAGGCGGCGCCGTAGGCAATGGCGAAGATGCCATAAGACTGGATCAGCAGGGGCACGGCGATCAGGGCGATGATCAGCGGCTGGGCGAGGATGACATTGCCCTGGAAGCCGAACAGCAGCACCACCGTGGCGATCAGGCCGCTCATGGAAGCGGGCTTGAGCCGGGCGATGAAGGCGTCGAGGCGCGTCGAGGCGCCGTCGGCACCCAGCAGCAGGCGACGGGTCAGGATGCCGGCGGCGAGCGGCACCACGATATAGAGCAGGACCGAGAGGATGAGGGTTTCCCACGGCACGGCAATGTCGGTGACGCCCAGCAGCAGGGCGACGATCGGCGCATAGGCAAAGACCATGACGACGTCGTTGAGGCTGACCTGGACCAGGGTATAATTGGCGTCGCCGCGGATCATCTGCGACCAGACAAAGACCATGGCAGTACAGGGCGCGGCGCCGAGCAGGATCAGCCCGGCAATATAGCCATCGGCATCGGCCGGCGGGATCCAGGCGGCGAAGACGCCCTTGAAGAAGATCACGCCCAGCAGCGCCATGGTGAAGGGCTTGATCAGCCAGTTGACGACCAGCGTGACCACGAGGCCCCTGGGTTCCTCGGCAATGCGATGCAGGCTGCCGAAATCCACCGCGATCATCATGGGGTAGACCATGGCCCAGATCAGGATGGCGACGGGCAGGTTGACCTGGGCGATTTCGAGGGCGGCGAGGCCAGCGAAAACGCCCGGCACGACCTGGCCCAAGCCGATGCCGGCAATAATGGCCAGGAGCACCCAGACCGAGAGATAGCGTTCAAAGATGGACATGGATCAGGCCACGCTGGCGGGTTTGCTGGTGGAGCCTTCCATGGCGCCGATATCCTTGAGCCTGGCCTTGAGCGCCAGCCGGTCGATCGAGGCATGGGGCAGACTGGCAAAGGCCATGATGCGGTTGCGCATGAAGCGCATAGCGTCCTCAAAGGCGGCGCGCTGCTTGAATTCGGGGCCGGAAACCGCTGCCGGGTCACTGATGCCCCAATGGGCGGTCATGGGGTGGCCGGGCCAGATCGGGCAGGTTTCGCCGGCGGCGTCGTCGCAGACGGTGAAGATGAAATCCATGACCGGGGCATCGGGCCCGGCGAATTCGTCCCAGGGCTTGGAGCGCAGGCCATCGGTGGCGATGCCGGCCTTGGCGAGGGTTTCAAGGGTCATCGGGTTTACGTCGGGCTTGGGGTGCGAGCCGGCCGAAAAGGCGTGGAAGCGCTTGTCGGCGAGATGGTTCATGATGGCCTCGCCCAGGATGGAGCGGGCCGAATTGCCGGTGCACAGGAACAGGACGTTATAGACACGCTCAGACATGGTGCGCCTCCTTGGGGGTGCAGCAGGGGGTGATATCGGCGATGAGGGGATTGCAGAGTTCCGGGCGGCCGCCACAGCAGTCCTGCACGAGGAAATTGGCGATTTCGCGCACCCGCTCCAGCACGGCGCGGTAGACGATGGTGCGGCCCTGGCGCTCGGCCTCGATCAGGCCGGCGCGGGTCAGGATGGCCAGATGGGTCGACATGGTATTCTGCGGCACATCGAGCTGGCGGGCGATCTCGCCAGCGGGGAGGCCGTCAGGCTCCTGGGCCATGATGAGCCGAAACGCGTCGAGGCGAGTAGCCTGCGAGAGCGCGGTGAAGACATCAAGGGCACGAATTGATTCCATATATCGAGATTTATCGATATGAATGGCTGTTGTAAAGGCCAGAGCAGGACGAGGCCGGCTGACCTCGTCCTGTGGCGCGCCTGCTGGTGATCAGAAGCCGAACACGGTGGTGATGCCCGACTGGTTATCGCCAAACTGGCCGCACTGGCCCTGGCTGTTATTGCCGAACTGGAAGAGAGCGCAATTGTTGTTGTCGCCGCGCTGGTCGATGGCGCCCTGGTGGCCATTGCCATCCTGCACGATCAGGCCGGTATTGTTGCGGCCCTGCTGGTTGAAGCCGGCGCTGTTGAAGTTGCCGTTCTGCCGCACGGTGGCGCCGGGTTCGGATACGCCGTTGACCAAAGCGAGCGCCAAGAGCCCGAGGCCGAGAACCTGCTGCTCCTGAGCGCCCTGCGGCGCAAAGTTGAAGCTGAACTGGCCGCCCGCCATGGCGGGTGTCGACAGGCTGGCGACGCTGATGACCAGGGCTGTGGCAGCGGTGGCAAGGGTCTTGATGAAGGTGGCGGGCATGGCAGGTCCTCCTGGTGGCGTTGCTGTGCGGCTGATGATGGCAGGTTAGGCCCGGGTGGCTGAACCGGCTCGGAGCGCGACGTTCATTTGCCGTTCAGCCACCGGGCGGTGCCCTCAATCAGGTGAAGCGGGCGCCGGGCTGGGTGCAGTCGATGGTCTTTCCATCCAGGGTGATCGAGAAATCAACGCTGTAGCGCGCATCCTCCGCGATCATCATCTGGCCGATGGCAATAGTCTGGTTGGCCGGGACGGTGAACCTGCCGCCCTGGCTGATGCTCGAGGAATTGCCGCCGCCCCGGCTTTCCATGGCCAGGCGGTAGTCGCCGCTGGCCGGTTTGGGGCTGGTGACCATGGCCTCGATGGTGCGCATGCCGTTCTGGCTATGCTCGACAATTTCGCACTGCACGGCGCTGCCATCGGGGCCGGCCAGGCCGGCCGTTGCGGCAAGAGCAGCCAGGCCCAGGCCGACAAGCAGGGGCAGGGCGCGGGTAAGCTTGGTCATTGGCGTTACTCCTTGAAGTGGCGGTGGTTGCAGATGACGGAAGGCTAGTACCGCTTCCGCAGGCGGGGATTAGTCGCAGACCTGCACGAAGGCGGTGACATTGCCCGAGCCGCCCTGCACGACATTGGCGTTGCAGCCATTGCCGACCTGTACGCCAGCAGTGATGTTGCCATTGCCGTCCTGGCTGACGACGGCATTATGGTTGTTGCCGAACTGGCCGATGCCGGCGGCGTTGCGGTTGCCGCGCTGGATGGTTTCGGCGCGGTTGTAATTGCCCTGCTGGCCGATGGCGCCGATATTGCGATCGCCGGTCTGGCGACCGGTGGCGGTGTTCCAGTTGCCGCGCTGCTGCACGCCGATGCGGTTTAACCAGCCGGTCTGGCTGCCGCCGGCGCTCTGGCTGAAGCCATACTGGTTGATGAAGACATCATTGGCCATGGTGGGCACGGCGCTGACGGCGATGAGGGCGGCGATCGCGGTGGTGATGATGGTGCGCTTCATGGTGGCTCTCCTGGATGGCTGCGCTCCCGGCGAAGCGCTTCTTGCCGATAACCCAGAGATAGATCCGTGCCGCCGAACCGGGCCTGAACCCGCAATTCAGCCTGGGTTCAGCATTGGGGTAGCGCCCAAGGTGATGCTGCGGGTGATGCCGATGGCGTCGAGAAAGGCCGCGTCATGGCTGACCACCAGCAGGGCGCCGTCATAGCCGCGCAGCCCGGCTTCGACCTGGGCAATGGCGTCGATGTCGAGGTGATTGGTCGGTTCGTCCAGGATCAGCAGTTGCGGCGGGGCATTGCCGCCAATGGTGCAGGCGAGGCCCGCGCGCAGGGTTTCGCCCCCGCTGAGCGTGCCAACCGATTGCAGCGCCGCATCGGCGCGGAACATGAAGCGGGCCAGAGCCGAGCGGCAGGTATTCTCGTCAGCCGCGGGATTGAGGACGCGAAAATTGTCGCGAATGCTGAGGGTCGGATCGAGCAGGCTGACGGTCTGGTCGAGCAGGGCAAAGGGGACGTGGATGCGGGCGGCGCCGGACAGGGGCATCAGGTCGCCGGTGAGCAGGCGCAACAGGCTGGTCTTGCCCGAGCCATTGGGGCCGGTGAGGGCGACGCGTTCGGGGCCGGCCAGATGCAGGGAGAAGTCGCGAATGACCGGATTGGCGCGGTCGGGGCCGCCGCTGAGCGTGTCGGCCTGCAGCACGGTGCGGCCCTTGGGTAGGCCAGTAGATGTCAAGGTCACGGTCAAGGGCGTCAGCACTTCCACCTTGGCCCGGGCGGCGTTGGCGGCCGCGTCGGCATCACCGCGCAGCCGGCTGGCCAGGCGCGCGCCCTCGCCACTGGTATTTTCGGCATTCTCCTTCATGCCGCCCAGCATGATCTTGGGTATGTCGCCGCGTGCCGCCTTGCGCTTGCCGGCGCCGTCCTTGCGCGCCTTCTTCTCGGCCACGGCCTGCAGCTTGCGGTCGATCTCGGCAACCTTGCGTTCGCTGGTGGCCAGATCGTGCTCGGCCGCGGCCAGCTCCAATGCCTTGCGTTCAGCATAGAGATCCCAGTTACCGCCATAGCTGCGGGCGCCCAGGCTGGTCAGTTCGACGATGGCGTCCATTTCGCGCAGCAGGGCGCGGTCATGGCTGACGACGATGGCGGCGCCGCGCCAGGACCGGAGCAGGTCGGCCACCGCCTGGCGGCCATCGGCGTCGAGATTGTTGGTGGGTTCATCGAGCAGGATGATGTCGGGCTGGGCCAGGATCAGTCGGGCCAGCGCCAGGCGGGTGCGCTGGCCGCCGCTCAGCGTTTCGAGGCGCCGCTCGGGGGCGAGTTGGGGCAGGCCGACCTGATGCAGGGCCGCCTCCATGCGGCCGGGCAGCGACCAGTCCGCGGCGCCGGCGTCGTCGATGGTGCCCAGACCTTGTTCGAGCCGGTCGAGCAAAGCCAGGCCGGCGGCGACGCCGAGCTGTTCGCCAATGGATAGGTCCTCCGCCACCTGCACGGACTGCTCCAGCATGCCGATTGATCCGGCAAGGGTAACCGATCCGGCGGCAGGGGGGACAAGTCCGGCAATGAGACGGAGCAAGGTGGATTTGCCTGTGCCGTTACGGCCGATCAGGCCGGTGCGGCCGGGGCCGAAGGAGAGCTCGAGATCGGTGAAAAGCGGCTGGTTATCGGGCGTGGACCAGGAGAACTGGTGCAGGGAAACGGATGCGGGCATGGACGGATTCCAGATGAGCGATGCGGGTGAGGCAGTCGGTCATCGTGCAATCCATTGGGTACCGTCCGGTCAGTGCTGCGTGTGGTGGGGAAAATAGGGAAGGCGGCTGAGATGTCAAGTTTGGGGCGACCAGCCCATGGGCCCCACCTGCAATCCATCTCCCTGATGGGGACTGCAGGTGGGTGACGGGCTTGCAGCTAGGCCAGATAGCGCCGCTTGAGGTGCGCCTTGAAGATGTCGGCGTTGAGCGGCTGACCGGTCGCTTTGGTGATCAGCTCGGGGGTCGACCAGCGCGAGCCCTGGCTCCAGATGTTGTCGGCGCGCCACTGGTTGACGCCGGTGAAATCGCCCTTGGCGATGTCGCTGCGCAGGCTGGGCTGGGCCTGTTCGAGGGTGGCCCATTGCTGGGCGGCGATCATGGCGCCCAGCGTATAGGAGGGGAAATAGCCAAAGGCGCCGCCCGGCCAATGCACGTCCTGCATCGGGCCGTCCTTGGGATCGTTGATGGTGGAAATGCCGAGATAGTCGGTCATCTTGGCGTCCCAGGCCTGCGGGATCTGGCTGGCCTCAAGCGTGCCATTGACCAGGTCCTGCTCCAGTTCGTAGCGCAGGATGACGTGCAGTGGGTAGGTGACCTCGTCGGCATCGACGCGGATATAGCCACGCTCGACGAAATTGACCTCGTTGAGCACGTCGGCGACTTCCCAGCCGGGAATGGCATCGGGCCCCAGATGCTGATGCACCAAGGGCAGAGCGAAGTGCCAGAATTCGGGGCTGCGGGCGAGCTGCATCTCGACGAACAGGCTCTGGCTTTCATGGATGCCCATGCCGCGGGCCTTGCCGAGCGGCCAGTGCGACCATTCCTTGGGCAGGCCCTGCTCGTAGAGGGCGTGGCCGGTTTCGTGCAGTACGCCCATCAGGGAGCTCAGAAACTCGTCGGTGCGGTAGCGGGTCGTCATGCGCACGTCGGTCGGCACGCCGCCGCAGAAGGGGTGGTGCGAGACGGCGAGCGAGCCATGGGTGAAGTCGAAGCCGACGGCGCGCATGGCGGCCAGGCCCAGTTCGCGCTGCTTTTCGATCGGATAGGGGGCGTTCAGGGTCTTGCGCGGGCGTTTGGCGAGGCGGGCCTCCTGGGCGGCCAGGGCTTCGGGCACGAAGCCCTTGAGGAAGTTCTTGAGGTCGGCAAAGAGCGGGTCGAGCTCGGCGGTGCGGTTGCCAGGATCATACTGGTCCATCAGCGCGTCATAGGGGGCGAGGCCCGTCGCGTCGGCGCGCAGCTGGGCCTCCTCGCGCACCAGCGTGATGACGCCTTCAAGGGCGGGCAGGAAGCTGTCCCAATCGCCCCTGGCGCGCAGCTCGCGCCAGAGCTGTTCTGAGCGCATGGTGGCAGCCGTCTTGCGCTCGACGAATTCGGTGGGCAGGCAGGTGGCGCTGACATATTGGCGTTTGAACTCGGCGATTGCCAGACGCTGGTCCTCGCTTTCGGGCCGGGCGGCCTCGATCCAGTCGGCGATCTCGGGCGCGGTGGCCTGGGCGTGATACATGCCGGCCAGATTGGCCATGGCCTCGGCGCGCTTCTCGCCGCCGCCAACGGCCATATGGGTGGCCTCGTCGGCTCCCAGAATGGACAGAGCGTGCTCGAGGGATTCAAGCTTGCGGCCAAGGTCGTCGAGTTTTTGGAAAGACACGGGGCAGACTCCGGAAAGATCAGGCCAAGGTGTTCCATAGCCCGCGCCGGGGAGCAAGCATGCCAAGGCCCCGCCTGAATGCGGTTGTCACAGTGCGGACGGACCCCGAGGCGGCTTTCGCCTCTGGTAAATTTAAAAATGAGACGGAAACCGCCTCGGGGTGCCGGTTTTTGGAACTGTTCGGTCCTAGGGGTCGCTCGCCCTGTCGCAACCGAAGCGTGGAACCTGTGGAAGAGGCAAAACCTCCACCCGGCTCACCCCACCACTGTTCGCCTGCAGGCCGCCCATGCGGGGTGATGCGGGCAGTATGGCACGGGGTGAAGGGGCGGGGATAAGCGGGAGTGGATTTTCCGATGCCAGAAAGGGAAGAGGCGCAGCCGGGGACTGCGCCGGGTTCTCATCTAAAAGGATGAGGCGCAGACCGGGGGGACTGCGCCTCGGGGAGGCCGGTTCGGTTCTGGAAGCGGCCGGGGCAGGGTCTTCTGACCACTGCCGGGGAGCCTGGCTGCACCATTGGGGGAATGCGCAGCCAGGAATGGGAAGGGGAAACCGGCTAGAAGGGCAGGATGGCGTCCATCACCTGCTGGCCGTAGCGGGGCTGCTGGACATCGGTGATCTGGCCGCGGCCGCCGTAAGCGATGCGGGCTTCGGCGATCTTGGAGGAGGGAATGGTATTGTTGGCCTGGATATCGGAGGGACGGACAATGCCGGCCACGACCAGGTCGCGCACTTCGAAGTTCACGCGCACTTCCTGATGGCCCTCGATGACCAGGTTGCCGTTGGGCAGGACCTGGGTGACGATGGCGGCAACCGAGGTCTGCAGGCTTTCCGAGCGGTTGACCGAACCCTTGCCGGTATTGGCCATGCCGGAGTTGAAGTCGACGGCATCGGTCGTGTCGATGGTGCCGGCCGAGGCGGTGTCGACGATGCCGCCCAGAATGCCGCCCATGCCGGCCGAATTGGTGGAGTTGCGGCTCGACTGGGTGGTGTTGGCGATCTTGGCGCTGTCATTGACCGTGACGATGACGGTGACAATGTCGCCGATGCGGTGGGCGCGCTCGTCCTTGAAGAAGCCCTTGGCCGAGGTGCGATAGAGCGAATTGGCCTGGTAGGTATCGGCAATGGCCTGCGGCATGGGCATGTTGACCGGCTGGTAGCCGGCGGTGGTGGTGGGGTCGACGATGGGGCTGAGGGCCGGGGCGTTGCCGACATTGGCCAGGCGATCGACAGTGCTGCAACCGGCCAAGGCCAGGGTCAGCGTCAGGAGGGTTGCGAGCTTGCGAATGGTCATTTTGGTTTCTCCCGAGAGCTTTTAGAGGCCGGCCAGAGCGAGCGGTTCGGCGCTCACTTCAACGGCACCGGCGGCGATGGCAGTGGCGCTGATGACGCGCCGGGACATGAGGTTGAGCACCTGGAGCGGGGCTCCGAGGGTGGCGCCGGTGACTGCCTGGCCCTTGACGGTCAGCGTCATGGGGCCGCGGCGGAAATAGATGGTGACGGCGTCGTTCTTGGCGATGGTCAGGGGGGTGCTGAGATCGGCAGGCTTGAGCATCATGCCTTCGCGACTCTGACGGCTGAGCGCCTTGCCGACAATGTCTTGCAGCCGGGCGACGCCGCTGGCCTCGGCAAAGCGCAGCGGCACCGGCCGCATGACGATGTTGTCGGGGGTCAGGATGGTGCCGGCGGCGGTGTTGGCGACCAGGTGCGGCGCGTCGATCATCAGCTCGATCGAGCCGGAGAGATCGAGCGGCTGGTCGAAGCCGGCAATGGCAAAGCGGGCGGTGAACGTTCCGTTGCCCGGCGCATAGCGCAGACTGGTGAGGCTTGCGGGGGTGTCGACAGCTGCAGCGTTGAGCGCGGTGAAGGCCGTGGCGAACTGGGTATTGGCGCTCATGCCAGCGGTGAGAATACCGCGATCGGCGAGGTCGGCGCGGATCAGTTCGGCCAGCTCGGCCTGGCTGATGATGGTGGCGGCGCGGCTGACGCGGATACTGTCGAGGCCGCGCGTCTCGAAGGCATCAATGCCGATACGGGCGGCCGCAGCCTGGATGTCGCGCAGGGTGACATTGCCGGTGGTGCCAGGCTTGGGCGCCCGGAACAGGGCGTCTTCGGCGGCCAGACCGGGCTCATCGAACATGTCGCCGACGGTGATGACGCCGGCGGTGACGGTGATGTCGCCCTTGAGCGCGGGGGCGGCCAAGGCGGTGGCGCCGAGCAGCAGCAGGGTGAGCGTGGCGAAAGCGGCGCGGATGATCATCTGGACTGCTCCCTTAACGCAGCTGGCTGGTGGCTTGCATCATCTCGTCAGCGCCGGAGATGACGCGGGCGTTCATCTCGTAGGCACGCTGGGCAGCGATGAGGTCGGCGATTTCGGTGACCGAGTTGACGTTGGACATTTCGAGATAGCCCTGCATCAGATTGCCGGTGCCGTCGGCATTGGGCACGCCGATCTGGGCGGGGCCGCTGGCCGGGGTGTCCATGAACAAGTTGTCGCCCAGCGATTCCAGGCCCGACTTGTTGACGAAGCGGGCGAGCTGGAGCTGGCCGAGCTGGACCGGTGTGCTGTCGGTGCCGACATAGGCCGAGATGATGCCATCCTGGGAAATGGCGACCGAGGTAGCGTCACCCGGAATGGTGATGCCCGGATCGATGGGGTAGCCGTTGGAGGTGACCAGTTCGCCATCGGGTGAGCGCTCGAAGGAGCCGTCGCGGGTATAGGCGGTGCGCCCGTCGGGCATCTGCACGCCGAAGAAGCCTTCGCCGCGAATGGCGACGTCGAGCTCGCCCTCGGTCATGTTGACGCTGCCCTGGCTCATGATGCGCGGGGTGGAGACGGTACGCACGCCCGAGCCGATCTCGACGCCGGCCGGAATGACCGAGCCGGTGGCCGAACTCTGCGAGCCGGCGCGGTTGATCTGCTGGTATAGCAGATCCTCGAATTCGGCACGGGCGCGCTTGTAGCCAGTGGTGCGCATATTGGCGATATTGTTGGAGATGACTTCAACGTTGCGTTCCTGGGCGCTCATGCCGGTCGACGCGATATAGAGAGCTTTCATGGCCGGTCCTCAGGTTCAGGCGTTGGCGTCGCCAAGACGCTGGATGGCAGAACGGCGCAGTTCGTCCTGCTTGGTGGCCAGCGAAGCGGCCGATTCATAGGCGCGCTGCACGCGGATCATGTCGGCCATCTGGGTGACGCCGGAGACGTTGGATTTTTCGATGAAGCCCTGCATGACGCCGGTGCTGGTGGCGGCCACCGGGGTGCCGCCGGCCCATAGATTGCTGCCGTCGCGCGTCAGGGCCTGGGGATTGTCGAACTCGACGAGGCGCAGGCTGCCCTTGGCGCCCGCACTGGAGCTGACCGTGCCGTCCTTGCCGATCAGGATGCCGGTTTCTTCCGGACCGAACTTGATCGGGCCGCCTTCGCCGAGCACGGGATTGCCATTGGCGTCGACCAGGGTGCCGCCGGCGTCAAGCTGGAAGGCGCCGGACTTGGTCCAGCGCTCGCCGGCCGGGGTCTGCACGGCAAAGAAGCCGTCGCCATTGAGCGCCACGTCCAGCTCGCTGCCGGTCTGCACCATGGCGCCGCCCGAGAGATCATGAATGGTGGCCCAATCCTGCACATAGCTCAGCGGCTGATCGCCGGACTGGAAATCCCGGTCGCGAGCCACCGGCATGACAAATTCTTCGAACAGCAGGTCTTCGGCCTTGAAGCCGGTCGTGTTGATGTTGGCCATATTGTTGGCCACGACATCCATCTGCCGCTGCAGCGCGATTTGCCGGCTCAGGCCTATCAGTTGCGCATTTTCGATCATTGCTGATCCCCGGTGTTAACATCCCCGAGACCGCCTGCTTCCCCAAGCCGATGGTCTCGCCTTTTACCTTGCAGAAACCATGCCAACCCGGAAATTTTAATAAAATCATATAGATAGACGTATCGATGGATGCGTCTTGCTGCGTCATGCTGGACAAGGTCGGCAAAACTTACCCGGCAATATCTGCCGCACAGGGGTAATTTGTAACCATTCGTTAACCATGGGGCGCTTAGCTGGTCGAACAACCGGAATCGCCCGGAAAACCTTGAGTTTGGCAGGTGCCCAATGGCCGCTGAAGCGGAAATCGACGACGGCGCAGAGCCCAAAAAGGGGATCCCCAAGCTCTTCATCATCATTGGTGCCGTTGCCGTTGTGGTCCTGCTGGGCGGTGCGGCGGCGTTCTTCTTCCTGTCTTCGGGCACGGCAGAGGCCGAGCATGGCGCCGAAACCACCGACGCGCATGGCGGCGTCATCGAGGCGGCGCATACCTTCATCTTCAACCTGCCGCCAATGATCATCAACCTCAACAACGAGGCCGATGGCGAGGCGTTCATGAAGCTGACCGTGGCGCTCGAAGTGGCCAATGAAGCCATGATGCTGGAAATCCAGCCGCGCATGGCCAAGGTCATCGACGCGTTCCAGGTCTATCTGCGCGAGCTGCGCAAATCCGACCTCGATGGCTCGGCCGGGGTGTACCGGCTCAAGGAAGAGCTGCTGCGCCGGGTCAACGTTGCCATCTATCCGTCGCGGGTCGAGTCCGTGCTGTTCAAGGAAATCCTGGTGCAGTAATGGCGGAACCCACAGAACAGGACAAACTCAGCGACGATTGGGGGCTGGATGACACGATCATCCCGCTCGACGTCAGCGCCGAGCAGTCGGACGAGGAAAAGGCGGCCGAAGCCACCGCTGAATGGGCAGCCATGCTCGAGGGCGACAATGGGGACGGCGAGGGCGGTCCCGACCGCGTGCTCAACCAGGACGAAATCGACAGCCTGCTCGGCTTTGACTCCAGCATTGGCAGCAATATCGAGCTGACGGGCGTACAGGCGCTGATCAATTCGGCGCTGGTGAGCTATGAACGCCTGCCGATGCTCGAAATCGTCTTTGACCGGCTGGTGCGGCTGGCGACGACGAGCCTGCGCAACTTCACCTCCGACAATGTGGAAGTGACGCTCGACTCCATTTCGTCGGTGCGGTTCGGCGATTATCTCAACTCGATCCCGCTGCCGGCTATCCTGTCGGTCATCCGGGCCGAGGAATGGGAGAATTACGGTCTGCTCACCGTCGATTCCAGCCTGATCTATTCGATGATCGACGTGTTGCTGGGCGGCCGCCGCATTGGCGGCAATATCCGCATCGAGGGCCGGCCTTATACGACCATCGAGCTGGCGCTGGCGCGGCGGATGATCGAGGTGATCCTGGACGACACGCATCGCGCCTTCGAGCCGGTGACCAATGTCAATTTCAAGCTCGAGCGCATGGAAACCAATCCGCGCTTTGCCGCGATCTCGCGGCCGGGCAATGCGGCCATCCTGATCGAGCTGCGCATCGAGATGGACGACCGTGGCGGCAAGATCGAAATCCTGCTGCCCTATGCCACCATCGAACCCATCCGCGAACAGCTGCTGCAGATGTTCATGGGTGAAAAATTCGGCCGCGATGCGACCTGGGAAGGCCATCTGGCCACCGAGATCTATTCGGCGGACGTGACGGTCGACGCCATCCTGCACGAGCAGGATGTGCCGCTGTCCAAGATGATGGCGATCCAGCCCGGCGACACCTTGATGTTCGAGCGTTCGCCCAATGATCCGGTCCGGCTGCGCTGCGGCGGGGTCGAGCTGACCGAGGCCATTATGGGCCATATCGGCAATCTGGTCTCGGTGCGGGTTACCCGCCCGCTCAATCCGCCCAAGGTGACCATGGAAGCCTTTGAAGCAATAGACGAAAAATCGGAAGGACGATGATGTTCGGCTTGCCCCTTGGACTGTTCGTGGAAAGTGCAGTGGCCGTTCTGCTGGCGCTGACAATCGGTTACTGCATGGTGCTCAATCACCGGCTGAAAATGCTGCATGCCGACAAGGACGTGCTGCGACAGATGGTGGCCGACCTGGTGGGGGCCACCAACCTGGCCAACCAAGCAATCAAGGAACTCAAGCAGACGGCGGTCGAGGCCGATCTGTCGCTGAACTCACGGCTGGAAGAGGCAGAACGGTTCGGCATCGAGCTGGCCAATCATGTCAATGCCGGCACCGTGCTGATGGAACGCATCGCCCGGATCACCAGCGTGGCACGACACAGCCAGGCCATCGAGCCGGTTGAGCAGCCGGTGCCCAACAAGGTGCAGTCGGCGCTCGAACAGCTGCAGTCCCGGGTTCGTACGCGGGGAGCGGCGGCGTGACGACCATCCGCCTGCTGCCGGTTGTCGTGCTCGCCATTGGCGCCCTGCTGGTCTTCAAGACCGTGGGGCTGGTGACCAATGGCGGCTATGTGCTGACCGGCGTGGGGCAGGTACAGGCCGCCGGCGCGGCGGCGCCCTCCGGTGGCGGCGACGGCGAAGCGACGCTGTCGCTGCCGCAAGAGCCCACCATGGAAGACAGCAGCCCGACGCTGGCCGACCCGGCGCCAACCATGAAGCCGCAGAGTGCGGCTGCCGACCATGGCGCCGCGGCGCCTGCTGCCGGTGATCACGCCGCGCCGGAAGCGGCGGCGGGCGAGCAGGCTGCTGCAGGCGACCACGCGGTGCCGGCCGAGGGCGCCGTCGATCCTGCCGCCCCGGCAGAGGGCGCGGCCGTTCCGGTGGCCAGCGGCACCTATTGCCTGGACTCGGACGCCGCCATCGATGCCGATGGCAATGTCCAGCTCAACCCGGCCAAGGCCGTCGAGGGCGAAGCGCATGGCGCGACAGAAGCGGAAGTTGCGCCGCGCAGCGGCGACCCGATGCCGGCCTTTGCCGCCTCCATGGCCGATTGCCTGCCGACCGGCGACGCCGTGCCACTGCTGATCGACGGCCAGGGCGGATCGATGCCGCTGCTGTCCACCGATGCGGCGACCGATACCGAGCAATTGCTGCTGCAGCGCCTTTCGGCGCGGCGCGACGAGCTGAAGAAGTACGAGGACGATCTGACCCTGCGGTCATCCATCGTCGACGCAGCCGAGAAGCGCATCGAAGAACGTGCCGCCACGCTGACAGCGCTCGAAGCGCAGATCTCCAGTCTGGTGGATCAGCGCGAGGCGATGGAGAGCGGCCAGTTTGCCGGCATCGTGGCCATGTACGAGACGATGAAGCCCAAGGATGCCGCTGCCATCTTCAACAATCTGGATATGGAGGTCCTGCTGCGGGTGGCCAAGACCATGAGTCCGCGCAAGATGGCGCCCATCCTGGCCGTGATGGACACGGCCCGGGCGCAGGAACTGACGGTCAAGATGGCGGCCCTGGCTGATCGCCCGGTATCGGAGATGGCGCCCGAGGATCTGGCTGCCCTGCCGCAGATCGTGGGTCAGTAAGGCTTTGCCCTCAGGAGTAAGGCGCCGTTAAGCCCGGCCGGCTAGGGTGCGCAGCACGATTATCGTGTCATCCTGCGCGTCTTGCCGGCCCAGAACAGGGTTCGGGACACGCGCCTTGCGTCGGGGCGGGCAGAAGCCGGTGAAGAGCGCTATCCATGCAGGTCTGGTGCGGGTCCGAAAGGTCCTGGCGCTTCTGGCCGCGCTGACGGTGCTGGGGCTTGCCGGGCCGGTCTCAGGCGCCGAGCAGGGGCAACTGCTGGGAACCGAGGAAGACGGCTATGGCAGGCTGATTCTGAGCTTTCCGGGACGGGATGCCCTGCCCACCTATACGATGCGCATCGAGAACGGTGTGCTGTCGCTGGAGTTCGGCGAGCCGATCGCGGTCATCCTGCCCGATCTGGGCACCGTCATGCCGGACTACCTGTCAGTGGCCCGGGTCGATCCGGATGGCCGCGGCCTGCGCATCGGCCTGCGATCGGCGTTCAGCTTCAACCGCATCGAGGCCGGCGAGAAACTCTATATCGACCTGCTGCCGCTGGACTGGCAGGGACAGCCGCCCGCGCTGCCACAGGAGGTGATTGCCGAGCTGGCAGAGCGTGCCCGGCTGGCGGCGATCAAGGCCGAGCAGCAACGCAAGGCCGCGGGGGTGATCGAGCTCAACCCGCAGGCGAGCGTGCGCATCGGGCGCAATCCCACGTTCCTGCGCGTCCAGTTCGACTGGAACGTGCCCACCACCGGCGCCTTCGTCCAGGATGGCGACATGGGCATGATCGGCTTCGAATGGCCGGTCGGCATTGATCTGCGCGACCTGGCCATTGACCTGCCGCCCGAGCTGCTGGTGGTGGAAAGTGCGGTGAACCCGGATGGCGCCACCGTGACGCTGCAGCTGGCCGAGGGGGTCAAGCCGCGGTTCTACGAGAACTCGCCCCGGCAATATGTCCTGGATATCGATATTGCCGGCGATGGTCCGCCCAGCTTCGATGCGGCCACGCTGGCCGACGGGGTTGCCAAGAAAAGCGCCCAAGCCGAGGGAGAGGCTGCCTCCACCGATCCGCTGGTAGGCATGCTGTTTCCCGAATCGGCCGGCAAGACCGTCACGCCCTTTGTCAGCGTGCTGGGATCCACCGTGCGGGTGGTGTTCCCGTTCGAGCAGGACACGCCAGCGGCGGTGTTCCGGCGCGGCAATACCGTATGGATGCTGTTCGACACCGTGTCGGGCATTGCCCCGCCAACGCAATCGGATGAACTCGATGCCCTGGCCAGCGAATTTGCCGTGGTGGCCTCGGGTGACACGCAGGTGGTGCGGGTCGAGCTGTCGGAGGAACGGCTGGCGACCCTGGGATCTGAAGGCATGGCCTGGGTGCTGTCGCTGGGCGACATCATGCTGACGCCGACCGAACCGATCGAACTCAGCCGCCGGCGCGATGTCGAAGGCAATTTCGAAATGGTGGCGCAGATGGACCGGCCGGCCCGGGTGCATGATTTCCGCGACCCCAATGTGGGAGACGTGCTCAAGGTCGTCACCTCCTATCCACCGGCGCGCGGCCTGTCGCGGTCGCTCGACTATGTGGATTTTTCGGCCCTGCGCAGCGTGCATGGGTTGGTGGTGAAACCCGAGAGCGAGGATCTGGCCGTCAGCATCGAGAACGATCTGGCCGTGCTCAGCGTGCAGGGCGGGCTGACGGTATCGACCATTGACGGGCCGCGCTCGGTGGGCAATGGCATTACCGAGGCGATGCGCGGCGGCTTTGTCGATCTGGCGCGGCTGGAGCAAGCCGATTTCGGCCTCTATGCCGAGCAGCAGCGCGAGATTCAGTCCAAGGCGGCCAATGCCGAGGGGGAGGCGCGTGATCCTGCCCGGCTGGAGCTGGCGCAATATTACATTGCCAACCAGTTCCCCCAGGAGGCCATCGGCGTGCTCGACGTGCTCGAGCAGGACCTCAAATCGACGGACCTGACGAGCAAGATGCGGCTGTCGCGGGCCATTGCCGATACCATGGCCAGCCGCCCGCTGGACGCGCTCAAGATTCTCAATACCGCCTCGATGGGCAAGGAAGTGGATGCGCTGGTGTGGCGGACCATCGCGCGCACCGAGAGCTATGATTACAAGGGTGCCAAGAGCGATGCCCTTGAGGGGCTGTCCGTCGTGGATAACTATCCCATCTGGGCGCGCAACAGGTTCTATTTCTCCGCCATCCGCTCGGCCATCGAGGCCGACGATCCCAATATGGCCGAACGCGTCCTGGGGCTGATCGACTTCCCGAGCCTGGATGCCGAGGACACCAGCCTGTTCCACCTGCTGTCCGGGCGGATCGACGAGGCCAATGGGCGGGTGGCCGAGGCGATCGACACCTATGGCCAGGTCATTGCTGCCGATATCAGGCCCACGCGCGCCGAGGCCATCTACCGGACGCTGCATCTGCTCGATGAGGCCGGCAAGCTCAATCTGGCCAAGGCGACCGAGACGCTGTCGGCGGAATCGCTGCTGTGGCGCGGCAACCCGCTCGAGGCCGACATGCAGAAGCTGCTGGCGGAGCTGTATTTCCGCAATGGCGACTATCGACTGGGCTTTGAAACCGTCAAGCAGGCGGTGGCCAACTACCCCGAGAGCCCGCCGATCAATGCCCTGCGCGACGAGGCCCAGAGCATGTTCGGGGAGCTGTTCCTCAACGGCGTGGCCGATTCATTGGGCCCGGTGGATGCCCTGGGGCTGTATTACGATTTCCGCCAGCTGACGCCGCCGGGGGCGCGCGGCGACGAGATGATCCGCAACCTGGCGCGTCGCCTGGTGCGGGTGGATCTGCTGTCGCAGGCCGCCGAACTGCTGGAATACCAGCTGGACAACCGCCTGCGAGGCATCGCCAAGACGCAGATCGCGGCCGACCTGGCGGTGATCTACCTGGCGGACCGCAAGCCGCAGGATGCGATCCGGGTGCTCAATGCGACCCGCATGGAAGGCATGCCGGAATCGCTGGCGCGGCAGCGCCGCGTCCTGGAGGCACGGGCGATGATCGATGGCGGACGCGACCAGCTCGGCCTCGACCTGATCCGCGACCTGGATGGACTGGACGTCACGCTGATGCGCATCGATGCGCACTGGAAGGCGAAGCGCTACAGCCAGGCGGCCGAGATGATCGAGGCGCTCTATGCGGGACCGAAGACCGATGCCGCGCTGAGCCAGCCGGCGCGGATGGGGGTGATCCGGGCGGCAGTGGGCTATGTGCTGGCCAATGACCGGATGGGCCTGGCGCGCCTGCGCTCCAAATTCGGCGAAGCCATGGTGACATCGCCGGAATGGTCGATGTTCGACCTGGTAACCGGCAATGTCGAGGTGACGAGCCTGGAGTTCAAGACGGTTGCGGCCCAGGTATCGGGCGTGGAGGGGATCAATGCCTTCCTGGCGTCCTACCGCGATACCTACGGGCCCGATGGCGCACTGGCGCCCATGGTGGCGTCGGACGCCAAGACGGATCCCGGGCGCGTCTGAGCGCTCGCTCAGGTGCTGACGAAACTGCGCACCAGCGAGCCGGCCACCAGGTACCAGCCGTCGACCAGCACGAAGAAGATCAGCTTGAACGGCAGCGAGATCACCACTGGCGGCAGCATCATCATGCCCATGCTCATCAGCACCGAGGCCACCACCATGTCGATGACCACGAAGGGCAGGAACAGCAGGAAGCCGATTTCAAAGGCGCGGCGGAGCTCGGAGATCATGAAGGCCGGGATCAGCAGCTGCAGCGGGATGGCTTCGGGCTCGTCGGGTGGCTCGGCCTCCGACAGGGCGAAGAACAGCGACAGATCCTGCTCGCGCACATTGGCCCGCATGAATTCATGCAGCGGCGCGCTGCCCTGCTCGAAGGCCTGGGTGATCTCGATATCGCCGGCCAGCAGCGGGGCAATACCCTGGTCATAGGTGGCCTGCAGGGTGGGCTGCATGACGAACAGCGTCAGGAACAGGGCGAGCGACACCATGACCGAATTGGGCGGCGCCGTCTGCAGGCCGATGGCGGTGCGCAGCAACGACAGCACGACGACGATACGGGTGAAGCTGGTCACCATCACCAGGATGGAGGGCGCCAGCGACAGCAGGGTGATCAGCCCGATGATCTGGACGGCACGTTCAGTGATGGTGGTGTCGTCGCCAAAATCGATCGACAGATCTTGGCCGAAGGCCAGGCTCGGGGTCAGGGCCAGGACCAGCAGCGCGGCCAGGCCGACATAGCGGGCGAGCGGGCGCGGTCGCGGCGGGGCGATGTCAGTTCCGCTGGGTCTCGCTGCTGCCGTCGCCAAGGTCCGTGCCCTCGATCTCTGCCTGTCCAACGTCCTCTTTAGCTGAGTCGAAGCCCGGCTGAGCGCCGGGGGCGGCGAATTCAGGGGAAACCGGCAAATCCGTGTCATTGACCGGGCGCAGCAGCCCCGTATGGCGCAGCGAGAGATGGGCCCGCTTCCCGATGGGGCGGCCCTGTTTCTGCAGTTCCGCCAGCACGGTGCCGGGGGCGCCGGCCGGTTCGAGGGCAACGGGGACGGGCGTCGGAACCACGGGCGCCGGTGTCGGGCCAGGCGCAACGGCCGCAGTTGCCGGTGCGGCGGGCGCCGGCTTGCGCGGTGGCACCATGGGGACGGGGCGGCGCGTGGTCGGCGTGGTGGTCTTGGGATCCACGGCGATGCCGGTTTCGATCACCAGGTCCTGCGCGCCGCCGGTGAGAATGAGATGGTCGACATTGTCGCGGCGGATGATCAGCAATTGCCGCTTGGGATCAAGGGCGAGGCTTTCCACCACGGCCAGGCGCCGGTTGCGGCCCCTGGTGGCCCGGCCGGTGGCGCCCTGCAGCAGTTTGAGCAGCCAGAGCACCAGAACTATGCCGACGATGACCACGGCAAGGGCAAAGATAGCGTTGAAGATGCCACCAAAGGGGGTGGTGATGATGTCCATGTCTTCTCCAAATATCTCTCGCCGCGATTCCGGGCGGCATATCTTGCCTAGTTAGGCGGGGAAATGTGCAGATTGCGAGGCTTGTGCCACGCAAAACCGCTTCGGTTAACACTTGATTAACCATAGGGCGGCAAGAATTGCCCATCGGACGAGCAGACTCGCGGGGAACGGCCAATGGGCCTGATGAACATGCCGGTCTTTACGGCGCTGACGGACAAGATGCGCTGGCACCAGACCCGTCAAGGCTTACTGGCAGAAAATGTCGCCAATGCGGAGACGCCCGGATTTCGCGGGCGCGATCTCAAGCAGTTCAACTTTGCCGAGACCGCCGGGGCGTTTTCGTCGGCCTCGGTGACGACGACGGCTACCCAGCCGATGCATTTTGCGGTGGGCGGGCAGGGCGACAGCGCCTTTGGCGCGCAGCAGATGGCCAATTTCGAGATCACGCCGGAAGGCAATGGTGTCTCCCTCGAGGACGAGATGATGAAGGTCACCACCAATATGATGGATTACCAGGCGGCCACCGGCCTCTACCAGAAATCGATCAAGATCCTGCGCACCGCCATGGGCAGGTCGTAGGCTCCCAGGAAAGTCAGCGAATATGGACTTCAACTCGTCACTTCGGATTGCTGCCACGGGCCTGCATGCGCAGACCGCACGCATGCGCGTCATCGCCGAAAACCTGGCCAATGCGGACTCCGCCGGCAAGGCACCGGGTGACGACCCCTATCGCCGCCGCATCCCGACCTTCGAAACCAGCTTCGATGCCGAGGTCGGTGGCAAGATCGTGGAAGTGGGCAAGCTGGCCTATGATATGAGCGCTTTCTCCAGCCGCTACGAGCCGGGCCACCCGGCCGCCGATGCCGCCGGCTATGTGCAATATCCCAATGTCAACACGCTGATCGAGACGATGGACATGCGCGAGGCCCAGCGCACCTACGAGGCCAATCTCAACGTCGTCACCGTGACGCGGCAGATGCTCGGGCGCACGCTCGACATCCTGCGCGGCTAATCGCCCAGGAAACCAGCATGGCCATCACCACCCCGTTCAACGCCGCCGCCGCCGCCTATGGCAATGCCAGCCGGCTGATCCAGCAGGCGGCCAAGCCGGCTACCGACCTGACCGCCCTGGCACCCACAGCGGGCGGACAGAACTTTGCCGACATGCTGGCCAGCCAGGTGCAGGGCGTGGTCGATACCGGCCGCACCAGCGACGCCATGGCCATGGACATGGTCAATGGCAAGGCCAATGTGGTCGACATGGTGACAGCGCTGAGCGAAAGCGAAATGGCCATCGAGAGCATGGTCACCGTCCGGGACCGGGTGATCTCGGCCTATGAAGAAATCATGCGGATGCCGATCTAGCCATCCTCCGGGGCGGGCTCTCGGCAATTCCGAGCCGCACTGAGCCGCGCGCTGCACGCCGCGTTCCACCATCGCCGAAGCGCCGCGTTAGGACTATCTTAACCCTGCGCGATTCGTGCGCAGCGAGACCATCATGACCGGCGCCGAAGTCCTCGACATTTCCAGTGACGGTATCTGGGTGCTGATCATCGTGTCGGCGCCGATGATGATCGTCGGGCTGGTGGTCGGCGTGATCATCGCCCTGTTCCAGGCGCTGACGCAGATCCAGGAACAGACGCTGGTCTTTGTGCCCAAGATCATCGCCATCTTCCTGACCATGCTGCTGACGCTGCCCTTTCTGGGGGCCACCATGAGCGGCTACATGAATCGCGTGATCGACATGATCATCGTGGGCGGCTGAGCGTGACGATCGGGCTCGACTGGCTGCCCAATACCGCCTTTGTCTACATGCTGCTGTTCATGCGCATCGGGGCGATCCTGATGCTGATGCCGGCGCTGGGCGAGGACATGATCCCGATGCGCATGCGGCTGAGCTTTGCGCTGGCCTTCACGCTGGTGGTCTATCCGCTGCTGGCGCCCGACATGCCGGCCATGCCCGACGCCCTGATGGGGATCACGGCGCTGATCTTTCATGAACTGGCCATCGGCATCATGCTGGGGGCGATCGCGCGGATTACCGTCATGGCGACCAGCCTGGCCGGCGCCGTCATCGCCTTCCAGACCGGGCTGTCGAGCGCCATGGCCGCCGACCCCACCCAGACCGGGGTGCAGGGGGCGGTGTTCGGCAGTTTTCTGAGCTTTCTGGGCATGGTGCTGATCTTTGCCACCGACCTGCACCACATGGCGCTGGCCGCGACCTTTGACAGTTATATGGCGTTTCCGCTCGATGCGCCGATCATGTTCGAGGATGCGGCGCAACTGGCGCTGCGCACGGTGGCCAGTGCCTTTACCATCGGTATCCAGATGTCGGCGCCGTTCATCGTCTTCGGGCTGGTGTTCAACCTGGGCGCGGGCATCCTGGCGCGGCTGATGCCGGCCATGCAGGTGTTCTTCGTGCTGATGCCGGCCAATATCATGGTCGGGCTGGTGCTGTTCGCGCTGCTGCTGACCATGATGATGGGCTGGTACCTGACCGGGTTCGAGAACCATCTCGCAATGTGGCGGGGCTAGATCATGTCAGACGAAGCCCCCGAACAGTCCTCCAAAACCGAAGACCCCTCGCAGAAAAAGCTTGAGGATGCCCATGCCAAGGGCGACGTTGCCAAGAGCCAGGAGGTGGTCACCTGGTTCATGCTGCTCGGATCGGCCGCGATCTTTTCCATGATGGCGCCCGGGGCGGCCAGGGAACTGATGGGCTCGCTCGAGCTGGTGATGATGAATGCCGACCGCATTTCCCTCGAGGGGGCAGGCTTTGGCGCCTTCCTCAACAACCTGGCGCTGGCGCTGCTGTTCCCGGTGATGATCCCGCTGGTGGTGCTGTCATGCTGCGCCATCGCCGCCAATCTGATGCAGCACCGGTTCCTGTTCTCGGGGGAATCGCTGAAGCCGAAACTCTCCAAGATTTCGCCGCTGGCTGGCGCCAAGCGGCTGTTTTCCAGCGAGTCGCTGGTCAATTTCGTCAAGGGGCTGCTCAAGATCGGCGTGGTGGGCACGGTTGTGGTGGCCACCGTGTGGCCCGAGCGCGACCGGCTCGAGACCATGGTGACCTCCGATCCGCTGATCATCCTGGCCGACTTTGCCGAGATCGGCACCAAGATCTTCCTGTCGACGCTGATGATCGTCACGCTGATCGCCTTTGCCGACTACCTCTATGTCCGCCAGAAATGGTGGAAGAAGCAGATGATGACGCTGCAGGAGACCAAGGACGAGTACAAGCAGATGGAGGGCGACCCGCATGTGAAGGGTCGGCTACGCCAGCTGCGGCAGGAAAAATCACGCCAGCGCATGATGCAGGCCGTGCCCGACGCCACCGTGGTCATCACCAACCCGACCCACTTTGCCGTGGCGCTGAAATACGACAAGAAGATGGGCGCGCCGCAATGCGTGGCCAAGGGCGCCGATGCTGTGGCGTTCCGCATTCGCGAAATGGCCAAGCAGCACGACGTGCCGATCGTGGAAAACCCGCCGCTGGCGCGGGCGCTCTATGCCAGCATGGAGATCGACGACACCATTCCCAACGAGCACTTCAAGGCAGTGGCCGAGGTGATCGGCTTCGTCATGCGCCTCAAGCAGGGGGCGGGCTGGAAGTCGCGCTAAGGCGATCTCCAGCCGGCGATCCGGTCAGGTCGCGGTCGGGGCGGGGATGGGAAAGACCCGGTCATAGGCCAGGTTGAAGACGAAGGCGTAGACCATGTAGAACAGGGCGAAGGCGATATCCATCAGCAGCGCCTGCCACAGGCTGATGCCCAGATACCAGGCGATCAGCGGCATCAGCGCGACGAGCAGGCCCAGCTCGAAGACCACGGCGTGCAGCACACGCAGCAGCAGCGTCTTTTCCGTGCTGCCGCGCCAGCGCTGCATCAGGTGGTCGAAGCCGTAGTTGTAGATGTAGTTCCATGCCATGGCCACGGTGGCGCTGAGAGCGCCTATGATGCCGATATCGTGCAGCGGCATGGCAAAGGCCAGGGCGCCCAGGGGCGTGACCAAAGCAAGGCCAAGGATTTCAAACCAGATGGCGTGGCGAACGCGGTCGCGAGTGGTGCGCATGAGAAGTGTCCCGAAACGATCGGGACGTCCCGAATGCAATTGCCAGAAGGGGGGCGAGGTCGTCCTCGCGGCTCCAGATATCGTAGCTGGGGCGGAAAAGGCAAGGTCTGCGCCCGCGGCGACCGGCGGCCAGCGGGCAGAAACGCTGCCCAGTATCGCCCGGAACGCTGGCGCGGCAGCCGTTTGCCCCATAAACTGGGAGCGCGAGCGCACAGTGTTGAAAACGCCGTGCGCCCTCCCGCAGGGGGAGGGCATTTGCTAGACCTTGTACAGCGCCTGATTCGGCCCGACTGACTGGCTACGGAGCAGATTGAACCATGGCATTGACGCCCCTCGGCGAGGACTCCTATCCCGATCCGCTCATTGCCGATGGCCGCAATGGCGCCGGCCTGTGGCGGGTGGTGCTGCTGGGCGTGGTGCTGGTGGGCATTGCCGTGGGCTTTGCGCTGTTCGGCGACCAGGTATCGCCCGACCTGATCATGACCTTTGTCGGCGTGCTGGCCGTGGTGGGCGTGTTCTGCCTGTTCGCGCTGGCCGCCGGGCTGTTCCGCTTTGCCAATGGCGAAGAGCGGCGCACGATTTCCAATGCGGTGGTCGACAGCCTGCCGTTCGGCGCCGTGGTGGCGGATCGCGATGGCAAGATAACCTATGTGAATGCCCATTATGGCAACTTTGCCGGCGCGCTGACCAACGGCCTGCCGGTGGGCGTGCCGCGGCTGTTTGCCGGCCAGTCTGACGCCAGCGAGGCTATCTACCGGCTGTCGCGGGCGGCCAAGGACGGGCGCGCGGCCGTCGAGGACATCCGCATCATCGGCGGGCTGGGCGGATCGCAGGCCCAGGCCAACAAGGCCTTCTGGTATCGCGTGATGGTGCGGCCGCTGCCGGAATCTGACGAGGCAACCAAGCCGCTGGTGATCTGGTCGGTGGAGGACATCACCCGCGACCGCGATAGCAACGAGAGCGCGTTCCGCGACCTGCAGCGGGCGATCGATTACCTTGACCATTCGCCGGCGGGCTTCTTCTCGGCCGATGCGCATGGCCGCATCCAGTACCTGAACTCAACGCTGACCGACTGGCTGGGCTATGACCTGGCCGAGTTCAATTCAGGCCAGCTGGGCATGTCGGACATCGTGCGCGGCGATGGCGCGACGCTGCTGATGCGCGGGCGCGGCGATGGCGAGATCCGCACCGAGATCATCGATATCGACCTGGTGCGCCGCAATGGCACCAGCCTGCCGGTGCGGCTGCTGCATCGGGCGGCGCGGCTGGCTGATGGCGAACTGGGCGAGACGCGCACCCTGGTGCTCGACAAATCCAATGCGCCGGACAATGAGGAAGAGCTGCGCGCGGCCGAGGTGCGGTTCTCGCGCTTTTTCAACGACACGCCCTTTGCCATTGCCACGCTGGACGCCGAGGGGCGGATCATTCGCACCAATGCGCCGTTCGGGCGGATCTTCCACTGGGCGGGCGAGGAAAAGAGCATCGAGATGGAGCCGCTCAGTGCGCTGATCGGCGAAGGCAGTCGCGAGCGCTTTGCCAAGGCCGTCGGCGAGGCGCTGGCGCATCGCAGCGAGATCGAACCAGTGGATGCCCTGCTCAGCGTCGAGGGCGATCATGCGGTGCGGCTTTATCTCTCGGCCTCGGAAATGAGCGCCGGCTCGCCCGAGCAGATCAATGTCTATGCGCTGGACATGACCGACCAGCGCAAGCTGGAAGCCCAATTTGCCCAGAGTCAGAAAATGCAGGCCGTGGGCCAGCTGGCCGGCGGGGTGGCGCATGACTTCAACAACCTGCTCACCGCCATTATCGGCTTTTCCGACCTGCTGCTGCTCAAGCACAAGCCGGGCGATCCCTCATTCAGCGAGCTGATGCAGATCAAGCAGAATGCCAATCGCGCCGCCGGCTTGACCCGGCAGCTGCTGGCGTTTTCGCGCCGGCAGACGCTGCGGCCACAGGTGCTCGAACTGCCGCTGATCGTGGACGACCTGACGGTGCTGCTCAAGCGCATGATCGGCGAGAAGAACACGCTGACCGTGCAGCATGGCCGCAATATCTGGCCGGTGCGGGCAGATGTGGTGCAGCTCGAGCAGGTCATCATCAACCTGGTGGTCAATGCGCGCGATGCCATGGCCAAGGGCGGCTCGATCACCCTGCGCACCGCCAATGTCGATCGCTCCGAAGCGGCGACGCTCAATTTCGAGGGCATGGTGCCGGCCGATTATGTGCTGATCGAAGTGCAGGATACCGGCACCGGCATGACCCCCGAAGTGATCGCCAAGATCTTCGAGCCGTTCTTCACCACCAAGGAACTGGGCAAGGGCACGGGCCTGGGCCTGTCGACGGTCTATGGCATCGTCAAGCAGACCGAGGGCTTCATCTATCCTGTCTCGGTGGTGGGTGTGGGCACGACGTTCAAGATCTTCCTGCCGCGCCATGTCCCCGACGAGAACGAAGTGGCGGCCAAGGTGGCCGCCGCGGCGGCGCCGGTGCGCGACCTGACCGGGCATGAACGGATCCTTCTGGTCGAGGACGAGGAAAGTGTGCGCGCCTTCTCGGCCCAGGCGCTGCGCGCCACCGGCTACGAGGTGTTCGAGGCCGATGGCGGCGAAGAGGCCATGGAAGTGCTGGCCGATATCGACTTCAAGATCGACCTGATGATCTCGGACGTGGTGATGCCGGAAATGGACGGGCCAAGCCTGCTCAAGGAAGTGCGCAAGACCATGCCGCATCTCAAGGTGATCTTCGTGTCCGGCTATGCCGAGGAAAGCGTGCGCCGCGATATCGAGGACGACCAGAGCGTGGAATTCCTGCCCAAGCCCTATTCGCTCGACCAGATCAATTCCAAGGTCAAGCAGGTGCTGCAAAAGCTGGGCAAGGACGAGGTGCATTGACCGAGCAGGGGCGGTTTGCCGGGCCGGCTGAACTCAATGTGCTGGGCGAGGCGCTGCAGCCGTGTTCGCACGATCCGCTGACCGGGTTCTACCGCACCGGCTATTGCGCGGCGGGGCCCGACCATGCGGCGGTGCACCTGGTCTGCATCGAGGCCAGTGACGCCTTTCTGGCCTATTCCAAGGCGGTGGGGAACGATCTGAGCACGCCGATGCCGCAGTTCGGTTTTGCGGGGCTGGTGGCGGGCAACCGCTGGTGCCTGGTGGCCGGGCGCTGGATGCAGGCGCATGTGGCCGGCACGGCGCCGCGCGTCTATCTGCGCGCCACCAACAAGGAAGTGCTGGGCCTGGTGCCACTACAAATCCTCAAGGCCTATGCGCTCGATCTGAACTGAGCGGCAGCACTCAGGCCACGCCGCCGGGAATGGGCGTGCCGGAGGCCAAGAGGCCCTGGGCGGCCAGGCTGGTCCAGAGGTCGTGCGGTATGGTGATGTCCCACCAGTCGAGAATGCCGTCGAGCTCAGCCGGCGAACGCGGCCCGGGCAGGACATTGCACACCACCGGATGGGTGAGCGGGAACTGCAGCGCGGCAGCCGGCAGCGGCACGTTGAAGCTCTGGCACACCGCCTCGATGGCCCTGACGCGGGCCACGACTGCGTCGGGCGCCCTAGCGTAGTTGAATTTGTCGCCGCCCACCAGAATACCCGAATTGAATGGCCCGCCGACCACCACGGACGCGCCGCGCTGGGCGCAGGTGGTCATGAAAGGGGCGAGCGCGGTCTGCTCGAGCAGGGTATAGCGCCCGGCCAGGAGGAAGACATCCCAGTCGCCCAGCGCCAGGGCGTCCATCAACACTTCCCATTCATTGACGCCCAGGCCAATGGCGCCGATCACGCCGGCGTCGCGCAGTTCGCGCAGGGCGCGGTAGCCGCCGCCGGCCAGCTGCGCCCAATAGGCCGCGTTGGCCGTGCCATGGGTGGCGGTGCCGATGTCGTGGACATAGAGGATGTCGACGCGGTTGAGGCCCAGCCGCTGCAGGCTGTCCTCGAACGAGCGCATCACGCCGTCATAGGTATAATCATAGAGCTGGTCGAAGGGCAGGGGGTCGACCCAGTTGCCCTTGTCCTGCATGGCGGGATCGACCGGCTTGAGCAGGCGGCCCACCTTGGTGGAGAGCACGGCCTGGCTGCGGCGGGAACGGAGCACGTCGCCCACCAGGTGCTCGGAGCGCCCGAGGCCATATTGGGGGGCGGTGTCGAGATAGGTCAGGCCGTGATCGAGCGCGTGGCTGACGGTGGCACGGGCCTGATCGGCGGGCACGGCAGAGAAGATGCCGGCTAGACTGGCGCCGCCCAGGCCCAGCGTGGTGATCTCCAGATCGGTCCGGCCGATCCGGCGTCTTTCGAATGTGCGTGCCATTTATTCCCCCCGCTGCAAAGCGAGAGGAAGCTGACATGTTAGTGACGAGGGAGCAAGCGCCTCACGGCCTAATAGACATTGCCGATGATCAGCGGATGCTCGTCCTGCTGGCGCAGCGGGTTGCGCAAAGCGGCGCCGAAGGGGGCGGCCTCGAGCTCGAAAATGTCATTCGGCTGCGTGGCAATGCCATCGGCAAAGCTCAGCGTCGCGGTGCCGAAGCAATGGACATGCACATCGCCGGGATTGCGGAACAGCTCATACTTGAAGTGGTGATATTCGAGATTGGCGATGGTGTGGCTCATATTGTCCTCGCCGGAGACGAAGGGCTTTTCCCACAGCACCTTGCCGTCGCGCCAGATGCGCGAGGTGCCCTCGACATGGCTCGGCAGGTCGCCCAGGCGCAGTTCGGGGCCGAAGGAACAGGCGCGCAGCTTGGAATGAGCTAGGTAGAGATAGTTCATCCGCTCGGTGACGTGATCGGAGAATTCATTGGCCAGGACAAAGCCGAGGCGGCGCGGCTGGCCGTTCTGGTCGATGACATAGATGCCGGCAATCTCGGGCTCTTCGCCGGCGTCCAGGGCAAAGCCGGGGGAGACAATGGGGTGGCCGGGGCGGGCCACGGTATAGCCATTGCCTTTGTAGAACCATTCCGGCTGCACGCCATGGCCGCCATCGGTGGGCTTGCCGTGTTCGAGACCCATCTGGAACATCTTCATCGAATCGGTGAGCTCGCCCGCCGGCTTGCTGCCGCTGGCCTTGTGCATGGCGTCGCGGGTGGCCGCCGAGCCGAGATGGGTGAGGCCGGTGCCGGTGACATAGAGATGAGCCGGATCAGGGTGGTCGATGGGCGAGAGCATGCGGCCCTCCGCCAGGATGGCGGCGCGATCGACGGTGTCGCCCAGGCCGCGGGTGGCGATCAGGGCGCCAAGGCCGCCATGGCTGGAGAGCGCGGCAATGGTCAGCTCATAGACACTGGCGGTGTCATTGACGGTCCGGGCCACCCCGTCCTGCACGGCAGCCACGGCGCGATGGCCATTGAGATCGAAGAACTGGATGAGATTCACGGCGCGGCTCCTGCGCAACAAGGCCCCGAGGGCACGATTGCGGGCATAAAACGCAACATGGCCCCCTGACGCAAGTGCAAAAATCATACTTATGCGGCACGTCCGTGCCGGCTGGCCGATTCTATGGCGGCCCAGGTGAAGAAGTGGCCGATGTTCTCATTTTGTCCATTGACGAGACGGGAACAATATGAGAACAAATAAAGCACATTGTATGCACCCCCAGCTCAGGCATCCGCGCGTTGCGCCGCCCTCCGGAGCGTGGAATAAGGAGAGAATTGATGGCTAACGCGTCGCTTCGTGTTGTTGAAGGTGGATCGATGGATAAGGACAAGGCACTTGCCGCGGCGCTCAGCCAGATCGAGCGCAATTTCGGCAAGGGTTCGATCATGCGCCTGGGCGAGGCAGCGGCGATTGAAGTCGAATCGATCTCGACCGGTTCGCTCGGCCTCGACATTGCGCTGGGCATTGGCGGCCTACCCAAGGGCCGTATCGTCGAGATTTTCGGGCCGGAAAGCTCGGGCAAGACCACTCTGGCCCTGCATGTGATTGCCGAGGCCCAGAAGGCCGGCGGCATCTGCGCCTTTGTCGATGCCGAGCATGCGCTCGACCCGATCTATGCCCGCAAGCTGGGCGTCAATGTCGATGACCTGCTGATCTCGCAGCCCGATGCCGGCGAGCAGGCGCTCGAAATCACCGATACGCTGGTGCGCAGCGGCGCCATCGACGTGCTGGTCATCGATTCGGTGGCGGCGCTGACGCCGCGGGCCGAGCTCGAAGGCGAAATGGGCGATTCACTGCCGGGCCTGCAGGCCCGCCTGATGAGCCAGGCCATGCGCAAGCTGACCGGCTCGATCTCCAAGTCCAAGTGCCTGGTCATTTTCATCAACCAGATCCGCATGAAGATCGGCGTGATGTATGGCTCGCCCGAGACGACGACGGGCGGCAATGCGCTGAAATTCTATGCCTCGGTGCGCCTCGATATCCGCCGCATTGGCGCGCTCAAGGATCGCGAAGAGATCGTCGGCAACCAGACGCGCGTCAAGGTGGTCAAGAACAAGCTGGCCCCTCCCTTCCGTCAGGTCGAGTTCGACATCATGTATGGCGAAGGCATTTCCAAGACCGGCGAACTGCTCGATCTGGGCGTCAAGGCCGGCGTCGTGGAAAAGGCCGGGGCCTGGTTCTCCTGGGACAGCCAGCGGCTGGGCCAGGGCCGCGAAAATGCGCGGCAATATCTCAAGGACAATCCGGCGGCGGCCAATGCCATCGAGCAGAGCGTGCGCGAAAGCTCGGGTCTGCTCGGCGAAGTGCTGCTGGTCGCCGGTGGTGACGACGCGGCGGGCGCCGACGAATAGGTCTGGGTCCAACATCATTCTTCCCATGCAGGGTATTTTGAGGGGCATCGCGCGAGCGATGCCTCTTTTTTGTCTGGGTGGTGTCGGGGTGATCCGGCGTGGCCGGCTGCCGGCACCCCGGGGCGCGAGGGATGGGGTTTACCGCAATGCCGCCGCAATGCTGGACATTCCGGCAGGCCACGCGATAGAAAGCCAGCCGACCTCCGCGGCGCGCCCGTGCCATTCTCCCGAATGAAAGTCCGTCCATGACCAGCGTTAATGACCTGCGTTCGAGTTTTTCCCAGTATTTTGTGCGCAATGGCCATGAGGCCGTGGCGTCAAGCCCGCTGGTGCCGCGCAATGATCCGACGCTGATGTTCACCAATGCGGGCATGGTGCAGTTCAAGAACACCTTTACCGGGGTGGAAAAGCGCCCCTATTCACGCGCTGTCTCGGCGCAGAAATGCGTGCGCGCCGGCGGCAAGCATAATGACCTCGACAATGTGGGCTTCACCGCCCGCCACCACACCTTCTTCGAGATGCTGGGCAATTTCTCGTTCGGCGACTATTTCAAGGAAGAGGCGATCGAACTGGCCTGGAACCTGCTCACCAAGGAGTGGGATCTGCCGGCAGAGAAGCTGATGGTCACCATCTATCAGGATGATGACGAGGCCATGGCGCTGTGGAAGAAGATTGCCGGACTTTCCGAGGATCGCATCGTGCGGCTCGGCGCCAAGTCCAACTTCTGGCAGATGGGCGATACCGGGCCGTGCGGTCCGTGCTCGGAAATCTTCTATGACCATGGCGACAAGGTCTGGGGCGGCCCGCCGGGCTCGGCCGAGGAAGATGGCGATCGCTGGATCGAGATCTGGAACCTGGTGTTCATGCAGTATGAGCAGCAGGCCAATGGTGACCGCTCCAGCCTGCCGCGTCCCTCGATCGATACCGGCATGGGCATCGAGCGTGTCGCGGCGGTGATGCAGGGCGTGCATGACAATTACGATATCGACCTGTTCAAGGCGCTGATCGGCGCCGCCGCTGCGGCCACCGGGGTCGACGTGCAGGGCGAGGGCAATCGCAGCCTGCGCGTCATCGCCGATCACCTGCGCTCGATGAGCTTCCTGATTGCCGAGGGCGTGCTGCCCTCCAATGAAGGCCGTGGCTATGTGCTGCGGCGGATCATGCGCCGCGCCATGCGGCATGCCACGCTGCTCGGTTCGGAAGAGCCGGTGATCTACAAGCTGGTGCCCACCCTGGTGCGCGAGATGGGCCAGGCCTATCCCGAGTTGCGCAGCGGCGAAGCCATGATTGCCGAAACGGTCAAGCTTGAGGAAGGGCGCTTCCTCAAGACGCTGGGCCGGGGCCTGCAGATCCTGGCTGACGAAACCAGGGATATGGGCGAGGGCGCCGTGCTCGACGGCACCGCGGCCTTCAAGCTTTACGACACCTATGGCTTCCCGCTCGATCTGACGCAGGACGCGCTGCGGCTGCGCGGCATCAGCGTCGATCAGCCCGGCTTTGACGCCGCCATGGCGGCGCAGAAGGCCGAGGCGCGCAAGAGCTGGTCGGGCGCCGGCGGCGCGGCCACCGACACGGTCTGGTTCAGCCTGGCCGACAAGCATGGACCGACCGAGTTCCTCGGCTATGAAACCGAAAGTGCCGAAGCCGAGATCAAGGCGCTGATCCGCGACGGCGCGGAAGTCGAGAGCCTTGGTGCCGGCGAGACTGGCTTTGTCGTGGTCAACCAAACGCCGTTTTATGGCGAGAGCGGCGGCCAGGTCGGCGACAGCGGCGTGCTCAAGGGCGAGGGTCTTGCCGCCACCGTCAACGACACGCAGAAATTCCACGGAGTCTTCGCCCACCAGGTTACGGTGAGCGAGGGGACGCTCAAGCTGGGCCAGCCGATCACCCTGGTGGTCGATCACGCGCGCCGCTCGGCGATCCGCTCGAACCATTCGGCGACGCATCTGCTGCATGAGGCGCTGCGCCTGGTGCTGGGCGATCACGTCGCGCAGAAGGGCTCGATGGTCTCGCCCGACCGGCTGCGCTTCGATTTCGTGCATACCAAGCCGGTGACGCCGCAGGAAATGGCGCAGGTCGAAGACATTGCCAATGCCATCGTGCTCCAGAATACCCCGGTCGAAACACGGCTGATGGGCGTCGACGAAGCCAAGGAATCGGGCGCCCGCGCCCTGTTCGGCGAAAAATATGGCGATGAGGTCCGCGTCGTGGCCATGGGCGCGCCAACCGGCAATGGCCTGGGCTGGTCGGTCGAGCTCTGCGGCGGCACGCATGTGCGCCGCACCGGCGATATCGGCTTGGTCTCGATCGTCGCGGAAAGTGCCGTCGGCGCCGGGGTGCGTCGCATCGAGGCGCTGACCGGCACGGCGGCGCGGCATCGCGGCAATACCAATGTGGCCATTGTCGACGCGGCAGCCGGTCTGTTGCGGGCCGGCAGCCATGAAGTGCTCGATCGCATTGCGGCGCTGCAGGAGCAGCTCAAGCGCAGCGAGAAGGCGCTGAGCGACGCCAAGCAGAAGCTGGCCATGGGCGGCGGCAGCGAGCAGGTGGCCGGGCCCGAGATCGTCAATGGCGTCGCCTTTGTCGGCCGCGTCGTCGAGGGCCTGCAGCCCAAGGACCTGCGCGGCCTGGTCGATCAGACCAAGAAGCAGGTCGGCTCGGCGGTGATCGCCATTGTCGGGGTGACCGAGGATGGCAAGGCGGGCCTGGCCGTCGGCGTGACCGAAGACCTGCTGGACAAGGCTTCGGCCGTCGAGCTGGTGCGGGCCGGTTCGGCCGTGCTGGGCGGGCAGGGCGGTGGCGGACGGCCGGACATGGCCCAGGCCGGCGGTCCCGATGGCAGCAAGGCCGACGAAGCCCTGGCCGCGATCCGTGCGCTGCTCTAGCAGATATCGATAAAATCCATGCAAAGGCTCCCGCAAAGCGGGGGCCTTTTGCTTTTGGGCAGGCGCCGAGGGCGATGGGTGGCAGAAGGCAATACCCTCTTGCTGGTCCCGTCAAATCTGCTTAGATGGCCAATGTGAGGTACGTACCTCAAAGTAAGGCCTGAGCGGGAGATCAGGTCAGGACCAAGCCGGGGGAGGCGGGGATGGGAGATTTTGCGGCCAGGCCGGAACAAGTCATCGGCGACGAAGCAGCGCTGCGGGCGCTGTTTCCGGATACTCACACGCTGGCGGCGCTGAAGAGCCAGCCGTTTCTCGATGCGCATGCCCAGGCCTTTATCCGGCGCTCGCCCTTCCTGTGTCTGGGGACACAAAGTGCGTCTGGCCGGGCCGATGTCAGCCCGCGCGGCGACCCGGTGGGATTTGTCCGCATCCTTGACGCGCAGACCCTGGCGATACCGGACCGGCCGGGCAATAACCGGCTCGACAGCCTGGTCAACATCATCGCCAATCCCAGTGTCGGCCTGCTCTTCCTCATTCCGGGCTTTGACGACACGCTGCGGGTGAACGGCAAAGCCAGCGTGGTGACCGAGCCGGACCTGCTCGAGAGCATGCGGGTGAATGACCGGCTGCCCCGGGTCGCCATCGTGGTCAAGGTGGAGGAGGCCTTCCTGCATTGCGCCAAGGCCTTCCGGCGCGCCCACCTGTGGGACCCGCGCCACTTCCAGGATCGCGTCGAGATGGCGTCACTGATGCAGATCCTGCTGGACCAGACCACGGGCGCGCCCGGTGACGCAGCAGCAATGCGCAAGCTGGATGACGATCTGGAGGCCGATTACCGGACCTCGATGTACTAGCGCGACCCTGCCGATGCCTACATGCCGGTGCGGAAGAAGAAGAGTCGTGGCTTCCAGCGCATCGGCCGGCGGTCGCTCAGCACGTTGAGCAGGCCGCTGGTGACGACGATGAGCATGCCGATAATGGCGATCCAGTCGGGATATTCGCCAAACAAAGCAGCGCCGAACAGGATGGCCCAGATCAGCTGGCTATATTGCACGGGGGCGATCAGGTTGGCCGGCGTGGTCTTGGTGGCCGCGATCAGCAGCAGGCCGCCCAGGCCGCCCAGCAGGCCGATGCCGAGGAAGATGGCCAGCTGCAGCAGGTTGGGCATGACGAAGCCGGGCAGCATCAGCAGGCCGTTGACCAAGGCCGAATAGAGCACCTGCAGGCCGACCAGGCTGACGCGCCGCTCGGTGGGCGCGACATGGCGCAGGATGATTGTGGTAATGGCGCCCAGGCAGGCGCCGAACATGATGACGAAATGGCCGGTTTCCAGCGCCCGCAGGCCGGGACGGATGACCACGACGACGCCGACAAAGCACAGGAACAGCAGCAGCCAGCGCTGCGGGCTCACATGCTCCTTGAGGAGCAATACCGACAGCAGCGTCACAAAGATCGGGGTGGCAAAGCCGATGGCATAGACGTCGGCAAAGGGAATGTGGGTGAAGGCATACATGACGCAGGCGGTGCCGGCGATGGCCGTGGCGCAGCGCAGGTGCACCAGAAAGGGGTGGCGCAGGCGATAGAGGTCGCGCCAGCGCTCGTTGCGGTTGCTCAGCAGCAGCGGCAGGATGGAAAAGCTGGTGGTGAAGAAGGCGATCTCGAAGACCGACATGCCCGGCCCGATATGCTTGATCAGTGCATCAGCCGTGGAAAAGCTGGCATAGCCGAGAAAGGCCAGGAGGACGCCGGTCGGCATTGATCAGTCCGGGAAAGAAGGGGATTCGGGCAATGAAAGTACCATACAAGCAGACGCGGCAAGCGTCGAGGGGCGCTGCCTAAATTTCAGGCCCCTGCACCTCGGTGATGTTGGAGGGCGGCCCCGGACGGCTGGCGCGATATTCGGCAAAGCGGCCGGCAATGCGGGTGCGGGCGCCGTCGAGGAAGACATTGACCAGGCCCGACAGCACCACCACGCCCAGGCCGATATAGGCCAGGAAGTCCGGGTATTCGGCAAAGAAGAAGGCGCCGAGGCCGATGGCCCAGACGATCTGCACATATTGAATCGGCGCCACCTGGCTGGCCGGGGCATTGCGGGTGGCGGCGATGAGCAGGATATGGCCCATGCCGACCAGGCTGCCACTGGCGGCCAGCAGGCCAAACTGCAGGGGCGTGGGCCAGACAAAACCGGGCAGCATCAGCACGGCATTGGCCACGATGAGATAGAGCGCGGGCAGGGCGATCAGGCTGACGCGCTTTTCGGTGGGGGCGATGATGCGCAGCACCGTGGTGGTGGTGGCGCCGAAAAAGGCGCAGCACACGGCGGCCAGGTGACCCAGCTCCAGCGCGCGGAAGCCGGGTTGCACCACCATCATGACGCCGAGAAAGCCCAGGGTGAGCATGGCCCAGCGCAGCCTGTCGACGCGTTCCTTGAGGATCAGCACCGACATGACGGTGATGAAGAGCGGCATCAGAAAGACCAGCGAATAGGTCTCGGCGAAGGGAATGGTGACGAAAGCATAGGTGACCAGGGTCGAGGAGGCGAGGCCGCTGAACGAGCGCAGATGCACCAGGCGCGCATCCCGGAGCTTGAAGCTGTCGCGCCAGCGCTCGCTGCGCGGCTTGGCGAAAGCGGCCGGGATCAGGCTGAACACGGCGATGAAAAAGCCGATCTCGAAGACCGACAGGTTTTGCCCGAAGCCCTTGATGATCGCGTCGCCGCAGGAATAGACCGAATAGGCGACGACCGCATAAATCACGCCGACCGGCATGGCACACCCAAACACAGTGATTGCAGGAGATGGCGCCACGCTAGCGGGCGGCGGCGATGCCAGCAAGGCCGAAACGCGGCGATCGGTACACCCGGCAGGCTGCGGCAGGAAAGGCCAGAGCCGCCCGGGCGATGCCGGGCGGCCCCTTTGTTCAGGCAGGCTTGGCCGGGTTCTAGAACGAGGCCTTGATCCCGCCGCTGACGGCATAGACATAGCCGGTGTCCCAGCGTTCGCCGCGGGCATTGGAGCCGGCGCCGAGCAGGCTGGCCGATACGCCGCCGGTGAGCTGGACATTGGGGGAGAGGTTGTAGCTGCCGCCCAGGGCGACGCCATAGCGATCGGTCTGGGTGCCGGCGGTCAGCACGTCGTTGGCGCCGGGCGTCGAGGTGCCGCGATCCCAGCTCAATGTGCCGACGACGCTGAGCTGCTCGTTGACGGCGTGGCCCACGCCCGCAGTGACGGTCCAGCCGTCGCGGTAGTCGAAGGTGGACACCAGCGGCGCGCCGATGGTGGTGACGGTGAGGCGCTGCAGGGTGGACCAGTCCATCCATTTCACCGAACCCAGAGCCAGCCAGCCGGGGGCAATGCCGGTCTGGCCGCGCAGTTCAAAGGATTGCGGCGTGGTGACGTCGGCCGAGGCTGCGCCGCCATAGGCGGTGCCGTTGAGGGTATAGTGCACCGGTGCATTATAGATGGCGCTGACCCGCAGGGCGTATTCGGGAATTTCATAGGCCAGGCCGGCGCGCCAGCCGGTGGACCAGCCATTGATGGAAATGGGCGTGCTCGTGGTCAGGCTCAGCGGCACTGCGGCCTGGTAGTCGAGATTCTGCGCCGAAACGCCGGCGATGACGCTGATGACGCCGGGACCGACCTGGGCGCCGACGGCGCAGGTGAGGCCGGTATCGGTGGAGCGGATGGATTCGCTGACGGCCTGGCTGGTCGCAGCAGCATAGGCATTGGTGCGCGATGTATCCGAGCCGAAGGGGTTCTGCACGGTCACGAGGCACGAGGCCATGTCGAAGATGTCGGCCTTGACGCCGGTATTGTAATGGACGCGGCCGGGCGTTGTGGACACCGTGCCGGCGACGCCCGGACGCGTCACGTTCTTGTCGATATGGACATAGGTGGCGCTGGCCTTGGCCGAATAGGGCGCCGGATCAAACAGCTGATCCCAATCATAGCCATTGGCCTCAAGCCCGCCGGCATGGGCCAGGCCAACCAGGGGCAGGGTCGCAGCCAATCCGGCCACGGCGGCGATCAGACGTCGTTTGATATTCATGTGGTTCCTCCTCAGTCACCGATGCGGTCAGTGCGGTGCAGACGCGACGCGCCAGCCGGTCTTGCCCGCAGGACGATTGACCTTTGCGGCAATCACTCCTCCTTCCCGTAGGCAAGTTGACCATTACGTCAATTAGGGAGGTTCAGGCCGGCGCCGTCAACACACGATGCCCGTTCCGAGGGTCGCCAGGCGGTAGTTTGTCACAACAATGTCACAATGCGGCCGCCTGGCGGCCCGATCAGGACCGCCAGTTCCGCTGGCGCGGGGCTGTGAAGGTGGAAGGGTTCAGTCGTCGAGGTCGATGCTGCCGCCGCTCGATTCGTCGAGATCGCGCCTGCCCGGATTGCCCGAGACGTCGATATCGCCGCCACTGGAGGCTTTGGCCCGAATGCTGGCGGTGGCATGGACCGAGATGCCGGCGCCGCTCGAGCCGGCAGCGGTGACTGTCTTGGCCCTGAGGTCATCGGCATCGATATCGGCGCCGCTGGAGGCGTCCGCCACCAGCGTGTCGGCGCTGCCGGCAATCTCGACATCGGCACCGCTGGAAGCCTTGATCGTCACGCTGCCCAGGGCGGCGTTCTCGGCCCGGATATCGGCGCCGCTGGAAGCGTCCAGCGCCAGCTGGTCGGCGCGGATGGCCAAGAGGTCGACATCGGCACCCGAACTGGCCGAGACGCCGGCCAAAGCGGGCAGGGTGATGTCCACGGTGACGGCATTGCCACTGCTGAGCAGCATGCCGACCAGGCCGCCACCGATGATGAAATCGAGAAAGCTCTGCTCGATGCGGGCCTGCAGCGCGCCGTCGACGACGCGCAGCTCGAGATTGTCGAGCGCATCCTGGCTGCGCGATTGTGCGCTGACGCTGAAGGCTTCGCCCAGCGTCACCCTTGCGTCGAGGCCGGTGGCGATGTCGATCCGATCGAAACCAGTGAGGTCAAAGTCGCGGCTTTGCGCAAAGGCCGTCGTGCTCAGCAGCAAGGCCGCCGAGGCTGCAAGAAGGGTCGAGGCTATGCGTTTTGGCATGTGTGTCCCCGCAGTCAGATTTGCCGATGCCCAGGATATGGGCGGTCAGCCAGGCGCCTTAAAGGCCGAACAGCGCATAATTTTCGACGATCGGGCTTGATCGGTGCGGGTCGGTGATTCAGGCGACATGAAAAAGCCGGGCTCAAGGGCCCGGCTCTTCAGATTGTCGATGGCGCGTAGGCTTACGCCATGGCCTTCTGCAGGTTCTGGTCGATGGCGTCGAGGAAGCCGATGGTGGAGAGCCAGGGCTGGTCGGGACCGACCAGGAGGCTGAGATCCTTGGTCATCTTGCCTTCCTCGATGGTATCGACGGTGACCTTTTCCAGCGTCAGGGCGAACTTGGCCAGGGCCTCGTTGTCGTCGAGCTTGGCGCGGTGGGCGAGGCCACGCGTCCAGGCAAAGATCGAGGCGGTGGAATTGGTCGAGGTCTCCTTGCCGGCCTGGTGCTGGCGGTAGTGACGGGTCACGGTGCCATGGGCGGCTTCGGCTTCCACCGTGCGGCCGTCGGGGGTGGCCAGGACCGAGGTCATCAGGCCGAGCGAACCAAAGCCCTGGGCCACGATGTCGGACTGCACGTCGCCGTCATAGTTCTTGCAGGCCCAGACATAACCGCCGCTCCACTTGAGGGCGGAGGCGACCATGTCGTCGATCAGGCGGTGCTCGTACCAGATCTTCTTGGCTTCGTACTTTTCCTTGAACTCGGCCTCGTAGATCTCCTGGAAGATGTCCTTGAAGCGGCCGTCATAGGCTTTGAGGATGGTGTTCTTGGTGGACAGATAGCAGGGCACGCCGCGGTCGAGCGCGTAGTTCAGCGAGGCATAGGCAAAGTCGCGAATCGAATCGTCGAGGTTGTACATGGCCATGGCCACGCCGGCGCCGGGGGCCTGGTAGACCTCGTGCTCGATGACCGTGCCGTCCTCGCCGGTGAACTTGATGGTCAGCGTGCCCTTGCCGGGGAACAGGAAGTCGGTGGCCTTGTACTGGTCACCAAAGGCATGACGACCCACGATGATGGGCTGGGTCCAGCCGGGCACCAGGCGCGGTACGTTCTTGCAGATGATGGGCTCGCGGAAGATCACGCCGCCCAGGATGTTGCGGATGGTGCCATTGGGCGACTTCCACATCTTCTTGAGCTTGAACTCCTCGACGCGCTGCTCGTCGGGGGTGATGGTGGCGCATTTGATGCCGACGCCATGCTTCTGGATGGCATGGGCAGCGTCGATGGTGATCTGGTCGTTGGTAGCGTCGCGGCTTTCGACGCTGAGGTCGTAATATTCAATGGGCAGATCGAGATAGGGATGGATGAGCTTGTCCTTGATCGCCTGCCAGATGATCCGGGTCATCTCGTCGCCGTCGAGATCGACGACCGGGTTGGCGACTTTGATTTTGCTCATCGGAAATATCTCCCTGAAATCCGTATCTTGACCCGCGGGCCGTGTTCCCCGCCCCTATAGCATTGGGTTCGGCACGGCGCAAAGGTGGCATCGGGCAAGGGGTCATGCCAGTTGACACCGTGCATATGCACGCCTACCTGTCGGGCATGAATAGCGAGTTTGACTGGTGTGTTGTGCTCAATGCCCGCATGGCGGCACGCGCCGTGACGCGGCTGGCGGATCGCAATCTGCGGCGCTATGGGATCACCGCAGCGCAGTTCAGCATCCTGACCTCGCTGCGGGAATATCCGGGGCGATCCGTCACCCAGCTGGCCAGCGCCATCGCCATGGACCGCAGCACGCTGTCGCGCAATCTGACGCTGCTGGAACGGCACGGTCTGGTGGCGACGGCGGTGGCCGAGCGGGGCAATGGGCGGGTCAGTGCGCTGAGCGAGGCGGGGAACCGGGTGCTGGCCGAGGCCATTCCGCAATGGCGGGAACAGCAATCGGCCTTGCGTGCCGCCCTCGACGACCCGGAATTTACGACCGTGATTGCGGCCCTGCGCCAGCTGTCACGGCTTTAACGCGATCCCGGCAGGCCGGGACACAGATGAGAATTGAACAGGAGCAAGTGCATGCTGAAGCCAGATCCGAGCGATCCTATCGTTGTCACCGGCATGGGCGTTGTCAGTCCGCTGGGCGTGAGCGTGCCGGTCATGTGGGGCCGCCTGATCGCGGGCCGCAGCGGCGTGGTGCAGAACGACCGCTTCGACACCGAGGGCTTTGGCGCCAGCATTGCCGGGCTCGTGCCGGCCAAGGCCAATGACCCCGAGGGTTTTGACCCGGTCGACTTCATCGATGGCAAGGACATCAAGAAGATGGACCTGTTCATCCAGTACGGCATTGCCGCGGCGGCCGAGGCGCTGAACCAGGCCAACTGGCACCCGACCGAGCTGGCCGACCAGCAGGCCACCGCCACCATTATCGGCTCGGGCGTCGGCGGTTCGCCAGTGATGGGCCGGGCGGTGGAAACCATCCAGACCAAGGGCGCGCGCCGCCTGTCGCCCTTCACCATCCCGTCTTTCCTGGCCAATCTGGCGGCGGGATGGCTCTCCATCCTGCACGGTTTCCGGGGACCCATCGGCACGCCCGTCACGGCCTGCGCCGCCTCGGCCCAGGCCATTGGCGACGGCATGCGCCTGATCATGACCGGCGAAGCGGAAGTGGCCGTGGTCGGCGGCGCCGAAGGCTCGGTCGATCCGATTTCGGTGGGTGGCTTTGCCGCCTCGCGGGCTCTCGCCACCTCGTTCAACGACCGGCCGCAGGAGGCCTCGCGCCCGTTCGACAAGGGCCATGATGGCTTCGTGCTGGCCGAAGGCGCGGCCGTGCTGGTGATCGAAAAGCTCAGCCATGCCAAGGCACGCGGTGCGACGCCGCTGGCGATCCTGGCCGGATACGGTACTTCGGCCGATGCCTATCACCTGACCTCGGGTTCGCCCGATGGCGCCGGCGCCCAGGTGGCGATGCGCAATGCGCTGACCATGGCCGGCATCGACCAGTCGCAGATCGGCTATGTCAACGCCCACGCCACCTCGACCGCCGTGGGTGACGCGGCCGAAATCGCCGGCCTGTCGGCGGTGTTTACCGGCCGCGGCAAGGATCTGGCGGTGTCCTCGACCAAGTCGGCGACCGGGCACATGCTGGGTGCCGCCGGGGCCTTCGAGGCCGTGGTTTCGGTCATGGCGCTGCGCGAAGGCGTGCTGCCGCCTACCATCAACCTGAATGATCCCGAAGAACTGGCCGACAAGTTCGACCTGGTGCCCAATGTGGCCAAGGAAAAACGCGTCGACTATGCGCTGTCAAACTCGTTCGGCTTCGGCGGCGTCAATGCGGCGCTGGTGTTCGGCCGGATCTGACCCGGCACGCCCTATTTGGGCGGCAGGGTTCTGACAAAGGCGCGGGCGATCTCGACCCATTGAGCCAGACGATCATCGTCCTCAATGGCGTCGCCCGCGACCAGCACGAAGCCGGACATGGCGCGGCCCGTGAAATCCATCGGCGCCGCGCCGGGAAGAGCCAGTGTCCGTTCGTAGGCGGCTTTGCCGCAGCGGACCAGCAGGCCGCCATCCTTCATCGGCCCCACCAGCATATTGCCCTGCGCCATGAAGGCGATGCCGCCGAACATGCGGCGCTCGCTGATATGGGGATCATGGGCGAGGTAGAGGCGGATGCGGTCGGCCAGGTCGTCCGATGCCATGCTCATGGCCGGCCCTCGCGATAGGTGGCGTGGCGGGGCAGGTGGTCGGCGACCAGGTCCCAAGTCTGCTGGCTGCGGGCAAAGATCAGCTGATTGGGCGCGAACCAGGCATTCTGGCCGGCAAAGAAGCCGACCGGGAGCATGCGGATATCGGGCGCGCGCGATGACTGGCCAAAAAGCGGCGTGCCGCAATCGGGGCAGAAGTGCCGCGTGAAGATGGCGCCGGAATCGGCGGGGCGGGCAAAGGATTTTGGCTTGCCGGTCAGCGCCAGGGCGGCCAGCGGCACCAGGGCGACGCTGGCATGGCCCGAGCCTGTGGCGCGCTGGCAGTCGAGGCAGGCGCACAGCAGCATCGACACTACCGGGCCACGCACGGCCATGCCGATGGCGCCACAGGCGCAGGCGGCGGTTACATCGATGCTGGGGCGGGAGGTGCTCATGCACGAAAGCTGCCACGGGGCGCGACGCCGGGCAAGCGTGAGGTTCTTGCCTTTGGCGGCCACAGTGGCAAGAGTGCAGGCGCCTAGAAGAGGACGGCATGGCGCTATTTCCCAGTTATCCCATTGTCACCGATCGACTGCGGCTGCGTCCCTTCACCCGAGGCGATGTGGACGGGGTGTTCGCCTATCGGCGGCGCGAGGATGTGGCGCGCTATCTGTTCGACGTGCCGCTCAGCCGGGACGACTGCGCCGAGGCCATCCAGCAGCGCATCGGCCAGGTGGCGCTGCAGGCCGAGGGCGACAAGATCGTGCTGGGCGTGGAACTGACCGAGACCAGTGCGCTGATCGGCGAGGTGTCGCTGATCTGGCGCAGCGTCGATGCAAGGCAGGGGGAAATGGGCTGGATCTTCGATCCGGTTCATCACGGCCATGGCTATGCCACCGAGGCGGCCAATGCGCTGCTCGACCTCGGCTTCGGGCCAGGCGACATGCACCGGGTATCGGCGCGCTGCGACGTGCGCAATACCGCGTCATGGCGGCTGATGGTCCGGCTGGGTATGCGGCGCGAGGCGCATTTTCGCGAGCACGCCTTGTTCAAGAGCGAATGGGACGAGGAGTTCATCTACGCCATGCTGCGGCGGGAGTGGCACGCCCTGCGGCTGGGCGATGGCGTGGCCTAGCTGGTGCGGCAGCGGTGGTCGCGCGTGGCGCAAGTTATTCGGGCCGCACAAGGAACCGGGCGATCAGCGCCGACGTTATTGGCCTCATAAGGCGGGTATTGCGCCCGTCGTGCGGGGAGCGCAGCGCCATGTCAAAATCGTCTCGTTCATTGCCCATCGAAACCGACCGCCTGGTCCTGCGCTGCTTTGAGCGGCGCGACCTTGAGGCGCTCAGCGACTATCATGTGCTGCCTGCCGTGCAGCGCTATGCCTTTACCCGCACGCGCGATCGCGACCAGGTGGCCGAAGCGCTCAAGGTCATGGCCGGCCATGTCAGCCTGCAGCGGGCCGGCGATACGCTGACCCTGGCGATGATCCGCAAGAGCGACCAGCAGCTGCTCGGCCATGTATCGCTGCACTGGACCGATTCCACCGCCAGCCAGGGCGAGGTGCGCTTCATCATCAACCCGGTCCATGCCGGCTTCGGCTTTGCCCGCGAAGCACTGTCGGCGCTGTTCGACCTGGCCTTCGGGCACTTCCACATTCATCGTCTCATGGTGCGGTCGGACGGCCGCAACCATCACTCCATCAAGCTGATGCAGGGACTGGGTATGCGCCTGGAAGCCCATTATCGCGAACATGCCCTGTTCCAGGGCGAGTGGGATGAAGAGCTGCATTTTGCCATTCTCGACCGGGAATGGCAGCAGTCGAGCAAGGTGCGGGAACTGCCGCCGCGCCATCGCGTCGCCTGATTTGCCTCTGGACGGCAAAACACGCTATGTGCGCCCCATCTGAGGGTGGGGCACCATGGCCGGAACGGATTCTTCCATCGCAATCGAGCTGCTGCCGACGCCGGCGGTGATCCTGTGTGAACCCCAATTGGGGGAGAACATCGGCACGGCGGCGCGGGCCATGGCCAATTTCGGGCTGTGGGACCTGCGGCTGGTGCGGCCGCGCGATGGCTGGCCCAACGAAAAGGCCATCGCCACCGCGTCGCGCGCCGACCATGTCATAGCGCAGGTGCGGGTGTTCGAGACGCTCGAGGAAGCCATTGCCGACCTGACGCTGGTCTATGCCACCACGGCGCGGCTGCGCGGCATGCAGAAGGACGTGATCGGCCCCGACGAAGCCGCCACGCGGCTGGTTGCCCATATCGGGGGCGGGCAAAAGGCCGGCCTGCTGTTCGGGCGGGAAAAGTGGGGCCTGCTCAACGAGGAGGTGGCGCTGGCCGACATGATCGTCACCCTGCCGGTGGAGCCCGCCTTTGCCTCGCTCAACATCGCCCAGGCCGTGCTGATCCTGGCCTATGAGTGGCGGCGCCAGTCCGGCCAGGCGGCCAGCCTGCCGTTTGGCAGCCTCTTGCACGAGGTGGCGCCGCGCAGCGAGCTGGTGGGCATGTTCGAGCAGCTGGAAGCCACCCTGGACGAAAGCGGCTTCTTCACCTCGCCGGAAAAGCGCCCCGGCATGATCGACAATCTGCGCACGGCGCTGACGCGCGGCCAGTTCTCCAGCCAGGAAATCCGCACCCTGCGCGGGGTGATTTCCTCGATCGACCGCCGCCACCAACGCCCCAATCCCAACCGGCAAAAACCGGCACCCAAGACGGAAGAATAGGGCGGTCCGCATCACTTTCCGCCCGGCGGGGGAGAAAGTGGCAGCGCTGAACGCTTTACCGGCATTCCGCCTTTGACGGCGCCCGGCGGGCATGGCAATGCCAAGCCATGAGCACGCCCCCCGCCACCGATCCCTCCCGCATTGCCTTCAGCTATGTCGGTTTCCGTTTCTTCTGGCTGACCACGCTGCTGGTCAGCTTTGCGGTGCAGATCATGTCGGTGTCGATCGCCTGGCAGATCTATGACGTCACCGGCAATGTCTTCCTGCTCGGCCTGGTGGGCCTCAGCCTGTTCCTGCCGGCGCTGCTGCTGATGCTGGTGACCGGGCTGGCCGCCGACCGGTTCAACCGGCGCGGCATCATGGCGATATGCCTCGGAGTCGAGTTGGTCTGCGCGCTGGGCTTCCTCAGCCTGGTCAATGCGCAGGCGCATGAAGTCTGGCCGATCTTTGCCCTGCTGGTAGTGCTGGGCACGGCGCGCGCCTTCTGGAACCCGGCGGCGCAGTCGCTGGCGCCCAATCTGGTGCCGCCCGTGGCGCTATCCAATGCCATTACCGTCAATGCCTCGGCCTGGCAGTTTGCCTCGATCATGGGGCCGGCCGCCGGCGGCCTGCTCTATGGCATTGCGCCGAGCGTGGCCTTCGGCACCGGCGCGGTGCTGCTGGGGCTGGCAGCGGTCTGCGTGCTGCTGATTCCGCGGCCGGCGCGGCGCGAATCGCAGCAGGCGACCAGCCTGCACACCATGCTGGCGGGATTTCGCTACATCTTTGCCAACAAGGTGGTGCTGGGGGCCATCTCGCTCGACATGGTGGCCGTGCTGATGGGCGGCGCCGTGGCGCTGCTGCCGGTCTATGTGAAGGACATCCTGCATGCCGGGCCGCAGGAACTGGGCCTGCTGCGCGCCGCGCCGGGAATCGGCGCCATCCTGGTGGCGCTGGTGCTGACGCGGTTCCCGATCCGCGACCATGCCGGGCGGCTGCTGTTCGTCTTTGTCGGCCTGTTCGGCGCCTTTACGGCGCTGTTCGGCCTCTCCACCACGGTATGGATCTCGATCCCGGCGCTGGCGCTGATCGGGGCGGCCGACATGGTGAGCGTCACGATTCGCGAGACCATCATGCAGCTATGGACTCCCGAAGAGGTGCGCGGCAGGGTCAATGCCGTAAACTCTGTCTTCATCGGGGCTTCCAATGAGCTGGGCGAGTTCCGCGCCGGCACGGTGGCCCATTTCATCGGGCCGGTGGCAGCCGTGGTGGTGGGTGGCGTTGGCGCCGTGGTCGTAGCCCTGGTGTGGAGCCAGGCCTTTCCCGAACTGCGCAACCAGCGCACGCTCGACAAGAAGATGGCCTGACGGCCGCGCCGGCTTGACTCCTCGGCCGCTCGCGGCTATCACGCGCCCACCTATTACGACCCTAGGGTCCATAGGCGCACCCGGGATCTCCTGAATATTTGGGGTCTGTCGGTCATCCGCAAGGATGGCAGAGGAGGGCGCGATCCATTCAACGCAAAGAAGGATACGCGATGTCGAAGCGTCATTCAGCCAAGTACAAAATCGATCGCCGTCTCGGCGAAAATATCTGGGGCCGTCCGAAGTCCCCGCTCAATGCCCGTGCCTATGGTCCCGGCCAGCATGGTCAGCGCCGCAAGGGCAAGCTGAGCGACTATGGTCTGCAGCTCCGCGCCAAGCAGAAGCTCAAGGGCTATTACGGTTCGGTCACGGAAAAGGCGTTCAAGCGCCTCTATACCGAGGCTGCCCGCGTCAAGGGCGACACCGGCGAGAACCTGATCGGCCTGCTCGAGAGCCGTCTCGACGCGATCGTCTATCGTGCGAAGTTCGTGGCCACCGTGTTTGCGGCCCGCCAGTTCGTCAGCCACGGCCACATCATGGTCAATGGCAAGCGCGTCAACATCCCATCCTACCAGGTGCAGATCGGCGACAAGATCGAAGTGCGTGACCGCTCCAAGCAGCTCACCGTGCTGCTCGAAGCCGTCCAGTTGGCCGAGCGCGATGTGCCCGATTATGTCGAAGTCGACCACAACAAGATGACGGCCACCTATGTGCGCGTTCCCGCGCTTTCGGACGTGCCCTATCCGGTCCAGATGGAACCGAACCTGGTCGTCGAATTCTACTCGCGTTAAGCGCAGCAGAGTAACAGAATTGAAAGGGGCCGCTCTTCGGAGCGGCCCTTTTTGTTTGTCGGGCCGGACTGATTTGCTATGCTGAGCCGGTCAAAAAAGGAGAGGCCGGTGCGGTTAGCCCGGTCCTGCGCGGTGACCCGCCGAGAGCGGCGCCCGGGCCGTCCTGGCCTTCGCTGCGGCGTCGAGTCCCATGACCTGAAACGCCTGTGCATGTCGCCGGGCGAGTGAAAGGTTCTGGAAAATGCAACAATCGATGTCTGTCATCACCCTGGGCGTCGCCGATCTGGCCCGCGCGCGCCGCTTCTATGCCGAGGGCTTCGGCTGGACACCCGTGTTTGAAAATCCCGAGATCATCTTTTACCAGATGAACGGATTTGTGCTGGGGACCTTCCTCCGCCCGGCGCTGGATGCGGATATGAACCGTGTGGCGTCAGCCGGCCCTGGCGCCTATGCGCTGGCGCACAATGTGGCGGGCAAGGATGCGGTGGCGCCGGCCATGCAGGCGCTGCTGGGGGCGGGCGGCACAATGCTGCGCGCCGCCGATGCGCCCACGCATGGCGGCTATCGTGGCTATGTCGCCGATCCGGACGGTCACGCCTGGGAGATCGCCTGGAACCCGTCCTGGCCGATCGATGCGGCAGGGCATGTCACCTTCGCGGTGTGACCAGGTAGAGCAGGGCCGCTCCGGGAGCGGCCCTTATCATTGGGCTTCAGAACTGCGCCGGCTGCTGCGGCACCGCATCGCTGGTGGCGGGCGTGGCCAGTTCGCGCAGGAAGATGGGGTCGTCATAGTCGTTGGCGGCGATGGCGGTGGCCGGGATATTGGCCTCAAAGGCGCGCAGGCGCTTGAACACCGAAATCAGCGAGATGATCGTGGTCCAGGAACTGGCGAGGAACTTGAAGGAGTCCTCCACCTGGCCGAAGGCATTGCTGATCTGCTGGAACAGCCCCAGCGTCATTGTGCCGGCGACAATGGAGGGGCCCATGGCGATCAAGGGCACGAAATTGGACCCCTGCAGATAGGCGTAGCGGGCGATGTTGAAGTAGAGATAGTGGCGGTAGAGCCGGAAGTAATTGTGCTGCATGTTGATGAACAGCTGACGCACGGTCACCGGCTCGGCGCGGTCGCCATGATCCTCGCCATAGACCAGTTCCTTGCGGAAAGCCGCCTCGACGCGCTGGTTCTCGAATTCCAGCCCCGGCAGTTTCCAGCCCACGGCGGCCAGCAGCACCGTGCCGAAGGCCGACGACACCAGCGCAACCCAGACCAGACTGCCATTGACTGCGCCGAAGAAGGGCAGTTCGGTGATGTTGTTGGACAGGTCCCAGAGCAACGGCAGGAACACCACCAGCGTCATCACCGATGCCACCAGCGAGACGGCAAGGCCCTCGACGATGCTGGCAAAGCGCTGGGTATCTTCCTGGATGCGCTGGGAGGCGCCTTCGATATGGCGCAGGTGCTGCCAGTGGCTCTGGTAGAAGAAGGTCATGGCCCGGCGCCAGCGGAACAGGAAGTGGGCGATGAAGAAGGCGTTGATGACCAGCACGGTGATGTTGGGGATCAGCACATAGGCGACGGTCCAGATCTCGCCGAGGAACTGGTCGAGCGTCACTGAGCCCGGTGTGGTCAGCGCGGACTGGATCAGGTTGAAGAACGCGCCATACCAGTCGTTCAGCCAGGCGCTGATCTGGACGTTGAAATAGACAATCTCGATGATGGTGACGCTGCCCACCACACTCCACCAGTACCAGCGGCGATTGCCGCCGATCCAGTACCAGGGAATGCAGAACAGATAGCCGGCCAGCACCACATATTGGTAGAGCCAAACCTTGTCGGATGAGAAAAACGGCGCCGGATCGGCCTCGGTGGGGGCGATACCCAGCCAGGGCCCCAGGCTGAACACCGATTGCAGCTGCCCTCCCACCGTGTACCAGGCCACCATGGCCACCGCGACCCAGCAGAGCGCGGCGGAAAAAAACAGACGGGGATTGGGGAAAAAAGAACGAAACACCGCGCGACTCCTGGGTGTCATGACGACGGGTCATCTAGACGTCACATTTCGACTTAAGCAAGCCGGAGAAGTTAAGCTTTGGTAAGGTGGGCGATTGCCGGTTTTGCTTTCCCTCGGGGGCGGGGGGCGTTATCAGCTACGCAACCCACAGAAAGAGAGTTTCGGCATGAGCGAGGTCATGGAGCCAGCAGTGGCTGATATCGACGACGCCGAAAGCGGCTTCCATCCGATTTATGCCCAGGCGCCGGGCAGCGGCGAGTTCAACAAGCTGCGCAAGCGGCTGATCCGGCATACGCGCGAGGCGCTGGACAAGTTCGAGATGGTGCGGCCGGGCGAAAAGTGGCTGGTGGCGCTGAGCGGGGGCAAGGACAGCTATTCCATGCTTGCGCTGCTGCTCGACCTCAAATGGCGCGGCCTGCTGCCGGTGGAACTGCTGGTCTGCAATCTCGACCAGGGCCAGCCCAATTTCCCCAAGCATATCCTGCCTGAGTTCCTCACCGGCATCGGCGTGCCGCACCGCATCGAGTACAAGGACACCTATTCGATCGTCACCAGCAAGCTGCCGGCGGGGGCGACCTATTGCTCGCTGTGCAGCCGGCTGCGGCGCGGCAATCTCTACCGCATTGCGCGGGAAGAGGGCTGCACGGCGCTGGTGCTGGGCCATCACCGCGACGATAGCCTCGAAACCTTCTTCATGAACCTGTTCCATGGCGGCAAGCTGGCCGCCATGCCGCCGCGCCTGCTCAATGACGAGGGCGATATCGAGGTGCTGCGGCCGCTGATCTATTGCGGCGAGGAAGACCTGCAGCGCTTCTCGGACGCCATGGGCTTTCCCATCATCCCCTGCGACCTGTGCGGATCGCAGGACGGGCTCGAGCGCAATGCGATGAAGGCAATGCTCAGCGATATCGAAAAGCGCATGCCCGGTCGCAAGGATGTCATGATCCGTGCGCTAGGCAACATCAATGCCAGCCATATGCTGGATACCAAGCTGTTCGATTTTTCCGCCCTGTTCGACAAGAGGACGCAACCGTGAATTTTGACGTGATGGACCTGGCCGCGATCCTGCGCGATGCGGCGCGGGCCGAGGCCCTGCCACGCTTTCGCCGGCTCGATGCCAGCATGGTCAGCACCAAGACCGAGGCCATTGACCTGGTCACCGAAGCGGACGTGGCCACCGAAGAGGTGATCAAGGCCGCCATTGCCGCCTGGATGCCGCAGGCGCTGTTCGTCGGCGAGGAATCCGTTGCCGCCGATCCGGCTTTGCTGACGGCGCTGGCCGATGCCGACCTGGCCGTCGTGGTCGATCCGATCGATGGCACCGCCAATTACGCCGCGGGCCTGCCGCTCTTTGCCACCATGGCGTCGGTGGTATCCAAGGGCGAGACCATTGCCGGCATCATCTATGACCCGATGGGCGATGACTGGGTGATGGCCGAAAAGGGCGGCGGCGCCTGGCTGCGCCGGCCCAATGGCGAGGCCGTGCGCCTGAATGTGGCCGCACCGCTGCCGCTGGCTGAAATGGTCGGCACGTCGTCGGTCGCCTTCATGCCGGCCGCGTCGCGGGCGCAGGTGCTGGCCAATTTCGACAAGCTGCGGATGGTCGCCAACTTTCGCTGCGCCGGGCACGAATACCGCACCTTCGTGTCCGGCCACGGCCAGTTCGCCTGCTACAACAAGCTGATGCCCTGGGATCATCTGGCCGGGACGCTGATCAGCCAGGAAGCCGGCGCCTTTGCCGCGCGGCTCGATGGCCAGCCCTATCTGCCGCACCATGTCGATGGCGGACTGCTATTGGCGGTGGACATGGAGAGCTGGGATGCGTTGCGGCGGAACGTGTTTACGTTCTAGCCGCAATCGCCGCCGCGGCCGCTTCGATCGCGCCCGGCCCATGGGCGATGCCGAGGGCCTGCAGGCCGGCTTCCATGCTGGCCAGCACGCCCAGCGTCATGTGGGCATTGACGTGGCCCATATGGCCGACGCGCAGGAAGTCCTGATAGGCGGGTTCGCTGGGGGCAGCCATGCCGAGCCCAATGCCCAGGGTCACGCCGGCTTCGGCCTCGAGCCAGCGCCGCAGGGCGCCGGCGCCACCATGGGGAATGGTCGCGGCAGTGACGGAGTGGCCGCGGTCAGCCGGGTTGGCCATGTTTAACGCAATGGTCGAGCCGGCGCCCCAGGCGTCAAAGGCGGCCCAGACAGCGCTGGCGAGTTTGCCATGGCGCGCCCAGACGGCTTCTAGCCCTTCTTCGTCGAGGATCATGGTCAGCGCCTCGCGCAGGCCATAGAGGTGATGGGTCGGGGCGGTGCCGCCGAAATATTGCCAGAACTCGGTGCCGGTGCCGCGCGGCTTCCAGTCCCAATAGGGGGTGACGAGGTCGGCGCGCTTGGAAATCTCGAGCGCCTTGTCGGAAAACCAGACAAAGCCCAGGCCGGGCGGCAGCATCAGGCCCTTCTGGCTGGCGCCCACCACGACATCGATGCCCCAGTCGTCCATGCGCAACTCGTCGCAGGCCAGCGAGGCGATGGCATCGACGGCAAGCAGCGCCGGATGGCCGGCGCGGTCGATGGCGGCGCGGATGGCGGGCAGGTCATTGCGGGCGCTGGAGGCGGTATCGACATGGGTGACCAGCACAGCCTTGATCTGGTGCGTCGGATCGGCGCGCAGGGCATCGGCGATACGCTGCGGATCGCCGGGGCTGGCCTTGCCGAAATCGATGATCTCGACGTTGACGCCCTGGCGCTGCAGGCCCTCGGCCCAGCCATGGCCGAAGCGACCGGTGGCAACCAGCAGGGCTTTGTCGCCGCGCGAAAAGATGTTGCAGTTGGCCGCCTCCCAGGCGCCGTGGCCATTGGCGATATAGATGGCGACGTGCTGGCTGGTCTGGGCGACGCGTTTGAGATCGGGGATCAGCGCCCGCGTCATGTCGACGATCTCGCCCTCATAGATATTGGGGGCACTGCGATGCATGGCGTTGAGCACGCGCTCGGGCGAAACTGAGGGGCCGGGAATGGCGAGATAGGTGCGGCCGGTGGTCATGGATGTGGGAGCTCGAATGGGAAGGCAGGTCAAGCCATCAGACGGGACTCGCCGATCCAGAGCAATAGGCTTGCATGAATGGCAGTCATCAGCGGGATTGATAGGGAGGTGCCAAATCGCCGCCCGGCTTGCGCTGTCACGATGATGGAGCCTTTGACTCAATCCGGGATGAACGGATCAACATCATCCGTTCATACTGGTGACCAAATGGCGGCGAGAGAAGCCGCTTGCGGACTCAGATAAGTCTGTGCTTATGTGTTGGCATGAGCGAAACCGATATCTTCAAAGTGCTGGCCGACCCGACCCGCCGCGCCGTGCTGGAGCGGCTGGCGACGGCCGAGCTGACGGCCACCGACCTGCGCGCAGGCTTTGCCATCAGCCAGCCGGCCATGAGCCAGCACCTGGCGGTATTGCGCGAGGCGGGTCTGATCGAGGAGCGGCGCGAAGGCCGCTTTGCCCATTATCGCGTGGCGCCGCAAGGGCTTGCGCCGCTGCACAGCTGGCTGGCGCGCTACGAGGCCTTCTGGCCCAGCCGCATCGACAGCCTCAAGGAACTGCTCAAGGAGATGGATCAATGACCCAGGACGACAGCGCACTGGTGTTCGAATGCAGCTTCGATGCGCCTCCGGAAAAGGTGTGGCGGGCGCTGAGCATCCCGGCTTTTCTCGAGCGCTGGCTCAAGCCGGGCGACGACGTCGAACTGGCCGTCATGGCCGCGCAGGAGAACAGGCGCCTGACCTACCACTGGCGCGATGCCGGGCAGGGCCTGGCGGGCGACATAGAAGACAGCGTGGTCACCTTTGAGCTCACCCCTACCGCGGAAGGGGGCACCTGGTTCAAGCTGACCCACGCCCCGATGGCGGTGCCGGTGGCGGCCAATAGCAATATGGCCAACGCGAGTTTGATGGCCGCCTAAAACCTGAATCACTTCAATGCTGAACGGAGGTTCGCCGATGCGCGACATGATGCAACTCGTCCCTATGGTGGTGGAACAATCAAGCCGGGGCGAGCGGAGCTTCGATATCTATTCGCGGCTGCTGCGCGAGCGGATCATCTTCGTCAATGGCGAGATCGAGGACACTATGGCGGCGCTGGTCTGTGCGCAGCTGCTGTTCCTGGAGTCGGAGAATCCGGGGAAAGAAATCTCGCTCTATATCAATTCGCCGGGCGGCGTGGTGACGGCGGCGCTGGCCATGTACGACACCATGCAGTTCATCAAGGCGCCGGTGGGCACGCTATGCATGGGCATGGCCATGTCGGCGGGATCATTCCTGCTCATGGCCGGGGCGCCGGGCAGCCGCATATGCCTGCCCAATGCCTCGATCATGCTGCACCAGCCCAGCGGCGGCTATCAGGGCAAGGTCACCGACATCATGCTGCATGCCGCCGAAAGCGAGAGGCTCAAGCGCCGGATGCACGCGCTTTATGCCAAGCATTGCGGGCGCAGCTATGAGGAGGTGGAGGCAGCGCTGGAGCGGGACAATTTCATGACCCCCGAACAGGCGCGCGACTGGGGTCTGATCGATCACGTCTATCATGATCGGGAAGATATCGGGGCGCCGGCGCGCCCCGATGGAGATTAGTGGGCCGCTGCCGCAGCGGCTGCAGCGTCATCGGTGCGGGGACGATAGTCGCCGACGCCGAACAGCTTGCCCTTTTCGGCGATGAGGATGCAGAGCAGCGACAGGATACCCATCGAGAGGTAGCCGGCAGCGACCGGAATAGTGGTGCCGTTGAAGAGCTGGCCGATATAGCCGCCGATCAGCGCGCCACCAACGGTCTGGATGAAGCCGAACACGGCTGCGGCCGTGCCGGCGACAGCGCCCAGAGGCTCCATGGACAGCGAGTTCATGTTGGATGCCGACCAGCCAAAGCTGAACATGATGATGGCCAGCAGCGAGAAGAAGAGCCAGAGCGGCAGGAAGCCGACCAAGGCAAAGGCCAGCCAGACGGCGCTGAAACCGGTAAAGGTCAGCATGGCGCCATGCGACAGACGACGCATGCCGAAGCGGCGGACGATCTTGGAATTGGTGAAGGACGACACGCCCATCAGGCCCGCCATGGCCGCGAAGGCGACCGGGAAGTAGACGCCAAGACCATAGATATCGACATAGATCTGCTGACTGGAGCTGATGAAGCCAAACAGTGCGCCGAACAGGAAGGTGCCGGCCAGGCCATAGGAAAAGGCCACCCGGTTGGTGCAGACGATGACGAAGCCATCGTAGACCGACTTGAAGCTGAGCGGACGGCGCTCAGCCACCGGCAGCGTCTCGGGCAGGCGGATGAAGGTCCACAGCCAGAAGGCGGCGGCCAGCAGGCCCATGAAGATGAAGATATTGTGCCAGTCGCCGATCAGCAGGATCACCTGGCCGATGCCGGGAGCGATGATGGGGATGGCCATGAAGACCATGAAGACCAGCGACATGACCTCGGCCATGGCGCGGCCCTCATACCGGTCGCGGATGACGGCGGTCGAAATGACCCGAACACTGGCCGCACCCATGCCCTGGATGACGCGAAGGGCGATCAGGGCGCCGAAACTGGGGGCGAAAATGGCGGCAAGCGCGGCGATGATATAGATGCCCATGCCGGCCAGCAGCGGGCCGCGCCGGCCGAAACGGTCGGTCAGCGGGCCGAAGGCCAGCTGGGCGACGCCCATGCCGATCATGTAGGCGGAAATGACGAACTGGCGCTCGTTCTCGCTGGAGACACCCAGGGCTTCGCCCATATAGGGCAAAGCGGGGAGCATGACGTCGATGGCCAAAGCATTGAGGGCCATCAATGCCGCCATCAGGGCAATGAATTCGGGGCGCGAGAGAACCCGCGTATAATGGTCAGACATGGAAGATTCTCAGGAAAAAAGCCGCCGCAGAAACGCAGGCGCTGGAATGAGGGAAAACAATGAACCCCTCGACCTGCTTTGGCAAGACTATATCGGCATTGAACGATGGATGGTGATCAGGCCGGTTTGAGGGCGAAACGCGGCGCGGCGCGCTCGTTGATGGGCAGGTGCAGCGCCGCCGAGGCCAGTCCCAGCATGATGCCCAGATACCAGACCAGGCTATAGGAGCCGGTGAGGTCGAAGATATAGCCACCCAGCCAGACGCCGACAAAGGAGCCGAGCTGGTGGCTGAAAAAGGCGATGCCATAGAGCATGCCGAGATAGCGAGCACCGAAGAACAGCCCGACCAGGCCGGCGGTCAGCGGCACGGTGGAGAGCCAGAGCACGCCCATGGCGGCGGCAAAGGTATAGGCGGTGAGTTCGCTGACCGGGAAGATCAGGAAGAGCCCGATGGCCACGGCGCGCGAGAAATAGATGGCGGCCAGCAGCATCTGCTTGGGCAGGCGCCCACCCAGATAGCCGGCCAGCAGCGAGCCGACGATATTGAACAGGCCAATGACCGCGATGGCCCAGCTGCCGACAGCGGGCGACAGGCCGCACTGCACCAGATAGGCGGGCATGTGCACATTGATGAAGGCGAGGTGGAAGCCGCAGACGAAGAAGCCGATGACCAGAAGACGATAGGAGCCATGGCCCCAGGCCTGGGCCAGGGTCTGCATGAAGGGCAGGTCGGCCTGGCCGACGGGATTTTCGGTGCGGCCGCGCAGGGCATAGCTGAGCGGGATGATCAGCAGCAGCGCCATGGCCAGATAGAGCAGGGCCGATTGCCAGCCAAAGGCATTGATGAAGCCCTGGCTGATCGGGGCAAAGGCGAACTGGCCAAAGGAGGAGGCCGCGGTGGCGACGCCGAAAATCATCGAGCGCTTTTCCACCGGTACCGCGCGACCGAAAGCGGCCATGACCACGCTGAACGAGCAGATGGCGATGCCGGTTCCGGTGACGATGCCGGCGGTGAGGGTCATGATGCCGGCATCGGGCGAAAAGGCCATGCCGAGTACGCCCAGCGCATAAATGGCGGCGCCCAGGGCAATGGTGCGGCCGGTGCCGACGCGGTCGGCATAGGCGCCGGCAAAGGGCTGGGCGACGCCCCAGGCCAGGTTCTGGATGGCCATGGCCATGCCCCAGCCTTCGCGGGAAAGGCCGAGATCGGCCGTCATGGGCAGGGTGAACAGGCCGAAACTGGTGCGCACGCCATTGCCGATGGCGGCAATGATGCAGCCGGCAATGATCAGCACCAGGAGCGGCACGGCGGGGCGCAAAGCAGAGGCGGTCATGACGCTTGTCTCGGAGGAAGCCGCTTCCTGTTTACGCCGCTGTCGCCGGCCGGCAAAGCGACAAAGTAGAATGCGAGCCATCAATGCCGGTGATGCTGTTGCCCGGACAAACAAAAGCGCCGGACCCAAGGTCCGGCGCCAAAGCATTGAAAACGTTCGACAATCAGGCGGTCTGCTTGACCGCGATGCCGGCAGCTTCCATCTGGGCCTGCAGTTCGCCGGCCTGGAACATTTCGCGCACGATGTCGGCGCCGCCGACAAATTCGCCCTTCACATAGAGCTGGGGAATGGTCGGCCAGTTGCTGTAGGTCTTGATGCCGTCGCGCAGTTCGGCGCTTTCGAGCACATTGGCGCTGCCATAGTCGACGCCGAGATAGCCCAGGATCTGCACGACCTGGCCGGAAAAGCCGCATTGCGGAAAGTCCGGCGAGCCCTTCATGAACAGGAAGACGTCGTTGTTCTTCACCTTGTCGTCGATGAAAGCGTTGATGTCGGTCATGGGTGAAACCTTTCGATGGCCCGGGGCGCCCGGAGAACTGTTGGCACATAAATAGGAGCTTGGTGTGGCGCTGTCGAGGGGTGCATCGGCAATCGCCGATAAGGCGCCTGCCGCCATTTGGTCACCAGTCTGAACGGATGATGACCATTCAGAGCCGCCGGGCGATCCAGGGGTGGCTGGCGCAGTCCTCGATGGTGTTGAACAGCACTGCCTCCCAGCCGGCGCGGCGGGCGCCGTCGATGACTTTTGGCGTGTCATCGAAGAATAAGGGCGGCTCGGCCTGCGGGCCGATGCGGTGTTCGACGAAATCGAAGAAGCCCTTCTCCGGTTTTCTAATGCCCGCACGGGCCGAATAGAAAATGTCTTCGAACAGTTCGCCAAGGCCAAGGTTATGCCAGAGCCACTGCGCTCGGCTATGGTCCTGGTTGGTCGCGATATAGAGCTTGAGGTCTGGCCGTGCCTTCAACTGGCGCACCACTGCGAGCAGGTCAGTGTTGAGCACGGAGTCATGCGACAGCCAGTAGTGCAGGAAGGTCATGGACGAGCCATGGTAGCCCAGGCCGGGCAGGCGCCGGTCGAGAGCGTCGATGATGGCCATTTCGCCCACCACGACCTTCTTGATGAAGATGTCGAAGATGAACTCGTTGGTGAACCGCTCCGGATCCACGCCCAGATCGGCCAGCAGGTTTTCGTTCCAGCGCCGCGTCAGGTCAGGCCGCGCGTGATAGCCATGCACCAGTACGCCATCGACGTCGAAGATGATGGCGCGGGTCATGACGCGGTTGGCCAGTCTGGGGTGCGCATGATTCGTCGGACGCCAGCACCCTCGTTTGGTGCGCCCGTGAAGCGGGGAATGATGTGTAGATGGGTATGAAAGACGTGCTGGCCCGCTACCGCGCCAACATTCCAGCCCAGGGTAAAGCCGTCCGGCCGGTGTCTGGCGAAGTGTGCCTTGGCCAATACCAGCATCTCCCCGAAGGCGACCCATTCGGCAGCGGTGAACTCGAAGGGCGTCTCACTGTGCCGGCGGGGCACGATCATGCCGGCCAGCCGCACCATCGGGTCAATGCTGCCGAGCATATAGAAATGGGTCTGTTCAAGCAGCGGCGTATCAACGAGCAGGTGATTGTCGAGGCAGAATCGGCAGCCTGCGACGCCCATCAGCGCTTCTCGATTGCGCCAAGTCCGGCAAGGACCTGAGGCGGGATGTTCAGCGCCTGAATCACATCATTGTGCTTGCGAAAGCCGATCAGTTCGCGCTGTACGAAATAGGCCCAGACGGCGTTGCGGGCTTGCTGGAGAGCGGACGGGTCATCGGCGGCGGCAGCCAAGGCCGCGATGGCGGCGATGACCTTGTGCTCGGCGGCGCCCAGCGAGGAGGCGCGCTCGGCCATGATCTCGTGGTCGAGGGCGGTGGTGCCGGCCTCGGGCTTGACCATGCGGATCAGGTCGAGCGACTCGCGCAGCGACATGGATCAGTCCGGGACGACAGTCTGCAGCGCCAAAGCGTGCAGGGCGCCGCCCATGTCCGGCTGCAGGGCGGCATAGACCAGTTGGTGCTGCTGCACGCGGGACTTGCCGCGGAACTGCTCGGAACTGACCGTGGCGGCCCAGTGGTCGCCATCGCCGGCCAGGTCGCGGATCTCGATTTCGGCGTCGGGAATAGCGGCCTTGATGCGACGCTCGATTTCGGTGGCTTCCATCGGCATGGCTCAACTCCTTGTCGCAATCGGCATATGCCAGTTGCGTCCTGATATGGCACGGGGGTGCCGCCCCTTCAATAACCGATGGACTATTGGGCGGGCGGGAGCGGCTCGGCCTCGGCACTGGTGGAGAAGTTGGCAATGATGAAATCGACGATTGGCCGGGCCTGTTCGGCCTGGGTGGTATCGAAGAAGCAATCGAGCGTGTAGCCGAGGTCGTTGGCGACGGTTTCGGTATGCACGATGGTCAGCGGCATGCCCATGGGCGAGTCGGTGCTGGTGCCCTCGTAGATCAGCGCCGGGTCGCTCTGATAGGCGGTGGCGCCCTTGGTGCCCAGGGCGAAGCCGGGAAAGGTTTCGCGCCAGCCGGCCTCGACGTCAGCGTCGACCAGCGAGGCCAGGGCACTTTCGGGGCTCCAGTCGGTTTCCTCGACCGGCACATAGGTCATGGTGCATTGCAGGGGTGCGCTGGCGTGGTTGATGACAAGCGGCCGGTCGACACCGCCCGAGGCCTGCATGGTATCGGGATAGATCAGGGTAAAGGGCTGATCGGGCAGGGTGGAGCGCGTCACGGTGATCGACTGCGCCAGGACCGCGCCCGGTGCCAGGACCAGCGAGAGGAGGAGCAGGGAGCCTAGAACCGGCCGAGTAATCATTGTCGTCTCCAGAAAATGCGATCGCCGCCCCTGAGGCTCCAAAGCACCCCAAAGAGCGGCGATCATAAGGCGAAAGTCAGGTCAGGCGGCGGCGCCATCCATGTAGCTGGGGAACCAGCCGTCATGGGCGGCCTTGAGCGCGGCAACCGGAACGGGCCGGGCGGCGCCCAGCACGAGGTCGGCGCCGCCAGTAGTGCCGATCCAGGGGCAGAAGACGCCAAGGCGCTTGGCATCTTCCCACAGCGCCAGCATGGCGTCGCCCTGCGGGTCGAGGTTGAGGGTGACGAGATAGCGGCCCTGGTCCTCGCCGAAATATTGCAGGACGGGGTCCTGGCCTTCGAGATCAACTATCCGTGCGCCAATGCCGCCGGAGATGGCCATTTCGGCAAGGGCCACGCCCAAACCACCATCGGAGAGATCGTGGCAGGCGGTGACGACGCCGGAGCGGATCAGGCCGCGTACGAAATCGCCGGTGCGGCGCTCGTGGGGAAGGTCGACATGTGGGGCCGAGCCGTCGCGGCGGTTGAACAGGTCGCGCAGATAGATGGACTGGCCGAGATGGGTGCCGCGTCGATCGGGGGCGCCGACCAGCAGGATGGGCTGGTTTTCCGCGGCAAAGGCAATCGAGGCCATGCCGGTCCAGTCGGGCAGCAGGCCGACGCCGCCAATGGTGGGGGTCGGCAGGATGCCCTGGCCATTCGTTTCATTGTAGAGGCTGACATTGCCCGAGACGATGGGGAAATCGAGCGCCAGGCAGGCCTCGCCGATGCCCTTGATGGCATGGACCAGCTGGCTCATGATTTCGGGGCGTTCGGGATTGCCGAAATTGAGGTTGTCGGTGGCGGCCAGCGGCTCGGCACCGGTGGCCGTCAAGTTGCGCCAGGCTTCGGCCACCGCCTGCTTGCCGCCCTCATAGGGGTCGGCCTGGCAGTAGCGCGGGTTGACATCGGAGGTGAAGGCCAGGCCCTTGGTGGGGTGGCCATCGACGCGGATGACGCCGGCATCGCCGCCGGGACGCTGCACGGAATTGCCCTGGATCAGGGTGTCATATTGCTCATAGACCCAGCGCCGCGAGGCAATCTGGTGGCCGCCCATCAGCTTGAGCAGGGCATCGGCAACCTCCATCTGCGGCACGTCGCCTTCGGCCAGCGGCGCGGCCGGCACGGACGGGGTCCAGGGGCGATCGTATTCGGGGGCCTGGTCGCCCAGGTCCTTGATCGGCAGGTTGGCGACTTCGTCGCCCTGGAACAGCACGCGGAAGCGCAGGTCGTCGGTGGTCTTGCCGACGGTGGCGAAATCGAGCTCCCACTTGACGAAGACCGCGCGGGCGACCGCTTCCTTTTCGGGATGCAGCACCATGAGCATGCGCTCCTGGGATTCGGACAGCATCATCTCATAGGGCGTCATGTTGGTTTCGCGGACCGGCACCATGTCGAGGTTGAGCTCGACGCCGAGATCGCCCTTGGCGCCCATTTCGACGGCCGAACAGGTCAGGCCCGCCGCGCCCATGTCCTGGATGGCGATGACGGCGCCGGTGGCCATCAGTTCCAAGCAGGCTTCGAGCAGGCGCTTTTCGGTGAAGGGGTCGCCGACCTGGACGGTGGGGCGCTTCTCGTCAATATCGTCGCCGAATTCGGCAGAGGCCATGGTGGCGCCACCGACGCCGTCGCGGCCGGTCTTGGCGCCGAGATAGACGACGGGCAGGCCGACGCCCTTGGCTTCGGAGAGAAAGATCTTGTCGGTATCGGCGAGGCCTGCGGCAAAGGCATTGACCAGGATATTGCCGTTGTAGCTGGCATCGAACTCGACTTCGCCGCCCACGGTGGGCACGCCAAAGGCATTGGCATAGCCGCCAATGCCGGCGACGACGCCGGAGACCAGGTGACGGGTCTTTTCATGGTCGGGCGCGCCAAAGCGCAGCGCGTTCATAGCCGCCACCGGGCGGGCGCCCATGGTGAAGACGTCGCGCAGGATGCCGCCCATGCCGGTACCGGCGCCCTGATAGGGTTCGATGAAGCTGGGATGGTTGTGCGATTCCATCTTGAAGACCACGGCCTGGCCGTCACCTATATCGACCACGCCGGCATTCTCGCCGGGGCCCTGGATGACGCGGGGGCCGGTGGTGGGCAGGGTCTTGAGCCATTTCTTGGACGACTTGTAGGAGCAGTGCTCATTCCACATGGCCGAGAAGATGCCCAGCTCGGTGTAGGTCGGCACCCGTCCGATCAGATCGAGAATCTTCTGATACTCGTCGGGCTTGAGACCATGCTCGGCCACGAGTTCAGGGGTAATCACGATGTCGTTGGGGATGGTCATCAAGCAGGCTTTCCGTAGGGGGGCTCTGGAAAATATTCCATGTGTTCCTGGGTCGAGCGGCCGAGGTCTTCGCCGAACAAATGGCCGACCAGCCAGAGCGCCATGTCGATACCAGCCGAGATGCCGGCGCTGGTCACGACATTGCCGTCATGGACGAAGCGCTGGTCCAGAATATAGGTGTGTGGCGCATGAACGCGCAGGAAGTCGAGCGCATTCCGGTTGGTGGTGGCGCGCCGACCCTCGAGAAAGCCGGCCCGGGCCAGGAGGGCCGAACCGGTACAGACCGAGGTCTGCCAGGTGGCAGAGGCGAGGTATTCGCGGATCGCGGCATTGAATTCATCGTCCTGCGCGAGGACGCGGGTGCCGCGTCCGCCGGGGATCAGGACCAGATCGGCGGGCGGCCTGTCGGCAAAGGCATAGTCGGCGGTAACCCTGAGGCCGCGGGCACAGGTGATGGCGGTTTCGCGCCAGCCGACGGTGACGACCTCAAGCGGTGCGCCCAGCACCTTGGCGACCGAGAACACTTCCCAGGGACCGACGAAGTCGAGTTCCTCGACCTGGGGGAACAGCAAGATGCTGATTCTGGCGGGGTTTTCGGCGCTATGCATGGGTCAAACCTCCAGAGCAGACGAGCAGGTCAGCGGCAGACCGGGCGCGGCGGGCCGGCGGCGCGCCACCCTAGGCCGCCACGCCCAGAAGCCCGGAAAACAGGGCGCGCCCATCGGTGCCGCCATGGGCGGCCTCGATGAGATTTTCCGGATGCGGCATCAGGCCGAGCACGTTCTTGCGGCTGTTGAGAATGCCGGCGATGTCGCGCAGCGAGCCGTTGGGATTGGTGCCTTCGGCATAGCGGAAGGCGATCTGGCCTTCACCGGTCATTCGATCAAGCGTCTCGGAATCGGCGAAATAGTTACCATCATGATGCGCCACAGGGCAGCGGATGACCTGGCCCTGCGTGTAGCCACGGGTGAAGTCGGTATCAGCGTTGGTGACCTCGAGCTTGACCTCGCGGCAGACGAATTTGAGCGAAGTATTGCGCATCAGCGCGCCGGGCAGCATGCCGGCCTCGATCAGGATCTGGAAGCCGTTGCAGACGCCGAGCACCTTGACGCCGGCATCGGCCCGTTCGCGGACGCGGTCCATGATGGGCGAGCGCGCGGCGATGGCGCCGCAGCGCAGATAGTCACCATAGGAAAAGCCGCCGGGGATGACGATGAGATCGACATCGGGCAGCTCGGTATCCTGATGCCAGACCACGGCCGGGGCGGTGCCCGATACCTTGGTCAGGGCCGCGATCATGTCGCGGTCGCGATTGAGTCCTGGGAAGACGATGACGGCGGATTTCATCGGCTATTCCTCGCTATGTCAGGCGTTGCGAGGCTCTTTTGGTGAGTCTTGGCGCAAAAGGCAAGAGCCCAGACGCGCCTATCCCGGCCCGGTTATCGCCACGGGGGAGCGATGCCTACTCGGCCGGGCTGGTCGACAGGCGCTCGCTGGCGCGACGGGTGCCGGGCAGGTGGGCCCAGCCGGGTCGTTCAAAGAGGAATTTGCCCTGCCCGGTGCGCAGCACCAGCCAGTACAGCAGCAGCGGCGAGAGGATGGCGACGGCCATGGTGAGCAGCGTCAGCAGGGTCGGCTCGAGCAGGCCGAGCCTGATCAGCAGGGTGCGGGCCACGCCCATGGGCAGGACGAAGGCGACATAGATGATGAGCGATTTGCTGCCCAGCCAGCGCAGCCAATCCATGGCGGGCAGGCCGGTCAGCAGCGCGGCGATGGTGCAGAGGGCGGCGGTGCCGACCAGGGCCAGCACCAGGTGGATGAAGGGCAGGCCGGCCGGGCCCATGACGGGATGGACCGGGTGCATGGCGAAGTCGGGCGAGAAAACCAGAGTGGCGTTGATGATGGCCCAGATCAGCAGCCCGAACAGGGCCAGGGGCACGCTGTTGGCCGCCCAGGCCGCCAGGCGGAAGAGCAAGGGGGCGAGGACATAGCCGGCATAGAAGAAGACGAAATAGGCGGCGAACTGGTCGATGGCGTAGAGGCCGGTGTCAATGGCGGCCAGCTGCAGCAGCGCGGCGCCGGTGAACACCGCCCAGACCGGCAGGCGCAGGCTGTGCAGCGCCTTGGTTGCCGCGCCGACGAGGGCCAGCAGGTAGATGAACCAGAGCACGCCATAGGGCTGGACCAGGGCCCAAGCCAGCTGTTCGGCCGCGCCCAGCGGATTGGCCCCGAGCAGGCCAACCTTGAAGACGATGTGGATCAGCGCCCAGAGGGCGTAGAAATAGAGATAGTGCACGACCCGACGGTCGGCAAAGCTGCGCCAGGACCGGTCGATGACCTGAGACAGGAACAGGCCGGAAAGCAGGAAGAATTCGGGCATGCGGAAGGGCGTGGCAAAGGCGATGGCCCAGTGGAAGGCACCGACTCCGCCGGTATCCTCGCCGACGCTGGCGGCGGCATACATCATGACCACCAGAAAGATCGACAGGCCCTTGGCCATGTCGACCCAGTCGAGACGCGTCTGTACCGCTGCCGACATCGCTCACTCTCCTCGCCGCTGCGCCAGAGACTAGCGCATCGGCCGGCGCAAAGAGGTTAAGCGCCCGCCGCTGTCGACTGGATAGCTGCCCGATTGGTAAGCATTTGGCTAAGCCGGCGGGATGGAAGCCTGCCGGATCGTGGCAGGCTGCACATCTGGCGCGGCCGGATGGTCTGGCTAGACCGGGACCGAGGCGTAGGCTGCAAAGAGCAGTCCAAGGGTAGCGACGAACATGACCGAAAGGGAGATAGTTTTGAGCATAGCAAAGGGTCCGGCGCCGTGGCGTGGCGCGCCATTAGTTATCGCCGTCAGGCGTTAATTTGAGATTTCGATCGCGTAGTTTTCGATCACGGTGTTGGCGAGCAGCCTGTCACACATGCTGGTGATCTGTGAACGCGCCGACTCCACATCGGTTCCCTCCAGCACAAGGTCAAAGACCTTGCCCTGGCGGACCGAGGCGACGCCGGGAAATCCCAGGCCCTTGAGCGAGCCTTCGATGGCCTGGCCCTGAGGGTCAAGCACGCCAGCCTTGAGAGTCACCGTTACACGGGCCTTCATCATCCAGTCTCCCGGTTATTGAACGAGGCGCGGACCGGTGGTCAGCGCGTTTTCGGTTTCAACCAGGATGCCCAGGCGCTGGGCGACGTCGCGATAGCTTTCGATCAGGCCGCCGAGGTTTTCGCGGAAGCGATCCTTGTCCATCTTGGCGCGGGTCTTGACGTCCCACAGACGGCAGCTGTCGGGGCTGATCTCGTCGGCCAGCACGATGCGCATCAGGTCACCCTCATAGAGGCGGCCGCATTCGATCTTGAAATCGACCAGCTGGATGCCGACGCCCATGAACAGGCCGGTGAGGAAGTCATTGACGCGGATGGCCAGGCTCATGATGTCGTCGAGTTCGGCCGGGGTGGCCCAGCCAAAGGCGGTGATATGCTCTTCACTGACCATGGGGTCGTGCAGGGCATCGTCCTTGTAGCAGAACTCGATGATCGAGCGCGGCAACTGGGTGCCGGGCTCAAGGCCGAGGCGCTTGACCAGCGAGCCGGCGGCAAAATTGCGCACGATGATCTCGAGCGGAATGATTTCCACTTCCTTGATCAGCTGCTCGCGCATGTTGAGGCGGCGGATGAAATGGGTGGGAATGCCCAGACCGTTGAGCTTGGTGAAAATGAACTCCGAGATTCGGTTGTTCAGCACACCCTTGCCGTCGATGATTTCGAGTCGGGCGCCATCACCAGCGGTGGTGTCATCCTTGAAATACTGTACCAGAGTGCCGGGCTCAGGACCTTCGAACAAGATCTTGGCCTTGCCCTCGTAGATTTTGCGACGACGGTTCATTGGGAATCCGGACCGTTGGGAGGAGGGGAATTTGGCCGCTTCATGCGCCAGACTCATGCGGAAAAGCAAGCTCTTTTGCATTTTGGGCAGGGATGGCAGGCCTGCGCGCCGGCGGGATTGAGCATAAGGTCGCAGCGTCGGGGAGACGTTGATTTGGCCGGCTGAACCGCTTATGTCCAAGGCAAGCGCCCGTGAGGCGGCAATGTCAAAGGCAAGCGGGAGAGCGGCATGAGCCAGTTTGATGATCGGGCAAAGGGGCAGGAAGCCAAATTTGCCTTCGATGCTGAAACCAAATTCAAGGCCGAGGCGCGGCGCAACAAGCTGCTGGGCATCTGGGCGGCCGAGTTGCTGGGCCATACCGGCGAGGCCGCCACGGCCTATGCCGCCGAAGTGGTGGCCGCCGATTTCGAGGAAGCCGGCGACGAGGACGTGTTCCGCAAGGTTTCGGGCGACATCAAGGCCAAGGGCCTGAGCATCACCGATGACGTGATTCGCCAGAAGATGGCGCAGCTCAAGCAGACCGCCAATGAGCAGGTGGCCTCAGAAGGCTGAGCGGGTAAAATATTGCGAAGAATTTGAGGGCGCCGGTCGAGAGGCCGGCTCCCTTTTTTTGTTGAGTATCCGTGATTTGACGCAGGTCAATGCGGATCGGGCAGCCATTCTCCAGGATGCGGGCACATCAAGGAGGTCCATCATGGCCAATGTCACTGAACTGTCTGGCGCGGATGCACCATCCTCGCGCACGCAACTCGTTCTGCCCGCTCTCGGCGACTTCTACAGGCGTTTCGCCCAACCCTTCGCCTGGGTCGCCCTGCGGGTCGCGGTGGGCGCCGTGCTGGCCTATGAGGGCTGGGTCAAGCTCGGCAATCCCATGGCCATGGCCGGCTTTGTCGAGAGCCTGCACTTCTATCCGGGCTGGTTCTGGTCGCCCCTGCTGGGCGTGGTCAACCTGGTGGGCGGCATCTGCATCATGCTGGGACTGCTGACGCGCCCCATGGCCTTGGCCAATACCATCATGCTGGCGATCACCCTGTGGTTCCACTACGCCAATCCCTATGGCCCGACCTTCCTGACGGCTGCCGGAATCGAGCTGCTGCAGTCACCCGAGGCCGCCCAGTATTTCACCCCGGACGCGCTGCGGCGGCTGGCCGATGGCGGGGAGGCATTCCTGGCGCAGGTGCAGGGCAAGGCGATCTTTGCGTCGCTGTTCTGGACGGGTGCTGCCGGGCTGTTTGCCGCCTATGGCGGTGGCGCCTGGTCCGTGGACAGGCGGTTGGGCAAGGAACTCTAGGCAAAGGGCCCGTCGCGAGACGGGCCCTTTTTTGTTGTCTATTCGGCGGCCTTGAGGCCCTGGCCGGCGGCGGTCAGGGCCTGGTCGAGGTCGGCGAGGATATCGTCGATATGCTCGATGCCGATCGACAGGCGCACATAGCCGGGGGTCACGCCGGCCGACAGCTGTTCGGCGGGCGACAGCTGGGAGTGAGTTGTGGTGGCCGGATGGATGGCCAGCGAGCGGGCGTCGCCGATATTGGCGGCGTGGTAGAGGAGCTTCAGCGCATCGATGAAGCGGGCGCCGGCCTCGCGGCCATTGGCCAGCTCGAAGCCGATCAGGGCGCCCTTGCCGCGCGTCAGGTACTTATCGGCATTGATGCGCTGCTGCCCGGTCTGCAGCGTCGGATGGGTCACCGAGGTGACTTCCGGCCGATTGTTGAGCCAGGCGGCGACCTTGGCGGCGTTTTCGAAATGGCGGTCAACGCGCAGCGCCAGGGTTTCGAGGCCCTGGATGGTGAGAAAGGCGTTGAAGGGCGAGAGCGCAGCGCCATGGGTGCGCAGCAGGGTGGTGCGGGCCTTCAGGATATAGGCGATGGGGCCGAGCGGCTTGGCCGCCTCTACCCAGACGGCGCCGTGATAGGCCTGATCGGGCGTATTGAGCAGCGGCTGGCGCTGCGGATGGGCTGCCCAGTCGAAATTGCCGCCATCGACGATGATGCCGCCGATCGAAGTGCCGTGGCCGCCCAGATATTTGGTCGATGAATAGACCACGACCGCCGCGCCATGCTCGAAGGGGCGGGCGGTGAGGGGGCAGCGGTGTTGTCAACGATCAGCGGAATGCCGAACTCACGGCCAATGGCGGCGATTTCGCCGATCGGCAGGACGGAGAGCTTGGGATTGGGCAGGGTCTCGGCATAATAGGCGCGGGTCTTGTCGTCGGTGGCGCGGCGGAAATTTTCCGGGTCCGATGGATCGACGAAGCGCACTTCGATGCCGGCTTCGCGGAAGGTGTTCTTGAAGAGGTTATAGGTGCCGCCATAGAGGTCGGTCGAGGCAACGATATTGTCGCCGACGATGGCCAGGTTCTGCACGGCATAGGCAGAGGCGGTCTGGCCCGAGGCCACGGCTAGGGCTGCCGCGCCGCCCTCGAGGGCGGCAACGCGCTTTTCGAGCACATCGGTGGTCGGGTTGCCGAGGCGAGTATAGATATTGCCCAACTGGCGCAGAGCGAAAAGGTCGGCGGCGTGTTCGCTGCTTTCGAACTGGAACGAGGTGGTCTGGTAGATCGGCACGGCCACCGAGCCAGTGGCGGGGTCGGCACGCCAGCCGGCATGCAGCCCGATGGTTTCGGGATTCTTTGAATTTACGGTCATTGTGGCCTCCAGCCCTATTGGCAACTCGCCCGCAGACCCTAGTGCGGGGCGCTGGTTCTATCGAGGCTTAATCTACCAATTTGGTGGGCCGGCGAGGGAAAGAGCTTCTGTTTCAACCCGTTTTTGCGCCATGTCGTGGCGTTCCCGGCTAGAGCCAGAGCGCCATGCCGATCGAGGCGGGCATGACCGGCTCGAAGCCATACTGGGCGTAGAGGTGGCGGGCGTCGCCATCGGCGATCAGGCTGACATAGGCGCCTGCGGGGGCGTGGGCGTTGAGGTGGTCCATCAGGGCGGCCATTATGGCCTTGCCCAGCCCCTTGCCCTGGTGGGCGGGCTCGAGGGCGATGTCGACGATCTGGAAGGCAGTGCCGCCATCGCCGATGATGCGGCCCATGCCCACGGCCTGGCCGGCATGCATCACCGTGACGCCATACCATGAGCTGGGCAGGCCGATGCTGGCCTGTTCCACGGTCTTGGCGCTGAGACCGGCGGCGACACGCAGGCGCAGGTAATCGTCCTGTGCCGGGACGGCCGGCACGATGTCATAGCCGTCGATCATAGGCGCTGCATCAGCCGGGTGAACATCAGCAGCCCCTCGGGCCAGGGGCCGTGGCCGGAGGCGAGGTTGATGTGACCGGCTTCGCCGGCCTGATGAAAGTCCGAGCCCCAGCAATTGGCAAATTCCACCGCCCGCTCCAGCGACACATAGGGGTCACTGCTGGAGGCGACCAGCATGGAGGGGAAGGGGAAGGGGTCACGCGGGATGGGGCGGAAGCCGAAGGTTTCCTCGGGTGCGGCCGGGCTCAGTTCAATATCGGTGGGGGCCACGAGAAAGGCGCCGCGCACATTGGCGGGCAGGCGCGGCGCGGCATGGGCCACGGCCATGACGGACAGCGAATGGGCAACCAGCACGACGGGACGCGTGGTCAGGCGACAGGCCTGGTCGATGGTGGCGACCCAGTCATCGAGATCGGGCTCGTCCCAATCGGCCTGTTCGACAATGGCGGCGGTGCGCATGCGCTCGGCCCAGCGCATCTGCCAGTGGCCGGGGCCGGAATTGCCCAGGCCGGGCAGGATCAGGATATCGGTATCGGCCAGCTTCATGAGCGATGGGTCCTGTCGCGATAGAAACCGGCCTGGGTCTGGGTGAGGCCGATCTTCTGATAGAAGCCCTCGGCGCCGGGCAGAGCCAGCAGGATGATGCTGACGCCGGGGCCGAGAATTTCGGTGGCCTTGTCCATCAGCGTCTTGCCCACGCCCTGGCCCTGGCTGGCCTCGACCACAGCCATGTCGGCGCAGTAGCAGACCCAGCTCCAGTCCGTCATGGCGCGGAACAGGCCGACCAGCCGGCCGCCCTCATCACGCGCGGTGACGACCAGGTTGGAATTGTCGAGCATGGCCTGGACGCGCTCGGTATTGCCGAGCGGACGGGTCGGACCCAGCGCCGACTGACCGACACAGGCGATATATTCCTCAGCCGTCAGGCCGCTTTCCTGGGCGCAGATCAGGCTCATCCGAAGACCCGGGCGAAGATCGTGTCGACATGCTTGAGGTGATAGGCGTCGTCGAACATGGCGTCGATTTGCGCATCACTCAGAGTCACTTCCGGGTCGGCCTTGAGGTTGGCCGCGAACTGGCCGGCGCGGTCGCCGCTCATTTCCCAGACCTTCATGGCGTTGCGCTGCACGGCGGCGTAGCTGTCCTCGCGGGAATATCCGGCCTGGGTCAGCGCCAGCAGCACGCGCTGGGAATTGTGCAGGCCACCGAGCAGGTCAAGATTGCGGCGCATGTTGGCGGGGTAGACCACCAGCTTGTCGATGACGCCGGTCAGGCGGGACAAAGCGAAGTCGAGCGTGACGGTGGCGTCGGGGCCGATCATGCGTTCGACCGAGGAGTGGGAGATGTCGCGCTCGTGCCAGAGGGCGACGTTTTCCAGCGCGGGCACGACCATGCCGCGCACCAGGCGGGCAAGGCCGGTGAGGTTTTCGGTCAGCACCGGGTTACGCTTGTGCGGCATGGCCGAGCTGCCCTTCTGGCCGGGGGAGAAGAACTCCTCGGCTTCGAGCACTTCGGTGCGCTGCAGGTGGCGGATCTCGATGGCGACGCGCTCGATGGAGCTGGCGACAACGCCGAGCGTGGCAAAGAACATGGCGTGGCGGTCACGCGGGATGACCTGGGTCGAAACGGGCTCGATGGACAGGCCAAGCTTTTGCGCGACATATTCCTCGACCTGCGGGTCGATATTGGCAAAGGAGCCGATGGCGCCGGAAATGGCGCAGGTGGCGATTTCGGCCCGGGCGGCGACGAGGCGGGCGCGGTTGCGGGTGAATTCGGCATAGGCCTCGGCCAGCTTGACGCCAAAGGTGGTCGGCTCGGCATGGATGCCGTGGCTGCGGCCGATGGTTATGGTGTCCTTGTGCTCATAGGCGCGACGCTTGAGCGCATCGAGCAGGGCATCGCAATCGGCGATCAGCAGGTCGGCGGCGCGGGCCATCTGCACCGACAGCGTGGTGTCCAGGATATCCGAAGAGGTCATGCCCTGGTGCACGAAGCGGGCGTCGGGGCCGACGATTTCGCTGAGATGGGTCAGGAAGGCGATGACGTCATGCTTGGTGGTGCGCTCGATCTCGTCGATGCGGGCAACGTCGAAGGCGTAGTCGCCGTGTTCGGCCTTGCGGGCATTCATCACGTCCCAGATGTTCTGGGCACTCTCCTTGGGCACCACGCCGAGCTCGGCCAGCCTGGTGGTGGCGTGGGCCTCGATCTCGAACCAGATGGCAAAGCGCGTCTCGGCGGACCAGATGGAGACCATTTCGGGGCGGGAGTAGCGCGGGATCATATTGTTGGGCTTTCGCTTTGCAGGCTGGCAGCAGGATTTTCGGGATCAGGCGAGACGGGTCGATGCCGCGTTGCGGATGGCGGCGATGCGGGGGGCGTAGGTGGCGGGATCATTGCCGCCATAGACCGAGGAGCCGGCGACGAAGACATTGGCGCCGGCCTGGGCCACGACGCGGGCATTGTCGGCGGTGATGCCGCCATCGACCTCGAGATCGATAGGGCGGTTGCCGATGAGCGCCCTGGCCTGTGCCAGCTTGTTGAGGGTTTCGGGAATGAAGCTCTGACCGCCAAAGCCGGGATTGACCGACATGACCAGCAGCAGGTCGATATCGTCGAGCACATGGGCCAGGGCCGAGACGGGCGTGGCCGGATTGATGGCGACACCGGCCTTCTTGCCCTCGGCGCGGATGGCCTGGAGGGTGCGGTGCAGGTGCGGGCCGGCCTCGGCATGGACGGTGATGATGTCGGCGCCGGCCTTGGCAAAGGCGGGGATATAGAGGTCGACCGGGGCGATCATCAGGTGGACGTCAAAGGGCAGGGTGGTGACCCTGCGGATCGAGGCCATGACGAGCGGGCCGAAGCTGATATTGGGCACGAAATGGCCGTCCATGACATCGACATGGATGTAATCGGCGCCTGCTGCGGCGATGGCCGCGACCTCTTCACCCAGGCGACTGAAATCGGCCGACAGGATGGAGGGGGCAATGCGGATGGGTCGCGTGGTCATGGGTGTTCACCTCAGCCGGGCAGGGACGAGGCTGGAATATAGCGGGCAGGGGACGAGGGCAAGGGGAGGCGCGCGGCGGCAGGCGGCCTGGCAGAGTTTGGTGGTCGGTTGCGATGCGTTTTTGTGCGGTTGTGGCAGCGGGCAGCGAAGGCTAGTTATTCAGCCTCATCCCCGGAGATCCCCATGAGAGAGCGCACGACCGTCCCCATCATTGTCATTGCAGAAGGCAAGGTCGCCGAGGCCGCCCTGTCGCCGGCCCATCTGGCCTGGGCCGCAGCCAATGGCTTTACCGGCCAGCGCGGACAGTTGCTGGCCCTGCCGGGCGACGATGGTGCGGTTGCCGGCCAGCTGTTCGGCAGCGGGCCGGAGGCGGGGCGTTCGGCGCTGGTACTGGGTCTGGCCGGGGCAGCCCTGGCCGAGGGCGATTATCACCTCGAAGGCGCGTATGGCGATCCGGTGCTGGCTGTCATCGGCTTCCGGCTTGGCGCCTATCGCTTCGACCGCTATCGCAAGGCCAAGCCCGCCCCGCGCCTGGTGCCGCCGGCCGATGCCGACGGGGCCGAAATCGACCGGCTGGTCGAGGCGGCCGTGCTGGCGCGCGACCTAGTCAATACGCCGACCAATGACCTGGGGCCGGATGCCTTTGCGGCCATCATCGCCGAGTTCGCCGCGGTGCGGGGCATGGACTGCACTGCCATCGTCGGCAATGACCTGATCGCCGAGAATTTCCCGATGATCCATGCCGTGGGTCGCGCCGGCAACCAGCCGCCGCGGCTACTTGACCTGCGCTGGGGCAAGGAGGGCGACCCCAAGGTGACGCTGGTGGGCAAGGGCGTGACCTTCGATACCGGCGGGCTCGACATCAAGGGGTCGGCCGGCATGCTGCTGATGAAGAAAGACATGGGTGGCGCGGCCAATGTGCTCGGCCTGACCCATGCCGTGGTCTCGGCGGGCCTGGCCGTGCGGCTGCGGGTGCTGATTCCGATCGTGGAAAATGCCATCAGCAGCGACAGCTTCCGGCCCGGCGACGTGCTGACGTCGCGCAAGGGGCTGACGGTCGAGATCGGCAATACCGATGCGGAGGGCAGGCTGATCCTGGCCGATGCGCTGGCGCTGGCCGACGAGGAGGCGCCCGAGCTGCTGCTGGACATGGCGACCTTGACCGGCGCGGCGCGGGTGGCGCTGGGGCCGGAACTGCCGGCGCTCTATGCCACCGATGACGGGCTGGCGCGCGAGCTGATGGCGGCCGGGCTCACGGCGGACGATCCGCTGTGGCAGATGCCGCTATGGTCGCCCTATGACGCAATGATGGCTTCCAAGATCGCCGATGTGAACAATGCCGGCAGCGGCGGCTTTGCCGGCTCGATCACGGCGGCGCTGTTCATGCGGCGGTTTGTCGAGCAGGCCAAGGCCTGGGTGCATCTGGACATCATGGCCTGGGCGCCCGAAGCGCGAGCCGGCCGCCCGTTCGGCGGCACCGATCATGGCATCCGCGCGGTCTATGGCGTGCTCAAGCAGCGTTATCCCCGACGCTGAGGGCGGACGCGACGCCGGGCCCCTGCGACCCGGCGAAGGACTGCGCCAACAGTCTCCAGCAAAAGCGCGGCGTCAAAATGCTGCGTTTCCGCCCCTCGAATAGAGGCGCACCGGGATGTCCCGGCGTCCGGTGCTCTGGATGAAGACCTTGGCCTGCAGGGTGTCGGGATGACCCGTACGAACCAGGTCAAGGCCGAGGGCGCGGGTGGCGGCATCCTCGGGCGAATGGGCGTCAACGACATGGCTTGGCGCGTTGCCCGAAGCATGGGGACGCAAATCCAGCACGGTATAACTCGACAGCATGACTGACCTCCCGATCCGGACGACAGGGCAGCCAAGTAATGAGTGTTCACGCTGCCGTTACCAGCCACTCTAAACCAGAAAACTCAATGTAATCAGGTCTGTACGATATAGTGCAGATGCGAAACATGGGGTGACCGATTAAGCCGGCCGCGTATAGATGCTTGCTGGAAACCGGGAAGGCGCGCACCCATGCGGGACGGTACGAAGGAGCGCGCGGCCGCGTGGGTGCTGATTGTCGAAGACGACGTGCTCATTGCCATGACGGTGGAAGACATCGTTCGCGAACTGGGCTTCCAGCACGTCACCGTCGCCTATCACCATGCCCATGCCCTGGAGGCGATCGCCCTGTTCACACCCAGCCTGGCGGTGCTCGACATCACCCTGGCGGACGGCACAGACGATTTCTCGATTGCCGATGCGCTCTCCGCACGCGCCGCCCCGTTCGTTTTCTACAGCGGGCGCGGCATGGCCGACGTGCCAGAGCGACACCGCCACCGCCCGTTGGTCGGCAAGCCGGCGCCAGGTGACGTGCTGGAGAACGCGATCAGGCGAGTTCTGTCGAACTAGGTTCGCGCGGCTGCAGCAGGCGGAGCTGCTCGCGCTCGGCCAGGCCATAGGCGCCGTTGGAGGCCTCGATCAGGCCAGGCCGGTCGAGGATGATGACACTGCCCCGGCTGGAGCGGATGAGACCGCGGCCCTCGAGCACCTGCAGGGCCAGCGTCACGCCGGCCCGGCGCACGGCCAGCATGGTGGCCAGGAACGCATGGGTGATGTGGAAGGATTCCCCGACCCGGTCGGCCACCATCAGCAGCCAGCGCGCGAGGCGCTGCTCCAGCTTGGCATAGCCATTGGAGACGGACGTGGCGGCCACCTGGATGTGGAAGGCGCGGGCATAGCGCATCAGCCGCATGGTTGAGGGTATCGCTCTGCTCAAGGGCCCGCAACAGGTGCTGGGCGGGCATGCTGTAGCCATTGCCTTCGACCTGCATGAAAGTTTCAAAGGGCGAGCGGTCGTCTGCGCCCAGCAGCGAAATGGCCGACATGCCCTCCGGCCCGATCAGGCCGACTTCGATCTCGCGGCGGCCAGCGGTGTGGGAAACCACGGAGGCCACGCCGCGCTCAATGAAATAGACCGTGTCGATGGGGGTATTGGGCGCTTCGAGCGTGTGCCGCAGCGGCAGGTCTACGGGTACCAAATTGCCGAGCAAAGCCAGATCGGAAAGGGAGAGGGCGGATAAAAGACTGTTTCGGAATAACTGATCGGTTTGGGTCAACATGCTCTCCCGCAGAGGGAAGAGCTGCATAACTCCTCGCCGTCCTTGTCCGATAATCCGTACAGACGGTAAGGCAGCCTAACACGGCTAAGTTCAAGTTGCGAACGATTGGTACCAAAACGCACCCAAGGGGGTCAGTCGGTGAGTTCCGCCCGGAAGGCGAGGGATACGCGGGCTCTTGTGGCCCCGAATTCGTCGCGCACCATGATGGCCAGAAGGCGCTCGGCAGTACCGAGCAGCGTGTCCGCCGCCAGTTCGGTCAGGGTCTGGGTGGCTTCGACGACAGCGGCAGCGACATCGGCGAGATCAGCGCCAATCTCGTCCCGCGCCGCGCCGAGCCCTTCGCCATTATCGTAGTCGAAGTAAAAGACTGGCATGATTGACCCAACTGGCACGGGATCCAGCTGCGCTGAATGTACCCTTTCGTACCATAGCGGTATGGGGTGGCGTCCGCAACCAAGGGCAAGCGTTTTCGGCGCCATTACGGGGGGCGCGGATCATCACAATTTTGATGGGGAGGCTGGTGCCGCGCGGGGCGATATCCTGAGCGGGCGGGCAGGCGGCCGGGCATGGATGCCAATGCGCCCAAGTGCCTGGCACGGCGCCGCAGCGGCCGTGCCAGGGGAGGCGAGAGCGGTTGCTAGAACTCGTTCCAGTCCTTGGCGATGGCGGCATTGCCGGAGGAGAGATAGCTCCCCATGGCCGACTTGACGCGTGCCTGCATGCCGCGAACGCCAGCCTTCTGGGGCTGGGCCGCAGCGGCCGGGCGGGAAGCAGCCTGGCTGGTCTTGCCGACGGTGAAGATCTCGACGATGCCGTCGACCTTGGAGGCCTGGCTCTCGGTCTGCTCGATGGCAGCGTTCATCTCCTCGACCAAAGCGGCATTGTGCTGGGTCATTTCGTCCATCTGGCGCACGGCGATGGTCACTTCCTGGATGCCACTGGCCTGTTCCTTGCTGTCGCGGGCAATGCCGTCCATCAGGCTGGTATTGGAGCGGACGCTGCCCAGCATGCTGTCGAGCTTGGCGGCGGCGCTGGCGACCAGGGTAGTGCCGCCATGCACTTCGACAGCGCTCTGGTCGATCAGGACCTTGACCTCGGAGGAGGCGCTGGCAGCCGACTGGGCGAGGCGACGGACTTCCACGGCCACCACCGCGAAACCCTTGCCGGCGTCGCCGGCACGGGCGGCTTCCACCGAGGCATTGAGCGCCAGCAGGTTGGTCTGGAAGGCGATGTCGTCGATCAGGCCGATGATGTTGGAGATCTTGGAGGAGGAAGAGGTGATCCGCTCCATGGCCCCGGTTGCCTCGACCATGACGGCACCGCCTTCTTCGGCCACCTTGGCGATCTGGTTGGCATTGTCGCTGGCTTCGCTGGCGCGCTGGGCGTTCTTGGTCACGGTATTGGCCAGTTGCTCCATGGCCGCCGAGGTTTCCTCGATGGTGGCGGCCTGCTTGGTGGTGCGTTCGGAGAGGTCATTGGCGCCGGCCAGGATCTCGCCGGTGGCCAGCTTGAGGGCGTTGGAGGTTTCGCGCAGCTCGGAGACGATGTCGCCCAGCTTGTCGGCCACGGCATTGGTATCGTTCTGCAGCTCGGCAAAGGCGCCGTGATAGGTGCCTTCCATGCGCTCGGTGAGGTCGGCATTGGCCAGGGCACCCAGCACCCGACCGGCTTCGGCCAGGGCGCCATTGGTGGTTTCCAGCATGGCGTTGAAATTGGCCGAGATGCGGTCGATATCGGCATCGTTGAACTTGGCGTCGATGCGGCGGGTGAAGTCGCCGGCTGAAGTGGCGTCGATGACGCTGTCAAAGGCTGCCTGGAACGATTCCATCATCCTGGCACGGGCGACGGACAGGGCAGAACGGGAGTCCTTTTCAGCCTCGGCGACGCGGACGGCCTGGGCATTGGTCTGGAAGACCTGCAGGGCGCGTGCCATCTGGCCGAGTTCATGCTCGGGCTCGGTGCCGGTGATCGCCATGTCGATATCGCCGCCGGCCAGGGCCTGCATGGACTGGGTCATGCGGGTGATGACGCCCGACAACCAGCGCCCGGTGAAGTAGGCGGCCAGCAGTCCGGCGAGAACGCCGACGCCGCTGATGGCCAGCACGAATAGTTCCTGGAACTGTGCGGTCGACGTTGCCAAGGGACCGAGAGCGTTCTGCCTTGCTTCAGCGCGGTCAGCCATGCCTGAGTAGATTTCGGACATCTGCGGACCGAAAGCGCTCATTTCAGCGACAAGCGCTGCAGCAGTGGCTGTGTCGCCGGCTGCCTGCGCGGCCACGAGCTTATCGAAGTCCTCAAGATAGAGTCTGGCCTCTTCGGTTACGGTTTCAATGGCCACCAGCTCTTCTGGAAAATCGGTAAAGAAAGCCAGTCCGTCCGCATCTGTGGTGCCCACATCATCCACCCAGGCAATCACTTCGGCGGCTTTTGCCTGAGAGGGATCGACCACGTATTCGACCAAGGCGAGGCGCATGCCCGCCACATCCGACACATAGTCATGGATTTCCATGGTCTGTCGCGCCGCAGAACGGTAGCTGTCGAATAGATAGGAAAGGGTGTGAACCCCGTTATAGCCAACGATACCCACCAAGCCGAGCAAGGCCACCAGAGTGCCAAATGCACCGTAGATCCGGGCAGCAAGGCTGAGATTTGTCAGATTCATCGTCGGTCTCCAAAGCGTGTGTTAGATGCCAAGTTACATTCCAAGGGTAAATTTAATGTTCTGATTCGCGAGTAATTGCCGCTTTTGTGGGCATTTCCTCGCGGTCATGCGGCTGGGCCTATGCTGTTGGTAGCGCCGCAAATCCTTGCCGTTCCGCGCCGGCGGCGGCGTGATGGACTTCACGAAAGGGCGATGCGACACCGTGTGGATTGCATTGGTGGGGAGAGCGGGTAGAACAGCAGCGCAATCTGGAGCGTCGATCGCGTGGAATTTTCTCTGCCATTGGTGTTCGGCGCGGGCGTGCTGAGCTTCCTGTCGCCCTGCGTGCTGCCGCTGGTGCCGCCCTATCTCACCTATATGAGCGGGGCCAGCTTCGACCAGCTGCGCGATGAAGGCACCACTGCCGGGGCCCTGCAGCGCCGGGTGGCCTTTACCTCGCTGTTCTTCATTCTCGGCTTTACCGTGGTCTTCGTCACGCTGGGCGCGACTGCGACCGCGTTCGGCCAGGTGTTCCGGCAGGCACTGCCTATCCTGACGCCACTGGCGGGCGTGCTGATCATCGCCATGGGGCTGCACTTTATCGGGGTGTACCGGATCGGGCTGCTGGACCGGCAGATGCGGCATCAGGGGCCGGGCGTCGCCAGCGGGCCGCTGGGCGGCTTCCTGCTCGGCCTGGCCTTTGCCATCGGCTGGACGCCGTGCATCGGGCCGGTGCTGGCGGCGGTGCTGTCGGTGGCGGCCAGCAAGGGCACCGCCTGGGAAGGCGCCGGGCTGCTGGGCCTCTATTCCCTGGGACTGGGCGTGCCGTTCTTCCTCGCCGGCATTGCCGTGGGACCGTTCCTGGCGTTTTTCCAGGGGTTCAAACGGCACCTGCACACGGTCGAGCGCGTGATGGGCGTGCTGCTGGTGATCACCGGCGTGCTGTTCCTGACGGGCAATTTCAGCCGGCTATCGTACTGGTTCCTCGAGACATTTCCGGCTCTGGCGAATTTCGGCTAGCGGTAAGCGCCGCTTAACCGTGTTCACAGAAGCGTGACATTGCGCCGCCTGGTTCAGCACTGGTTTACCCGGCAGGGGCACAGTGGCGGGCATGACTGAAGCCGCTATACCAGCGCTGATCCCGTCGGCATCCTCGCCCGCCCTTGCGGCGGGGGCGACGATGGCTGGCGCGGGGGCCTATCCCGGGCTCAGCGTGACGGTGAGCAATGTGCTCGATGAGGTCGAGGATGTCTGGCGGGCGCTGACGGTCAAGACGATCGAATCGCCGGGTCAGGATTTTGATTTCATTCGCGCCTGGGTAAGCCAGCGCGGTATTGCCGTGGCGGACCAGCACTATGTCGTCGGCCGGATCGACGGGGTCGCGGTGGCGCTGCTGCCGCTGCATCGCAAGCGCGTCTGCGGCCTGCCGATCCTGACCTGGTTTCCCGGCGCCCATGCCGGCTGCTATGCACCGGTGGCCGACCATGATCGTCTTGCCACCCTGGGGAGCGATGGCCGCCGTGCGCTGTGGCGCGCCATGACGGGCGCGCTGAACGGGGCTGCGGTGGTCTATCTGCGCTCGATCCCGGTCACCGTGGGCGGGCATGCCGGCCTGTTCGACGAGCTGGGCAGTTCGCTGGCCGTCGAGACCCTTTACCGCTCCGAATATGCCAGCTGGGCAGAGTGCGACAGGCTGCAGCGCAGCAAGTCACGACGCAAGCACGACCGGCAGCAGGGCGACCGGCTCAACGCCATGGGCAGTGTCAGCTTTGAAGAGATCGGCAATGGTGGCGATACGCGCCAGGCCATTGACGCCATGTTCCGCCAGCGCTCGGCGCGGTTCAAGGCGATGGGGATCCGCGACACCTTCGTGCAGGATTGCCTGACCGGGTTCTACCAGCACTTGGCGGCGCCCGGTTCGGGCGTCGATGTCCGGCTGCATATCCTGCGGCTCGACGGCGCCATTGTCGCGGTGCGCTACAATGTCGTGCACGGGCAGCGGATGTTCTGCCTGATTTCCTCGATGAGCGACGATCCGACGATCCAGCACGGCTCGCCGGGCAAACAGTGCCTGTTGCGGGTGATGCAGAGCGTGTTCGACAATGGCATTGCCGTGTTCGACATGGGCAGCGGCTTTACCGACGAGAAGCGGCACTGGTGCAATGTGCAGCTGCCCCTGCGCCAGCACTATATCGGTCTGACCTGGCAGGGGACGGTGATCGTCGCGCTGCACCAGACATTCCAGAAGACCCGGGCGCGGATCAAGGCCAACAAGCCGCTCAAATCGGCTCTGCGGGCCGGCCGGCAGCTGTTCGAGCGCCTTGGTGGGGCGGCAAGACCCGCCGCGCCCGGGGACCGCTCAGAGTAGCTTGAGGCCGCGCAGCGAGGCGTGGCCGGTTTTGCCGATGATGATGTGATCGTGCAGGGTGATGCCGAGCGGCCTGGCAATGTCGTGGATTTCCCGCGTCATGCGGACGTCGGCCGAGGAGGGAGCAGGATCGCCCGACGGGTGATTGTGCACCAGGATGATGGCGGTGGCCGACAGCTCGAGCGAGCGGCGGATCACCTCGCGCGGATAGACCGGGGTGTGATCGACCGTGCCGGTCTGCTGCACCTCGTCGGCAATCAGGCGGTTCTTCTTGTCGAGGAAGAGAATGCGGAACTGCTCGATGCTCTGATAGGCCATCTGGCTGTTGCAGTAGTCGATCAGCTGCGACCATGACGAGAGAATGGGCTGGCTGGCGTCGATGCGGTCGCGACCGAAGCGGGCGGCGACCGCCTGGATGACCTTGAGATGGGCAATGGTGGTCGGCCCGAGGCCCTTGATGGTTTCGAGGCGCGCCTGGCTGGCATTGAAAACGCCTGAAAAGGAGCCGAATTCGCGCAGCAGCGTCTTGGCCAGCGCCTTGGTATCGCGGCGCGGAACGGCCAGCTGCAGGGCCAGTTCGAGCAGTTCGTAATCTTCCAGAGCGTCGCCGCCAACCCTGAGGAAGCGCTCACGCACGCGCTGGCGGTGGCCGGCATGGTCCCCTGAATCTCCCTGTTCCGCTGGAAATCCGGTCTCGGCGAATTCGTCGGGCCGCGCGCTCATCATGCCGCCCGGACGGAAAGGGGGTTGAACAGGCCGCCGGGGGAGAGGGTAAAGACCTCATTGCCGGTTTCGGTAATGCCGATGGAGTGCTCGCATTGGGCCGACAGGGTGCGATCGCGGGTGACGGCGGTCCAGCCATCGGAAAGGATCTTCACGTCGGGCCGGCCCAGATTGATCATGGGCTCGATGGTGAAGATCATGCCGGGCTTGAGCGGCACGCCGGTGCCCGGCCGGCCGAAATGGAGGATATTGGGCTCGTCGTGGAACAGCTTGCCCAGGCCGTGGCCGACAAAGTCACGCACCACGCTCATGCGCTCGGCCTCGGCCAGCGACTGGATGGCGTGGCCGATATCGCCGGTGGTGGCGCCGGGCTGGGCCGCGGCAATGCCGGCCTCGAGGCTGGCATAGGTGATCTCGATCAGGCGCTCGGCCTTGCGGGAAATCTCGCCCACCGGATACATGCGGCTGGAATCGCCGTGCCAGCCATCGACGACAAGGGTCAGATCGATATTGACGATATCGCCCTCGCGCAAAGCCCGCTCGTCGGGAATGCCGTGGCAGACCACGTGATTGATCGAGGTGCAGAGCGCGTGGCGATAGCCCTTGTAGAAGATGGTCGCCGGGACGGCGCCATTATCGCGGGCAAATTCATAGGCCACCTTGTCGATGGTCGAGGTGGGGACGCCGGGCTCGACATATTCGGTCAGGATATCGAGTGCCTGGGCGGTCAGTGCGCCGGCCTTGCGCATGCCGGCAAAGCCTTCCACGCCATGCAGCGGGATGACGCCGGGCGTGCGGCGGGCTTTGGCAGGTGCGTCGACAAAGGTAATCATCAAGAACTCCGGTTGCTGCAGCGAAAATAGTCCCACCGCAGCGTGATGGGAAGGCCAACACGCTCGCTTGACGGCGCAATCGTGCAGAGGCATTGCTGGGGCCCTTCAGAGTCAGGACATACCATGCCCAGCGCAGACAGCGTAACCGCCGGCCTTCTGGTCATTGGCGACGAAATTCTCTCGGGGCGGACCAAGGACGTCAATATCGGCGCCACGGCAGATTTCTGCACCGACCTGGGCATCGAGCTCAAGGAAGTGCGCGTGGTCAGCGACGAGACCGACGAGATTGTCGAGGCGATCAACGCGCTGCGGGCCCGCTATACCTATGTGTTCACCACCGGCGGCATCGGCCCGACGCATGACGACATCACCGCCGACGCCGTGGCCAAGGCCTTCGGCGTGGCGCTGCCGATCAATGCCCAGGCGCGCGAAATGCTCGAATCGCGCTGGCGCCAGACCGGTACCGAGGTCAACGAGGCGCGGCTGCGCATGGCGCGGATTCCCGAAGGGGCCGACCTGATCGTGAACTCCGTCAGCGCCGCGCCCGGTTTCCGCATCGGCAATGTGCATGTGATGGCCGGCGTGCCGGTGATCATGCGGGCCATGCTCGAAGCCTTGGTGCCCACGCTCAAGGGCGGCAAGAAGGTTCTGTCGGTGACGGTCAAGGCAGCGGTGGGCGAGGGCACGGTGGGCGGCCCGCTGGGTGCGCTGCAGGAAGAATATCCGGACGTCAAGATGGGCAGCTATCCGCAGATGGGGCATGACCGCATCATGACCGAACTGGTGCTGCGCTCGACCGATGCGGCGCGGCTGGAAGAAGCGGCCGGCAAGGTGCGGGCCATGGTGGCGGCAGCCCATGCCAAGGCCGGCGTTGCCGCACCGGAAGAAGACTGATTGGCGCGACGCCTGCGCTTTGCTACACAACGGCCTTCCAGATTCAACCGGGCGCCCGGCGTCGGGGCAGGAGAGATGATTTGACCGATCCGAACCAGAAGTCGTTCCCGGTAACGTGGGACCAGTTCCACCGCGACAGCCGCGCTTTGGCCTGGCGCCTGGCGGCGCTGGGCCCGTTCGATGCGGTGGTGGCGATTGCCCGTGGCGGCCTGGTGCCGGCGGCCATCGTGGCGCGCGAGCTCAATATCCGCACGGTCGAGACCGTGGCGGTCAAGAGCTATGACCACCAGAACCAGGGTGGTATCAGGGTGCTCAAGGAAATCAGTCCATCGGTGCTCGACCTCGCCAAGACCGGCGCCAAGGTGCTGATCGTCGACGACCTGGTCGATACCGGCTCGACGGCGCGCGTGGTGCGCGACATGCTGCCGGGCGCGCATTTCGCCACCGTCTATGCCAAGCCCAAGGGCCGCGAAATGGTGGATACCTTCATCACGGAAGTCAGCCAGGACACCTGGATCTTCTTTCCGTGGGACCTGGACGTGGCCTATGCCGCGCCGATCAGCGGCGGCACGGACTGATCTGCCGGCTCCAGGCCGAGGATGGGCGCAAGCGCCCCTCCCGGCGGGGTGGGCCAAGCAATGCGGGCGTGGTGAAACTGGTAGACACAAGGGCCTTAAAAGCCCTCGCCGCTAGGCGTACGGGTTCGATTCCCGTCGCCCGCACCAAGCAATGGCCGACCGGCTTTGCCGCTCAGGCGGCGCCAGGCAGGGTCCGGTCGGTCAGCGGCCGACCAGGCTGTCCTGCTGGTAGTCGGGCAGCGGCATGGGGGCCAGCTTGAGGCCGGCGGTCGGAGCCAGGCCGGAAATGGCGGCGCGCAGGATGGCTTCGTCAGACGGCGCCAGGTTGCCGAAATCGAGCAGATAGAGCAGGGCAGCGGCCGTGTCCCGCGTGGTGCGGGCGGGCGGGGGGCTCTGCAGGGCCTCAAGGGCGGGACCGTAGGAGTTGCGGACCGATTCCACGCCGTCAGAGCCGTCGCGCATCAGGATTTCGTAATTGGCCACCTGATTGCGGAATTCAGTGATGAGCGCGGCGAGGCTGGGGGTCTTGGTATTCATGTGCGTTCCACGAGTTTGCGCGTCCACGGTTTGCGCGATAATGCTCACACACATGGTCGTGCCGACGGGGTCCGGAAACAAGTCAGGAAAAACCCCCGAACGTGGTGATGGCGCAGGCGTGGCGGCGCCGGAAAAATTTCGGCCGATAGCAGAAGGATAGGATCAGGATGATCGAGCGGATCGAGACGGGCATTGCGCCATCAGCGTCGCCGGTGAGCGATGCCATCAAGGCCGGACACCAGGTATGGCTGGTGGCCATTGCCGAGGATCCGCAGAGCGGCGCGATCGTGGCAGGCGGCATCGAAGAGCAGACCAGGCGGACCCTGCAGAACCTCGATATCGCGGTGCGGGCCGCCGGCGGCAAGCTGGCCAATATCGTGCAGATACAGGTGTTCCTGATCGACAGCGCCGATGCCAAGGGGATGAACGCGGTCTATGCCGAGTTCTTCCAGAAGCCCTATCCGGTGCGGGCGACGGTGGTGGTGAAAGAACTGCTGGCCGCGGCGCTGAAGGTGGAGATGCTGGCCACGGCGGTGGTGGGCTGATGCTGCTCAAGGCCGAACTGCTCGAACAGATCAAGGCGGGGAAGGTGGACCTTATCTTCCGCCGCTGGAGCCGACCGACGGTCAAGGCCGGCGGCACGCTCAAGACCAAGGTCGGGCTGCTCGCCATCAAGGCGATCACCGACATGGCGCCCGAAGATGTCACCGCGGCCGAGGCACAGCGCGCCGGCTTTGCTGACGTGGCCGCCTTCCGCAAGTGGCTCGACAAGATGAAGCCGGGGCATTTGTTCCATCGCATCGAGGTGGGCTATCTCGGCGAAGGCTAGAACGGCGTCGGCGCCACGAAGGTCATGAAGATGCCGGTGGTGGGATGGGTGAAGCCCAGTTCGGCGGCATGCAGCTGCAGGCGGCCGGCAGCGGCGAGAGCGTCGCCATCGGCATAAAACACATCGCCCAGAATCACATGGCCGATGGCCTTCATGTGGACCCTGAGCTGATGGGTGCGGCCCGTAAGCGGATGCAGGCGCACGCGGGTGGCATTGGCTTCGCGCTCGAGGACCGTCCATTGGGTCTGCGAGGCCCGGCCATTGTCGAAGTCGACGCGCTGGCGCGGCTTGTTGAGCCAGTCGGTAGCCAGCGGCAGATCGACCAGGCCGGAATCGGCCTCGATCACCCCGGCGACGCGGGCAATATAGGATTTGGTGGTCTGGCGGTGCTCGAACTGGCTGCCGATGCGGCCATGGGCGCGCTTGTTGAGCGCCATGACCAGTACGCCGGAGGTATCCTTGTCGAGCCGGTGACACATGCCGGCGGTGGGCCAGGTCTGGCGGGCCCGATACTCCAGGCAATCCCAGAGCGAGGGGTCCTTGCCCGGCACGCTGAGCAGGCCGCTCTGCTTGTCGAAGACGACGATGTCTTCGTCCTGATGCAGAACATTCAGGTACGGCTCAAGCGGCGGGAAATAATTGGTCAGCGTAGGCATGGGTCCGAGCATGGCGCCCTGTAGCAGAAGCGTCGGGGTTTGGGCAAATGCCGGCGCCAGCCGCCTCGGGCAAGCCAGGACAGCGACAGGCGGGCGCGGGGATCACAGACATGGTTGGGGAACGATCGGCGCGCCAGCTCGTTGTGACTACAGAAGATTCACAGGAGACCATCATGCACAAAGATGAAGTTGAAGGCGCCGGCAAGCAGGCCAAGGGCGCGATCAAGGATGCTGTTGGCGGTCTGACCGGCAATGAAAAGCTGCAGGCTGAAGGCAAGCTCGACAAGGTCGAGGGCAAGGTTCAGTCCAAGGTCGGCGAAGTCAAAGACGACGCCCGCGACGCGCTCAAGAAGTAAATTGCTGTCCAGCAAGCAGGAAGCCGCCCCTTGGGGCGGCTTTTTTGCGTGCCGGTGTCGGACATGCGGGTGTCATAAAAGCCGATTTGTGCAGCAATGCCAGTAGAATGTGACAAACGAGCCCCCTAAGGTCGGACCATGAAGACCATGATCTTTGACACGGCGCTGGGATTGTTCGGGATCGGCTGGACCGATGCCGGCGTGGCGCGTGTGCAATTGCCGGGGCTGGACCGCGATGCTCTTGCCGCGCGTATCAATCGTGACGGCGCGGTGCCCGGGGCGCCGAGCCGGCGCATTGAGGCGGTGATCGCGCGGATCGAGGACTATGCCGCGGGCGAGCGCGTCGCCTTCAGTGCTGCCGATGTCGACCTGGCGGGCGTGCCGGAATTTCACCGTCGGGCCTATCAGGCTTTGCTGGCTTTTGGCTGGGGGCAGACCACCAGCTATGGCGCCCTGGCGCAGGCCCTGGGCGACAGGACGCTGGCGCGGGCCGTGGGGCAGGCGATGGGGGCCAATCCGGTGCCGCTGCTCGTGCCGTGCCATCGGGTCCTGGCCAGCACCGGCAGACCGGGCGGGTTTTCGGCGCCGGGCGGCGCGGAGTCCAAATTGCGGATGCTGGCGCTGGAGGGCGTGTCGGTGGGCGCGCCGGCCGGCCAGATGGCGTTCGGGTTTTGAGCATGGGATTTGGGTTCACCCACCAGTCCGGTGTGCAGGCACAGGTGAGAGCGATCGCCGTCGAGCAGATCGCGGAGGCGCTGGCCGCATGCCGCGGCGACGACGACCTGGACAAGCTGGTGCATGGGCTGCGGCGCCGCTGCAAGCGGCTGCGGGGGCTGTTGCGGCTGATCGAGCCGCATTTCAAACCAGCAAAACGCGAGGACAAATGCTTCCGCGATGCCGCGCGTGGCCTCTCGGGCACCCGGGATGCGGCGGTGATGGTAGATACGTTTGCGGGCCTGCTGGCTGCCGAGGGCCAGCGCGATGGCGGCGGGGGGATCGATCCGGAGCGGGGCGCGGCACTGGCGCAGTGGCTGGCCGGCCGGGTTGACCAGAAGCCGGCGGACGGGGACAGGGCCGCCTTGCTCGCGCCGTTCGTCGCGCTGTTCGAGGCGGCGCAGAAGCGGGCCAGGCGCTGGTCCCTGTCGGGGAGGGGTTTCGCGCGGATCGGTGACGGTCTCGAGGATACCTATCGGTCCATGCGCGACGACCTGCAGCGGGCCGAAGCCAAGCCGAGCGCGCTGGTGCTGCATGACTGGCGCAAGCACACCAAGTACCACTGGCACCATGTGAACCTGTTGCAGGCAGCGGCATCCGACCTGCTGCGGCCGCGCAAGGAGTCACTCGACCGGTTGGCCGAAATGCTTGGCGACCACCACAACCTGGCGGTGCTTGACGCTCTGCTGGCAGGGCAGGACGATATCACAGCGGTTCGCCAGGCGATTGCGGCGCGACAGGACGTGCTGACGGCCGATGCGTTGGCTCTGGGGCGGCAATTGGCGGCCGAAAAACCACGGGCACTGCGCGAGCGCTTCGAGGACTATTGGCACTTGCTGCCAGGGAAGGCCTGAACGTGGCGGAAGAGATCGAGCGCAAGTTCCTCGTGGTGTCGGATGGATGGAAGCCGCTGGTCACGTCCAGTTCGCTGTTGCGACAAGGCTATCTGTCATCCAATGCCAAGGCGACGGTGCGGGTGCGCACCTGGGATGAGCAAAAGGCGCGGCTGACCCTCAAGGGTGCCGCGCGGGGCATGGTCCGGGCCGAGTATGAATATGACATCCCGATGGATGATGCGCTGGAGCTGCTCGCCATGGCCGAGCCACATGTGCTGGAAAAGCGCCGACACCTGGTGCCGTTCGGCGGCCTGCTCTGGGAGATCGACGTGTTCGAGGGGCGGCATGCAGGGCTGACGATTGCCGAGGTGGAACTCGACAGGGTCGACCGGGTCGTGGTCCTGCCCGACTGGGTCGGGACTGAAGTGACCGAGGATGACCGCTACAACAATGCCAGCCTGTCGCGCAGCGATGGGATCCCCGCGCCAGGACCGGCCTGAGGGCGTTGCGGGCAGGCAGCCGTGACATCGTTCGCAGCGCGACGAACAGTGTGTTCAACGTCCGAATATCCGTCTATCCCATTGAAATTCTTTGCTTTCGTTCCCACGTAAGGGGCAGAAAAGGAGAATAGCATGTCCCAGGATTTTACCGGCAAAGTGGCTTTCGTGACCGGCGGTGCGTCCGGCATCGGTGCCGCTGTCGCCCGCCAGCTGGCCGCCCGCGGCGCCAAGGTGGTGGTAGCCGATCTCAAGCTGGAGCCAGCGCAGAAGCTGGTGGACGAGATTGTCAGCGCCGGCGGCCTTGCCGCGGCCGTGGCGGTTGACGTCGGCCAGCCCGAGCAGGTGGAGAAGGCAATCCAGTTTGCCGTGGACACCTATGGCGGGCTGCATCTGGCGGTGAACAATGCCGGCATCGGCGGCGTGGCAAAGCCCACGGCCGACTATACGCTGGAGGAATGGCGCAAGGTGGTCGAGATCGACCTCAACAGCGTCTTCTATTCGACGAAATATGAAATTCCGGCGCTGCTGACCAGCGGCGGTGGCGCCATTGTCAACATGGCGTCGATCCTGGGCACCAATGGCTTTGCCAGCGCGCCGGCCTATGTGTCGTCCAAGCATGGTGTCGTGGGCCTGACCAAGGCGACGGCCATCGACTATGCCAAGCAGGGCATCCGGGTGAACGCGGTTGGACCCGGCTTCATCGAGACGCCACTACTGGGGGACAATATGGACAGCGAGGCCATCAAGGGTCTGCGCGCCCTGCACCCGATGGGCCGGCTGGGCACGGCCGACGAGGTCGCGGCGCTGACGTTGTTCCTGTTGTCGGACGACGCCTCGTTCATTACCGGCAGCTATCACCTGGTCGATGGCGGCTACGCCGCGCAGTAAGCGGTCCACCAAAGCAGCAAGGCGGGTCTTCGGGCCCGCCTTTTTTGTTGCCTGGCGGGCGGATGGCGTCGATAGAGGGGCACATTCCCAGCGAAACCGAGTCATGACCAAAGCCAATTCCACCGCTGCCCTGTGGCTCGCGACATTCTCCCTGATCGTCATGGCTGGCATGTCCGCCGCCATCCACGAGGCGGCCAAGGTGGCGCTGGTGGGGCAGTTGGTGTTCTGGCGCAGCTTTGTGGCGCTGCTGCCGATCGTGATCTATGTGGCCCTGCGCGGCCAACTGGGTCTGTCACTGCGCAGCAAATATCCGCAAAAGCACCTGATCCGCGGGTTGCTGGGCTGTGCGGTGATGTTTTTCTCGTTCATTTCGCTGGCCTACCTGTCGGTCGGCATGGCGACGGCGCTGAGCTATCTGGCGCCGATGCTGTCGATCGTGGCGGCCATGGCGCTGCTGCGTGAACGACCGGGCGTGGTGATCTTTGTCGGTGTGGTGCTTGGCTTCCTGGGCATCGTGCTGATGGTCTATCCCTCGCTGGTGGGGGACAGCGTGCGCGACGGCACGCTGATCGGCGTGGCGGCCGGCCTGGCCATGGCGGCGACCAATGCGCTGTCGCGGGTGCAGGTGAAAGACCTGACACGCACCGATCCGCCAGCCAGTATCGCCCTGTCCTTTGCGGTGATCTGCAGCCTGGTCGGCCTCGCCACCATGGCCTTTGGCTGGGCCGAGCTGGATGGCAGGGCCTTTGCGCTGCTGATCGGGGCGGGCCTGCTGGGTGGCGTGGGCCATGTGCTGATGATGGAGGCAGTGGCCCGGGCGCCAGTATCGCTGCTGGCCGCTTATGAGTATAGCGGTATTGTCTGGGCGTTTCTGTTCGACGTGATGCTGCTGGGCGTGGCGCTGGATGCCTGGTCGGTCGCCGGCGCGCTGGTCGTGGTCGGCGCTGCGGCGCTGGTAGCGTATGGCCAGGGCAGGTTCAGCGCCAATCCGGCTACCGTCCCCTAGCGGCTTGCCGGTCTGCCGGGCGCCGACCCCGTCGGTTGGATCAATAGCGGCGCCGACGCGTTGCCCTGCAAAGGGGGGAACCAATGCCATGGATATCGTATCGCCAGACCTGCTACATCTGATCACCCGGGCCATCGAGTGGTGCGGCATCGCCATCATCGTGGGCGGGCTGGTATTCGGGACGCTGCGGTTTGCGGTGCGGGTCGTGGTGGGGCAGGCTGACGAGCCGGGCTTTCGACGCTATCGGGCCGATGTCGGACGGGGGATATTGCTCGGCCTCGAATTTCTCGTGGCGGCCGACATTATCGCGACCGTGGCCATCGAACCAAGCCTTGAGAGCCTGGCGGTGCTGGCGGGAATTGTCATCATCCGGACGTTCTTGAGCCTGTCACTTGAGGTCGAGGTCTCCGGGCGCTGGCCCTGGCAACAGAGCCCGACCGAAGTCAGGGAGCGGCAGAGCACCAAGTGATGGCTGAGCCGCCGCCTGACGCTGCTGCGGCGTGGCAGGTGTGGACGCGGTATCGAAGCTGGCCGCATATGAAGATAGCTGGATCATCCATGGCCTTGTTCTACATGGCTTGGCGCCTGGGTGGTGGCGGGGGCGATGGTGTCGTATGGACAGGCAAGATTTATCGAAGAGCCGGTGCGCGTGGCGCCAGCAGGAGAATGACTATGCTGATCAATGCAGCTGACTTCGAAGCCATCAAGGCGGGACGGGTGGACACGGCGTTTCGCCGCTGGGTGCGGCCCAGCGTCAAGGCGGGCGGTACGCTCACCACCGCGGCGGGCGTGCTGGCCATCGAAGCTGTGGAGGCTGTGGCCCTGAATGGGGTGAGCGAGCAGGACCTCAAGCGGGCGGGATTTGCCGACCGGGCGGCACTCGACGCCATGCTGGGCAACCGGACGGGGACGCTGCATCGGATTCGCCTGCGCTATGTGGGGGCCGATCCGCGGGCCGCTTTGCGCGAAGCCAGTGCGCTGTCCGAGGCGGATGCCGCTGAACTGACCCAGACGATCGAACGGATGGATGGGGCAACGCCCTGGGTGCGCGCCACGCTGGAACTGATCGGGGAGCGGCCGGGTGCGCCGGCCCAGGAGCTGGCCGAAGTGCTGGGACGAGACAAGCCCAAATTCAAGGGCAATGTCCGCCGGCTCAAGTCGCTCGGCCTGACGGAAAGTCTCGCTGTGGGCTACAAGCTGTCGCCGCGCGGCGAGGCCTGGTTGGCCAAGGCTACTGCCAGCGCTTGAAGCTCTTGAGATGGCCGAGGCTGCCGACGGCGGTGCGCACAATCTTGTCCACGCTGTCGGTCACCGGGACCACGAGCACGTTTTCGCTGGCCGGGTCGGGGACTTCGAGGGTGGCGAACTGGCTGTCGAGCAGGCTGGTGGGCATATATTCGTGGCTGCGCCTGGCCATGCGCTCGGCGATGACGTCGCGGCTGCCGTCGAGATAGACGAAGAGGACCGGCTCGCCAGCCTGTTCGGTGATGAAATCGCGATAGGCGCGTTTGAGGGCTGAGCAGGCGCCGACGGCGACGCCCTTTTTCTCGGCGGCTTCCCGAAGGGCGGCGGAGAGGGCTTCCAGCCAGGGCCAGCGATCTGCGTCGGTGAGCGGGGTGCCGGCGCGCATTTTTTCGACATTGGCGGGGGGGTGATACTGGTCGCCATCAAGGAAGGGCGCGTGCAAAGCCCGGCCGAGCGCCGCGCCGACGGTGGATTTTCCCGATGAGCTGACGCCCATGACGATGATGATGCGGGATGGGGTGGTGCTCATGGCTCACACCGTCGCCGTGAAGGCGCCATCGACATAGAGGATGTGGCCGTTCACGAAGGCGGATGCGGCCGAGGCCAGGAAGACCACGGCGCCGCCGAGTTCTTCCGGCTTGCCCCAGCGCCCCATGGGGGTGCGGGTTTCAACCCAGTCGTTGAACTTGGGGTCCTTGACGAGGGCCTCGTTGAGTTCGGTGGCAAAATAGCCCGGCGCAATGCCATTGACGTTGATGCCGTGGCGCGCCCAGTCGACGGCCATGCCGCGCGTCAGATTAGCCACGGCGGCCTTGGAGGCGGCATAGGGGGCGATGGCGGCGCGCGAAATGGCCGACATCACCGAGCAGGTATTGATGATGCGGCCATGGCCGCGGGCGATCATGTAGCGCGAGACGGGCTGGCTGACATTGAAGACCGAGGTCAGGTTGGTGGTGATCAGCTGGTCGAACTTGTCGGGCGGAAAGGCTTCAAGGCTGGAGCGGAACTGCATGCCCGCATTGTTGACCAGGATATCGATGGGGCCGATTTCATCCTCGATATGGGAGATGGCCTGGTTAGTGCTTTCCCGATTGGTGACATCGAAGGCCACAGCGTTGACGCTGGCGCCGGTGGCGGCCAGGTCATGGGCGGCGGTGCCCAAAGCCACGGCATCGCGGGCATTGAGCACGATGGCGGCACCGGCCGCTGCCAAAGCGGTGGCCATGGCGAGGCCGAGACCCCGGCTGGAGCCGGTGATCAGGGCACGCTTGCCCGTCAGATCGAAGGGAGAGGACATCAGAGGGTCTCCGGATAGGGGGCGAGGCGGGAAGGCTTGCCTGCCTTAGCAAGAAAAACTACCATACAAGACAGTGATTTTGGCCCATTTTTGCGTGAAGACGGCTTTCTTCAGGCGGCGTATTGTGGTCAGGTTCGCCGCCGCGCGGCAGGCGTTGCGCGCATCTTATGCGAAATTCTCGGAAGGACTGCTAGTATGTCGACAGCGGATATCGGCCTGATCGGCCTTGCTGTGATGGGCTCCAATCTGGCCCTCAACATCGCCGAAAAAGGCTACACCATTGCTGTCCACAACCGCTCGCCCGGGCGTATCGACGAATTCGTGGCCGAGGCCAAGGCGCAGGGGCTCGATGGCAAGACCGTACCCCAGTATGAATTGGCCGACTTCGTCCAGGCCGTGAAGCGCCCGCGCTCCATCATCATCATGGTCAAGGCCGGCAAGCCGGTCGACGAGATGATCGACCAGCTGCTGCCGCTGCTGGAAGAGGGCGACGCCATCATCGAATGCGGCAATTCCCTGTTTACGGACACACAACGCCGCTTTGACACTCTCAAGCCCAAGGGCATCGGCTATCTCGGCGTCGGCGTCTCCGGCGGCGAGGAGGGCGCGCGCCACGGTCCCTCGATCATGGTGGGCGGCTCCAAGGAGCAGTGGCACAATGCCGAGCCCGTGCTGACGGCGATTGCCGCCAAGTTCAATGGCGAGAGCTGCTGCGCCTATCTGGGCGAGGGCGGCGCCGGCCACTTCGTCAAGACCATCCACAATGGCATCGAATATGGCGACATGCAGATGATCGCCGAAGTCTATGGCGTGATGCGCGATGGCCTGGGCATGACTTCGGGCGAATGCGCCGACGTGTTCAAGGAATGGAACAAGGGTCCGCTCAATTCCTACCTGATCGAGATCACCGGCCACGTGCTGGCGGCCGTGGATGGCGAGACCGGCAAGCCGCTGGTCGAGCTGGTCCTGGACAAGGCAGGCCAGAAGGGCACCGGCGTCTGGTCGGCCATCGCGGCCCAGCAGATGGGCGTGCCGGCGACGGCCATCGAGGGCGCCGTGGCGGCCCGCTCGATCTCGTCGCGCAAGGATGAGCGCGTGGCAGCCGAAGCGCTTTATGGCAAGCCGACCCGCGCCAAGACCGCTGTGACGCTGGAAGACCTGGAAAAGGCGCTGCTGGCCGGCAAGATCGTTTCCTACGCCCAGGGCTTTGCGGTGATCGCCAAGGCCAGCGAAGAAAATGGCTGGGCCCTGCCGCTGGCCACGATCGCCAAGATCTGGCGCGCCGGCTGCATTATCCGCTCGCGCTTCCTCGACCAGATGTCGGAAGCCTATGCCAAGGGCGGCAATGTCAATCTGCTGGTGGTGCCGGACTTCGTGGCGCTGATGCAGGACGCGCATCCGTCGCTGCGCAAGGTGGTTGCGGCCGCCGCAGTCGGCGAATTCCCGATGATCTGCCTGTCGGCGGCGCTGAGCTATTTCGACAGCTACCGCCAGGCCCGCGGCACGGCCAACCTGATCCAGGGGCAGCGCGACTTCTTCGGCGCGCATGGCTTCGAGATCCCCGGCCGTGGCACCGACCTGCACGGCACCTGGCCGTCGACGCTGGGCAAGTAAGCGCCCCAGCCAGAAATGCGAAAGGCCCCGCTGCACGGGGCCTTTTTTTCGTCAGTCCTGCACTGGCTCGTCGGGCTCGGGCGGCGCCAGACATTCATCGGCGGTGACTGCATAGGGCACGCGTGCGACCAGGACCCTGCCGCCATCCTCGATCTCGAACACGCCGGCGGTGGGGGTGTCGGCCAGGGCCATGGCGCCCTGCGCGGCAAAGCTCGCTTCTTCCAGCGCACTGTTGAGTGATGGGAGCTTGAGCCCATCAATATCAACGTCGTGCTGACCGTCCTTACTGCGATGATTGAAGAAAAAGCGTGGCATGATGGTCTCCGTGTCAAGCACAGAACCAGTTGCCGGCGGATTCGTTCCAGAAGGCGACCCAGAAGGACTGGCTCACGCAAGCAGGCACCTGCCGTGAAGCCTTGGCGATGGCCGGCGTTGTCGTGGCGGGATCTGCGCTAGAGGGCGCGGAACATCACGTAAGCGTCGACATAGCCGAGGCTGGGGTGGTTGAACGCCGCGGGAAGGGTGCCGACGATGGAAAAGCCGAGTGACTGCCACAGATGTACGGCCGGTTCGTTGTTGGAGACCACGAAATTGAACTGGATGCCGCGAAAGCCCTGGGTGCGGCAGTAGTCGATGGAATGCTGGCAGAGGGCGCGGGCAATGCCGCGGCCGCGGGCGGCCGGGGCGGTCATGTAACCGCAATTGGCGATATGGCAGCCGCCGCCGAGCTGATTGGCGCGAACATAGCTGGCGCCCAGGATGACACCATCTTCCTCGGCGACGAAGTTGCGCTTTTCCGGGGAGGCGAAATAGGCGCGGGCCACGTCCTCGGTGCCATCGCGGGGCAGGGAGAAGGTTTCGCCCGCCCGCATGATGGGTTCCATGATCGCCCAGAGATGGGGCCAGTCGGCTTCAGTAGCGGGGCGGATCTGCATCAAGACCTTCATCTTCGTCTTCAATGGGGGCTACCCTGACCTGGCCGGGGGCCGGCATCTCGGGCACATGAGGGTGGTCGGCCAGGCTGGGGCGATAACTCAGCTCAAATCGCCAGGCGGCCAGGCCGAAGACGACCAGTGAAATCAGCACGGCAATGGCGCAGGCGATGAAAGGGGCGCCGGGGAAGTAGTGCCCGGTTTCCGGGGCACTGGTATAGTAGGAGAAAATCTGCGTGGCGCCCAGCGGGCCGATGATGGTCGCCAGCGAGCTGGCGGCATTGACCGCGCCCTGCAGTTCGCCCTGGCTGTTGTCCGGCACCTGCCGCGACAGCACGCCGTTGATGGCGGGCGGGGCTAATCCGCTCACCGTGCCGACGGCGATAAAGAGGTAGAGCTGGTAGACATCGGCCGAAAAGGCGATGCCGGCAAAGGCGGTCGCGGCAAAGAGCAGGCCGACAATGCCGACCGCGGGTTCGCCGATGCCCTTGGACAAAGGCGCAGCCAAGACGGCCTGGCTGAAGGCGAAGCCAATGCCGAAGGCGCCCAGCGTGCGGCCAATCGAGGAAGAGGTGAAGCTGAACACTTCCACCGTGAAATAGCTGAAGATGGTGGGCAGCGCCTGCGTCGCCAATTGCAGGAAGAACAGCACGACCAGCAGCCAGACGACGGCCGGATATTTGCGCAGGGCGACAACGGCGCCAAAGGGATTGGCGCGACGAATGTCGAATTTGCGTCGTGAGGCCTTGGGCAGACTTTCGGGAAGGACCAGGAGGCCGAAGAGGAAATTGGCGAAGGCCAGGCCGGCGGCGGCATAGAAGGGCACGCGCGGACCGAATTCGCCCAGTTCGCCGCCAATCACCGGGCCGATAATGAAGCCCAGACCGAAGGCGGCGCCGATCAGGCCGAAGCGATGGGTGCGTTTATGGGGCGGGGTGATATCGGCCATATAGGCGGTTGCGGTGGCAAGGGCCGCGCCGGCGATGCCGGCAATGATGCGACCGATGAAGAGGTACCAGACGAAGGGGGCGATCGCCATCATCAGGTAGTCAAAGGTCAGCCCGAGCAAGGATGCCAGCAGGACAGGGCGGCGGCCGAAGCGGTCGGACAGGTTGCCCAGTACCGGCGAGAAGACGAACTGCATGAAGGCATAGGTGAAAACGAGATAACCGCCGATCACCGCCGCATTGGCCACGCTGCCGCCGGTCAGATCCTCGAGCAGTTCAGGCAGCACCGGGATGATGATACCGACACCGATCATATCAAGCAGGATCGTCACCAGGATGCAGGTCAGAGTCAGTCGTGAGCGGGTCGCTGCTTGCATGCTCGGGGCTTAACCGTGGATTCTGAAGGGGGACGGGCGTGTCGCGCAGTTGACACAGGCGGTGCGCTCAAAGCAAGGCCGAAGGGCAGGCCAAGCTTCCTGCCATGGCGCCGAAATCGGCAATCAGTGAGTCCGGCCAGGGGCTTGCGGTGAGATCCTGTCGGGCAGAGTCTGCGCCAATTGGGTATGCGCAGCATAGCCATAAAGCCAATCGAGCCGGCGCATATGGCCTTCGCCGCCCTGGGCGGTGATCGCCAGATCGCGGGCCAGGGTGAGCGGCCAGGGCAGGTGGAAAATCGTGCCATTGGTGGCGCTGGTCCGGGCGACGCGGGTAACGCGGGAGTGACGCGCCTGCTGATAGTGGGCCAAGGCGTCCTCGGCGCGGGGGGTGTTGACCAGCAGCGGCGCCAGCACGGCCGCGTCTTCGATGCCCATGGCGGCGCCCTGGGCCTGGAACGGCACCATGGCGTGGGCGGCGTCGCCGATCAGGCCGATATTGCCCCTGTGCCATTCTGCTGCCTGCACGGTGAACAGGGGCCAGGGGGTCCAGCCGTCGCCGGCTGCCGCCCCCAGAATGGCAGCGATGCGGGGGCTGTCGACAGGTCCCTGCCGCAGCGGCTGGGCGCTGCTCGCCGCGCCGGGAACCGGTCTGGCGAAAAGGGCAATATTGACCTGTCCGCGGTGCGGCAAGGGGTAGCACACGATGTGATAGGTGGGGGCAAATAGGACCGAGACGCGATCAAGGGCGATCTGGCCGGCAAGCGAATCGGCCGGCAGCAGGGTGCGCCAGGCGATACGGTTGCCGTCCTGCGCCGACGGACCCTCAAGCAGGGCGCGGCGTGTCTGGGAATGGACGCCATCGGCGCCGATGAAGGCGCGGCCGCGGCTGGTACGGGTCTGGCCGCCGGCCTCGTCGATGGAGACTGTCACGCCATTGGCATGGGAGACCACGTCCCAGTTGCGCACGCCGAACAGGATATCGATATTGGCGAAGCGCCTTGTGGCCTTGTAGAGCGTATCGACCAGGTCGGCGCGATGCATGACCACATAGGGCGCGCCGAAACGCTGCCGCATCGGCTCGCCCAAAGCCAGGGTTACCAAGGGCGTGGGGCGGCCATAGGGGTAGATGTCGATGCCCGTGGGCTCCAGGCTGACCGCGGCAAGGGCGGCGTCGAGGCCGAGCTGGTCAAGCACGTGGCGCGCATTGGGGCTGATCTGCAGGCCGGCGCCGAATTCGGAGATCATGGCATGGCGCTCCAGCACCACGACGGTGGCGCCGAACTTGGCGAGCGCCAGGGCCAGAGTGAGGCCGGCAATGCCCGCGCCAGCGACAAAATAGACCTGGTCGGTGCCCGGCATGTCAGTCAGCTCAATTTCAGGCTGCTTCGGCCCGGTAGATGGCCGAAAGGGGGCTGGAGGTGCCAGCTTCCAGGCGGGAGTTGAACACGTAATGGGTCGAGCAATAGGGGCAGACGATTTCGCTGTCCTTGCCCATGTCGAGATAGATGTGCGGGTGATCGAAGGGCGGCAGGGCACCGATGCACTGGAATTCCTTGGACCCGATCTCGATCTGGCGGAGACCTTCGGTATTGTGGAAATGAGGCGTAGTGCCGTGTGCCATCGCAAAGAACCCGGAGCGGTGATTGATTTGGCCGGACCTTAGTGCAAGGCCGAAGGCAAGGGAAGGCTTGCGCAAACCAATCGGCACTTGATTTCGCACGCCAAAGCCGCGAACTGGGCGTTTCGGCGCGCCTATGCCGCACCTGGTGAGAGACATGCCCACTTTTGTAAATGACGGCCTGACCCTGAGCTACGAGATCGCCGGCGCGGGGCCGCCGGTATTGTGCATTCACGGCTTTGCCTCGAGCGGCAAGGTCAACTGGATCGATGTCGGCTGGGTGGAGACGCTAGTTGGGGCCGGCTATCAGGCGATCACGCTGGACAATCGCGGGCATGGCGCCTCGGACAAGCCGCATGACCCGGAGCGCTATCACCCGCAGGACATGTCGGGGGACGCCGTGGCGCTGCTCGATCACCTGGGGATCGAAAAGGCGGCCGTGCTGGGCTATTCGATGGGCGCGCGGATCGCCGCCTTCATGGCGTTCGGCCATAAAGAGCGCGTTGCCTGCCTGATTCTGGGCGGCATGGGGATGAACCTGATCAACGGGCTCAGCGACGGCAATGATATCATAGCCGGGTTGCGGGCGCCTGCGCTGGAGGGGCTGACGCATCCGACGGCGCGGCAGTTCCGTATCTTTGCCGACCATACCAAATCCGACCGGGAAGCGCTGGCGGCCTGCATGGAAACCTCGCGCGAGCCGATGGCACGGGCCGACGTGCGGCGCATCAATGTGCCCGCGCTGGTGGCGGTGGGCGAGGCCGACAGCATGGCGGGCGCACCCGAGCCGCTGGCTGAACTGCTGCCGCAGGGCGAGGCCTATGTGATCCCCAAGCGGGACCATATGCGCGCGACCGGCGACAGGGCGTTCAAGGCGGCCGGACTGGCGTTTCTGGGCAGGACTTTTCCCGCGAACAGCCATTCGTGAACCAAACTGCACGCCGAAGCTTTGTCTTGGAGTACAAAATAGCCTATATCGCTAGACCACGATGAAGCGGAGCCGCGCCATGCCCACCAACGCCAAGACAGCGTCCAAGACCACGGCGGAGATCACATCGGTGGATCCGGTATGGGCGGCCGTACGGGCGGGCGCGCAACAGATCGTCGAGGCCGAGCCGTCGCTGGCCAATATGGCGATCTCCTCGGTGCTCAACCATGACACCTTCGAACAGGCACTGGCGCATCGGCTGGCGGCGCGTCTCGACCATGCCGATGTCTCGTCCGACCTGATCCGGCAGGCGTTTGCCGAGATCCTGGTGCAGTTTCCCGAGATCGGTACCAATGCGCGGGTCGACCTGGCAGCGACGCTGGAGCGCGACCCCGCGTGCCACCGCGCCGTCGAACCGCTGCTGTTCTTCAAGGGCTACCAAGCGATCCAGACGCACCGCTTTGCCCATGCCCTGTTCAAGGCCGGTCGCCGCGACTTTGCACTCTATTTGCAGAGCCGCTCCAGCCAGGTTTTTCAGGTCGATATCAATCCGGCCGTGGTGATTGGCAAGGGCATCATGCTCGACCATGGCACCGGGCTGGTGATCGGCGAGACCGCGGTGGTGGGCGACAACGTCTCGCTGCTGCAGGGCGTCACGCTGGGTGGCACCGGCAAGTCCGACCAGGACCGGCATCCCAAGATCGGCAATGGCGTCCTGATCGGGGCCGGCGCCAAGGTGCTGGGCAATATCCGAATCGGCGATTGCTCGCGTATCGGCGCCGGATCGGTGGTACTCAAGGAAGTGCCGCCCCGCGTGACGGTGGCCGGTGTGCCCGCCAAGGTGATTGGTGAAGCCGGTTGCGCCCAGCCGGCGCTGGTGATGGACCAGATGGTGCTGGTACACGATATGAACGGCTAGAGCTGCAAGGCCGGGCTGCCGGTTGTCACCGCTAAAATGGCGCCCAACAGGGGTTGTGTGACAGGCGGTGGTGGCTAGATTGCCGGCTTAACCCAAATCAGCAGGACATCGACAGTGAACCAACCCGAGATCATCAAGCTGCAGAAGTTCCTGCAGGTGAAGTTCAACAATCCCAAGATCGATGTGCGCCCGCGTCACAAGCTCGACGATTCGGTCGAGGTCTATATCGGCGATGAGTCGATCGGTCTGATCCATGCCGATGACGAGGACGGCGACAAGTCCTACATCTTCAACATGTCGATCCTGGATATCGATCTGGAAGACATCGAATAAAGCTCAATAGGCGCCGATGCGGGTGAGCCAGAGCTCCATGCCGGCATCAAACAGGCGCCACGATTGCAGAACCGTGGCGTCAAAGGCATAGATGGCGGCAATGCCGCTGGGCAGGTAGACGGTGCGCACGCACTGGCCCGCTCCCCCCACTTCCACAGCATCCAGACATTTGGCCACGAACGGATTGGGTGACAGCGCGTCATACCAGACGCTCTCGCCCACATAGCCGTTGCGCTGCAGCATCGGCTTGCCGACGAGGCCGGCCACGCCGCCCAAGGTCTCGGTGCTGAACTGATGCAGATAGACCCCGTCGAGCAGGCTGGCGCTGGTACGGGCACGACTGCGCGGCAGCAGCGTCACGTCGACGGGCAGTACAGCGCCGTCGGCGGTGGTCAGCATCAGGCGCAGATCGATCTGATCGGTGAAGCCGTTGCGGATCTGCTCGCCAAAGCGGAACCAACTAGTGGGAATGGCCAGTTCGCGCCCCGAAATGGTCTGGGTGACCGGATCGCCGTCGGCCAGGCCGGGCATGGCGGCCCGCGCGCCGCGGCCGAGTTCGTCGACCAGATAAGCCGCGCCCACGGCCAGCAGCAGAACCAGAACCGCGATGCCCGCCATGTTGTAGGCCAGACCATGATGGGCGTTGCCGCCGGCCACCGGGGCGGGTTGCGATTTCATTGCGTGCATTAACCAGATTCAGTGAGGGGAGGTGACAGCTGATTGGGCAGCCAATATGCTTAATGAAGGGTTAATTTGGGCGCTCGCACATTGCGCCGAATGATGGGGCTGATCGGCATGTTCAAGGAATTGCTACCACTGTACTTGATCGCCGTGGGGCTCTGCATCTCGGGGGCAGGGACGCATCTCTATCAATGGCTGGGCAACCAGCAGGCCATGCTGCGCTATGACGGCAGGAGTTTCCTGGGCTCGATGGGCAACCTGGCCATGAGCTTTGTCTGCGGCCCCTACATCATGCTGCAGCTCGGCTGGCGGCAGGAAAAGGGCGGCACGCTCTCGATGACCTCTGCCATGGTGTCGGCCGTGGTGGCCTTTGGCTGGGCGTTCATCACCGGCCTGATGTTCATGGGCGCCTATGTCGCCCTGCGCTACTAGGCGCATCTGCCACCGGGCGTGACCCGGCGGGGCTGATGCAGCGAAATTAATGAGGCCAGCATCGCTTTTGCGGTGCTGGCCTCATTCATCAGACCCCTATCAGGGTTAGTCTTGGGGCGGGGTCCGGAACCGGTAGAGCGCTAGTTGATTCCGGCGGTGGCAACGACCACTTCGCGGTTGTCGATCATGTCGACCCACTGGCCGGCATTGGCCTGGGACTGGCGCTTGATGAACTGGTAGGGGGTGGCATTCCACAGATCGACTGAGCCGATCTGGTTGTCGAGTACGAGATCGCCACGGTCGGTGCGCACCATGAGCACGGCGTGACCCTCACCATTGGCCTGCTTGACCACGGCCAGCAGCAGCGCGCTGGCAGGCCAGCCGGCATTGATCAGGTCGCGGCGCTTGGCCAGGGCATAGTCTTCGCAATCGCCATAGCCGTTCGGATAGGTCCAGAATTCGGTGGTCTGGTAGAGATCCTGGTCGGTCACGGGCACGACGGCGCCGTTGACCTGCGCATTGACCATGAGCAATTGCTGCCACAGCGTGTCAGTCAGGCCGACCGCCGGGACGACCTGGGCATTGGCTCGGCATTCCTCGGGGCGGCTCTGGCAGAACACGGCGTGTCCGACAGGAATGCTGGTGGTGCCGGCATTGGTCTGTACAAAGGCAATATTGGTCGTGTCGAAGGCCTGGCTCGGCGAGGCCAGTGCTGCGACTGCCATGAAGGCACCCAGCAGTGCGGCTCCCAGTCCCCGATTGTTGATGTGCATGGCGCGATCTCCCTGATGGAGACCACGTTAGAGAGGGCGGCTTGCCCTGATCCGAAAACTGCCGTGTAGTTTTTATGCGTGTTTTATCGACTTGATTATGGGCCAGTTAACCATGCGGGCCAAGCACTTAGGCAGGCCGGCTCAGGGGGCGATTCCGGCGAGCACGGCGGCATGGACAGCATCGTCCTGGTGGCTGCCTTTTCGGCACTGCTTGGAGCCGATGTGAACAGAGGCGGCTGCGGCGAGATTTCCGGAGCGCAGGACAAAGTCGTCCTGCATCACGGTGCCGGGACGTGAATGCCAGTTCTGGTGATGGGCGAGGATGGTGCGCCCCGCGGCATCGAGGACTAGCATGGTGACGCAGACATCGTCATCGTCACGCGGATCGCGATTGGTCAGTTGCTGGCTGAGATTTAGTCGCCCGGCCTGGGTGCCGATGGCGATGGCGATATCCACCCACTGGTGGCGTTTCCAGTCCCATTTCTGGTGATAGGCGGGGCAGACGAGGGTCGATCCGGCCGGCAGGCAACTGGCAATGGCGAACTTCTGCCAGGAATAACCCTGCCAGTCGGCCCGGCCATCAGCACGGGCAGGTTGGGCGAGAGCGAGAGCGCTGGCGAGGCAGGCCAGACCCAGCAGGAGCAGCAGAAGCGGGCGCAGGTTGAGTGTCATGGCACTGTCGTAATCGGATTTCTGACGACGGAACAGTGGTATGGCTCCAATGTCACGGATCGCCGGTCAGTGCATGCGGAGGTTCTGCTGGACGACGGTGAGCATTTCCTGGGCGGAGATGAATTCAACCGCGACGCCGTTCTGGAAATGGCGGGCGACGCGGGCCCGCATGCGGCCCAGGGTGATATTGGTGCCCATGGCCGGTCGCACATCAAGTTCGATGGCGGCGCCGGACAGCGAAATGTCGATGATCTTGCAGTTGTAGCGCCGGCCATCGTCGAGAACGACCGTGGAGTGTCGAATATCTGGGACGACACGTTCGTGCCGACGGTCCTCGGGCAGATCGAGGACATCCTTGTTGGCCAGCCAGGTCAGTTGCGCGGCCATCTTGTCGCGCTTGCGCGGCGAGGCTGCCAGGTCCATGACGAAACCGCCGTCGATCTGGCTGAGGATGGTGCCTTCAATGCGACCGATGGAATCGATATAGGCGATGACCTTTTCGCCAACGCCACCTGCCGCCGGGGCAATGACGACGGCGTCACCGGGTGACATGGCCAGAACCTGGCAGGGAAATTCCCGACGGTCGGCCAGCATGTAGCGGCCGAGAATAGAGACTTTGACGCGCTGGTACTTGCCGGCAGTTGCAACGGTGCGGGCGGGGGCAACGAACTGGGGAGAGGGTAGATCGTCGCTGAGCATCTGGCTGCCAACCCGTTTGGTGTGGAGCGCAGACTAGCCGGTCTTGGTTAACGCAAGGTTCTGCCGCGCCCCGGTTTGCGCAGCAAATGCCGCGCAAATTGTCGGGTGCAGCTTGGCATTGTGCTTACTGACGGCCCCCGTCAATAACGGCCAGATGGGCATAGCGGCGGGCCGTGCGGCCGAACACCATGGCGGGCATGGCCATGGGGGCGGTGTGGTTGGCATAGCCGGTGTCCGGGCCGACATTGGTGGCGACTTCGCGCACCTTGTCCTGCACCGCGATGTCATCAGGCCAGATCAGGCGCAGGCCGGTAATCCGCTGTTCCATGATGGGCTGCACGCCGAGCCAATAGGGCTCGTCAAGCGACGTCATGGCGCCGAGCAGGCGGGTATGGGTCGAGCCGTTGTGGCGCAGCGGCATCAGGATGGTTTCAAAGCTCACCTTGGTGTGCAGGGCAGTGGTGCCCTGGAAGGTGACCAAAGCCACGGCGTGGTCTTCGGTGACGGCGCGTATCAGGGTCTCCATGGCATCGCCATCGCGTTCGTGCCAGAGCCCGGAGAACGAGCGGCCCTTGAGTTCACGGCAATAGCTGGTGCACAAGTGCGAGCCGGCCAGCCGGAAGGAGAACTTGTCGCCCTCATCGAGCTCCAGAATGAACGTATTGGCCAGGGCCTCGCGGATCTGCGTGGGGTCGATGTCCTTCCGTTCGGGCGCGCTGCGCGACCCGCGGATGGAGTTCCAATAGTCATAGAGCGTCTTGGTGCTCGTCTTTTGCATGTTGCTTGACCCGCCATACGTGCATCGACGTTCCCCCTGATGGAACGCTTCTGCGGTATGGCGACATTCGCAAAACCCCACGGCAAAAGCGCTCTTAAACAATAGTTAAGGTTAACGTGGGTGTCCCAATGTGGAAAAGAAGATTGGAAGCCGCAGCCTGCCAGCGAGTCGGAGAGAAGTGATGTCTGAACAAGGGTCGTCGCCGGACAATGCCCCGCCTGCCGGGCGCGAGCCGGTATTCCTGTTGCCGGGCTCGGTGACGGCGATGATCGGCGTGCTGGTGGCGATTCACCTGGCATCAACCCTGGTTCTTAACCCGGACGGGTTGCGGCAGCTGATGTTCTGGTTTGCCTTCCAACCGCTGCGCATCGTGGCGGCATTCAGTGATCCGACCCTGGGCGTGCCGCTGCTGTGGACGCCGTTCACCCATGCGCTGCTGCATGGCGGCTGGGATCATCTGCTGTTCAACGCGGTGTGGTTCGCCATTTTCGCCACGCCGGTGGTCCGGCGCTATGGGGCAGGGCCGATGCTGGCGCTGTTCTTTGTCTGCGCGGCGGCGGGCGCGGCGCTGTTTGCCGCAACCTCGCTCTATTCGGGCGCCTATCTGATCGGCGCCTCTGGCGGCGTCTCGGGGCTGACCGGTGCGGCGGTGCGGTTCATTTTCCAACCGGTGATTGTCGCCGAGCACCCCGAAACCGGGCAGCGCGTCGTCGTCGGTCGCAAACTTGCCAGTCTTGCGGACGCCTGGCGCGATTCGCGCACGCGCACCTTCGTGCTGATCTGGGTGGTGCTGAACGCCGCCGTACCGCTGCTGCCGATCTTTACCGGGGCCGACGTGGCCGTGGCGTGGCAGGCGCATCTGGGCGGCTTTATTGCCGGGTTCCTGCTGGTCGGGCTGTTCGAGCGGCGCAGCTAGGGCTTGCCGGCATAGACTGCAGCGGGATCGAACAGGCGCGGCAAGCCGGTGTCTTCGAGTGTGGCGACGCCATCGGCCAGGATGGCGCGGCGGTAGAAGCAGGACTGGCGGCCGGTATGGCAGGCGGCGCCGCGGCCGGTCTGGTTAACCACGAGGACAATGGCGTCCTGGTCGCAATCGGTGCGCAGTTCAACCACCTCCTGCAGTTCGCCGGAGGTCTCGCCCTTTTTCCAGAGCTTGCCGCGCGAGCGCGACCAATAGTGGGCGATGCCGGTTTGCAGCGTCAGCGACAGCGCCTGCGCATTCATGTGCGCCAGCATGAGCACGGCATTGCTGCCGGCCTGGACGGTGACGACGGTGACAAGGCCCGCCGCGTCAAAACGGGGGGCGAAGGCCGTGCCTTCTTCAAGCTGCTCGTGACTGAGGGCGGCGGGGTCGGCAAAGGAAATGGTCATGGCATCCTTCTAGCGCCGCCCCGCCGGTTGATCCAGTGGGCTCAGCGCTTGCCGATCATCGCCAGGAAACGATCCTGCTCGACGCGGTCTTCAGCGAAGACACCGGTGAAGCGGTGGGTGATGGTGGAGGCGCCATGCGCGCGGACGCCGCGCATGGACATGCACATATGTTCGGCTTCGAGCATGACAGCGGTGCCGCGCGGGTTGAGATGTTCGTTGATGGCGTCGACGATCTGCGCGGTCAGGTTTTCCTGGGTCTGCAGGCGACGGGCGAAAACCTCCACCAGCCGCGCCAGCTTGGACAGGCCCACCACGCCGTCATGCGGCAGATAGGCAATGTGCACCTTGCCGACAAAGGGCACCATGTGGTGCTCGCAGTGGGAATTGAATGGGATGTCGCGCACCAGGACGATATCGTCATAGCCGCCGACATCCTTGAACGTCTTGGAGAGCACCGTACCGGCATCCTGGCCATAACCGGCGAAGAGCTCGCCATAGGCCCGGGTCACGCGGGCAGGGGTTTCGAGCAGACCCTCGCGGGTCGGGTCATCACCGGCCCAGGCGATCAGCGTGCGTACCGCCGCTTCGGCCTCGTCCTGGGTGGGGCGGGCAATGGCGGCAGTGGAAGAAAGAACGGCGCCGAGCGGCGTGGGTCGGGCATCCATGGGGCGGCTCCTTTGCGTGAGGCCTTTGGTACGCGGATGCCCCGATATTGGACCAGTGGGCACAACAACCTGACACTTCGCCTGCGAGCCCCTATATAAGGAGCGGCGCCAAGGGCGACAAGAAACAGAATTGTTTGGTTGATGGAACTCAGCGATCTCTATTCTCAGAAGATACTTGATCTTGCGGGTAATGCCCAGCAACCACCTCGGCTGATCGATCCGGACGGTTCGGCGCGCAAGGTGAGCCGGGTGTGCGGTTCGGTGGTGGAGGTCGATCTGGCCATCACTGACGGCGTCATCACGGCTTATGGCCATGCGGTCTCCGCCTGTGCCCTGGGGCAGACGTCGGCTGCCGTGGTGGCGCGGGAGGTTGTCGGTACGCCGGTGGCGGCGTTCCGCGAGCTGCGGGTGCAGATGCATGCCATGCTCAAGGAAAATGGCGCGCCACCCGGCGGCAAGTGGAGCGATCTGGGCTTTCTTGAGCCGGTGCGTGACTATCCGGCGCGGCACATGTCAACGCTGCTGGTATTTGATGCAGTGGTTGCGGCAATCGAAAAAGCCGAGTCCGCAGAATCACTTGCGGCGGTGCGGTGATGGATCGATTCAGTGCCGCCTTCTGGCGCATCGTCGATCTGCCGTTCAAGATCGTGGCCGTGCTGCTCATCACCATTTACCGCTACACGCTGTCGGCCTTTGCCGGCCGCACCTGCCGACACCTGCCCAGCTGTTCGGAATATACCGGCGACGCGATCTGGAAGTTCGGCTTCTGGCCGGGCGGCTGGATAGGGCTGGCGCGGTTCGTGCGCTGCCGCCCGGGCGGGACGGATGGCTATGATCCGGTGCCGGAGAGTATTCCTGCCGGCGCGCGCTGGTATCGCCCATGGACTTATGGGCGCTGGAAATAGCTAGGGTGAGGGTTGGCCAATCCGCTCCAGGAGTTCTTCGATCCGGCGATCGGTGCGCGCCTCCAGCCGGTTCTCCACATTCGACATGCGGCCGCCGATTTCTGACTTGATCATCAATTCCAGGTCGGCCTGCATGTTGGTCATATGGCGGTCGAGACGGAGGTTTTGATCCGCCAGCCCCACAACCACGGAACGCACGTCATCCATCTCACGGCGGAGCAGACGTTGCTCGTCGAGAACGCGCTCCAACTGCCGGGCAATGGATTGCAGGTCAACGGTGTTTTCGCTCATGGACCAAATATAGTCGTTTGGTGGCCGAATGCCCATACTGGAAATAGGCGGAAACCATGCTAGAGAGGCACCCTTGCCGCAATAATTGCGGCCTGACCCCAATTTCTGGAGATCCAAAATGACGATCAAGGTGACGTTTCCCGACGGTGCAGCTCGCGACTATCCGCGCGGCACCACCGGGACCACCATCGTCGAAGGCATCTCCAAGAGCCTGGCCAAGAAGACGGTGGCCATGCGCTGGAACGGCGTGCTCAGCGATCTGAGTGACGCGCCGGAGGCCGATGGCAAGATCGAATTCGTGACGCGTGACAGCGGCTCCAAGGATGTGCTGGAGCTGATCCGCCACGACGCCGCGCATGTGCTGGCCGAGGCGGTACAGGAACTGTGGCCCGATACGCAGGTGACGATCGGCCCGGTGATCGAGAACGGCTTCTATTACGACTTCAAGCGCGAAGCGCCGTTCTCGGAAGAGGACTTCCCGGCCATCGAAAAGAAGATGGCCGAGATCATCGATCGTGGTGCCGTGTTCACCAAGGAAATCTGGAGCCGCGACCAGGCCAAGGATTTCTTTGCCGCGCGTGGCGAGAACTTCAAGGTCGAGCTGGTCGATGCTATTCCGGCCGACCAGTCGCTCAAGATGTACAAGCAGGGTCAGTGGATCGACCTGTGCCGTGGCCCGCATATGCGCTCGGTCAAGGATGTCGGCATGGCATTCAAGCTGACCAAGGTGGCCGGTGCCTATTGGCGTGGCGACAGCAACAATCCGGTGCTGAGCCGCATCTACGGCACTGCCTTTGCGACCAAGGAAGAGCTCGATGCCTATCTGCATATGGTGGAAGAGGCGGAAAAGCGCGACCACCGCAAGATCGGCCAGGAAATGGACCTCTACCACTTCCAGCCCGAAGCGCAGGGGAGTGTGTTCTGGCACCCCAAGGGCTATGTGCTCTACAACCAGATGGAAGCCTATATCCGGCGGCGCCTGAACTCGTCGGGCTATCAGGAAGTGAAAACGCCGCAGCTGATGAGCTCCAAGTTCTGGGAGCAGTCGGGCCACTGGGGCAAGTATCGCGAGAACATGTTCGTGGTGCCCGACGAGGTGCCCGGGACCGAGGATGAAGGTCCGGTGCTCAGCGGCAAGGGCGACCTGATGGCGCTCAAGCCGATGAACTGCCCGGCGCATGTGCAGATCTTCAACCAGGGCATCAAGAGCTATCGCGATCTACCGCTGCGCATGGCCGAATTCGGCTGCTGCCACCGCAACGAGGCGCATGGCGCGCTGCACGGGCTGATGCGCGTGCGGCAGATGACCCAGGACGACGCGCATATCTTCTGCCGCGAAGACCAGATCCAGAGCGAGACCGAGCATTTCGTGCATCTGCTCTATTCGGTCTATGGCCATATGGGCTTTGACAATGTGGTCATCAAGCTGGCGACGCGGCCGGAAAAGTTCGGCGGCACCATCGAGCGCTGGGATGCGGCCGAGAAGGCGCTGGGCGATGCCCTGCGCGCCACCGGCTATGACTTCGAGATCGCCGAGGGAGAGGGCGCCTTTTATGCGCCCAAGCTCGAATTCCACCTTAGAGATGCCATCGGCCGCAGCTGGCAGGTAGGCACGCTGCAGCTCGACTATGTGCTGCCCGAGCGGCTCGACGCGACCTATATCGCCGAGGACGGCTCGCGCCAGTATGCGGTGATGCTGCACCGGGCGATCCTGGGATCGCTGGAGCGCTTCATCGGCATGCTGATCGAGAACTATGCCGGGCGGATGCCGATGTGGCTGGCCCCGACCCAGGTGGTGGTGGCGACCATCGTCTCGGAAGCCGACGACTATGCCGAAAAGCTGGTCCGCCAGCTCAAGGCCGCCGGGATCCGGGCCGAGCTCGACGTGCGTAACGAGAAGATCAACTACAAGGTGCGCGAGCACTCCGTCGGCAAGGTGCCGCTGATGTTCGTGGTGGGCAAGCGCGAGGCCGAGGAGGGGACCGTTTCGGTCCGTCGCCTGGGCACCGAGGGCCAGAAGGTCGAGCCGTTCATGGATGCCCTGGTGGCGCTCATGGCCGAGGCGACCCCGCCTGACCTCAAGGCAAAGGCGGCCTGAGCCATGCCGCTGCGTCCATCCAACCGCGAGATCAAGGTCATCACCCATATGGGTGAGGACAATGCGCTCGGTCCCGATGACTTCAAGGATGTGGGGGAAAAGGTCTTTGCCCGTATGCTGGAAAAGGGCTGGATCGAAAAGACCGCGGTCGAGGGCAAGTACAAGGCGACCATGAAGGGCCTGATCATCCACGAAGGCGAGATCATCTACGCCGGACGGTTGCGCAGTTAACAAGCAAGGAGCGGGACATGGCTGATCCCATCGTCATTACCCGCTCCGTCTCCATCGACCCGAGCGAGATCGAGGAGACCTTCGTGCGCTCGGCCGGGCCGGGTGGACAGAATGTCAACAAGGTCTCGAGCGCGGTGCAGCTGCGCTTTGACCTGGAAAACTCCCCGTCCATCCCCGAGGCAATGAAGCGGCGTGTGGCGGTGTTGGCGGGCAAGCGGTTGACCAAGGCCGGGGTCATCGTCATCACCGCCAATTCGCATCGCGACCAGCCGACGAACCGCGCCGATGCGCTCGAGAAGCTGGTGGCGCTGCTGGTGGCCGGCTCGCATGTGCCCAAGTTCCGGGTGGCGACGCGGCCGACATTGGCGTCCAAGCGAAGGCGACTGGATGGCAAGTCGATCCGCTCGGGCATCAAGCGACTGCGGGGCGGCGTGCCGCCCGACGCCCAGTGAGTGGGCCTACAAGCAGGCGTTAGGACCGAGGCAATTGGCACGTGCTGCGCTGACCAAATGTGTTATTGTCATGGCTTGGAAGCAGCATTAATCATGGAAATAGGTCATGACTTGGGCAGCTTGTTAAAAGCACGACTTTCATAGCGGTTCCCGCTATTGTGCAGGTCTTAGATTGAGGGTGCTGCTCCCATGAAAATAGCCATTGTTGGTTCGGGTTATGTTGGTCTGGTTACTGGTGTCTGTCTTGCCGACTTCGGGCATGACGTGATGTGTATCGATACGGACGAGCGCAAGATAGATGCCCTCAAGCTCGGCGAAATACCGATCTATGAGCCCGGTCTGAGCGAGCTGGTGAAGGCCAATGTTGATTCAGGACGCCTGTCATTCACCACTGATCTCAAGAAAGCCGTGCCGGTTGCAGAAGTCGTGTTCATTGCCGTTGGCACACCATCGCGCCGCGGAGACGGCCATGCCGATCTGAGCTATGTCCATGCGGTGGCCCAAGAAGTGGCCAACGCGGTGTCTGGCTTTACCGTGGTCGTGACCAAGTCGACCGTGCCCGTCGGCACCGGCGACGAGGTCGCCCACATCATTTCCAGCACCAACCCGGCAGCCGACGTGGCGGTGGTCTCCAATCCGGAATTCTTGCGCGAAGGCGCGGCGATCGACGACTTCAAGCGCCCCGATCGCATTGTGGTGGGCATCGAGGACGAGCGCGCCCGTTCGGTGATGACCGAAGTCTATCGCCCGCTCTATCTCAACAAGTCGCCGCTGATGTTCACCAACCGGCGCACGGCCGAGCTGATCAAGTATGCGGCAAATGCCTTCCTGGCCATGAAGATCACCTTCATCAACGAAATTGCCGACCTGTGCGAGGCTGCCGGCGGCAATGTGCAGGAAGTTTCGCGCGGCATCGGGCTGGATAACCGGATTGGCTCGAAATTCCTGCATGCGGGCCCCGGCTATGGCGGCTCGTGCTTTCCCAAGGATACGCTGGCACTGGTCAAGATCGCCCAGGATTTCGGCAGCCCGATGCGTCTGGTCGAGACCACGGTGTCGATCAATGACCAGCGCAAGCGGGCCATGTCGCGCAAGGTGATAGCGGCCTGTGGCGGCGATGTGCGCGGCAAGACGATCGGCGTGCTGGGCCTGACCTTCAAGCCGAATACCGACGACATGCGGGAGGCGCCGTCCATCGACATCATCCAGGGCCTGCTCGACAAGGGTGCCCGCGTGGTGGCCTATGATCCGCATGGCATGGAAGCCGCTCGCCGCTTGATCGACCATGTCGAGTATGTCGGCAGTTCCTATGCGGCTGCCGACAACGCCGATGCGCTGGTGCTAGTGACAGAGTGGAATGAGTTCCGTTCGCTCGACCTAGCCAGGATGAAGACGGCAATGAAAACCCCGGTGCTGGTGGACCTGCGCAACGTCTATAATGCTGAAGACGTCACCAGGCACGGCTTTGAGTATTACAGCGTGGGTCGGCCAGTCGGCTCGAGCGGCCTGAACGCCCTGACAGAGGCCGCCGAATAGACTGATGCGGTCAGGGTGGGTCGGCGTGAGCGGTCCCGCCCGTTTGTCAACGCAACGCGATGTGCTGGTGTCGCGCCGACCTGAAAAGAGTTTGCCTTGAAGATATTTATCAGCGGAACCGCCGGCTTCATCGGGTACCATCTGGCCCGCCGGTTTCTCAACGGGGGGCATGAGGTTACCGGCTTTGACGGGGTAACCGACTATTACGACATCACCCTCAAGCGGGCGCGCCTGGCCGAACTGGCGGCGGCACCGGGGTTCACGACCGTTGAGGGTCGCCTGGAGGATGCCGCGCTGCTGACCGACTCGCTGCGTCGGGCGGAGGCCGAGGTCGTCGTGCATCTGGCGGCTCAGGCCGGGGTGCGCTACAGCATCGAGCAGCCGCAGAGCTATATCAGCTCAAACCTGGTGGGCACGGCCAATCTGCTCGAGGCGGTACGGGCGCACAAGCCGGTGCATTTCCTGGCGGCCTCAACCAGTTCGGTCTATGGCGGCAATACCAAGATGCCCTTTTCCGAGTTGGATGCGGCTGACGCGCCGATCTCGCTCTATGCGGCAACCAAGAAGAGCAATGAGGCAATGGCGCATTCCTATGCGCACCTGTTCGACATTCCCACCACCATGCTGCGGTTCTTTACCGTCTATGGCCCATGGGGTCGGCCGGATATGGCGCTGTTCAAGTTCGTCGCCGCGATCCTTGGGGGCCGCTCCATCGAAATCTATGGCCAGGGCGAGATGCGGCGGGATTTCACATATGTTGATGACCTGATCGAGGCCGTCATGCGGCTGGTGCCGTTGGCGCCGGTGCGTGGCCAGCCGGTATCGGGGGATACGCTATCTCCGGTCGCGCCCTATCGCGTGGTCAACCTGGCCGGCGGGCATTCGGAAGAATTGATGGATTTCGTGCGCGCCATCGAGGCCGCTGTCGGGCAGAAGGCTGACTACAGAATGCTGCCGGTGCAGGCGGGCGATCCGCTGATGACGGCAGCCGACACCACCCTGCTGCAGCAGTTGATCGGATCGGTGCCGCGTACGCCGATCGACAAGGGTGTCGCCAATTTCGTCGCATGGTATCGCCGCTACCATCGCCTGTAGTCGCCGGTAGGGTCAAGGCGACACCGCCAGACGGCCGCCAGCGCCACGTCACAGCTTATGGCGAAGCCGCTGTCAGCGGCCCCACCGGATCAATTGGTTGCGTCGAAAGTGACCTTGTCGAGCAGGACGGTTGGGTCCTCTTCGGCTGCAATGAAATCCATCATGCCCAAGCCGGGCAATTGCTTGGCCGTCAGGCCAATGGACAGACTCGTTGCCTTGCCGCTGACAAAGGCGCTGACCGCCGTGCCGACCTGCTGGGCCTCGGCGGCCCCGGCCAGCATGCCGATCACCGTGCCTTCGGCCAGGCCAGCAAAGACGGGGCGCAAGGTGGCCGCATCGGTGCCCTGCTCGGCGGCGGCAATGGACAGGATGATGTCGGTCAGGCCGGCGTCCTCGATATCGAGCTTGAGGTTGCCCAGCGCCATGCCCATGGCCGCGGCCAACATCGCATTCTCGTCGTTGTCGAAAAGCGCTGCGGTGGCATTGTTGATGGTGCCGGCCAGCGAAACCGTCGCGAGGTCGGCGCCGGTCAGGGACACCTCGTTGATGGCAATGGTGCTGGTGGTCTCGTCCCAGCTGGCATTGATGGCAAAGCCGGCGTCGATGGAGGTCAGACCCAGCGCCAGCAGCGTCTGCAGCTGTTCGTCTGGCGATGTGGCCGGGATTTCCAGGACGATGTTGCTGGCGCTGGTGTCGAGGGAGCTCGGGATGCCGTTGACATAGTTCGACAGCGCCAGATCGAAGCTGCCGACGCTGGCAATTATACGGCCATCAGCAAGATCGGGATCTGGCACGTCGATGGCGACATCACCGATCGAGAAGCCGGCAAAGGCCGGGATTAGCGACCGGGCATTGTCAGCAAACCAGCTCTCGTCAAGCGCGTCGGGCGCGGCCTGGATGGCGGCAATCGGCGCTGACAGGTCGATCGGCTTGAAGCTGAGTGTACCGATGCTGATGGTGCCGTCCTCGCCAACGGCTATATCCATGCCGGTCATGTCAATTGCTGGATAGATCCCCGGGCTCATGCCGCCCATGGTCATGCTGGCGACCGAGAAATCGACTGGGTTGTCGTCTTCGTCGACACCCGAGCAGTCGAAGCCCTCAAACTCTACCGGCGAGGATTCAAAAGCGGTCAGCACATCTGCATAAAGCTGCATGGCCTTGCCGATCAGCTCAGGCGACGGATCGTCCGCCGGGGCCTCGAGCGCATCGAACAGCGCCACGATCTCGCCAAAGGACGATTTGATCGGGCGGCCGCGGAACTCGGCGGCCGTGACGGCGCCAAAGTTGCAGCTCATCTCGGGCGCGGTGAAGCTGCCGCCGTCAAAGCTGAAATCGGTATAGAGCGTCTGCATCTCGGTCTGGCCTTGGCCATCGACGAGGCCATAGAGGCCCAGCAGCCCGCCAATGTCGACCTGGCTGGCCGACAGGGCGCCAAAGTCGCCGTTGGCGTCCGCACTTGTCGTGACGGTCGTGCCGGACATGGTGACGGAGGCGGCGACGCCATCGACGACGTCACTGAGGATGATATCATGCCAGGTTACCGTGCTGTCGGTGGTCTTGCCCTCTGCCGTGACCTCGACGTTGAGGGTAATTTCGGGGATGGTGATGCTGGTGGCCGTCAGCCCGGCCAGCGCGTCGGCATTATCCACCAGTTCGCCCGAGAAGACGGCCCGCAGCGTGGCCTCATCCATATTGGCCGCAACGGCATCAATGGTGGGGATGTCGACGCTGGTCGTGGTGGTTGGAGCAGAGGTGCTGGCCTCGGCGGCGGGCGCGGGCTTGGTCTTCGTCTTTTGGGCCAGCGCCGGTGTCGCGGGCAGGGCCACGCCGAGCAGGCAGGCCAATGCCAGGGCGCCAAGACGGTGGTTGGTCGACATGGTGGAGAGCATCTTGTTCATCCCCGGGTTGCCGCCTCAATCTGGGCCTTTGAGAGCGCGGCTTCAATGGTCAAAAGTGTCATATTGTCCGGTGCAGGCACATCGGTGGCCGGCTAATAGACGGCGGTGAGAACCTCGATCTCGCGGGCCGAACCGGCGCTCACCTGGAACTCGCGATTGAAGACCTGTTCGCCCTGCTTGGCGAAGACGAGGTAGTCGCCCTCTGCCAAGACCGTCGAGGGAAAGGCGCCTAGGTCGGAGAAGATGGTCTCGCCATCGGCCGTCTTGACCGTCCATTCGACGTCGGCGATGGCTTCCCCGCCTGCCTCGGAAACCAGCTTGAACGAGATCTGGCTGGCATGGTGGTAGAGGGTGGCGTCGGTAAGCTGGCCCGGCTCGATGCGCAGGTCGGCCCGAACCACCGCGTTGATGGTCCCGAAATGGGAGACGATGTGATAGGTACCCGCCGTCAGGGTGACGATGTCGTTTGGCACCAGGCCCTCTGCGACCAGGGTGCGGTTGCCGTTGTCGCCGCTGAAGATGTCGAAGGTCAGCATGCTGGGCGGGATCGGGATGTCCCCGGTAACGGCCGAATTGAGCCGCAAGGCGCCGGCGCCGAGCACAAAATCGAAGGCATTGGGGCCCGGAACGACGGACATGGGTTCGCTGAGCTGGGCCCGGCCATAGGCGACATGGACGACATATTCGCCCGGCGGCAGCTCGATCTGGGCAATGCCCTGGTCGGACTTGGCCATCAACACCATTTCGCCGTCTGCCTTGGCGGTGCTGTCAAAGATGCGCCAGACCAGGCCGTCGGGAATGGGCTCGCCTTCGGGGGTGATGCGGCCCGTCAAGGTGACCGGCTGCGGGGCCGAGGTGACCGCCTCGATGGCTTCGGTGGCCCGGCTGGCAGATGCCGGTCCTGGTGCCGAGGACGGTTCGAGCGGGCGTGGCCGCGGCATGGGCGGCATTTCGGCTGTGCTCGACTGCGCCCATACCGCCGGAGCGTGCAAGGGCACGGCAAATCCTGTCAGAACCAGGGTGAGCAGCAGGGCCAGTCTCTGTCGCAAACGCATCTGGTCTCCTCTGCCGGTGCCTGCTGAATCGCTGCATCGGGATAAGCATGGAATGAGGAAAAGCTGTGTCACAGCAGCGCGGCGATGAAAACAGCGCAATGTCGTGAGCCACCGGTTTTGTGCGCTGCGCCGCTGGGTTCTGGCGCTGGCCCGGCAAATTGACTATTGCTCGGACGCCAAAGGAGTATGCCCATGCCCACCATTCCCGCCCTGCGCGATTATCTGCTGACCCGCCGATCGGTCGGCATGGCCTTCCTGGACGCGCCGGGGCCCGATCGGCAGGAACTCGAGCAGATCCTGACTATTGCCACGCGCGTGCCCGACCATGGCAAGATCGCCCCGTGGCGGCTGGTGCTAATCGCCGGCGATAACCGTGCCCTGGCCGGCGCGGCGCTGGCAGAGATTGCGGCGCGGAACCGCCCGGGCCTGGATGAGGCAAGCCTTGAGATCGAGCGGCGGCGGTTCCTGCCCGCGCCGGTGACCATCGGGGTGATCTCCTCTCCCAAGCCGCATCCCAAGGTGCCCGAATTCGAGCAGCTGCTGTCGGCAGCCAATGTGGCGTTCAATCTGCAGCACGCTGCGTTCGCGCTGGGATTTGCCGCCTCCTGGGTGACCCAGTGGTACGCCTTTGATCCGGCAGCAGCAGCCATGCTGGGCGCCCGGGCAGGGGAGCGCTTTGTCGGCTTCGTCAATATCGGTACGCCCAGCACGGTGGTGGAGGACCGGCTCCGGCCGGCGCTTGACGAGATCGTGAGCGTGTGGACGCCACCCCTCGCCTAACGGCCAATCTTGGTTAACGCGAGGTTAACCAAGTCGGGTGCTAGTGTGGACCGTCGCGATTCCCGGAGGGGTGAGCCTGCGCCATGGGCGTACAGCCGATTTCAGTGCCACAGAGTCTGGCCTATGTCCTGACCGCCGCCGGCGAGCGGAATGGCGTTGATTTCGACTACCTGCTGCAAACCGCCATCCGCGAGAGCAGCCTCAACCCGCAGGCCAAGGCCGGCACGTCGTCAGCGGTGGGGCTGTTCCAGTTTGTCGAGGGGACCTGGCTACAGGTGCTCAAGGAGGATGGGCCGCGGCTCGGCTATGGCGACTATGCCCAGCATATCGAGCGCAGTGGCGACGGGCGCTATGTGATCCGCGACCCCGAGGTGAAAGCCGCGATCCTCAAGCTGCGCGAAGATCCCAAGATTGCCTCGGATCTGGCGGCCGCCTTCACCAAGAGCAATGGCGACTATCTGCAGGCGCGGTTTGGCCGCATGCCGAGCGCCGGCGAGCTCTATATCGCGCATTTCCTGGGGGCGCAGGGCGCAGAACGCATGTTCACCGCCGGCCTGCAGGACCCTGACCAGATCGCGGCCAAGCTGTTCCCGCAGCAGGCGTCGGCCAACCAGGCGATCTTCTACTCGAACGGACAGGCGCGGACCATTCGGGACGTTTACCGCGTGCTGGTGTCCAAGCACGAAGCGGGTGACACCAATGCCAATTTTGCGGCGCAGCAGATGGTTGGTGGCGCGCCGGTCGCCGCCCCGGCAGCACTGCCGTCGCGATTTTCGCCTGCCAATATGTCGTTTACCGGCCTGTTCAAGAATGAGCCCGACGCGGCGCCATCCACCGTCACCGATGCCGGGGACGGTGGCGCGTTTTTCACCCAGCTCTACGCCCGTTGAAGCGCGGTGGGCGAGGGCACGTTCACCAGGCATTCACCACATGCGACGTTGAGCGATGGCATGCTGCAAACAGATCGACTGCAACCGCTGTTGTTTAGGGACGCTTAATACACTCGCGCTGTAGTGGGATCATCTGATCCTGTGAGCTGCTGCCGGTTTTGAGGACACCGAGTTAAGGTGTTTTTGGAACTGGAGAG
>NZ_JBZVWR010000008.1:0-3359 GCF_058629155.1 Devosia sp. MDV22-iso42
TATGCGCTCTTCCAGCAGACCGACATCCTCGCCAGCTTGTTCTACGGCGTAAAAGGACGTGCGCGCCATGCACCTGGGCCCCATGTTCGGCGTGGCCGGCCGTCGGCGTCCCCACCGTCTGGCCAGGCACGCAGCTGTGCCGCGGCACAACTTCGCCGCGACAGTGGAAACCGCATGCGCGGATCTGCTCCACCAGCCGTTCCCGGCTCGTGACCCGGTCGTCAAAGGTCACGCTCGCCGAGGTCGAGCCGGCGTTGATCGCGACCTTGTGGACGCCGGCAAAGCCGGTCAGCCGCTTTTCCACGGCGGCAAAATCGAGGATGCTCAGCAGGTCGTCGACTGCGAGGGTGACGGTTTTCATGGCTTTGTACCTCAGGTCCGGTAGCCGAAGGTGGACATCATGCCGGTCGCCATGTGGTAGAGGTGGTGGCAGTGGAAGGCCCACTGGCCGATATTGTTGGCGTCAACGGCGATGGTCACTGAGTGCATGGGCGGGATCAGGACCGTATCCCGCAACGCTCCCGCAAATCGGCGCCCGTCGATGGCCACGACCTGCTCATATTGGTCATCTTGATCTCGACCCGCTGGCCGGGGTCGACGGCGATTGGCGCGTCGAGCATCAGGCCCCACTGATAGGCGGCCATGTCGCCATTGAGCACCATCTCGTAGGACCGGTCCGCCGCCCGTTGTGACAGTGGCACGGCCGCCCGCAACTGCCCCTCAAGTTCGAGATCGAGCACCGGCCCGTTCTGGTCGCCTGAGGCAGCGATCCTGCCCACCACCGCGCCGCTCGGCTGGAGGATGATCCCGGTCCGCTGCGGCGCGCCCTCGCGGAGGGCGAGGATTGGAAACGAGCGGTTCTCCGCCGGCAGCGTCAGCCGCACATCGATCCGCTGTCCCATGGACATCGGGAAGCGACGTCCCTTGACGGGCACGATGTCCTGGCCGTCCACCGCGATCAGTTCTCCCTCCAGTTCACCCAGATCGATGGTGAAGGCGGTAGCCGTCGCGCCGTTGATAAGCCGCAGCCGCACCCGGCCACCGCGCTCCACCGCGACAACTTCGGGGTCATCCAGCGTGCGGTCATTGGCGAGATAGGCGTCATACTCGATATCGTTGAGGTCCATCGCCATGCCGCCCGAGGGCATCGCCATGCCGCCATGACCGCCATGGCCCATGCCGGCCATCCCATTGCTCCCTGAACCGCCCGTCAGGCCGGCCAGCAGTTCCTCCGGCGTCTTGAAGGAGAGGTCGTGCCACAACACCACGACCTCCTGCTCGTCACGGCCATCGTCCTCCGGATTGGCAACGATCAGCGGCGCCGCCAGAAGAGCTTGTTCCTGGAGCGTATGGGCGTGCATCCAGTGCGTGCCCGCCGTGCCGACGGGAAAGGCATAGTGCCGCTCCTCGCCAGCGCCGATCAACGGGCTGGGCGCGTCGCTGACCCCGTCATTCGGCCAGGGCGGCGTCAGTCCGTGCCAATGGATGATCGTGCTTTCGTTCGTTTGGTTGCCGAGCAGGACATCGAAGCTGTCGCCCGTCCTGAATCGAAGGCCGGTCGCGCCGCCGGCCTGCTGCAGGCCGAAGAAGCTCGCCGCCTTGCCATTCACTTCTATGCTGCGGCGGACGACATTCAGTGCCGTCGTGGTGGACGGCTGCACGCCGAGCGCGGGGCGGACAAGGACAGCAGGCAAGGCCAGAGCCGCCGACCCGGCGAGCAATCCTGTAAGCAATTCGCGACGCTTCATGGTCTGTTTCCCTTTCGACAATGGGCAGTGAGTTGTGATCATTTCCGCCGCGGCGAGATGGCCGCGGCGGCGTGGCACGAGGCCAGCGCAAATGCTCAGTCGCTCGTTCGCGGCTGACTGGGGAGAACGAGCCGCCCCTGCGGCTGGCCCATCTCAGAGCCCGCGGGCGGCGACCGCATTGTGGACCGCAGCGACGATCGAGCCGGCAAAAATACCGAAGATCAGGCTGAAGAAGGTGCCCTCAAGCCAGGCCTGCGGTGAGGTGATGGGCGCGAGCGTGAACAGTGTCACCCATGCATGCGTCGCCTGAAGGCCCGGGGAAAGCACCCCCCACCAGAGCGCACAGGACGATCAGCAAGACCAGAGCGAGGCCAGCTGCGACAGGGTGCGTCTGCTGACGATGTCAGTCATGGCGTGGCCCCCTTAGCGTGAGCCCCGGACGCGGCCAGGTTCTGCTGCATCTGCTGCATCATCTGCATCATGTCCATTTGCATCATCTGCATGGACCGCATCATTTCCATCATTTGCATCTGCGGCGGGTCGCCGGCACCCGGCTGCATCATGCCGCCTGTCCGATGGCCCGGCATCTCCTGCATGAGCTGCATATGCATCTGCATCATCGCCATCATGTGCATGCGCATCATGGCCATCGCCTGCCCTTCACCCGGCTGCATTATGCCCATCATGTCGGGACACTGGCTCATCGCGCTTCCGGCCTGTGGCGTTGCAGGCGGGGTAGCTGCCTCCGCCAGTGTCTCGGCTTCAGTCGTGGTTGTATTGGCAGCTTCAGGGTGATGCGGGTCGGTCTGGGCGATCGCGGGATTGGCGAGGCCGAGAAACAGCGCCGCGACAAAAAGCGGCTTGGCAATATGCATGGGTCTTCTCCCTTTGCATTGTGATCAATTGAATGGGGTGAATAGGGCCGGCCGCGGGGCCGCCCGGCAGGCGAATCCGTCTGCGGCAGCCAGGACCGTACGTTCAGGCGAGGTCGCGGGGTGGATGGCGGGCGACCAGCGGATCGACTCCGGAGAGGCATAGCGCGCCCTCCAGGGACCAGGTCTGGTGTCCCCAATGACCCAGGCCGCGGGCCTCAACCGGCGCGACGAAGGCCATCCATCCAGAGCCGCTGCAATGCGCCACGCCCGAAATGCAATCGGTGTGCTGGTCGTGGCATGGCTCTTGCGCACAGGCGTCGTGCGCGCTCGATGCATGATGTTCGCTTGCGACGTGGTGCTGCGCAGCTTGCATGTCGGACGCGCTTGCAAGCGCGTCCGGGCCGGCGCCAAGCGTCAGCGCCAGGCTGAAGATCAGCGCGGTCACAACAACTTGTAGCGTTTCGGACAATCGGACCATGGTCACACCATGGGGCAATCCCAGCAACAGTCTTTGATCAAGATCAAAATAACCGCACGCGTTCGTGCTGTGGCACTCCGGAGCTGTATTCGATGTGCCGAGGGCAAACTCCGTCCAGCCTCATTACCACGCTGCGGCCGCACGGTCGGACGAGTGCAATGGCCACCGGCCAATCGAAAGGTCCGCTTTCGCGGTGTTTCCGCCAAAAGATGGTGTATCGCGGCGGCTGCGGCGCGACCTGAGATCAGGAAGCTGCAG
>NZ_JBZVWR010000009.1:0-390091 GCF_058629155.1 Devosia sp. MDV22-iso42
CTGGCCGTTCTCGCGGAACACTTCCACCGCCCGCGCCATGGCGCCCAGCTCGTCGGTGCGGTTTGTCGCCGGCACCACATCAACCGAGGCGGGATCCTCTGCGATCTGCGTGGCGACGCGCACCAGGTTCAACAGGGGTCCGGTGATCGACAGGCGAATGAAGAAGTAGAGAGCCACGACCAACACCGCGGTGACCGCAACGCCGGCCAGAGCAGCGGTGACCAGGGTCTTGCCCTGTTCGGCCAGACTCTTGCTCAAGTCCCAGGCATAGGCGGCAACACCCACAGTGCTCGCCTCGGGGCCAAAACGCGCCGGCACGGCGACATAGGCAATGGCGCCTTCCGAAACGATCTCGGTCTTGCCGCTCGCCAGCGCCTTGCCGGCAACATCGGTCATGGCGGCATTGGTGGGCGCGTCCTCGGAGGTCGTGACGATGATCGCCGACTCCATGTTGTAGCTGGCGCCGGCCTTGAACTGCTCGCCCAGCGATTTTTCCAGCCCGGCATAGGCCGTCATCAGCGCATCGGCCTTGCCGAACCTGATGCCGCCCGCGAGCTGTTCGGTACTGCCCGCAGAAAGGGCCATATTGGCCTTTTCCAGCTCCGAGCGCAGCAGGGCCGCGTTCTGGCTGGCGCCGACATAGCTGATCGCGGCGGAACCCGCGATGAGCGCAAGCAGCACCAGGCCAACGATTTTCTGAGTGAGTGTGAGTTTGATCATCATTGGTCCTCGTGCTGCATAGGTAACAAACTAGAGCGAGCGATCAGAGCATCGAGACGTCGACGCCGACCGTGATGGCGCCAATCAGCGCACCGGTCGCCGGATCGGTGATCGGCACCGAGACCTGGCTCTGGAAGGCCTGCGTGCTTTCGTCCTGTTCGATCTCGCCGATATGGACGGTGTCCGCGCCGGCGCCATAGCTGGCGGTGAACTTGTCTTCATCGCCCTGCCAGTAGTCAGAGGTCAGCGTGCTCTGGGCCACGTTGAGACCCTTGGCATCCATGGCGAAGATTTCGGTATATTTGCCCAGCGACTCGTCCTGGACGGACTTGAGATAGGCCGATGCGGCATTGCCCATCGTGGCGTCGATCAGCGGCTTGGCGGAAGCATCGACCTCGGCGCGCCACTGCGTGTCCAGCGCATCGATCTTGGCCTGGTCATAGGCGCCGCTCATGGCGTTCTGGGCGTTGATGGCTTCGATCAGGAGGGGATTGGCAGCAAAAGCCGCAATCTCGCTTTTTGCCAGTTCGGTCAGTGGCGCGGTGAATTCATCCTGTGCCTGCAGTGCGGCACTGGTGGACAGCAGGGCGGCCAGAGTCAGCGCCGCCAGGCCCGGCCGCAGCATGGAATGGATGGTCATGAGCTTGTTCTCCTCTGCCGCGCACAATGGCGGCGTGGGGACAAGCATGGTTCAGCTCTGTGAATAATCTCTAAATTAATTCATCCAGCAGAATTTAACAACTCACGCGGCGCGCCGTTGACGCCTAGCAGGTTGTTTTTGCTGCACTTCTTCGGCGAGGACGAAAATATCGACAATCTGATCCAGCGCCCGCGCCTCGGCTTCCGTCTGCTCAATGGCCGCATTGGTCTGCTCGACCAGCGCCGCATTGTGCTGGGTCATCTCATCGAGCGTGCGCACCGAGACGCTGACCTCGTCAATGGCCGTTGCCTGATCGCGGCTGGCCCGGGCAATGCCCTCCACCAGCGCCGTGTTCTGTTCGGCAGCGCCCAGCATGTCCGACAGACGCTCGGCTGCATCGCTGACCAGCGTGCTGCCCGCCTTGACCTCGCGGGCGCTCTGTTCGATCAGCACCTTGACGTCGGCCGAGGCGCTGGCCGCCGACTGCGCCAGGCGGCGCACTTCCACCGCCACCACGGCAAAGCCCTTGCCAGCGTCGCCAGCCCGGGCCGCTTCCACCGAGGCGTTGAGCGCCAGCAGGTTGGTCTGGAAGGCAATGTCATCGATCATGCCGATAATGCTCGAGATCTTGGCCGAGCTGGAGGTGATGCGCTCCATGGCGGCGCTGGCCTGAATCATCACCTCGCCACTGGCCGAGGCACTGCCGGAAACCGCCAGCGCCTTGCTGGCCGCGTCCTGGGCCCGCCTGGCATTGTCCGCCACCGTGCCGGCCAGCTGTTCCATGGCGGCCGAGGTCTCCTCGATGGTGGCGGCCTGCCTGGTGGTGCGGTCGCTCAGATCATTGGCGCCGGAGAGGATTTCCCCAGTGGCGACACGGATCGAGCGCGACGTCTGTCGCAGCTGGCCGACCACATCGGCAAAGCGCGCGACGGTGCTGTTGAGCGCCTGGCGCAGGCCTTCGAACTCGGCGTCAAACTGGGTATCGATGCCGTGGCTCAGATCGCCCTCTGCCAGGGCCGCCAGGGCGGCGCCGACGGCCGTCACTGCCTGCTTGCGGGCGGTGACATCGGTGGCGAACTGCACCACCTTGTAGGGCGCCCCATCGAGCCCCAGGATCGGGGTAAAGGTGCTCTGGATCCACACTTCGCCACCATTGCTGGTGCGGCGGCGATATTCGCCGCTCTTGAAGGCGCCGCCTGCCAGATCGCGCCAGAACTGCTGATAGGTCGGATCGGTCGGCTGCGCGCCAAACAGCAGAAGCGCATTGGGCTGGCCGACCAGATCGGCAAGCCGATAGCCCAGCAGGTCAAGGAACAGCGGATTTGCCGTGATCAGTTCGCCGCTCAGGGTGAATTCGGCAACCAGCTGCGACATGGAAATGGCATTGAGCTGGCCGGTATGGTCGGCTGCAATCTCCAGATGCCGCCCGGTTTCTGCGCCCAGCTCGGCAATGCGGAGCGAATTGGTACGAAACACTTCCACCGCCCGCGCCATGCTGCCGATCTCGTTGCCATTGGCGATATAGGGTACTTCGGTGTCGAGCTGGCCCTCGGCAATGGCATTCATGGTGGCCGACAGCCGCGGTATTGGCCGCGTCAGGGCGCGCGACAGCAGCAGCGCCACAACGCCGATCAGCAGCAGCGCCAGGCCGCCGACAATGGCCATCATGGTCAGGCTCTGGCCGACCACCGCCTCGATGGGCGCCCGGGCCACCGCCACGAACAGCGCCCCGATCACCGTGCCATCAGCCATGGCGATGGGCTGGTAGCGGGTGGCATAGGCCACCTCATTGATGGTCTCGTTGCCGATCACGGCCTTGTTGGCCATCATCGCCTCAAACAGCGCCGTGCCGGCGACAATGGGTCGATCGACCAGACGCGCCCCATCGGCACCGGTCAGGCTGGTGGTGCCGATGCTGAAATCGGGACCGAGCTCGGGGTCGAACACGTAGATGCTGGCATCCTGCGCCGACACGCTGGCCACCGTGTCGATCACGCCGTCATTGCGGAAGCGCGGCATCGACCGCATGGTCAGGCTGGCCACATTGCCCACCTCGTCCGGTCCAACTTCGAGGCTGGGCAGGTTGACGCTGAGGATCTGCGCGGTGATGCGGGTGGCGCTGTCGAGCGCCCTGTCCACGTCGGCACTGGCGCTGCCCGACAGGCTGACGAACAGTCCGGCGACCACCGCGGCAATGGCGATGGTGATCGACCCGATGGCCATAGCGGCAATGGCAGCGGTGAGGCGAATATTGCCCAAGAGCGATGTCATGATGCGTCTCCGACCAGTGTACGGCGATGGGACCGTGCTGAAGGCGGACTGTGGGGGCTGTAATCTTAACGTCAGATTGATGTCATGAGAAATTCGTAATCATATTGCTGGACAGCACAAATATTAGGCACAATCCATAGCCTGCGTGGTGGAATACTCTCCCTGCTTGCAAATCAGGCAATAAAAAGCCCGCGGACCGGGATCCGCGGGCAATGTCGTGATAGAGCGATGCTGACTTAGTGGACGTGGCCGCCATTGATCTGGCCGGCTTCGATGGCCAGGTTCAGCAGCGCGCTCACCACTTCCTGCGCATAGGACTTGGCTTCCGGCGTCGGCGCCGCCGCCAGTTCCGCCTCGGCCGCCTTGATCTGGACCGCCAGGTCCGCATGGTCGAATTCGGAGAAGGGCGCGGACTGCTCGGCCAGGATCGTCAGACCCTCTGGCGAGACATCGGCAAAGCCGCCCTTGACGAAAAAGATCTCGTCGCGGCCATTCAGGCCGTTCACGGTAATGAACCCCGAGCGCAGCGTGGTCATGAAGGGCGCGTGATCATGCATCACCGTGAAATAGCCTTCGCTGCCCGGTACGGTGACGGAGGTCACCACTTCCGACAGCACCAGGCGCTCGGGCGACACGATCTCGATCTTGAGGCCTTCAGCCATAGTTTTGGTCCCTTAACGGCAGCTTGGGCTCGCCGCGTGCGGCAAGCCCGATGGATGGATCAGGCCGCCTGCGCAGCCAGCTTCTGGGCCTTCTTGACGGCATCTTCGATGGTGCCGACCATGTAGAAGGCGCCTTCGGGCAGGTGATCATACTCGCCGGCCACCAGGCCCTTGAAGCCCTTGATGGTGTCTTCGAGCGCCACGAACACGCCGGGCGTGCCGGTGAACACTTCAGCCACGTCGAAAGGCTGGCTCATGAAGCGCTCGACCTTGCGGGCGCGGGCCACGATCAGCTTGTCTTCTTCGCTCAGCTCGTCCATGCCCAGGATGGCGATGATGTCCTGCAGCGCCTTGTACTTCTGCAGCACTTCCTGCACGCGGCGGGCCACGTCGTAATGCTCCTGGCCGACCACGTTGGCATCCAGGATACGCGAGTTGGAGGCCAGCGGATCCACGGCCGGGTAGATGCCCTTTTCCGAGATCGCGCGGTTCAGCACGGTCACGGCGTCAAAGTGGGCAAACGAGGTCGCCGGCGCCGGATCGGTCAGATCGTCGGCAGGCACGTACACGGCCTGCACCGAGGTGATCGAGCCCTTGTTGGTGGTCGTGATGCGCTCCTGCATCTGGCCCATATCGGTGGCCAGCGTCGGCTGATAGCCCACGGCGGAGGGAATACGACCCAGCAGCGCCGACATTTCGGCGCCGGCCTGGGTAAAGCGGAAGATGTTGTCCACGAAGAACAGCACGTCCTGGCCCTGGTCGCGGAAGTTTTCCGCGATGGTGAGGCCCGTCAGCGCGACGCGGGCACGGGCACCGGGGGGCTCGTTCATCTGACCGAACACCAGGGCACACTTCGAACCGGCAGCCGAACCGCCATGCTCGGCCGGGTTCTTGTTCACGCCTGATTCGATCATTTCGTAGTAGAGGTCATTGCCTTCGCGGGTACGCTCACCCACGCCGGCAAACACCGAATAACCACCATGCGCCTTGGCGACGTTGTTGATCAGTTCCTGGATCAGCACGGTCTTGCCCACGCCGGCGCCGCCCATCAGGCCGATCTTGCCGCCACGCGCATAGGGCGCGATCAGGTCGACCACCTTGATGCCGGTAACCAGCACGGTGCTTTCCGGGTTCTGCTCGGCAAAGGTCGGCGCATCCTGGTGGATTTCGCGCTTGTCGGTCGAGGCGATCGGGCCGGCTTCGTCGATGGGCTCGCCGATCACGTTCATGATGCGACCCAGCGTGGCTTCGCCGACCGGGACGGTGATGGCCGTGCCCAGATCGATCACTTCGGCGCCGCGCACCAGGCCTTCGGTCGTGTCCATGGCAATGGTGCGCACGGCGTTTTCGCCCAGGTGCTGCGCCACTTCCAGGACCAGACGCTGGCCATTATTGGTGGTTTCGAGGGCGTTCAGGATCGCGGGCAGGTGGCCGTCGAACACGACGTCCACGACGGCACCGATGACCTGCGATACGCGACCGGCCTTTTTCTCTGCCATTTGTTTCGTCCTTCGCTTCGATTGCTTAGAGCGCTTCCGCGCCCGAAATGATTTCGATGAGTTCTTTGGTGATCTGCGCCTGGCGCTGACGGTTGTAGCTGAGCTGCAGCTGCCCGATCATTTCGCCGGCGTTCCGCGTCGCATTGTCCATTGCCGACATCTGCGCGCCATAGAAGGAGGCACTGTTTTCCAGCAGCGCCCGCAGCACCTGCACCGCAATATTGCGCGGCAGCAGGTCTTCCACGATCGCCTCTTCGCTCGGCTCGTATTCGTAGGGCACGGCCGAGGCTTCGACCTCGCCCTCTGCCTTGGCCGGCAGCTTGGCCGGGATCAGCTGCTGAGCCGTCGGCACCTGGCTGATGACGCTGCCGAACTTGGCAAAATAGAGCGTCGCCACGTCGAACTCGCCCGCATTGAACATCTCGAGCACCTTGTCCGTGACCTGCTGGGCCTGGACGAAACCGACCCGCTTGATCTCGCGGAAGTTGAAGGTGTCGACGATATTGTCGGCATATTGCCGGCGCAGGATATCGTGGCCCTTGCGGCCCACGGTCAGGATCTTGACGGTCTTGCCCTGGCTGAGCAGCTTGGCGGCATGTTCGCGCGCCAGCCGGGCGATCGACGAGTTGAAGCCGCCGGCCAGGCCACGCTCGCCGGTGGCGACCACCAGCAGATGCACCTGGTCCTTGCCCGTGCCGCCCAGCAGCACCGGCGCGTTTTCCTGGCCGTCATAAACGGCACCCAGCGCCGCCAGCACCTTGCCCATGCGCTCGGCATAGGGGCGCGCCGCCTCGGCCGCTTCCTGGGCGCGACGGAGCTTGGCCGCTGCGACCATCTGCATGGCCTTGGTGATCTTCTGGGTCGACCGGACCGAGTCGATCCGGTTCTTGAGGTCCTTTAGCGAAGCCATTGGCCGTCGATCTCCCTGCTGGCCTTAGGCCGCGTAGGTCTTCTTGATCTCGTCGAGTGCAGCCTTGAGCTGGGCACGGGTGTCGTCGCTCAGGGCCTTCTCGGTGGCGATGGTGGTCAGCAGCCCGGCATATTTGCCGCGCAGCGCCGACAACACCGACTGCTCGAACTCGCCGACCTTGTTGACGGCAACGCTGTCGAGATAGCCATTGGCGCCGGCAAAGATCACCGCAACCTGCTCTTCCATCTTGAGCGGGCTGAACTGGGGCTGCTTGAGCAGCTCGGTCAGGCGCGCACCACGGTTGAGCAGACGCTGGGTGGCCGCATCCAGATCGGAACCGAACTGGGCGAAAGCCGCCATTTCGCGATACTGGCTGAGCTCGCCTTTGAGCGAACCGGCAACCTGCTTCATCGCCTTGACCTGGGCCGACGAGCCCACGCGGCTCACCGACAGACCCACGTTCACGGCAGGGCGGATGCCCTGGAAGAACAGGTTGGTTTCAAGGAAGATCTGGCCGTCGGTGATCGAAATCACATTGGTCGGGATATAGGCCGACACGTCATTGGCCTGCGTCTCGATCACAGGCAGCGCGGTCAGCGAACCGAGGCCATGGGCTTCGTTCAGCTTGGCGGCACGCTCGAGCAGGCGCGAATGCAGGTAGAACACGTCGCCGGGATAGGCTTCGCGGCCTGGCGGACGACGCAGCAGCAGGCTCATCTGGCGATAGGCCACGGCCTGCTTGGTCAGATCGTCATAGGCGATCACGGCATGCTTGCCATTGTCGCGGAAGAATTCGCCGATCGCGCAGCCGGTGAAGGGCGCAATGTACTGCAGCGGTGCCGGATCGGAAGCCGTTGCCGCGATCACCACCGAATACTGCAGCGCGCCGGCTTCCTCGAGCTGGCGCACGAACTGGGCGACGGTCGAGCGCTTCTGGCCGATGGCGACATAGATGCAGTAGAGCTTTTCGGTGTCGGACGCATTGGCGTCATGGGCCGGCTTCTGGTTGAGAAAAGTGTCCAGAATGATGGCCGACTTGCCGGTCTGACGGTCGCCAATGATCAGCTCGCGCTGGCCACGGCCGATCGGGATCAGCGCATCGATGGCCTTGAGGCCTGTCGACATGGGCTCATGCACCGACTTGCGCGGCAGGATGCCCGGCGCCTTGACGTCGACGCGACGGCGTTCGGTATGCTCGATCGGGCCCTTGCCGTCGATCGGATTGCCCAGACCATCGACCACGCGACCCAAAAGACCCATGCCCACGGGCGTGTCCACGATCGAGCCGGTCCGCTTGACGACATCGCCTTCCTTGATGGAACGGTCATTGCCGAAAATCACGACGCCGACATTGTCGGTTTCAAGGTTGAGGGCCATGCCCTTGATGCCGCCCGGGAACTCGACGAGCTCACCGGCCTGCACCTTGTCCAGACCATAGACGCGAGCAATACCGTCACCGACGGAAAGCACCTGACCGACTTCGGAAACCTGGGCTTCCTGGCCGAAATTCTTGATCTGGTCCTTGAGGATCGCAGAAATTTCCGCGGCTTTGATGTCCATTATCCGACCTCTTTCATGGCGATCTTCATCGCAGCGAGTTTTGTCTTGAGCGAAGAGTCGATCATCTGGCTGCCGACCTTCACCTGAAGGCCGCCAATCAGCGACGGATCGACGAATTGATTGAGCGTGACGGTCTTGCCGATCTTGGCCTTGAGCGCTTCGCCCAGGGCCGCGACCTGCTCGGCATTGAGCGGTGCGGCCGAGGTCACGTCGGCCGTCACTTCGCCGCGCGCCTTGGCGGCCAGATCGCGGAAACCGGCAATGATGGCATCGAGCGCAAACAGCCGGCCATTCTTGGCGACAAGACGCAGGAAATTGGCGACCAGTGGATTGGTCTTGGCCTTGCCCAGCAGCGCATCGAGCGCACCGGCCTTGGTGTCAGCTGAAATCACCGGTGAACGCAGGAAGCGCGAAAAATCGGCGCTCTCGCCGATAAGCCGCGTCACGTCGGAAAGCGACGTCTCCACCGATGCCAGCTGGTTCTCGCTGCTGGCGAGATCGAACAGCGCCGACGCATATGGCCGGGCGATCTGGGTAAGCACTGAATTCTGCGCTGCCAATGCCGCATCACCCTCTTGGTTGCTTGCCTGCTTGCCGCCAATTCTGGTTGGGAAACCCGGGCGGTCGCTGACGCTTGTTCTTGTTTGGAAAAGAGGGCGTCCGGAGCCCCCTTCAAAGTCGCGCTCGCTCTAGCACAGGCCTCGCGCGCCTTGCAAGGCTTGGGGGAGAGATTCAAAGGCGGTGAAAGTGTCGCAGGGCAGCCTCACATGAAGCTCATCGGATCGATATCGACCTGCACCCGCAGATTGCCCGTCGCCTTCTCCGCCGAACCGAGCCAGAAGCGGACATAGCCCGAGAGGTCAAAATCCTTGCCCGACTGCGCCAGCAGCCGCACCCGATGCCTACCCCGCACCATGGCGATCGGCGCATCGGCCGGGCCGAACAGGCGCACGCCCTCGGCCATCGGTGCTGCAGACAGCAGCTTTTTGGCATAGCCCATCGCCACGTCATGCTCGCTGGCCGAGACGATCAGCGCCGCCAGCCGTCCGAAGGGCGGTAGCCCGCCCGCCTCCCGCGCCGCCAGCTCGTGGGCATAGAAGGCCTCGCGGTCGCCGCTGACCATGGCCTTCATCACCGCATGATCGGGATGATAGGTCTGGAGGAACGCCTTGCCGTTCTTTGACGCACGACCCGCCCGGCCCGCCACCTGGGTCAGGATCTGGAAGGTTTTTTCCGCCGCGCGCGGATCGCCATGCGCCAGCCCCAGATCGGCATCGAGCACGCCCACCACGGTGAGCTTTTCGAAGTGATGCCCCTTGGACACCAGCTGGGTGCCGATGATCAGGTCATATTCGCCGCGCTCGATTTCGGCGAGGCGCTGCTTGAGCTGGGCATTGCTGCCCATGTCCGAGGACAAAATCACCCGCCGCGCATCGGGGAAGCGCGCCGCCGCCTCCTCGGCCACCCGCTCGATCCCCGGTCCCACCGCGATCAGCGCATCGGCCGCGCCGCAGGCGCCGCAGACCGTCGGCGTGCGCACTTCGTGCCCGCAATGGTGGCACATCAGCACCCCGCGGAAGCGATGCTCCACCATCCAGGCCGAACAGTCCGGACACTGATACTGGTGGCCGCAGGAGCGGCACAGTGTCAGCGGCGCATAGCCGCGCCGGTTGAGAAACAGCAGCGCCTGCTCGCCCCGGTCGAGGGCAGCAAAAATCTCGCGCGCCAGCAGTGGCGCGATCCATTCGCCCTTTGGCGGGCCATCGACGCGCATATCGATGGTGGTGATATTGGGCATGGCCGCTTCGGCATAGCGCGCGGTCAACAGCACATGGGCATAGCGGCCGACATTGGCATTGTTGCGGGTTTCGACTGACGGCGTGGCCGACGACAGAATCACCCGCGCATTGCTGAGATGCGCCCGCACCACCGCCATGTCGCGGGCATGGTAGGTAATGCCGTCGGCCTGCTTGTAGGCGCCGTCATGCTCCTCATCGAGCACCAGCATGCCCAGTTCGCGGAACGGCAGGAACAAAGCCGAGCGCGCCCCGACCACCGCCCGCACCGTGCCGTCCAGCACGCCGCGCCACACCTTGGCCCGCTGCACCGGCGTCATGTCCGAATGCCATTCGGCCGGCCGCGTGCCGAAGCGCCTGGTGAAGCGGTCGATAAAGGTATTGGTCAGCGCGATCTCCGGCAGCAGGATTAGCGCCTGCCGACCCGCGCGCAGGGTGTCAGCCACCGCCTCGAAGAACACTTCGGTCTTGCCGCCGCCCGTGACGCCATCGAGCAGCGCCACGCCGAACTGCTGCGGGTCGAGCGCCAGAATCTTGTCGAGCGCGAATTTCTGTCCCTCCGACAGCGTGGCAATCGCCGCCTCCGGATCGGGCTGTTCCACAATGGGGGGCGCGGCCATTTCCAGCCGTTCCACCGCCCCGGCCCGCTCCAGCCCTTCGACTACCGACGCCGACACCCCCGCCGCGCCGATCAAAGCCGGCTTGGGCCAGGCCATGTCGTCCATCAGCACGTCGAGCACGCGCAGCCGGGCCGGCGTCAGCTTGTCTGGATCCCGGCCAGTCCGGCGAAACGCCACCACGGGCTTGGGCGGATCGAGCGCCTCGGTGGAGCGCAGCACGGCCCGCAGCACCTGGCCGGGTGCGGCCAGCGTATAGCGCGCCACCCAGTCGACCAGCTTGAGCAGTTCCTCGCTGAGCGGGGGCACGTCATGGGCCATGGCGATATCGCGCAGCCGGTTATGGGCCACCATGTCCTTGGGCGGCCCCCAGACCACGCCGAGCACCAGGCGCGGCCCCAGCGGCACCGAGACGATCGAGCCGCGGCTGACCGCCATGCCGGCGGGCACGCGATAGCTATAGGGGCCTTCGACGGCGACCCCCACCATGACCGCAACAATGTCTGGACGATGTTCCATTTGTGCCCGTTCTGTTCGCATCCGAACATAGGGAGCGCAAGTGATTCTGCCAAAGCCGGTGGGTGGGCGACAGGCGCCTAGAAGGAACCGCGCAGACCAGCGGTGATCTCGGCGCTGCGCAGGTCGGCGCCGCCCAGATCATCCCCGACTATGGTGCGGGCGCCGGTGATGGTGTTGAAATATTCCGACTTGCCCCGCATCAGGAAGGTCTGGCTGTAGCGCCCGGCAATGGTGAATTCCGAGGTCGGGCCCAGCGCAAAGCCGATATCGGCACCCAGCGCCAGTGTCGGGGCCGGACGAAAACTGTCTTCGACCCGCAGGTTGCGCATCCAGTGATCATCATGGCTCTGCGCCAGCACGGTCAGCCCGCCGCGCAGCATGCCGCCAATCCGGACATTGTCGTAATGCTGGTCGCCGTCAAAGCCGACAAAGATCTCGGGCAATTGCTGGCGATAGCTGATCGCCGGCGCGCCATCGGCGAAATTGCCTGTCTTGTTGCGATAGCCACCGTCGCTATAGATATAGGAGCCGCCATAGGAAGACCATTTGACGTCGGTATATTTTATACCCGCCTGCAGCCGCACAGCCCCGTCAATGTCCTCTGCCAGCGCATAGCCCACCGCCGCCGCGCCAGTGACATAGTGGTTGAGCCTGGTATCGGGATGCTGCGACCGGTCGGTCCAGGCGTCGAAATTATTGGTTTTGACCAGCCAGTCATAGTCTTCCATATAGCTCGAGCCGAAGCCGGCGAGACTCCCCTCGGCGCTGACCGACCAGCCGCCAGAGAGCTCGACGGCCATGGTGCCGCGCAGCACCGGCACCCGGCTCTGCCAGATCAGCCGGCTCAACGTGGCGTCGCCATTGAAGACATATTCATTGCCTTCCAGATACATGGCGCCGACGCTGCCGGAAATCTGCACCGATCCGTCGGCGCTGGCATGGCTATAGCTCTGTGCCATGGCTGAAGCTGTGCCCAGGGCCAGCAAGGCGGCGAGCAGCGCCGCGGTAGCGCCATATCTTGGTTGTGTCATGTCGGCGCCTTTCTGCCGATGAAACACTGGCAGAGGTCAGTTAAGCATCCGTTTACCGACAAAGTCGAGACTGGCGCCATGGTCGACTCCGCCTTTGCCACCGATGACGTCATTCGCGCCCGCATCCATGCCTGGCAGCGCGAGCTCGGCGCCGTCCGGCGGCTGGCCGACAACACGCTCGAAGCCTATGGCCGCGATCTCGACCAGTTCCTGCAGTTCCTTGCCGGCCATACCGGCGGCCCGGTTTCCCTCAAGACGCTCAAGGACTTGCGCGGCGCCGATGTGCGCGCCTTCATGGCCCAGCGCCGCAATGAAAGCCTTGGCTCGCGCTCGCTCGCCCGGGTACTGTCCGCACTCAAGAGCTTCTTCCGCTTTCTCGAGCGCGAGGGGGTGATGGCCACCGAGGCGCTCAATGTCATCCGCACGCCCAAGCTGCCCAAATCCCTGCCCAAGGCGCTCACCGTCATCGAGGCGCGCGACACCATATCCACCACCAGGGAGATGGAAGACCGTCCCTGGGTCGCCGCGCGCGATATGGCGGTGCTCAGCCTCTGCTATGGCGCCGGCTTGCGCATTGCCGAGGCGCTGAGCCTGACCCGGGCGGACCTCGAAAGCGCAGTTTTGCGGGTCACCGGCAAGGGCGGCAAGACGCGCATGGTGCCGCTGATCGCCCCGGTGCGCCGCGCCATCGACCTCTATCTCGAGCTCTGCCCGTTCAAGTCCTGGCCGGAGGAGCCGCTGTTCCGCGGGGTACGGGGCGGCGTGCTGTCCCCCCGCCTGATCCAGCTGCGGGTGGCGCAATTGCGCGGCGCCCTGGGCCTGCCGCCCTCGGCGACACCGCATGCGCTGCGCCATTCCTTTGCCACCCACCTGCTGGGGCAGGGCGGGGATCTGCGCGCCATCCAGGAACTGCTCGGCCATGCCAGCCTTTCCTCGACCCAGATCTATACCGCCGTCGACACCGACCGCCTGCTCGACAGCTATCGCAAGGCCCATCCGCGCGGCTGACACCCGATTCGATCTCTCGCCACGTTTTGTGCCGAACCGTTATCGTCTGGCGCGACTTGTCTGTCGCCATTTGGCCCGGCTACGGTGCGGCCAATGACCGCCGCCCCATCCACCGCCCCCGTCACTGACCCGCTGGGCTATGGCTTTGCCGTCGCCGGGGCGGTGCTGTTTTCCACCAAGGGCATTTTCATCAAACTCGCCTATGGCCACGGCGTCTCCACCGAGATGCTGCTCAGCCTGCGCATGCTGGTGGCGCTGCCGGTCTATCTGGTCATTCTGCTCACGCTGCTGCGGCGCGGGGATAGTTTGCGCCGCCTGCTGACCGTGCCCGTTGTGCTGGCCAGCATGGCGGTAGGCATTCTGGGCTACTATCTCTCGAGCTATCTCGACTTTCTGGGCCTGGCCTTTGTCAGCGCGCAATATGAGCGGCTGGTGCTGTTCACCTATCCCTTCTTCGTGCTGCTGTTCGGCGTCTGGTTCTTTGGCGATGCCATGCTCTGGCGCGTCGTGCCGGCCATGCTGGTCTCCTATGCCGGCCTGCTGGTGATTTTTGGCTGGAACCTGGCGGTCAATCCGGAAGGCCTGCTCGCCGGCACGCTGCTGGTACTGGGCTCGGCCATTACCTTTGCCCTCTACCAGCACCTGGCCAAGCGGCAGATGCTGCTGATCGGGGCGGGCCTCTTCACCTGTATCGGCATGTCCACCGCCGCCGTGGTTGCCATTGCCCAGAACCTGGTGCTGGCCGGGCCCGCCAGCTATCTGACCCTGGCGCCGGCCATCTGGGGTTACGGTCTGGCGCTGGGCCTGCTCGGCACCGTGCTGCCCTCCTTCCTGATGAATATGGGCATGGCCCGCATCGGCGCCCGCGCCACCTCCTCCACCGCCGCCTTCGGGCCGATCGTCACCATCGTCATCGCCGTCTGGGTGCTTAACGAACCCTTTACGCTGTTCCATGCCCTGGGCACCGCCCTGGTGCTGGCCGGCTCGGTGCTGTTCACCCGCGCCGAGCGCATGGCGCAGCGCCAGCGATCCTGACGTCATCGGCCCGCCGGGCAGAAATTTTCCATCGGGACTGTCGGCCGCCTTAAAGCCGCTTTACTGTACCGCAACACACGGGGACGTGACCTTCGGGAGGGACCATCGATGAATGCCTTGCACACAATTCTGGCCGGCGCTGCCCTGAGCCTGGCCCTGATGGCAGGCCCGGTTGCGCCCGCTTTGGCCCAGCAGCAGGCCCCCGAGGCGCCGGCGACCGAGACCGCGCCGGCCCCCGCCGAACCTGCGCCGGCGATTGATTTCGGCGACGATGCCAGCCAATGGGCCAATGATGGCGAATGCGACGATCCACGCTTTGCCGGCAGCGCATCGGCCGAAGAATTGCTCGACGCCGACCGCGGCCACGATGCCACCGACTGCAGCGCCGCCTTTGCCGAGGGCACGGTGAGCCTCGCCGACTCCCCGGACGACGCTGCAGTGGCCGATACGCCGGCGACCGACATCGACTTCGGCGATGACGCCAGCGACTGGGCCAATGACGGCGAATGCGACGATCCGCGCTTCACCGGGCCGGGATCAGCCGCCGAACTGCTCGATGCCGACATCCTGCACGACGCCACCGACTGCAGCACCGCCTTTGCCGAGGGCCGCGTGACCCTGGCGGATCCTGACGCCGTCACCGACGGGGCCGTCAGCACCGGCGCCGCCAGCCGCATCGACTTTGGCGATGACAGCGGCGAATGGACCTATGATGGCGAATGCGACGACCCCGATTTTGCCGGCGCCGGCATGGCCGCCAAGCCTGGCCCCGAGAGCCGGCTGCGCGATGCCAGCGATTGCCGCGCCGCCTTCGATCTGGGCACCATCTGGCTCGGCGCGGCCGGCACCCAGGGCACGGCCAGCTTCGATTATGGCAGCGACACCAGCCGCTGGGCCAATGACGGCGAATGCGACGATCCGCGCTTTGCCGGCATGGGCACCGACAAGAAGCTGCTCGACGACGACATGCTGGCCGATGCCAGCGACTGCCGGGCGCTCGAGGCCGAGGGCAAGGTCAGCATTCGCACGGTCTATAGCCCCGGCTATGCCGCCGGCGCCCCCTATGACAGCAGCGGCATCGACTTCGGCGATGACGGCTCCGACTATGCCCATGACGACGAATGCGACGACCCGCGCTTTGAGGGACCCGGCGCCGCCGGCTACCAGCTCGACGGCGATCTCAGCCACGACGCAGGGGACTGCCGCGCCGCCTATGAGGCCGGCACGGTGATGCTGCGCGAGGGTGAGATCTAGAAACCAAAGCCGGCAGGTCGATCGGAGCTGGACAAAGGCAGGGGTGACCCTGCCTTTGCCGTCTCCGCTACCAGGCCTCGAATTTGCCGGGCATGGCGATCGCGTCGCTGCCGCAGTCAAAATCCCCCGCCGCATCGGCGGCGGCGCGGGCCAGCGCATTGGCATCCGTGTTGGCACGGGCATCGACATAGGCGATGTGGCAGCTATTGCCCTCGACCAGTTGCGTCACCACCAGCACCTGCCCGCTATCCACGCCGGTATCGCTGTGGGCAATGTGGTAGCGCACAATCGTGGCCACCGGCAGCCAGCGCCCTGATGCATTGCTCAGCCGCCATTCGAGCTTCTCGTCCAGCCGGTTGAACGGGCTCAAGGTCTGACCGCCCGGCTCGGCATCGATATTGAAGCCATAGACGACGGAAAAGCGCAGATCGCCCTCGCTGACATGGACCGGATAGCCCCTGTAGCCCGGACAGGCCCAGCTGACGCCAAAGTCGTCGGCATCGAGCACGAGGCAATCGATGTCCAGGTTGAGGTCGGTATAGGCGCTGGTAAAACCCGTCTGCGCCAGGGCGGCACCGCTGGCCAGCGCCCAGCCCAGAACCGAGAACCCGAGCACGCGGCACAGGCTGACTTTGGCGAAGACCGGCATTGACAACACTCCTTGCAGGCATGATCCAGATCAATGTGCCCCGAGCAAGGACATAGCAAAGTGTTCGGCATAAGGAGACATATCCATGTTCAACTCTCTGCTGATTGCCACCGACGGTTCCGACCTGGGCAACAAGGCGCTGGCGGCCGGGCTGGAACTGGCCAGGCTGCACGGCGCCAAGGTGACGATTCTGACGGCAAGCGACCCGGTAAGCACCGCCCTGGGCGCCGGCGGCTTTGGCAGCATCGATGCCGGCCCCATCCTGATCCAGCTTGAAGAGCGCTATGCCGAGGAGGCCCAGACCATCCTGGCAGCCGCCGCCGCCAAGGCGCAGAGCGCCGGCATCGTCGCCGAGACGCTGCACCTGCCCCAGCACCGGCCGGCCGATGCCATTGTGCAGACGGCGACGGAACTGGCCTGCGACACCATTGTCATGGGCTCGCATGGCAGGCGGGGATTCCAGCGCCTGCTGCTGGGCAGCCAGGCCGCCGAAGTGCTGGCCCGGGCCAGCGTAGCGGTGCTGATCGTCAAATAGGCATGGCTGCCGCAGCTTTATTATGCCTTGCCATCGGGGGGCAGATTGGGCAGAACCTGCCCGCATCCGTCCCCCTTCCGAACGGCATGAAACCAAATGAACATCGACGCCATTCCTACCGGCAAGAACCCGCCCGACGACCTCAATGTCATCATCGAAGTCCCCATGGGCGGCGAGCCGATCAAGTACGAGATCGACAAGGCCAGCGGCGCGCTGTTCGTTGATCGCTTCCTCTATACGCCCATGCGCTACCCCGGCAATTACGGCTTCGTGCCGCATACTCTGTGCGGCGATGGCGACCCGCTCGACGTCATCGTCATGAATTCGCGCCCCCTCGTCCCCGGGGCGGTCGTCCGCTGCCGCCCGATCGGCGTGCTGTTCATGGAAGACGATGGCGGCCAGGACGAAAAGATCCTCGCCGTGCCGGTCTCCAAGCTCACCCGCATGTATGACGCCATCAAGGATATCGGCGACATGCAGGAAATCCAGGTCGAGCGGGTCAAGCACTTCTTCACCCATTACAAGGATCTCGAGCCCGGCAAATGGGCCAAGATCAGCCATGTCGGCGGCTATGAGGACGCCAAGAAGGTGATCCTCGACTCCATCGCCGCGCACGCCGCGGCCTGACCGGATGACCAAAGGGGCGCTCGGCGCCCCTTTTCTTTGAGGAAGCCGCCATGACCGGTCGCATCGTCATCCTCAACGGCGCGCCGCGCTCGGGAAAGTCGTCCATTGCCCGCGCCATGCAGGAGACCCTGCCCGATCCCTGGATCAATCTGGGTGTCGATGCCCAGAACGCCAGTCTACCCCAAGCGCTGCTGCCGGGGATAGGTTTGCGCCCGGGCGGGGAAAGGCCGGAGCTCGAACCGGTCGTACAGAGGCTCTACCGGGCGCTCTACCGCTCCATCTCCGCCCATGCCGTGGAGGGCTTTGACGTCGTGGTCGATGTCGGCCACCACGATGCCTATTCCCGCCCGCTCGGCATCCTGCCCGAATGCGCCTTCATCCTGGCCGGGCTCGACGTGCTGTTTGTCGGCGTGCATTGCCCGATCGACACCATCATGGCGCGGCGCAATGCCGATCCAGGCAGCCTGTATGTAAAAGGCAATGGCGTGCCGGCGCCGGTGCAGCGCTGGCAGGACGCTGTGCATGTGCCGGGCATCTATGACCTCGAACTCGATACCGACACGCTGACGCCAGCTGAAGCTGCGGCCGCCATTGGCCGCCTGCTGGCCGCGCCGCCACAGGATCGCGCTTTTGCCGCGCTGGCCAACCTGGCCCCGCGCTTGTGACTTGCCGCGCCGAGGGCCGGCGCGCATGCTCCCGGCAAAAGGGAGCTCATCCATGAAGCTGTTTGGCACCATTGCCGCTGTTCTGCTGATGCTGCTGGGCCTGGTCTGGACCCTGCAGGGCGCCAATATTCTGGGCGGCAGCGTAATGTCGGGCCAGAGCCAGTGGCTCTATATCGGCATAGTGGTGCTGCTGGCCGGCGCCGCCTTGCTGTTCTGGCTGCGCCGGAGCCGGCCCTAGGGTCGCAAGGCATAGGTCGAGACCACATTGCCCTTGGCTGTAACCTGGTTATTGACCAGAACGAGCCGCGTGATCGGATCGCCGGGCTCGAACAGGTGCCGCCCGGAACCGGCAATGACCGGATGGGTGATCAGCACCAGTTCGTCCAGCAGGCCGGCAAACAGCAGCTGGCGCACCAGCGAAATCCCGCCCATGGCGGCGATCTCGCCGCCCTCGCTTGCTTTCAGCCGCCGCACGAAATCAAGCAGGTCGCCGTCGATCAGCCGCGCATTGCTCCAGTCCAGGGACCCAGTCAGGGTTTCGGAGGCGACATGCTTGGGCGCGCCATTGGTGAAATCGGCAAAATCGCCATCGGCCTCGGCCTGCGGCCAGTAGGCGGCCCATTGCTGATAGCCGACCCGGCCGAGCAGCACATCGGTGACCCGCTGCTGCACGCCGGTCAGCAGGATCCCCAGATCATCGTCAAAGCTGTCGAATTGAAAGAGGTTTGGCGCTTCGACCACCCCGTCGATCGAATGAAACAGTCCAGCCATCACCTTGCGCATGAAAAATCTCCCCATTGAGCGGCGGTCGCACGGCCGCTTCTGCCGTTACGACGAGGGACAGCGGCGGCTTTCGACGCGCGGGGAATTTTTGGCTTAGCCGCCGTTTTGCCGCTCCGCCCGCAGGGCCGCCACGTCGGCGCGCAAAGCGCGCAGTTCGACCAGCACCGTGGCCGTATCGTCATGCAAAGCCTGGCGATCGGCCGTGGCCGTGGCCTCGGTTTCCTCCTGCATGGCCGAGACGATGACACCGATGAAGAGGTTGAGCACCGCATAGGTGGAGAGGAGGATGAAGGGCACGAAGAACATCCAGGCCAGCGGGAAGGCTTCCATCACCGGCCGGACAATGCCCATGGACCAGCTTTCGAGCGTCATCACCTGGAACAGCGTATAGAGCGAGGCGCCCAGGCTGCCGAACCAGTCGGGAAATTGCGGGCCGAAGAGGTTGGTCGCCATCACCGCCGCCACATAGAACAGCATGCCCATCAGCATGACGATCGAGCTCATGCCCGGCAGCGCCGCGATCAGCCCGCCCACCACCCGGCGCAAGGCCGGCAGGGTCGAGACCAGCCGCAACGCCCGCAGGATGCGCAGGGCGCGCAGCACCTGGAACGGGCCGCTGGCCGGCACCAGGGCGATGGCGACGACGAAGAAGTCGAACAGGCTCCAGGGATCGCGGAAGAAGGCGGGCCCGAAGGCATAGAGGCGCAGGGCGATCTCGACCACGAAGATGGCGAGGATCACGGTATCGAGCGCGTGCAGCAGCGGCCCGAAGCGGGCGACCAGCCCGGCATCGGTCTCCAGCCCCAGCACCAGCGAATTGAGCAGGATGACGGCCACGATGGCCTGCTCCCAGCGGCGGGAGCCGAGCAGTTGAACAAGCGCCTGACGCATGGCGGGAGATCTCCGGGTTTCAGCATGAGGCAAAGGCCAGGGCGCGGGATTCGTCAAGGGGGATGGCGGCGCGCAGGCGTCATCGCCGCCTGGGTCGCGGTTGTCACAACAGGAGCGGACCCCGAGGCGGCTTTCGCCTCTGGTAAGTTAAAATAGCGAGACGAAGACCGCCTCGGGGCGCCGGTTTTTGGAACTGTCCGGTCCTAGGGGTCGCTCGCCCTGTCGCAACCGAAGCGTGGAACCTGTGGGAGAGGCAAAACCCCCACCCGGCTCACCCCACCACTGTTCGCCTGCAGGCCGCTCGCGCGGGGTGATGGGGGGATTATGCGCGCGGTTGGAGGGGGCGGGGAGAAGAGGGATAGATTTATGGGGGGTGACGGCGGTCGGGCTACACGCCGCCCCTGACGCGATGTCATCCCGGCGCAGGCCGGGATCCATCTCGAGATGGCCCCACAGCAGCAAGGTGTCAGTGGTCTGACGGCGACCCCGTCCCGGACCATATCTCAGGATGGATCCCGGCCTGCGCCGGGATGACACCGTGGGTGGGGAAGGTTGGGAGAAAGCCCAGAGAGCGTCGTTGTTTTCTCCGGTCGTCACCCTCGGGCCTGACCCGAGGGGCCCACACTTACCCGACGCTCCGCCAGTACAGAGCCCTCAGGTCAAGCCCGAGGGTGACGCGCGGTGGGTGGCTACAAATATGAAACCATATTCCAAGCTGTTGACCCCATGGACATTTTAAAGAAAAACGGATACAGGAACTCTGTTCCTGTATCCGACAAAGTCTTAGACCTGTGGTCTATTTCTTAAGCTACTGATAATACTATAGGAATTGCATTTCAGTTCAGAAGCAGTGACGCTCTTGCTCCGCAAAATGGGCAGTTGTAACGTATTGTAATGCGTAGTATCCGTGACCTAGAAAACAGTCGCTCTCGCCTAAAGCAGGCCATTGCAGCCATTGAGATTGAACTCTCGGAGGTCGAGAAAGAACTTTCTGATCTACAGAAGCCCGTTTCGTTAGATAACGCTTTTTTCTGGGGCGAGGTTGCTACCAGAATTCGCGAAACGAAGTCGGGAATGTCTAGCGGTAAATTATACAAGTTTCTAACTGAGTCTGGATTTCAAGTCAGTGAAAATGGGCTCAGGACTTTATTAAGCCGAAATAAAACGCGCGGAAACCTGAACACAGTGAAGAGCACAACCGGCATCACACTTTGGCAGCTAAGCGCCGACGCCAAAGTAACTGTCAAGACTCTTAGCGGTGAAGAATAAACGAACAAACTGCCAACACGTTGGCGAAAAATTGGCCGCCCCGAGCTTGTACCTCAAGGCGGCCGAGACCCCAAGTTCTAGCCGAACTGGGGGGCGTGGCCCTTACAGACCGGATGCGATGGAAACACCGTTACGGAAGCTACGTCAAGGTTCGGCATTTTCGCTCAAGAAGGAGTTTTTCCATGAGCACAATGACGAAGAAGTGGGGCTCTAGTGTCCTGGTACCTTGATATTTCAGCTTTGACTAAGAGCGACGGGAATAAGGATTGGTGGACAACCACCTATACTCCCGGGCAGGAAGTTCCGGTTTCTGGCATTTATCGGTGCCTTGGATGCGGCAAAGAGGTTACCTGCAACGACCCAGATCGGTTCCCGCCTCAGAACCATCACCAACACACGTCTGCGCAGGGGTCGGTTCGGTGGCGTCTGAACGTGCGTACTAATACCACCGGTAGCTAGTCCATTGATCATGTTGAAGACCCGGGATAGCTCCCGGGCCTTCTTCATTCCAGTCCAGACGACGTCTGGCTACCCCCAATGCGCCAGCACGGCGATCAAGAGCAAGGCGACGATATTGGTGATCTTGATCATCGGGTTGACGGCGGGGCCGGCCGTGTCCTTGTAGGGGTCGCCGACGGTGTCGCCGGTGACGCTGGCCTTGTGGGCGTCGCTGCCCTTGTGGTGGGTGACGCCATGGCTGTCGGTGAAGCCATCCTCGAAGCTCTTCTTGGCATTGTCCCAGGCGCCGCCGCCGGCGGTCATGGAAATGGCCACGAAGAGCCCGGTGACGATGACGCCCATCAGCATGGCGCCCAGGGCCGAAAAGCCCGCCGCAGCGCCCGCGATCCAGTAGATCACGAAGAACACCACGATGGGGCTGAGCACGGGGAGCAGGGACGGCACGATCATTTCCTTGATCGCCGCCTGGGTCAGCATGTCGACCGCCCGGGCATAATCGGGCTTGGACGTGCCGGCCATGATGCCCGGATCGGCCTTGAACTGGCGGCGCACTTCCACCACCACCGATTGCGCGGCGCGACCCACCGCCGTCATGCTCATGCCCGAAAAGAGGAAGGGCAGCAGGCCACCAAACAGCAGGCCCACCACCACATAGGGATCGGCCAGCGAGAAGGTGAGCGTGCCCATGCCGGCAAAGATGGCCGGGGCATCGGGCAGGTTGGCAAAGTAGATCAGGTCCTGCGTATAGGCGGCAAAGAGCACGAGGGCGCCGAGGCCCGCCGAGCCGATGGCATAGCCCTTGGTGACGGCCTTGGTCGTATTGCCGACGGCGTCGAGCGCATCGGTATTGTGGCGGACTTCCTTGTCGAGCCCGGCCATTTCGGCGATGCCGCCGGCATTGTCCGTGACCGGCCCGAAGGCATCGAGCGCCACCACCATGCCGGCCAAAGCCAGCATGGTCGCCACCGCAAAGGCAATGCCGAACAGGCCCGCCAGATTATAGGTGACGATGATGCCGGCAATGATCACCAGCGCCGGCAGGGCCGTCGACTCGAGCGATACCGCCAGGCCCTGGATGACATTGGTGCCATGGCCGGTGACCGAGGCCTCGGCGATGGAATTGACCGGGCGCCGATTGGTGCCGGTATAATATTCGGTGATGACGATGATGAGCCCGGTAATGACCAGGCCGGCCACGCCGCACCAGAAGAGCGACATCGGGGTAAAGGTCTTGTCGCTGGCCGCGATGGCGACGTTGAGATCGCCGAAGACGAACCACAGCACCGGCAGCAGGGCCACCAGCGAGAACACGCCCGTGGCGATGATGCCCTTGTAGAGCGCGCCCATGATATTGTTGGAAGCACCCAGCTTGACGAAATAGGTGCCGATGATCGAGGTCACGACGCAGGCGCCCCCGATGGCCAAAGGCAGCACCATGCCGGCCAGCTTGAACGCATCGGGCAGGATGATGGCGGCCAGCACCATGGTGGCCACCAGGGTCACCACATAGGTTTCGAACAGATCGGCCGCCATGCCGGCGCAGTCGCCGACATTGTCGCCCACATTGTCGGCAATGGTGGCCGGATTGCGCGGATCATCTTCCGGAATGCCCGCCTCGACCTTGCCCACCATGTCGCCGCCGACATCGGCGCCCTTGGTGAAAATGCCCCCGCCCAGCCGGGCGAAGATGGAAATCAGCGACGCGCCAAAGCTCAGGGCGACCAGCGCATCGATGACCACCCGGTCATTGAAGGCAAAGCCGAGGAACTGGGTCAGCACGATGAAATAGAGCGTGACACCCAGGAGCCCAAGCCCCGCCACCAGCATGCCGGTGACCGCGCCCGACTTGAAGGCCAGGTCGAGCCCCTTGGCGAGCGAACCGATGGCCGCCTGGGCCACGCGCACATTGGCGCGCACGGAAACGTTCATGCCGATAAAGCCGGCCGCGCCGCTCAGCACCGCGCCGAGCAGGAAGCCCACCGCCGCATAGATGCCCAGCAGAAACCAGGCCGCAATCAGGATGACCACGCCGACGATGGCGATGGTGGTATATTGCCGCTTGAGATAGGCCGAGGCGCCTTCGCGCACCGCGGCCGAGATTTCCTGCATGCGGGCCGAACCGGCATCGGCAGCGAGCAATTGTCGTGTGGTGATGACGCCATAGATGATGGCCAGAGCGCCGCAGATGACGATCAGCCAGAGTGCCAGAGTCATAGAATAGTCCCTCTCGATTTCCTCCAGGGACCGATCACCGGGGAATCGAGGTCCTCCAACCTCTTGTCCCCAGCACTCCAACACGGCCCCTCCGCCGTCGAGATTAGCCAGATTGATTGGTTAAGCAATGGATATTGCGCTGTTTTGTCGCGGCTAGAGTGTGGCGAGCGCAGCCGCCAGCGCCGCCCCATCCCCAGCCACGGCCAGCGTCTTGAGCCGGGCCGTATCGCCGCTGGTGACCTGGATGGAGGATTTCGGCACGCCCAGCGCCTTGGCGAGCAGCACGATCACCGCCGCCGTCGCCTTACCCTTGTCGGGCACCGCCTTGACCCGCACCCGCAGCACGGCGCTGCCATCGTCGCGCTGCTCGACGCCCTCAATCGCATCGCGCCCGGCATTGGGCGTGACGCGAACAAAGAGGCTCAGCCCCTGGGGGCCGAGCCGGTAGCACTCTGCCATGGCCGAGATCCCTCAGGGGACCGCGGCATAGCCATAGCGCAGGATCAGCTGCTGGATGAAGAAGATGGCCAGGAACAGGATGATCGGGGAGATGTCGAGGCCGGAAAAATTCGGCATGACCCGGCGGATCGGATTGAGCAGCGGCTCGGTCAGCTGGTTGACCACCCGCCAGACGCTCTCGACGAACTGGTTGCGCGTGTTGATCACGTTGAACGAGATCAGCCAGCTCATGATGATCATGATCAGCAGCACCCACCAGTACAACTGGAGGATCACCATGATCACATCGAGTACGGCCTTCATTGCAGTCTCCCTGTTTTCATTGCCTTATTTAGGCGCAAGCGCCCCGCCCGACAAGAGCGGCGCCGCTAAAGCATGAAGACCCCGTTCTGGTCGCACAGAACGAGGCCTCAATGACTGACATCCGGTACGCAGTACAAGATCCGGATAGGCGCTCTCTTGCACATTCCGTGCCAGATCGCTGCACCAGCAAATCTAGGGCAGAGGTATTAAAGTGCTGTAAACAATCGCGTTTTGCGTCACATCCGGCGTCGCAGAATGCGAGGGCGCTCGCAAATTGCGACGCCCGCTAAAGCAGGCCCTCGCGCGGGTCCACGCCCAGCATCAGATTGAGGTTCTGCACCGCTGCGCCCGAGGCGCCCTTGCCCAGATTGTCATAGACCGCCACCAGCACCGCCTGGGCCCGCGCATCATTGGCAAAGACGTGCAGGCTCATCTTGTTGCTATTGTTGTAGATTTGCGGATCGAGTTCGGGCGTCTTGGCCAGCGCCGCATAGGGCGCCACGCTGACAAAGCTGTCGGGAATGGCGGCAAAATGGTCGGCAATGGCGGCATGCAGCTCCTCGCCGCGCGGCACCACGCCCAGATGCCCCAGCTGCAGCGGCACGAAGGTCACCATGCCCTGGGCATAGTCGCCCACCGCCGGCACAAAGAGCGGCGCATTGGCCAATTTTGTATAGGCCGTCATTTCGGGCACATGCTTGTGCTCGAAGGTCAGCCCATAGGGCATGAAATGGCTGGCGGCGGCGCCGGCCGCCTCGTACTCGGCGATCATCGCCTTGCCGCCGCCCGAATAGCCCGAAATGGCATTGATGCTGACCGGATAGGCGGCAGGCAGCAGCCCGGCCTCGATCAGCGGCCGCAGCGTGGCGATCGGCCCCTGCGGATAGCAGCCGGGATTGGAAACAAAGCGCGCCTTGGCGATGACGGCGCTCTGGCCCTTGTCCATTTCGGCAAAGCCATAGGCCCAGTCGGGATGGACGCGAAAGGCCGAGGAGGCGTCGATCACCCGGGTCGTGCCATTGTCGATCAGCGCCACGCTTTCCTTGGCGGCGTCATCGGGCAGGCAGAGGATGGCGACGTCGGCCGCATTGAGCAGCCGGGCGCGCTCATGGATATCCTTGCGCTTGTCCGCATCGATCGAGATCACCTCGAGATCGCGCCGCCCGGCCAGCCGCTCGCGGATCTGCAACCCGGTCGTGCCGGCTTCCCCGTCGATGAAAATCCTGGCGACCATTGGCGTTCTCCCGTTTGGGCAGCGTAAATGGACCGCGATCATGTCGGGGTCAAGACTGCCGGCGCTTTCTTGGCCCGACCGATCGGGCCGCCCCGGCTTGCCGATCGGCCCCGCCAATGGCATTGCTGGATCAATCGGACCCCAGCAAGGACAAAACATGACCCCGCACAACCACGCCAAAGCCGGCGACTATGCCGAAGTCGTGCTGCTGCCCGGCGACCCGCTGCGCGCCAAGTGGATCGCCGAGACCTTTTTCGACGACGCGCGCCTGGTCAATTCGGTACGCAATTGCCTGGGCTATACCGGCACCTACAAGGGCAAGCCCGTCTCGGTGCAGGCCAGCGGCATGGGCCAGCCCTCGCTGTCGATCTATGTGCACGAGCTGATCAACACTTACGGCGTCAAGACGCTGATCCGGGTGGGCACCTGTGGCGGGCTCAATGCCAAGGTCAAGGTGCGCGACCTGGTGCTGGCCCAGGCCGCCACCACTGACAGCGCCATCGTCAAGGGCCGCTTTGGCGCCTTCAACTTCGCCCCCATCGCCGATTTTGGCCTGCTGCGGTCCGCCGCCGACAAGGCCGAGGCCGCCGGCATGGCCTATCACGCCGGCAATATGCTGAGCTCGGACATCTTCTACCACGCCAATGGCATGGCCGGTTACGACGCCCTGCCCCAGCACGGCGTCATCGGCGTCGAAATGGAAGCCGCCGCGCTCTATACCCTGGCCGCCCGCTTCGACGTCCGCGCTTTGGCCATCTGCACCATGACCGATTGCCTGATCACCGGCGCCGAAATCGACGCCGAGGAACGCCAGAGCTCGCTGAAAGAAATGGTGACCCTGGCGCTGGAAGTGGCGATCGAGGGCTAGGCGGCGGCGTCAAGCCATCGCCCCGTCGGATTTGATCCAGATCATCGCCCCATGCCGGCCAATGTGCGACCGATTCCTCAGCGACAGACTGGCGGCGCTCAGCCAGCGGCTTGCCGTCGCGCCTAGGCGCGGCCGAAGATGGCGCAGTCTTTGGGCAAGGAGAATGACGATGGAAACCAGTCAACTGCATCGTGGTCGGCTCATCGACCATATCCAGCTTGTGGTCCAGGACCTCAAGGCCAGCCAGGATTTCTACACGGCAGTTCTGGCCGTGCTGGAAATTCCCATTGTCGATACGGCGCACGACTTCTTCTGGGCTGACGAGCTCGTCGTGTCATCGGCAGCCAGCCCCGCCGCCCTGGGTGTGCTGACAGGGCGCCACCACCTGGCCTTCCAAGCCAAGGACCGCGCAACTGTGGACGCCTTCTACCGCGCGGCGCTGGCCCATGGCGGACGCGACAACGGCGCACCCGGGGAGCGGGCCTATCACCCCGGCTATTACGCCGCTTTCGTCCTTGATCCCGATGGCAACAACATCGAGGCCGTCTTCCATGGCGCGGCGAAACGCAGCGCTCCCGCGGTGGTCATCGACTTCTAGCGTCCAGACCGCGGCTGCAGTCGTCGGGCCATTCTGGCGCGGCGACAAAGGCAAATCACGACCAGCACCGCAAAGGCAATCGCCGCCCCATGCCGGGCACCTGCTCATCCCCGCCCACCGGGCACCGCGGCCTCCCCCTCACCGCTTCGTCATTAACCCTGCCCGCTTCTGCCACCATCTCGCCGCCATCGCTGTGTTAACCTCGCCTTAATCTCCGGGGAATGCGCCATGCAGCTCAAGCCGAATGCCTACCGCCTCAACGAGACCGTCAAGGGCGTCGAGACGATGACCCGCTTTGCCCTGGCGGTGCTGGCTTTGGCCTCGGGGGTCTATACCTATCTGGGCGTGCGCGGCCTGCTCGATGGTTCGGCGAGCTTTGTCTTCTTTGCCGCCATCATCTATTCGGCCGCCGTTTCCGTGGCCATCTACGCCTTCTGGAGCTTCATGCTGCGTTTCGTGCCACTGGTGACCTCGGGGGTGCAGCGCATCGCGCTGTTCCTGACCATGGCCATTGGCTGCGTCATGATCATGGCGATGAGCAGCTGGCTCAATGCGGCGGCTCTCGCCGGCTCGGCCGCGCTCGAGCAGCATATGGCAGTGACGCTGCAGGGCTATGCCGAGGATCTCGACAAGGCCCATGCCAATGCCCTGGCCAGCCAGAGCCTGCTGCCCGACGTGCAGCGCGCCGCCGAGCGCTTTGCCGGCCTGGCTGCCGACGAGCGCGAGACCGGCGCCCTGACCGGCACCACCGGCTCGGGCAGCGTCGTGCAATTGCTCACCCAGATGAGCACGCAGATGACCCAGCTGGGCACCACCATTACCGGCAATCGCGACGAGGTCGCCAGCCTGTTCGAACAGGGCTCGACCCGGCTGGCCAGCATGCGCGAACTGGTGAGCACCCCCGGCACCATCGAGCCGCGCTCGGACAGCTTCCAGACCGAGGCCGTGCAGCTCTCCGCCGTGATTGCGGCGCTGCAGCAGACCGACATCGCCGCCTCGGTCAAGCGCGCCGCGGCCGACCTGTCGGCCGGCTTCATTGCCCCGGTGGCCAATGGCCAGAGCGCCGACCTGGCCAATCGGCAGGACCAGGTGATGGAAACCGTGCGCACTTCTGTGGCAGCGCAATCGGCGGCGCTGAGCGCGGCGGCCGATGAAATCCTCGCCACGCCCGCTGTGGAACAGCGCCGCTTCGTGCCGCTGTCGAGCGCTGAATCGGTGCTGCGCTACTGGAGCGACTTCATCCCCAGCTGGGCCGGCGCCATTTCCATCGACCTGCTGCCCGTCGTGCTGGTGCTGGTGCTGATGATCGTCAATGACGCCATGCGCCAGGAATCCCTGTCGCTGGCCGAGGCCGAGAACATCACCGCCGCCGAAATGCTGCGCGCCATGGCGCTGTTCCGCCAGATGGAGGCCGCCGGCATCGACATCGCTTCCGGCCAGCCGCGGCAACTGGCCACCCCCCGACCCGAGCCGGCGGCAGCGCCCGCCCCGGTCGAGACGGCTGAAACGCCGGCCGCCACAACCGACACGTCTGCCAGCGAGGCCGTCGTCACCCCCATCGATGCGGCGCAGCGCAAGCGCAGTGACGGACCGCGCCCGGCATGACCAGCCCGGCCAATGCCCGCGCCAGGGCCCCCGACGGCCCCTTCTACCGGGGCCTGATCGACCGCATGGCCGCCATCGATGACGGCAATATCCTGCGGGTGGCTTTTTTCGCGCTGCTGGCCGGCACTGCCTCGGTGCTATTCGTCGACTATCGCGAACTGACCGAACTGGCCGCGGCCAGCCCGGCTTTGCCCATGCCGTTGCAGCCCATCCTGCCCCCAGCCACGTCGGGGCCGACGCCTAGTGCCCCCCGGCCGGACATCACCACCACGCCCGAACTGCTGCAGCAGGCGCTCGACATCGCCCTGGGCAGCGGTGGCCAGCTGACCCTGACCGGCACCATCGACCCAGGCGCCGCCGAGCGCTTTGCCGCCGAGATCGACGCCCGCGGCGAATATGTGCGCGCCGTGGTGCTCGATTCCCCCGGCGGCTCGGTGCGCGACGCCCTGGCCATCGGCGATCTGATCCATGAGCGGGGCCTCACCACCCAGGTCGCGGCCGGCGCGCTTTGCGCCTCGTCCTGCCCGCTGATCTTTGCCGCCGGCGCCACGCGGCTGGCCAGCCCCGACGCCGCCATCGGCGTGCACCAGATATATGCCGCCGCCCTGACCGGGAGCGTGCAGGACAATGCCCGGGTCGCCGGACTGGCCATGAGCGACGCCCAGACCATTACCGGCACCATCATTGCCAGCCTTACCCGCAGCGGTGTCGATCCGGCGCTGTGGCTGCATGCACTGGAAACCCCGCCCAAACAGCTCTACTATTTCTCGCGTGACGAGATGGTGAGTCTCAAGCTCGTCACGGACTTCCTGCAGAAGTGATGCGTTGCGGACGGAACGGGTGGAGGACCCGGACCGTTGGACTACACCCATGGCTCTTTGAGGAGGGAGACCATCATGACCGACAGCAAACCCAGCACTGACAAGACCTTGATCCGCCACCGCGACATCCAGAACTGGGTCGCCGACCGGCAGGGCGTGCCGGCCATTGCCCGGGTGCGCAATCGCTTCGGCGAGGAGCGGGCCCAGCTCAAGCTGCGCTTTGCCCGGGCTGACAAGCCCGTGGCGCCCGGCGCGCAGGACGAGCTCAGCCCCTGTTCCTGGACCGCCTGGCTGGCCGAGCTCGACCGCCAGCAGCTGGCGCTGCGCGTCGAACCCGATAGTGACGGTTTTGAACTGGTCGAACGCGGCCGCGCCAACTAGTCCGGCAGGGCGCCTTCCGGGGGCACAGGCATGCCTGCCATATCGGCGGTGCAGACCCGGTCGCGACCGGTGCGCTTGGCCTGATAGAGGGCGGCATCGGCCCGGTGCATGAGTTCGAACAGGCCCTCGCCCCTGCGCATGGGCGCCACACCCAGACTGACGCTCAGCCGCTGGCCGGGCGTCAGCGCGCCGCTCAGCGCGGAGAATTCCTGCCTGACGCCATGCGCCAGCCCCTGGGCAACGTCCAGGCTCGAAGCCGGCACCAGCGCGGCAAATTCCTCGCCGCCCAGCCGCCCCAGCACCGAGCGATGATCCACCGCGGACTTGAACACCTTGGCAAAGGCGGCGATCACCCGGTCGCCCACAGCGTGGCCATGGTTGTCATTGATCGATTTGAAGTGATCGAGATCGGCGACCAGCAGCGTCATCGGCAGGCCGATGCGGTGTGCCCGCTGCAGCATTTTTTCGGCCCGCCCCTCAAAGCCGCGCCGGTTGAGCAGCCCCGACAGCGTGTCGGTTTCCGAGCGCGTCGTCATCTCCTCCATGCTGGCGCGCACCAGCAGCAGCAGCAGGAGCAGGCCATGGGCCACCAGCAGGACGGCGCCGCTGGCCTGCGAGATCGCCGCATAGGTGGTGGTGATGTAATCCTGTTCGGTGGCGCCCGGCCCCAGCATCGACGACAACACCGCCTTGGCAAGGAACTGCATGGCGCCGATGGTATAGAGCGAGAGCAGCAGCAGATCGAGCGCGCCGCGCCGCGCCGGCGGTGCCGCCAGCATCACCACCACGGCGATCACCTGCATCGCCGCATAGGGACCCTGATAGAGCAGCGCCCGCAGCAGGGATTGGCGCGGCATGTCCAGGATCGCCACATTGACCAGTACCGATACCAGCACCACGCCCAGCAGCACGCGCCAGGGCGTCGGCACGTTATAGTGCCAGGCCAGGCCAATCACCATCAGCCCCTCGGCCAGCAGGAAGGCGGTGAACAGGGCCACGCTGAGCACCGGCATGGGCCCGTGCAGCGGCAGCAGGAATTCGAGCACGGCATAGAGCGCCCCCATGCCATAGGCGGCCGACAGCCAGCGGGCGCTGATGGCGGCGCGCGTCGTCACCGCTACCACGGCAAAGGCCGTGGCAAAGATGCCGGCAACGCAGACATTGATCGCCAAGATGAAAAACGCTGCGCTCATGTCCGGCCTGCCCCCCAACCTTGCGCACGCTAGGCCGCAACCGCCAAGGAGAGCTTAACGCTATGCCCGATTCTGCCAGAAATCGACGGTTTTGCGGCTATTTCACCATCTTGGCGCCATCCCGAAGGCCTCAGCCACCAGCTTGTAGGAGCGCCGGCGCTGCGCATAGGAGTGGATGGTGGTCGTGATCATCACCTCATCGGCCGCAGCGGCCTCGGCCTTCTCGGCGATGACGTCGCGCACCGTCGCCGGCGAACCGACGATCCACAGGCTCGACTGATGGTCGATCACCGCCTGCTGCTGCGGCGTCAGGGTCCTGGCATGGGCATCCTCCGGGCTCATCAGCTTGCGCTGCTCGCCCGAGGTGAACAGCGCCCAGCTGACCGCCTGCGAGCGCGACAGATATTGCGCCTCCTCGTCGGTGGGGGCGCAGACCACCGAGACGCACAGCATGGTCTGCGGCCTGGGGAAGGCATCGGTGGGAACGAAGGCCCGCCGATAGGCGTCAAAGGCCGGCGCGGCCGGCGTATGGCTGAAATGGGCGGCAAAGGCATAGCCGATGCCCAGCTGCCCGGCCGCCTGCGCGCTATTGCCCGATGAGCCGAGCAGCCATTTGGGCGGCAGGGCGATGCCGCCCGGCGAGACCGGCACGCGCGAGAACGGATGCTCGGGCGGAAAGCTGTCCTCGTCAAACGCCATCAGCTCGGCCAGATAGCTGGAAAACTCCTCGCCGCCGCCGCTGCGCAGGGCGCGCATGGCATAGCCATCGCCACCCGGCGCCCGGCCCAGGCCCAGATCGATGCGGCCCGGATGCAGCGCCTCGAGCGTGCGATAGGCCTCGGCAACATGTAGCGGCGCGTGGTTGAGCAGCATGACGCCGCCCGAGCCGACGCGGATGGATTTGGTATGCGCCGCGGCGCTGGCGATCAGGATTTCGGGCACCGACGAGGCGATCGAGGGCATGCCGTGATGCTCGGCATACCATAGCCGCGTATAGCCGAGCTGGTCGGCCGCCTGGGCCAGGGCGATGGTTTCGCCCAACGCCTCGGCGGTGCTGGAGCCTTCGGCAATGGGGGCGAGATCCTGCAGCGACAGGGCGAATGGAGCAGTCATGGGGTCTATCCTTTGGCAATCGCGTCCTTCTATCGTCAAATTACGATGAAAGCGAGGCCTTCCGCGACATCCCGGTGACACCGCGCGCACAAACGGCAGCGCCGCGTTGACTCATTGGCAAGATTGCGGCTCTTACTGTAGCCCAGTCCAAGAGGAATCGCCGTGTCGAAACTGCTTACCGCCGCTTTTGCCATCGCAGTATCGGCCCTGCTCGCCCTGCCGGCGCAGGCCCAGAGCCTGCTGACGCCGAGTCCCTTTGCCGAGGTCGTCGACGAAGTGCGTATCGGCCTGCACGCCCATGACGTCAGCTATATCCTGTTTCCCCCGCCCTGGGAGTACAAGCTCAACCAGATCGAGGACATCAGCTTTGAGGTCCTGTTCAAATCGCCCGACCTCGAGGCTTTCCGCTGGATCGGCTCGCCGCGGCCCGACCTGGGCGTCACCCTCAATACCGATGGCCAGGACAGCCTGCTGCACCTGAGCCTGACCTGGCAGCTGCCCATCTTTGACACCCCGCTCTATCTCGAAGGCGCCTTTGGCGGCGCCGTCCATAATGGCTATCTGACCGGCTCGCCCGACGACACGCGCCACGCCAATTTCGGCTGCCGGCTGAACTTTTACGAGCGCTACGGCGTCGGCGCCCATGTCAGCGACAATGTCACCGCCACCCTGACCTATGAGCACACCTCCAATAACGGCTGGTGCGAGAAGAACCAGGGCCTGTCCAATGTCGGCCTGCGGCTCGGCTGGAAGTTCTAGGCAGCAATCGGCTCAGGCGACCTGCCCGGCCGCCCAGCCCGAGGCCCAAGCCCACTGGAAATTGTAGCCGCCCAGCCAGCCGGTGACATCGACCACCTCGCCGACGAAATAGAGCCCGGGCACATCCCGGGCGCCCATGGTCTTGGCGTCGAGATCGCGCGTATCCACGCCCCCCAGGGTCACTTCGGCGGTGCGATAGCCCTCCGAGCCGACCGGCTTGAGGGTCCATTGCTTGAGCACCGCCTCGACCAAGGCCAGCTTCTTGTCGGAAAAATCCCCGATCATCCCGCTCATGTCGAGTTCCTCGCCCAGCAGCTGCGCCAGCTTGCGCGGCATAAAGCCCGCCAGCACGGTCTGCACCTGCAGCTTGGGCGTGGCACTGCGGGCAGCGCGCAGCTTTTCGCCGGCATCCTGATGCGGCAACAGATCCACGGCAATGGCGTCGCCCTCGCGCCAATAGGAGGAAATCTGCAGGATGGCCGGGCCCGACAGCCCGCGATGGGTGAACAGCAGCGCCTCTTCGAACGCCGTCTTGCCATGGCTGACAATGGCATCGGTGGCGATGCCGGAGAGCTCCTTGAGTTTTTCGAGCGCCCCGGTTTCGAAGGTCAGCGGCACCAGAGCCGGCCGCGTCTCGGTCAGCCGCAGGCCGAACTGGGTGGCCAGCTGATAGCCCAGGCCCGACGCGCCCATCTTGGGAATGGATTTGCCGCCGGTGGCGACCACCAGGGCCTCGCAGGTGATCGAAGAGGTGCTCAGCTGCAGCGAGAAACCGTCGCTGCCCCGATCCACCGCTTCGACGCTGGTCTCGAGCACCATGGTGACCCCGGCCTTGCGCATTTCGTTGAGCAGCATGGAATTGATCTGCGTCGCCGGCCCGTCGCAGAACAGCTGGCCCAGGGTCTTTTCGTGAAACTGGATGCCGTGATCCTTGACCATGGCGATGAACATTTCGGGCGTGTAGCGGCTCAGCGCCGAGAGGGCAAAGCGCGGATTGGCGCTGAGGAAGCGATCGCGGCCCTTGTCGGTGGTGGCGTTCACATTGGTGAAATTGCAGCGCCCGCCGCCCGAAATGCGGATCTTTTCGCCCGCATATTTGGCGTGGTCGACCACCAGCACCGAGCGGCCGCGCCGGCCCGCCTCGATGGCGGCCATCATGCCGGCAGCGCCGGCGCCAAGGATGACGACATCATAATGGGGCATGGGGAGATCCTGTCAGCTGCGCAGGCCCGGTCTAGTGCAAGCGGGCAGTTCTGCCAAGCCGCGCCGGTGCAGTGTCCAGCCGGAGTGGCCCGGCAGCGCAGTGGCCAATGCAGCCCGACCGCGCAGCGGCCAATGCAGCATTGACTAAATCCTATAGTGGCGTATGACTTCGCCTGCTTTTTCCAAACAAGCAGTCACTTGATGCGCAGCTTTTCTATCTTTGCTGATCGGACCACCACCCGGCGCCCCGCCGGGTGCGTCGTTGCGCGCATGACCAAAACCACCAAAACCGCCTGACGCCTTCCCCGGGTCGCCTCCCGACGGGGAGCGGCGCAACCGGATCACCGCCAGTCGCAAGACGGGCGCGGGAGGCAAAAATGGTAAGGGACTGGAGTTCCAAAAATGGGTTATCGCGTCGCCGTCGTCGGTGCCACAGGCAATGTGGGCCGTGAAGTTCTCAATATTCTGGCCGAACGCAAGTTCCCGGCCACCGAGGTCATTGCCTTGGCCTCCTCGCGCTCCACCGGGCGCGAGATCTCCTATGGAGACAAGATCCTCAAGGCCAAGAACCTCGACAATTTCGACTTTGCCGGCGTCGACTTCGCCATCATGTCGGCCGGCTCGGAAATCTCCAAGGACTGGGGCCCGCGCATCGCTGCAAGCGGCTGCATCGTTATCGATAATTCGAGCTTCTGGCGCTACGATTCCAACGTGCCGCTGATCGTGCCCGAGGTGAACGGCCCGGTCCTGGCCGGCTGGCTGGCCAGCGCCACCCGCAAGAACATCATCGCCAATCCCAACTGCTCGACCGCCCAGCTGGTGGTCGCGCTCAAGCCTTTGCATGAGCTGGCCAAGATCCGCCGCATCGTCGTCTCGACCTATCAGTCGGTCTCGGGCGCCGGCAAGGAAGGCGTCGACGAGCTGTGGAACCAGACCAAGGGCATTTTCGTCAATGACAGCCCGGGCGGCGGCTCCAAGTTCCCCAAGCAGATCGCCTTCAACGTCATTCCCCATATCGACATCTTCATGGAAGACGGCTCGACCAAAGAAGAGTGGAAGGTGATGGCCGAGACCAAGAAGATCCTCGATCCCAAGATCAAGGTGACCTGCACCGCCGTACGCGTGCCGGTCTTTGTCGGCCATTCCGAAGCGGTCAATATCGAGTTCGAGAACCCCATCTCGGCCGATGAGGCGCGCGACGCCCTGCGCGACGCACCCGGCATCACCGTGCTCGACAAGCGCGAACCCGGTGGCTACGCCACCCCAGTCGAATGCGTCGGCGAATATGACACCTTTGTCAGCCGCATCCGCGAGGACGCCACCATCGAAAACGGCCTCAATATCTGGATCGTCAGCGACAATCTGCGCAAGGGCGCCGCGCTCAACACCATCCAGATCGCCGAGACGCTGATCGAGCTGGGCCTCAAGCCGCGCGACGCCGCCTGAGACGCCTGATCAAGGGCTGACCGCAACGCAGACCGGCCCTGCACCAAACAGTCTCCCTCCCCCTTGTGGGGAGGGATTAAGGGTGGGGGCCTTCGGGTAATACCGGGGTCCCCAGACACCCCCACCCCAGCCCTCCCCACAAGGGGGAGGGAGCCAGATCGAGCGCCTGCTACCATCGCGCTTTTCTCCCGCAGGTCATCATGCCGATTCGCGACCTTCTTCTGGCCCTCGGCGTTGTCACGCTCTGGGGTCTCAACTTCGTCGCCATCAAATGGGGCGTCGACGAGGTCTCGCCCTACCTGCTGACCGCCTTGCGCTATATCGGCTGCGCCCTGCCCGCCATTTTCTTCGTCCGCCGCCCCGCCGTCAGCTGGGGACTGCTGATCGCCTATGGCATGACCGTGGGCGTGCTGCAGTTCAGCTTCCTGTTTTCCGCCATTGGCCTGGGCATGCCGGCCGGGCTGGCCAGCCTCGTGATGCAGATGCAGGTGTTTTTCACCCTCGGCCTCGCCGCTTTGTTTCTGGGTGAGCGACCGACCCCGCTGCGCCTGGCCGGCGCCGGCATTGCCCTGGCGGGCCTGGTGACCATTGGCGCCGAACATATCGGCGGCGCCGTGCTGGTGCCGCTGCTGATGACCCTGGCCGCCGCCTTCTTCTGGTCCGTCTCCAATATCGTCACCAAGCGCGCCGGCAAGGTCGACATGTTCGCCTTTGTCATCTGGGGTAGCCTCGTCCCGCCTTTACCCATGCTGGCGCTCTCGCTGCTGCTCGAGGGACCCGGCCCATTGCTGGACCTGCCCTTCATCAGCCCGCAGGCGGTGTTTTCGGTGCTGTTCATCGCCTATGGCTCGACCCTGCTCGGCTATGGCGGCTGGGCCGTCCTGCTCGGCCGCCATCCCTCGGGCCTGGTCGCGCCCTTTGCCTTGCTGGTGCCCATTGTCGGCTTTGCCGCCGCCTTCATCTTCCTGGGCGAGGCCGTCAGCAGTCTCGAACTGGCCGGCAGCGTGCTGATCTTTCTCGGCCTGATGCTCAACGTCTTCGGCCCGCGCCTGCTGGCACGGCTGCGGCCGGCCTGATGCCGCTGCGTCACGTCGCGCTGGCTTTGCTGGTCGTCGCCATCTGGGGCTTCAACTTCGTCGTCATCAAGCTCAGCGTTGCCGCCCTGCCGCCCTTGCTGGCCGCCGCTTTGCGCTTTCTCTTTGCCGCTTTGCCGCTGGTCTTTTTCATCAAGCCACCCAAAGTAGCCTGGCAATTGGTGGTGGCCTATGGTTTTGCCTTTGGCGTCGGCCTCTATGGTTTTCTGAACCTCTCCATGGCCTGGGGCATGTCGGCAGGCCTGAGCTCGCTGGCGCTGCAGACCCAGGCCTTCTTCACCATGGCTTTGGCCTTTCTCCTGCTCGGCGAGCGGCCGCGCCGCGTCCAGGTCATCGGCGCCGCCATTGCCTTTGCCGGCATTGCCGTGATCGGCGCCGAGCGCCTGGCCGATGCCGCCCTGCTGCCGCTGGGCATGACGCTGCTGGCGGCCCTGTGCTGGGGTGGCGCCAATATCCTGATCAAGAAGGCCGGCCGCGTCGATCCGCTGGCGCTGACCGTCTGGGGCGCCCTGGTCGTGCCGCTGCCCCTCTTGGCCCTGTCGCTGCTGGTGGAGGGGCCTGCTGCCGTGACCACCGCGCTGGCCGGCTTTGACTGGGGCGACGCCGCCCTTATCGCCTTTCTGGCCTATCCGGCAACACTGCTCGGCATGGCGATCTGGAGCTGGCTGATGGCGCGGCACCCCGCCTCGGTGGTCGCGCCCTTTACCCTGCTGGTGCCCATTACCGGGCTTGGCTCGGGCTATCTGGTGCTGGGGGAAACCATTACCCCGGTCGAGATCGCCGGCGCGGTCCTGGTCATTGCCGGCCTGCTGGTGACCCTGCTGCGACCGCGGGCGACGCCGCTGCTCTGACCACAGTCAGTCAAACAAAAAGCCACCCCACACGAGGTGGGGTGGCTTCGTAACGCCCGGGAGGTGGCGTCTGATTTACATCGCGGCAGGCGCGGGCGCGGCCGAGGTCAGCAGCGCATATTCATCAGCCGACAGTTCGCCATTGGCATCGGTATCGGCCGCGGCAAAAGCCTCAGCGGTCAGATCCGGCCAGGCGACAACCGCCTCTTCAAACGACACGGAGCCGTTCACGTCGGTATCGACGGATACGAGATCGGTGGCGCCCTGCGCAAAGGCAGCGCCGGACATGCCGAGGACGACGAGGGTCGAGAGAATGATCTTTTTCATGGGAGTTGAGCTCCAACATTGGGGAGATAAAAGCGGTACCCGGTTAGCCGGCTGCCGACGGGCTGCTCTCCTGCAACCCATGAGACAGACAATGACTGCACATTGTGACCGGCAAAAGTTTGAAAAACGGCGCAGTCCGGGAAAATATTGGGCAAGTTCTGGGCAGTCTATGCGCAAAAAAGGCACAGACGAAATCGGGATTTATTTCCAGAAAAACAATACTACTACGCCGCCCGCGCCGCCGGAATAACAATGGATTGGCCAGCGGCGTCGCAGCACTGATATTGCCCGCAAGATGTCTGGGGATATTCTACTGCACAGCGCCGCGATCGGCACTGCATGCGCACGATCACGCCGGCGTGAGGACTGACGCCGGCCCGAACGGGCCGCCTGACGACTGCAAAGCTCAGATCTCGGGCCGCATGAAGTCGCCGCTGGCATCCATGATCCACAATTCGCCGGTCGAAATGTCGAACCAGGCGCCGTGCAGCGCCAGCTTGCCCTGTGCCTCGAGCTCGGCGACATAGGGGAAGGTACGCAGATTGGCGATCGAGTTGCGGATCGAGATGCGCTCCAGCGCCGTCTGCCGCTCGCTCTCGGTCATCAGGGCGTTCTGGGCCACCTGCTCTGGCAGGCCGCCCAGCATGCTCATCCACTTGCCGATGAAATCGCCGCTGTCGAGCGGGCTGGAATCGGGGCTAAGCGCCGCCTTGATGCCGCCGCAGCGGCCATGGCCCATGATCACGATATTGGCGATGCCGAGCGCCTTGACGGCAAATTCGATACCCGCCGAGGTGCCGTGCTGGCCGCCATCGGGCTGGTAGGTCGGCACCAGATTGGCGACATTGCGCAGCACGAACAGTTCGCCCGGCTCGGAACCGAAGATCACCTCGGGCGCCGCGCGGCTGTCGCAGCAGGCAATGATCATGGTGGTGGGCGTCTGGCCCGATGCCGCCAGTTCGCGATAGCGCGCCTTTTCGCGGACATAGCGGTCCGACATGAAACTGGCGTGGCCCTTGAGCAGATGTTCAGGAAAGTTGTGCATGGCCTACCGATTAGCGCTAAGAAGCAACAAGATCAATCGGGCGCCTGCGCCCGGCTATTGGGGGCGCCCATGCTTATCTATCGGTTTCTGACCGGCGAGGACGATGCCAGCTTTTGTCACAAGGTGACCAAGGCGCTCAGCGAAGGCTGGCAGCTGCATGGCAGCCCCACCTATGCCTTTGACGGCCACGCCAAGAAGATGAAGGCTGGCCAGGCCGTGACCCGCTCGGTCAAGGATCAGCCTTATGATCCCGACAAGAAGCTGGTGGACTACTAGGCCGATCGCGGCTGCAGACCGTCACAGCCCCGCCAGCACCGTCTCGAGCTTGCCCAGAAACTGCTTCCAGCCGGCATGCGCGCCGCCATAGGCCTGCTTCTGTTCGGGGCGGAAGCCGCTTTGCTCGACCCGCAGATGCGTGCCCGTCGGGATGGGCGTCAGCGTGAACACCACGACGCTTTCCAGCCCATAGGCCGGGTCGTCATGCACGAAGTTCCAGCTATAGGACAGCAGGCGGTTGGGCTCGAGCGCCAGCACCTGGCAATCCAGCACCCCGCCCCAGTCGCCGCGCAGGGTGAAGTCATGGCCGATCGTGGGCACGAAGTCATTGTCCATCAGCCAGTCGGCGATCAGCTGCGGCTGCGTCAGGGCGCGCCAGAGCTTTTCGGGCGGATGGGCGAAGTCGCGCTCTATCCGCATGGTGCGGCGGTCGGTTTCGGTCATGGCAGTCTCCCTCAGAGCTTTTCGCCGGGCAGGCGACTGGCCTGCCTGACCCAGTCGGCCAGCTGGCGGTCGAAGTCCTCACCTTCATGGATGTGGTGATAGCGCAGCTGCGGGTATTTGGAGGTGACGGCGGGAGCCGGCTCCAGCGCCGCGCCCTGAAAGAAGGTCAGCTTCACATAGGCGTTGAAGCAATGCAGGCTCAAAAACCAGCTGTCGCGTTCCAGCCCATAGAAGGGCGAGTTCCATTTGACCGCCTTGACCACGCCGGGCACTTCCCGCGCCACGATGGCGTCGATCCTTCTGCCGACATCGCTTTTCCAGCCCGGCATGGCGGCGATATAGGCCTGCACCGGGCCATCGCCATGGCCCTTGGCGATCTGCGGATTGCCGCCCGACAGCAGCACCGGCTCTTTGCTGACTGCGTCTGCCACGGCGCGCTCCTAGCTGGCCATCCGGCGCCCGGCGCGTCGCCGCTGCGCATAGGGCAAAAAGAACAGGTAGAGCCCGCTCAGCAGCATCAGGGCGAGCGGCAGCAGCGGCAGATAGGTCAGCCAGGTCAGGCTCTGGCCCATGAACAGCGCGATGAAATTGGCGATGACGGTGAGGGTGAAAAACAGCGACAGCCAGCGGTGGCTCTGCCGCATCATGGTGCTCCAGTTCATTGGTCCATCCTTGTCAGAAGATTGTCGAGGGCGTCGAGGCGATGATGCCAGAAGCCTTCCATCTGCGCCGTCCAGTCGCTGAGCGGCGCCAGCGCCGACAGGTCGGCGCTATAATGGGTCTGCCTTCCGGCATGGCGGTCGCGCACCAGCCCGGCCTGCCTGAGCAGGCCGAGATGCTTGGAGACGACCGGCTGGGACACGCCCGAGCCCAAGGTCAGCGCACCGACCGTCCGTTCGCCCTCGCGGCACAGCCGCTCGAACAGGCCGCGGCGGGTCGGGTCGGAAAGGGCTTTGAACAGCATATCGGCAGCGGCGTGCATGAAAATCCCATAGCTGATTGACTATGGGTTTATATAGCCATCGAGCTATCAATCAGTCAATGCCCGGCGTTAGCGGCGCTGCAGCGCCAGGCCCTGCAGCAAGATGATTGTCTTGGCATCGGTGATCGCGCCGCTGGCAATCATGCCATAGGCCTGCTCAAAGCCCAGTTCGAGCACCTCGATATCCTCGCCCTCATGGGCGAGCCCGCCGCCATTATGGGCCTGCTGGCCCGGCGTATAGCGACCGATGAAGCAGGCGCATTTTTCCGTCACCGCGCCCGGGCTCATATAGGCATTGCACAGCAGCACCAGGTCCTCGCCGGCATAGCCGGTTTCCTCCAGCGCCTCGCGCCGCGCGGCGATCTCGGGCGCTTCGCCGTCGAGCAGCCCGGCCGGCACCTCGATCAGCCAGGCCGGATCGCCATTGAGATGGGGCGGCAGGCGGAACTGCCGGGTCAGGATCACCGTCTCGGTCTGCGCCGCATAGAGCAGCACCGCCGCGGCGCTGCCATGGTCATAGACCTCGCGCAGTACGGTCTGCGTGCTGCCGTCCCGCCTTCCATGGGTGATCTCGTAATTGTCGAACCGCCCCCAATTGTGGCTGAGCTTGGTGACACTGTTGATCTTGATGCTGTCAGACATGAAGGCTCCCGGGACAATCGGGCCAGCTATGGCCCAACTTGGGCGCGAGGGCCAGTGAGCCAGACTCACAACCGCCATGCGCAAGCCGGTTTGGCGCGCGGAAATTTCGCCGTCATCGCGTCCGTTTGGCCAGTTTGTCTGAAGTTGACAAAGCCGCTTGCGACGATAGGCTGATCCAGGGCTGGTGCAGCCTGCCGCTCGCGCCTTCAATGGATGGTGAATGCACTTTTGACCTGTTTGACCCTGACCATCCGGGCAGGCTTTCAGCAATGCGAGCACTGATACTTCTTCTGCCCGATGAGAAGGATCGAACTCATGCATAGTTTCATCAATGCCAAGGCCATGGCCAAGCTGCTCCGGCAGGCCCTGGGCGAGCGCCACATCGACATCACCCATAGTGACAGCCTTGAGCTTGTCTCCCGCCAGTTCGGCTTTGCAAACTGGAACATGCTCAGCGCCCGGATCGACCGGACCACCACCGGCAACGGCCCCCTGCCCGACGGCTGGGTCAAGGCGGGCAAGAGTCCGCAATTATATGACACCCGGATTGACCAGGACAATGGCGCCACCGCCTTGATCGCCGCCCGCCCGGACCTGCTCGATGAGGTGCGCGGCGACGACTTCTGTACGATCATGCAAAGCGTTGACGCCGAACCCTTCAGGCATAGGCGCATGCGGCTGGCCGGTGAATTGCGCACCGAGGATGTCGGCACCGGCGCAACCGTCTGGTTCCGCATCGACGGCGCCGGCGGCACCCTGCTGTTCGACAATCTGGAATTGCAGCGGCCCGACGGCCCCCTGGTCGGCACGCAGGACTGGGCGGAGCGCTCGGTGGTATTTGACGTGCCCGACGCCGCGCTGAGCCTGCACTATGGCTTTTTCCTCAAGGGCACGGGCCGCTGCTGGGCACGCCGGTTCAGCCTGGTCGAGGTCGATGCCAGCGTACCGACCAATAGCCGCAAGGGACCGGTCCTGCCCAGGCCGACCAATCTCGATTTCGGCCGGTCGGCGACCCACTAGCCGGTACGGATCCGGCCCGCGGTACCCTTGCCTTGGTGTCCGCGGGCCGGATCGCCTCCGAGCATGCCGCGTGGGCGGGATGTCCCGCAGGCAATAGCGGCGCCCAACCCGTCCGCCCTTCGCACATTGCGTGCGCCATGCGAACAAAGTGCGCTTTCCGCCAAAAGTAGCATCCCGATACCGGTTAACCGCTTTGAATTTGTAACCTTTGGGCGCTAGAAGTCTCGAACCATTCCAAACTGCAGCGGCTTTGACCGGTCGCCAGCGAGGCCCCATGACGGTTCGATCCCGCCCGCTTTCTCCCCATCTCCAGATCTATCGCTGGACCATCACCATGGCGATGTCCATCGCCCACCGCGCCACCGGCATCGCCAATTATGCCGGCACCCTGCTGCTGGTGCTCTGGCTCGGCGCCGCCGCCATCGGCCAGGAAGCGCTCAACCCGGTCAATGACCTGTTGGGCAGCTGGATCGGCCAGCTGGTGCTGTTCGCCTATACCTGGAGCCTGCTGCACCACATGCTGGGCGGCCTGCGCCACTTCGTCTGGGATTTCACCCTCGGCATGGAGCCGGGCCAGCGCGAAGCCCTGGCCTGGGCCAATCTGGTGGCCTCGATTGTCCTGACCCTCTTGGTCTGGACCGTTTTTGTATGGGTGGGCTGAGATGACCGATCGCATTCCCGACGCCGTGGTCGCCAATCCCAAGACCAAATATGGCAATGCCAAAGCCTCGACCCGCCATTTCATCACCCAGCGGGTGACCGGCGCCATCAACATCCTCTTCATCGGCCTGCTGGCCTATATCGTGCTGCGCCTCGCCGGCCAGGACCGCACCGACATGGTCGCCACCATCGGCAATGGCTTTATCGGCCTGCCGCTCGCCGTGCTGCTGGTGATCGTCACCGTGCATATGCGCAACGGCATGCGCGACACGCTGGAAGACTATTTCCACGGCGCCGCCTTTGCCCGCTTCATGGCACTCAATACCGCCTTCTGCATCTTCATCGCGGTGGCCGGCCTGGCCGCCATTCTCAAGCTCGTCTTCTGGGGTTAATGGTCATGGCGCAATACGAACTCATCGACCACGAATTCGACGTGGTGGTGGTGGGCGCCGGCGGCGCGGGCCTCCGCGCCACCCTGGGCATGGCCGAACAGGGCCTGCGCACCGCCTGCATCACCAAGGTGTTCCCCACCCGCAGCCATACTGTGGCCGCGCAGGGCGGCATCGCGGCTTCGCTGCAGAATATGGGCCCCGACAGCTGGAAATGGCACATGTACGACACCGTCAAGGGGTCGGACTGGCTGGGCGACAACGACGCCATGGAATATCTGGCGCGCGAAGCCCCGGCCGCCATCTATGAGCTCGAGCATTACGGCGTGCCCTTCTCGCGCACCGAAGACGGCAAGATCTACCAGCGCCCCTTTGGCGGCCACATGACCGAATTCGGCGATGGCCCGCCGGTGCAGCGCACCTGCGCCGCCGCCGACCGCACCGGCCACGCCATTTTGCACACGCTTTATGGCCAGAGCCTGCGCCACAATGCCGAGTTCTATATCGAATATTTCGCGCTCGACCTGATCATGGGCGAAAACGGCGCCTGCGAGGGCGTGATCGCCTGGAAGCTCGATGACGGCACGCTGCACCGCTTCCGCGCCAAGACCACGGTGCTGGCCACGGGCGGCTATGGCCGCTCCTATTTCTCGGCCACCTCGGCCCATACCTGCACCGGCGATGGCAATGGCATGGTCGCCCGCGCCGGGCTTCCCTTGCAGGACATGGAGTTCGTGCAATTCCATCCCACCGGCATCTATGGCGCCGGCGTGCTGATCACCGAGGGCGCCCGCGGCGAAGGCGGCTACCTCACCAATTCGGAAGGCGAGCGCTTCATGGAGCGCTATGCCCCCAATGCCAAGGACTTGGCCAGCCGCGACGTCGTATCGCGCTGCATGACCCTGGAAATCCGCGAGGGCCGTGGCGTCGGTCCCAAGAAGGACCATATCTACCTGCATCTCGACCATCTCGACCCGGCCGTGCTGGCCGTACGCCTGCCCGGTATTACCGAATCGGCAAAAATCTTTGCCGGCGTCGACCTGACGCGCGAGCCGATCCCGGTGATCCCGACGGTGCACTACAATATGGGCGGCATCCCCGCCAATTATCATGGCGAAGTGCTCAACCCGACGCCTGACAACCCCGACGCGGTCGTGCCGGGCCTGATGGCCGTGGGCGAAGCCGCCTGCGCCTCGGTGCATGGCGCCAATCGCCTGGGCTCCAATTCGCTGACCGATCTGGTGGTCTTTGGCCGCGCTGCCGCCATCCGCGCCGGCAAGGTGATCGACCGCGCCAGCCCGATCCCGGCCATCAACAAGGCCCAGGACGACAAGATCCTCGCCCGCTTTGACCGCCTGCGCCACGCAGCCGGCTCCAGGCCGACCGCCGCCATCCGCGACGCCATGCAGCACACCATGCAGGAAGACGCTGCCGTGTTCCGCACCGGCGAGACGCTGCAGTCCGGCGTCCGGCGCATGGGCGAAATCTATGGCCAGCTCAAGGATATCGCGGTTACCGACCGCTCGCTGATCTGGAATTCCGACCTGGTCGAGACGCTCGAGCTGGAAAACCTGATGGCCAATGCCATGGTCACCGTGGTCTCGGCCGAAGCGCGCGAGGAAAGCCGCGGCGCCCATGCCCGCGAGGACTTCGCGTCGCGCGACGACGTCAACTGGCGCAAGCACACCTTGGGCTGGATCGACACCGCTACGGGCGCGGTCAAGCTGGGCTATCGCCCGGTCCATCTCGACCCGTTGACGCCCGAAAGCGAAGGCGGCATCGACCTCAAGAAGATCGCGCCCAAGGCACGCGTCTACTGATGAGTGAGCTGGCCGGATATTCGGGCACGCCTTTGGCGCAGAAGCTGGGGCTCAAGGACGGGCAGCGGGCGCTGTTCATCGACCTGCCCTCGTCCCTGGCCGAACTGGCCACGGCGCGCGCCTTCGCCGAATCGAGCCGGGTCACAATCGACCAGCTCGGCGATGCGGCGCCAGGCTATGACGTCATCCATATCTTTACCAGCGCCCGGGCCGTGCTCGAGACGCTGGGCCAGCGCCTGCTCGACCTGATCGCCCGCGACGGCATGATCTGGGTCAGCTGGCCCAAAAAGGCGGCCAAACTGGCAACCGACATTACCGAGGATGTGATCCGCACCGTGCTGCTGCCCATCGGCCTGGTGGATGTGAAGGTCTGTGCCGTCGACCAGACCTGGTCGGGGCTGAAACTGGTGATCCGCAAGGAGCTGAGATGAGATTTTTAGCCGTGCTGGCCATGCTGGGCCTTTCGAGTGCCCCGGCCCTCGCCGCAGCACCGACAGCAGAGCAAAAAAACGAATTCTACCGCGTCTGCATGGGCATCGCCCAGAACGACACGCTGTGTGCCTGCAAGGCCGAGGCGGCCATGACGCTGATCGATGAACGCTTCATGGGCGTGGTCATTGCCTCCATGAAGGGCGGCACCCCGGCCGACAGCGATTTCGTCGCCTACAATAGCTATGTCGCCAAGAGCAACCAGGTCTGCAAGCCGGACTACTAGGATTTCGCGCTGTGTTGAGCAGCGTGCGTAAAAAAGGAAGACCGACCCATGGTCGAACTGATGCTCCCCAAGGCCGACCGCCCCGCCAAGGGCAAATCCTGGCCCAAGCCGGCCGCGGCCAAGCGGCTGCGCGAATACCACATCTATCGCTATGACCCCGACCAGAGCGCCAATCCGCGCATCGACACCTATTTCGTCGATCTCGACGATTGCGGCCCGATGATCCTGGACGGCCTGCTCTGGATCAAGAACAAGGTCGACCCCACGCTGACGCTGCGCCGCTCTTGCCGCGAGGGCATTTGCGGCTCCTGCTCGATGAACATCAACGGGCTCAACACCCTGGCCTGCACCAAGGGCATGGAAGAGAGCTCGGGCCCCATCAAGATCTATCCGCTGCCGCATATGCCGGTGGTCAAGGATCTGGTGCCCGATCTCAGCACCTTTTACGCCCAGCACCGCGCCATCGAGCCCTGGCTCAAGACCACCTCGCCCACCCCGGACAAGGAATGGACGCAGACGGTGCCGCAGCGCGCCAAGCTGGACGGGCTCTATGAGTGCATTCTCTGCGCCTGCTGCTCGACCTCATGCCCGAGCTATTGGTGGAACGGCGACAAGTATCTGGGCCCGGCCGCCCTGCTGCAGGCCTATCGCTGGCTGATCGACAGCCGCGACGAGACCACCCAGGAACGGCTCGATGACCTCGAGGACCCCTTCAAGCTGTTCCGCTGCCACACCATCATGAACTGCGCCAAGGTCTGCCCCAAGGGGCTCAACCCGGCCAAGGCCATTGCCGAAATCAAGAAGATGATGGTCGAGCGCCAGGCGGCTTGAGCCTGATCGATCGCTGAATAAGCAGCAGCCTCCGGCGTGATCCGGAGGCTGTTTTGTTTGGGACGGCCCGTCTATGGAGGGTTCGTGCCACTCGACCATAGGTCTCGTGGCCTTGCGCGCTCAAATCGCGCCACTGGCGCGATTTGCCCTGCGGGACGCGATCAAGCCTTGCCGATCTGCCGGCGCAGGATGGTGCGATCGCGGCTGGAGACGCCGATCAGCTCGGCCACGCGCCAGACCATGTTGTCTTCCATTTCGTGATTGCTCTGGTCGGCAAACACCACCGTCCACATCATGCGGATGATCTCGAGGCGCTCCGCCAGCTCGAGCGAGGCCAGGCTCGAGGTAAACCGGTAAAGGTCCACCGCCTCGGCATCGCGCAAGGCCGCTTCCTTGATCAGCCGGCCCACGCTGGCCTCGTCGAGCCCATACTGCGCCATCAGCGCATTCTTGATGACCTGCCGCTCCGCCTCGGTCATCTGCCCGTCGACCGCGGCCAGATGCACCAGCAGCGCCGCCACGGCCAGCTGGGGATCGTTGCTGTCGATGGCTTCTTCGGCTTTGGAGAACAGGCGGGTAAGGGCCTCGAACATGGCATGTGCCTCTTTTCGGGGTGCGACGGAACAGCTCTGGCAGGTGCGCGCCGGGAGGCAGGCAGGTGCAGACTTAGTCATCAAAGCCATTTGCTCAATGGTCAGTTGCCTGGCTCGCGCGCTCTTGACCCGGTTTGATGCGCAATGGCCACACCAGGGACGCCGAAAAAGGACTCGACTCTCGCCGGATTCGGAGTCTAAGTGTTCCTGTTTTGTTCACTCATAAGGCTGCGCCAATGGGCTCGCCCGACCACCAGGAGCGCCTTGCCGCGCTGCGGGACGCTATTGCCGATATCGAGCGCAAGCCGGCTTTGGCCGAAGCGCGGGTGGTGACCCGCGATCCTGCAGCCGGTTTTCCGCTGCCGGCGGGCGGCTTGCTGCAGGAGGTGTTCACCGATGAGCGCCGCCATGCCGGGGCCGTGCTGGGCTTTGCCCTGGCCCAGGCCAGGGGGCTGCTGACCCGCCAGCGGCCGGCCGTCATCTATCTGCAGCTGGTCAAGGACAGCCAGGAAATGGGTCTGCCCTATGGGCCGGGCCTGCTCAGCTTCGGCTTCGACCCCGATGCGCTGGTGCTGGTGCGGGCCGCCAATATGGTCGAGCTGCTCTGGGCAGCCGAAGAGGCGCTGGCCTGCAAGGCGGTGGCGGCCGTCTTGGCCGATATCGCCGGGCACAACAAGATCCTCGATTTCACCGCTAGCCGTCGGCTCAGCCTGCGGGCCGCCAGTGCCGGCAGTTCTATTCTCATGCTGCGCTATGGCACGGGCCGGGAGGCCAGCGCGGCGCATCTGCGCTGGCGACTGACCCCGGTGCTGAGCGCCCGCAAACGCTTTGATCCCTTTGCCCCCGGGGCCCCGCAGTGGCGGGTGCAGCTGGAAAAGGGGGTTCTCCTCAATCAGCAAACCGAATGGCTCCTGGGCTGGACGCAAGATGGATTCACCACACTCGATGCTGCACGCCGCCATGCAACCGGACCTGCTGCCGGGCCGCCGTTTCCTGGCGCTGTTCCTGCCCACCTGGCCGACCGATTGGCTGAAACGGCGTGAACCCGAGCTCAAGGGTCCGCTGGCGCTCTATGAGCGCATCAAGGGCGGGCTGCGACTGGCGGCGCTGGATGCCGATGCCGGCCGGGCCGGACTCAGCATGGGGCAGAACCTGGCCGATGCGCGCGCCATGGTGCCGGCGCTGACGGTCCGGGAGATCGACCGGCCTCTGCTGGAGGCGGTCTTTGCCGATTTCGCCGACTGGCATTCCAATGCCAGTCCGCTGGTCGCGGTGATGGACGACGTCACCCGGTTTGGCGATCTGGTGCTCGACATTACCGGGGTTTCCCACCTGTTCGGGGGCGAAGGCCCCATGCTGCGCCTGCTGCTCACCCGCCTGCGCGCGCTCGGCTATACGGTCGCCGGCGCCATTGCCCCCACCATTGGCGCCGCCTGGGCGGTCAGCCATTTTGCCCGCAGCCAGGTGGTCGAAACGGCCGATCTGCAAGCCGTGCTCAATGCGCTGCCGGTCAATGCCCTGCGCCTGAGCCCGACCCAGATCGCCGGGCTGAGCCAGATGGGGCTCAAGACAATCGGCCAGCTGCGGCCGCGCGAGCGCAAGCCGCTGCAGGCCCGCTTCGGGCTGTCGCTGCTGCAGCGGCTGGACCAGGCCTATGGGCTGCTCGAAGAGCGCATGGTGCCCCGTATTCCCGTCGCCGAGCGCTATGCCGAACGGCGCTTCGTCGACCCGATCGGGCTGATGGACGACGTGCTGATGACCACCCATGACCTGGCCATCCAGCTCGCCATCAGGCTGGAAGCCGAAGGCCTTGGCGGGCAGGCCTTTCATCTTTTCCTCTATCGCGTCGATCACAAGATCATAACGCTGTCGATCAATGCGGCTAGGCTGACGCGCGACCCCGACCATATCAGCAAGCTCTTCTCCAACCGCTCCGAGCGGCTTGAAGGCGAATATGATGCCGGCTTCGGCATCGACATGATCCGCCTGGCGGTAAGTTCGGTGGGGGAACTCGACGCGGTTCAGCTGGGGGCCTTTGCCACCCGGGACGGCAGCGCGGACCTCGATCAGCTGCAGGACCGGATGAGCAGCCGCCTGGGCCCGCTGGCCGTGCTGCGCACGCAATTCGTCGCCACCCACATTCCCGAACGGGCAGCGCGGCTCGTGCCGGCGATGGCTTATGTCCCGCAGGCTTCGGCAGCGCCCTCTCCAGGGCTGGTGCGTCCGCTGCGCCTGCTGCCGGTGCCCGAGCTGGTGGCCATCAATGCCGAAGTGCCCGATGGCCTGCCGGCGTCGATGATCTGGCGACGGGCGAGTTACCGGCTGATCAAGGCGGCCGGTCCCGAACGGCTGGGGGCCGAATGGTGGCGCACCGGGCAACGCCTGCAGCTGGTGCCACCCTTTGTGCCTAAGCAGCCCGAGCCGGGCGAAAAGCCGGAAAAGCCACCCTATCTGCCCGACCTGGCGCTGCACGACCCCGACGCCGGCAGCCGGGACTATTATGTGGCCGAGGATGCCCAGGGCCGACGGTTCTGGATTTACCGGCAGGGCGCCTATGGTGACGGCAACTGGTATCTGCACGGGTTTTTCGCATGAGCGACATCATCCAGCTGCAGCCACGGCAGGGCGGGCGACAGCAGACGCCGCCGGCGCCGGACTTTGCCGAACTGGTATCGACCACCAATTTTTCCTTCCTGCACAGCGGGTCATCGGCCGAAGAAATGGTCTCTGCCGCCATGCATCTGGGCCTCAGGGCCTTTGGCGTGACCGATCGCAACAGCTTTGCCGGCGTGGTGCGCGGCTATGTCATCGCCCGCGACCGGGACGAAGACCGCTTCCCCGATTTCCGCTATCTGGTCGGCGTGCGCCTGTGCTTTGCCGACGGCACGCCCGACATCGTCGCCTATCCCACCGACCGGGTGGCCTATGGCCGGCTGTGCAAGCTGCTCACCCGCGGCAATCAGCGGGGGGAGAAGGGCAAGCCCGTGCTCTGTCTGAGCGACCTGTTCGGTTCGGGCGATCCGGTCTCGGCACTCGAGCACGGCCCCTCGGAAAACCATGCCCAGGGCCAGCTCTTCATCCTCATCCCCGACGAGACCGATTGGGGCCTGACCGAAAGGACGCTGGAAACGCTCACCACAAGGTCACCCGGCGCCGTCTGGGTCGCCGGGGCGCTGCGCTTTGATGGCCAGGATCGCGCCCGGCTCAACCGCATCGATGAACTGGCCAGGCGGCATCGTGCCCCCATGCTGGCCAGCAATGATGTGCTTTACCACGAGCCGGACCGGCGCATCGTGCAGGATGTGGTGACCTGCATCCGCGAGCACCTGACGCTGGAAAGCGCCGGCTTCCGGCTTGCCGCCAATGCCGAGCGGCATCTCAAGCCGGCCTCTGAAATGGCCCGGCTGTTCCGCGAGCATCCCCATGCCATCACGCAAACCCAGCGTTTCATCGCCCGTATCCACTTTTCGCTCGATCAGCTGAAATACAACTATCCCGAAGAAACCATCGGCAATGGCGAGACCGCCCAGCAGACGCTGGAACGGCTCACCTGGGAGGGCGCGGCCAAGCGCTTTCCCCATGGCGTGCCCGACAGCATCAAGAAGACGATCTGGACCGAGCTGTGCCTGATCGGCTTCAAAGGCTATGCGGCCTATTTCCTGACCGTGCATGACATCGTCATGTTCGCCCGCCATGAGCGCAAGATCCTGTGCCAGGGGCGTGGCTCGGCCGCCAATTCCACGGTCTGCTTCTGCCTGGAGATCACTGAGGTCAATCCCGAGACCGGCACGCTGGTCTTTGGTCGCTTCATCTCCACCGAGCGCGACGAACCGCCCGATATCGACGTCGATTTCGAGCATGAGCGGCGCGAAGAGGTGATGCAATATGTCTACAAGAAATATGGCGGCAAGCGCACCGGGCTCACCGCCAATGTCATCTCCTACCGCTCCAAGAGCGCCATCCGCGAAACCGCCAAAGTGTTCGGCGTGTCCGACGACACGGTTGCCGCGCTGAACCAGCTGCACTGGGGCTGGGGGCAGAAACTCGACCTGGGTGACCTGGCGACGATCGGGCTGAGCCCCGATGATCCGGTGCTTGCCCAGATGTTCGAGGTGGTCAAGGTGCTGCGCGGCTTTCCCCGCCATCTCAGCCAGCATGTCGGCGGCTTCGTCATCACCCGCGATTCGCTCGAAAGACTGGTGCCGATCGGCAAGACGGCCATGGAGAGCCGGCAGATCATCGAATGGAACAAGGACGACATCGATGCCCTGGCCATCCTCAAGGTCGATATATTGGCCCTGGGCATGCTCAGCTGCCTGCGCCGGGCCTTCGCGCTGATGGATGAGCATTATGGGCAACAGCTCAAGCTGGTCGACCTGCTGAGCGAAGAGGCCGATCCCGACCAGTCCAAGAAGGCGCGCGTCTATGCCATGATCCAGCGGGCCGATACGCTGGGCGTGTTCCAGATCGAAAGCCGGGCGCAGATGAGCATGCTGCCGCGCCTGAAGCCGGAAAAATTCTACGACCTGATCATCGAGGTCGCCATTGTCCGGCCCGGCCCGATCCAGGGCAATATGGTCCATCCCTATCTGCGCCGCCGCCAGGGCCTGGAAGAGCCGGTTTATTACGGCAACAAGCTCAAGGCGGTGCTCGAGCGCACTCTGGGCATACCGCTGTTTCAGGAGCAGGCGATGCAGATCGCCATCGAAGGCGCCGGTTTTTCACCCGGCAAGGCCGACAGCCTGCGCCGGGCCATGGCGGCGTGGCGGCGAACGGGCAAGATCGCCCAGTTCGGCCAGGAGTTCATGGCCGGCATGCAGGCCAATGGCTATCCGCCCGAATTTGCCAGGAACTGCTTCGCCCAGATCCAGGGTTTTGCCGAGTACGGCTTTCCCGAAAGTCATGCGGCCAGCTTTGCCTTGCTGGTCTATGCCTCCTGCTGGCTCAAATGCCATTATCCCGACGTCTTTGCCACCGCCCTGCTCAATTCGCAGCCCATGGGCTTTTACGCACCAAGCCAGATCATCCGCGACGCGATCGAGCATGGTGTCGATGTGCAGGAAGTGCAGATCAACAGCTCCCAGGTCGAGCATGTTCTGGTCAGGCCCGGGCAGGAGCGGCATGCCGGCGATCATGTCTGGCCCCAGCATGAGGACATGCGCCACGATATCTGGAGCAGCCGGTCGATCCTGCTCGGTTTCAGTGCCGTTATCGGCTTGAGCAAGCACGCCCAGCAGCAGATCGTGGACAGGCGCGGCGCCGGTTACGATTCCATCCGGGACCTCTGGCTGCGCACGCAATTGCCGATAGCCGCGCTGGAAAAGCTGGCGCATGCCGATGCCTTTGCCGATCTCGGCCTCAATCGCCGCGAAGCGCTGTGGGTGGTCAAGGGCCTGATCGGCACGCATGGCGCTGACACCCTGCCTCTGTTCGAGGCGGCCGGACGGGTGGAGACCGACGCCGATATCGAAGCCAACCTGCCCAAGATGCTGATGGGCGAGGAAGTGATCCACGATTATTCGACGCTGTCCTTTTCGCTCAAAGGCCACCCGCTGCAGTTCATCCGCCCGGTCCTGGAGGCCAGACGCATCATGCGGTCGGATCAGCTGCGCGACGCCAGGCCCGGCAGCCAGGTGGAAGTGGCCGGCCTGGTGCTGGTGCGCCAGCGACCGGGGACGGCAAAGGGGATCATCTTTGCCACGCTCGAGGATGAGGCCGGCGTGGCCAATGTCGTGATCTGGCCGCAGGTATTTGAAAACAACCGCAAGACCCTGCTGGGTTCACGCATGCTGGCGGTGCGCGGCAAGCTGCAGCGCGAGGGCCTCGTGATCCATATCATTGCCGAGCAATTGACCGACATGACCCATCACCTGCTCGACCTGGCCCATGGCCAGGACATTGGCGACCGCATCCTGGCGCGCGGCGACGAGGGTCGCTCGGGGCCCCAGCCCGGCCGCGACCACAAGGCCATGCTCGAAATCGACAAGGCCCGCCGCGCCGCCTATGCCGCCCTGCCCGAGGGGCGCAATTTCCATTGAGCCCCGGCGAGGTTAGGCCACGATCTGGTCGATCGCCCGGGCCAGCGCGATATCCTTGGCGCTGAGCCCGCCCGCATCATGGGTGGAGAGCCGGATCGTCACCACATTGTAGCCATTGGACCAGTCCGGATGATGCCCGGCCTTCTCGGCGGCCAGCGCCACCCGGCTCATGAAGCCGAAGGCCTCGGAAAAATCCTTGAACTTGAACACATGGCTGATGGCATCGGCTGCCGCATCATAGATCCAGCCATTGAGGTTCCGCAGGCCCGCTTCGCGCTCGGCGTCGTTCAGTCTGTCGGCCATCTTTCGCCTCCTTCCATTGCCTTCAGCCATAGAAGGGCAAAGCGACCCTTCCAAGGCGCTGGAGGCCGATCCCTGTCACGCCATGACTGGCCGCCCGCCACCCGGCGAGACCACCAACAGCGCAACGAGCGCGGGCCGGTAACGCTCGACCTGAACCCCGGGCCGTCCCGTCCTGGCGCGCTTCGTGCGAACCTGATCTCCAGCGACTTGCCATCCTGGTGGGCCTGAAAAGGCCGCTGCTGCACAAAGATAGTTTGATCATGCCCCGGCATTCCAAGTCTATCCTAGAAGCAGCACTCAGTGATCTTCCAGCGCCGTGCCGATGAGGTTGTTTCTACATTCTTCGTAGAGCGCTCTGACATATATGTTTTTAGCCATGAATTGAGCCTGGCCGAAATAGACTTTGACCGGGGGCAAATTGTCGATTTTGACCTGCAATAGGTCGTCATCCTCGCTGGTCAGGCACCATGTCGGGATGATCGCAAACCCGAGCCCACTCTGGACGCAACGCTTGACGCTGGAACTGCCGGACGTCGAGATGGCGGGCTCCGTCTGCCCGCCACCCTTTGTCAGAAAATCCAGTGCGACATTTCGCAAAGTCTGCCCAGGCTCAAACGTTACCCAGGGGCGTCCCCGTGACCACGCCGGAATGTCCGCAACCGCAGGGGGGGCACCCCAGCTCCTGGGATAGACCAAAGTCAATTGATAGGTGCCGATCAGACTCTGCGGAACACCCGGGTCGCCAAAGAAGCGCTCACTGATGCAGACATCCAGACTGCCGTTCTTGACCAGCTCTGCCAGCGCCGTATCGCGCTCATAGGCGATGACTTCGACGCCGGGGAAACGCGCCTGGAATTTTACCAGGATCGACGGCAGCAGGTAGAAGAACACGGCCTGAGGCAATCCAATGCGGAGCACAGCCCGCTGGCTGTTAACCACCAGCGACAGCCGCTCCAGCATGATCTCGAGCTCGGGATGCAGCAGGTTGTAAAGTGCGGTCCCCCGCGCTGTCAGACGGATTTTTTTGGCGCCCTGATCGGATTCGACCAGCCGATCTTGCATGATCTGTTCCAGCCGCCGCACGTGGTTCGCCGCCGATTGGTAGCTCAGATTCAGCTCACGTGCCGCCGCGGAGTAGGACCCATGGCGGGCCACCTGGTAAAAGGTCTGGATCAGGGTGAGGTTTACTTCAGTCATCGAGGTCCTTCCGGGCTTGCCGGATGATAGAGCCCCCTCTGCGCTGAACAAGCTAGTGCAACGTCAGGCGTCTACAAAAAAGCAGGGGTCAGCGCCCCATGTCATTTGTATCGACGCTAAACCGCGGTGGCGGTCATTGTGGGGCGAAACGTTCTAGAGCCCTCTCATGATATCGCCCACCCGACATTCAACAGCTATTCCCAAGTCCGTCGTCGTGATCGGTGCTGGCATTGTCGGTATGTCGGCGGCGCACTTTCTGTCGCGTGCCGGCTGCCAGGTGCGCGTCATTGAAGCAACGGCCCCCGCATCCGGGGCCACCGGTTCATCTGATGGCGCCGTCTCGGTCGCCAGCAAGAAAGCCGGGCCGCTGATGACGTTGGCGATCGCCGGCGCCCAATTCTATCGCGACCTGACCCAGGCCGGTGTGCTGGCCGGTGAGTTCCATTCGCGCGCCACATATGTGGTTGCCACAGACGGCGATGAGTTGGCCGTGCTCCAGCGTCACGCCGCCCAGCTAGAGGCTGCCGGCGTTGACGCGCGCATGCTGACGGGCGCCGCCTTGAGGCGGATGCTCGGCCAAGCGGCACCATCGGCATGCGCGGCAGTTGCCGTGCAGGGCGATGGGCATGCGGTCGGCTATCGTGTCGTTGAGCGACTTCGCCAGCTAGGCGGTTTCACGATCGAACGTAATCTGCTCGTCAAGGGACTGGTCCAAAGCGATGGCCACGTAACGGGCGTCGCCACCGACAACGGCATCTTCGAGGCTGATGCCGTGTTGATCGCGGCCGGCGGTGGCTCCGCCACGTTCCTGGGAAGCTCTGACATTCTTCGGCCACGCAAGGGACAACTCATCGTCACTGAACGCGGCTATGCTGCCATGCCCGCTTTTCCCGGGCCACTGATGTCTTGCGGCTATCTGGTGAGCAAAGGCAGCCAGGTTGGCAGCGGACCTAACTCAAGCCGGGGCTTTGGCCTGGTTATCGATCCCTTGCGGACTGGTCAGTTCCTCATCGGTGGCACCCGCGAGGATAGCGCCGACGCGACCAGCACGGATCTGGCGGCCGTCGAGCGCCTGCTGCGCGACGCGGTGAACCTGTCGCCGTCGCTGGCGCAATTGCGCATAATCCGCGTCTTCGCCGGCGTTCGTGCCGCTACCAGCGACGGTCTCCCCATCGTCGGCGCCCTCGCTCCGCACGACAATGTCTGGATCGCCACCGGGTTTGAGGGGGACGGCATCTGCCTGGGCCCGCTCATGGCGCAGGCTTGCCAACAGCTGATCTGCGGCCAGACACCCGATATCGACATATCGGCTCTCGATCCCAATCGCTTCTCGCTCGGACGGGAGGCGGCATGAGCACATCACTCAAGACATTCTTGTGGGGCGGCAAACCAGTCCCCTTTGAGCCTTTTGACACAATCGCAGTTGCGCTCGACCGCGCCGGAATAAACACCCTTGGTGATGCGCAAGGCCATGGTGGCGGCCGCTATTTCTGCGGCATCGGCGCCTGCCAGGGTTGTATCGTGGGCGTGGATGGTGTGCACATGGAAGCCTGCCTGACCCCGGCATGTGAAGGCCAGCGGGTGCACCCCATTTGTCAGGTTACACCATGAGTGGGGCGCGCGTTCTTGTGGTCGGTGGCGGTCCCGCCGGCGTTGCGGCCGCCGTCGAACTAGCCACGGCGGGGCTCGCCGTGACCCTGATCGAGCAAGCGGGCAAGCTGGGCGGCGCAATTCATCACCAGCCAAACAATCCGGCCCGCAAGATTGCCGTACCGGCCGCGCAACGGCGACGCTGGGCCGAGTTGATGATGGCGTTTTCGGGCGCCGCAATCGAGGTCCGGTTTCGTCATGTCTTTACAGGCATCGACGGCACCGGCCTGGTCATGTGCGAAGATCGCGCGGCCGGCGCTGTTCGGGCCGAGCGCTTTGATGCTGTGATAATGGCGATCGGGGGGCTCGAACGCGTGCTGCCGCGGCCCGGGGCGCACCTGCCTGGTGTCGTCACCGCTGGGGGACTGCAGGTAATGATGAAGGCCACGGGCGTTGCGCCGGTTGGTGCAGTGCTGCTGGCCGGGTCGGGCCCGCTGCTGATTGCGCTAGGTGCGCAGATGTCTGCAGCGGGCAATCCACCAATCGCGATTCTTGAACGAAGCAAGGCGGCGGCATCGCCTTGGCTGCTCCTAAGTCTGCTGCGATCCCCAGCCTATCTGGTGGAAGCGGCAGTGCATATGTTCAGGTTGTGGCGCGCCGGTGTGCCGTGGCAGCTTGGCGTGTCGCTGTCAGCGATCCGCGCGACCGCAGATGGCCGCCTCGAAGCCACGCTGACGCAGGCCAACGGTCATCAGACCTGCATTCTCGCCGACCGCATTGCGCTGCATGATGGACTGCGCGCCAATAATCCCGCTCATGCCCCGTCATCGGCCGGCGACCTTGCACCCTACGTGATTTCTGCCGGGGACTGTCGGGAAGCGCTTGGTGGCGTTGCCGCGATTGCCGACGGGCAACGAGCGGCAGGGAGCATTATCACCCATCTTGGTGGGATCTGGCAGAACCAGGTCAGGGTTGAGGCGACGCTGGGCCATGAGCGCAAGGCGCAAGGCGCGCTTGCCCGTCACTTCGATTTTTACGGCCCGGACCTGAGCGAACTGCCGGACGAGACCATATTGTGTCGCTGCGAAGGGCGCACCGTCGGCGACCTGCGGGCGCTGCTTTCAAGCGACGATCTGCCGTCGCCGCGGGAAATAAAACTCAATGGCCGCTTTGCCATGGGTGCCTGTCAGGGACGGTTCTGTGCCGAATGGACCGCAGCCCTCGTGGCCGCCCGTACCGGCGGCAGTCCCCAGCCCTTAGCAGCCTTCACTGGCAATCGATGGCCCCTCAAACCCATTTCGATTTCATCCTTCCTAGGGACGTTGGCGCCAGACGCCACCCGCCCCCAAGCAGAAAACGAGAGCGATTGACCATGGCGAAAATACTGAAAATCGCGTCCACCAAACGCAATGAGCAGATTCTGGTGTCTTCACCCTTTGATGGGCGCCCGGTGGGCAGTGTCGATATTGCCGACGCAGACGAGATCTTCAAGGCCGTCCTCGCAGCCAAGAAAGCTCAGAATGGGTTTCGGTTCTCCATGCCGTCGCAACGCCGCGATCTGCTCAACGCGCTGGCCGGGATGATTGCTGGCCATGCCGAGATCCTGGCCCAACTGATCTGTGCCGAAGTGGGCAAGACCATTGGCGAGGCGCGCAACGAGGTGCGGCGGGCTCAGAATACACTTAAACTAGCGGGCGACGCGGCAACCTTTCTGGATGGCGAAGTGCTCCATTGCGGCATCGTCTCGGGTGGCGTGGATCGACAGGCCGTGGTGACCTATTCTCCGGTTGGCGTGGTGGGCGCCATAACGCCGTTCAATTATCCGCTCAATTTACTGTGCCACAAGCTGGGCCCCGCCATTGCCGCCGGCAACAGCGTTGTCGCCAAGCCGTCGCCCAAGGCCCCGCTGGCAGCACAAATGCTGGCTGAACTGGCGCTGGATGCGGGTTTTCCGGTCGGGCTGTTTCAGGTTGTCCATGGCGGTGCTGAACAGGCAATCGCGCTGGCGCGTGCGCCTATTGATCTGCTCAGCTTTACTGGCGGCCAAGCCGGTGGATTGGCACTCAAGAATGCTGCCGGGCTCATCCGCTGCTTGATGGAACTGGGCGGTAATGATCCCCTGTTTGTTCTGCCCGATGCCGACCTGGACGCGGCTGTCCTCACCGCAATCGCCCAGCGATATGAAATAGCCGGGCAGAGCTGCGCGGCGGTTAAAAAACTCTATCTTCACGCCGATATCCACGATACCGCGATGGCAATGCTCGACGATCGCATTGGGTCCCTGGTGCACGGCGATCCGCTCGATCCGGCAACCCAGATGGGACCGGTCATCGATACCGACGCAGCCGCCAATGTCGAGGCACGTATCGCCGCGGCCATCACTGATGGTGCCCGCCTCGTGCGGGGCGGTACGCGCAATGGCGCGCTGATGGCGCCCACTCTGGTCAGCGAAGTTCCGGCCGATGCCGCGCTGTTTGCTCAGGAGACCTTCGGACCCGTCATCTCGGTGCGTAAATTCTCCGATGCTGAACAGGTCATTGCCGAGTTCAACGCCGGTGTGCACGGCCTGCAGGCTGGCGTCTTCACCAATGATCATCGGGCCGTCAAGCTATTCTCCCGCAAGCTTCAGGTTGGCGGCGTCATGATCAATGAAGGCCCCGATTTCCGTGCTGAACACGTTCCGTTCGGTGGAATCAAGTCCAGCGGACTGGGCCGCGAGGGTGTTCGCATCACCCTGCGCGAAATGAGTGAGACCAAGGTGGTGATAGACTGATGGCCACCAGCAAGCGTTTTGCGGTTTATGGCGCCTCAGGCCGCGTCGGTGCCAGGCTGGTCGAAGCCATACTGGCCAGTCCAGGTATGGAACTGGCCGCCGCCCATGTCTCGCCGACCTCCAGCTGGATCGGCGGGCAGGTCGGCAATACGGCGATCGAATATCGCCAAGCCGAGTCGTGGATAGATACCCATTGCGACGCCATCATCGATTTTTCGACCCCGCAGGCCAGCATCGCCCTGCAGGCGTTGCTGGCAGACCGATCCATTCCGGTGGTGGTGGGCACAACCGGCTTTTCCGCCGCACAGCAGCAGCAGCTTGACGCGGCCGCGCGCCTGCGTCCGCTGATGGTGGGGATCAACTTTGCTTTGGGGTTCGGCGCCTTCACCGCGAGCGTACAAGATTTTGCCCGGGCCTTTCCAAGCGCGCGGGCACAGGTCAGCGAGACGTATCACCAGCGCAAGAAACGAGCTGCATCGGGTACTTCGCTCCTGCTGGCCGACATCATTCGGGACGCTCAAGGCAGTCACGCCGACCTGTCACCACCAGGACCGGAGATATCGATCCACCGCGCTGGCGATGTTGTAGGTGTCAATGAAGTGCATTTCGATCTGGGTGTTTCGCGGAGCAGCTTCAGCTTCAACGTGACCGCGTTGAACGCCTATGCCGAAGGAGCAATTGCCGGCGCCAACTGGCTGGCCGAACCGGGACGCAAGCGCGGACGCTATGACCCGTCTGACATCCGGACATGACCAGCCGCGTCTCACCAAATGCTTATCCAACAAGGACTCTATGACATGGCCAGCATGATCGACAGATTTTCGGGCGTCTTTACTGCCCTCGTTACCCCTTTCAGCGATAATGGCATCGACTACGACGCATATGATCGGTTGCTCGAAACACAGATTGACGCCGGGATCAAAGGTTTGGTGCCGGTTGGAACGACCGGTGAAGCGGCAACACTTGAAAAAGACGAGGTGGCGGCCCTGATCCGCCATACTGTCAGGCGTGTCGCCGGTCGGGCTTTTGTTCTCGCGGGGGCAGGGTCCAACAACACCCAACACGCCGTCGACGCCGCCCGCATGGCGGCGGACGCTGGCGCTGATGGTTGCCTTGTCGTTACCCCCTATTACAACAAGCCCAGCCAGGATGGCCTCATCCTGCACTATGCTGCAATTGCCGAGGCCGTCAGCACACCCATCATGTTGTACAGCGTCCCTGGACGCTGTGGCGTGGAGATTGCCGTCGAGACGGCCGCTGCCTTGGCCGCCGCGCACGCCAACATCATTGGCATCAAGGAGGCCGGCGGGCGCGCCGAGCGGATATCAGACCTCAGGGCCGCCTGTGGTGAGGACTTTGTCATCCATTCAGGCGACGATGATCTGACCTTGCCGTTCCTGGCGGTGGGCGCCCACGGCGTGACCAGCGTCATTTCAAACTATGCTCCGCAGGCCATGGTGGCACTTGTACGCGCCTGGGAGTCGGGCGATCTGACGGAAGCGCTTGTCTGGCATGAGCGTGTTCACGCCCTGGCCAAAGGCATGTTTGTCGAGAGTAATCCGGTACCAGTCAAATTTGCTTTGGCACTTCGCCAGAAAATGAATGGTGACGTTCGGGCGCCTCTGGCCCCATTGCGACCGACCAGCCGAACAGCTCTGATTTCCGCCCTCGAAGTCTTCGACGGCTACGCTGCCTAGGCGCGGACCTTCCAAGAAATGACACAAGTTGACTGCGCGCGTTTGCATTGAAGAGCGCAGGGTGGGGTTGCACTCTCAATTTGAGGGAAGGCGAGCCTCTGGGCTCGCAAGACTGAGGGACTAAAAGAACAAGAGGGAATTCGCCACTGGCGAAAAGGGAAAAACATGACAGAAATCAAGACAATTCTGGCAGCATCACTGATGGTACTTGGCGTGACGCTCACCGCGGCTCCTGCGCTCGCGCAGGATACCAAGAGCACCATCGACATGATCAAGGAGCGCGGCGTCCTGCGTATTCCTGCGATCATTAGCGAAGACCCTTACTTCAACAAGGATCCCCGCACGGGCGAGTGGACTGGATTCGTCATCGACATGGCCGGCGACATCGCCGAGACACTCGGCGTTGAGCTCGAAGTTGTTGAAAGTTCCTGGGCCAATTCGATCCTGGACGTTCAGTCGGGGAAGGTCGATATCGCCCTGGCGCTGACGGCTCTGCCCGCGCGTGCCCTGTCGCTGTCGTTTTCGGCACCCACCTACTACAACAGCTTTGTGATCGTCTCGCCAAAGCCACAGTTTGCTAGCGCTACCTGGTCGTCGCTCAACAATCCTGAGGTCACGGTGGCCGTCGACCTAGGTTCGGCGCAAGACCTGATCACAGAGCAATATCTGCCCAACGCCACCGTCCTGCGCTTCAAGACCCGCGATGAAGCGGTGCTGGCAGTCGCCAGCGGCAAGGCCGATTTGCTGGTCAACACCGTGCTCAACTCGATGGTGATGGTCAAACGCAATGCCGCACTTGGTGCGGTTTATACGCCACAGCCTGTGCTGTCGTCGCCGTCGGTCATTGGCATCAATTACGCTGCCGACGAGCAGTTCAAGTCCTTCATTTCTGCCTGGGCCGAATACAATCGCCGGGTCGGCAACAACCAGACCTGGATCGTCAAGGGTCTGGCGCCCTTTGGCATCGAGATCGTCGACCTCCCAGACGGCTTCAACATAGGCGGCTGATACGAACAATGGGGATGCCGATCGCCTCGGCATCCCTGCCCATCCAAGGAGACTGAACGATGTACAAATGGGACTTCAGCGCTGTCCTCCAATATTCGGACCTCTTTCTGTGGGGCCTTTGGATGACCCTGGCCTACACCGTCGGTTCGATCCTGATCGGGGTGATCATCGGTCTTGTCGCCTGCTTCGGTAGGCTCTCGCCATACGCGCCGGTCCGCTGGCTTTCGCGAGCCTATCAGGAAGTCTTCCGCTGTACGCCGCTGCTGGTGCAGCTGATGTGGTTCTACTACGCCTTGCCACTGCTGATCGGCGTGACCATCGACAACACGGTTGCCGCTATTGTGACGCTATCTTTGTATGCAGGCGCATTCTATGCCGAGATTTTTCGCGGCGGGATCCTGTCGATCGACAAGGGGCAATCCGAAGCGGCGCGTGCCATTGCCATGTCGAACGCCCAGACCATGTGGCGCATCGTCATCCCGCAGGCCGCCAAGCGCATGCTGCCTTCGTTCATCAACCAGTCCGTGATCCAGTTCAAGAACACCTCACTGATCTCGGTGATTTCTGTGGGTGAGCTCGCCTATATCGCCGCCGTGGTCAATGGGCGGACCTATCGGCCGCTGGAGGCTTTCACCATTGTGGCCGTTCTCTACTTTGCGCTGCTTTTCCCGCTGACGCAGATTGCCGACCATGTCGAACGCCGTCTTCGCGTGAACGAATAGACAGGCATGACGACCATTTCAAAGGAGGAACCGATTATGGTTTCGCAGGTCCCCAATATGTCAGCGACTGGTTCCACCGCAACCGGTGACGCTATCCTGACCGCATCCGGGTTGCGCAAGAGCTACGCCCGGCTCGATGTCATCAAGGATGTCGATCTTGCCCTGAAGGCGGGCGAGGTGCTTGCCATTATCGGCCCGTCCGGCTCTGGAAAATCAACGCTCATCCGCTGCCTCAACATGATGGAAACGCCGACTGCGGGCACCATCTCGTATAAGGGTCGTCTGGTGGAGAACCGTTTTTCCAGTCGGGCCGGCAAGATCGGTTGCGGCGAACTGCGACGCCATGTCGGAATGGTGTTTCAGCACTTCAACCTGTTTCCGCACAAAACCGTCATGCAAAACATCTGCGAGGGACCTCTGGTCGTTCTCAAGGAACCCCGCGATGTGGTGGAAGCGCGAGCGCTCGACCTGCTTGCCAAGGTGGGCCTGATTGACAAGCGAGACGTCTACCCCAACCACCTTTCAGGGGGCCAGAAGCAGCGCGTTGCCATTGCCCGAGCACTTGCCATGCAACCTGATGTCCTGCTGCTGGACGAAGTCACCAGTGCGCTTGACCCCGAATTGGTCGGCGAGGTGCTCGAAGTGATACGGGCCCTGGCTCACGACGGCATGACCATGGCCATCGTGACCCACGAAATGTCATTCGCTGCCGACGTAGCCGATCGTGTCGCCTTCATTGACGCGGGATGCATCAGCGAGATCGGAACGCCACAAAACGTCATCCGTGAGCCCAAAAGCGAACGCCTACAGTCTTTCCTGGCGCGGTTTCATTCCTGACGAAAGGTAAGCTGATGAAGGTATTGATCATTGGCGCGGGTCGCTTGGGGCTGGCGATCGGCGGTAAGCTTGTAGAATTTGCCGAATTCGACGTCGAACTTGCCGATACGACCACTGAAGCAACTGACGGCGCCCAGTCACGTGGATTTCACACGCGCCTGCTCGATGCCTCCGTTCTGCGCAACTGTATCTTGGCCCTGGAGTCAGTGGATATTGTTGTGAACGCTGGACCCAACCGGCTATCGGCCATTATTGCCCGTGCCGCAATGGAAACGGGAACTCACTATATCGACACAGCCGAGGACAGCAGTGCGATCAAGGCAATCGAAAGTGCTGGACTGGGCACGAGCGTGCTGCTGCCCGGCTGCGGGTTCTCGCCGGGCTTGGTTGCCAATATCGCTGCCGATCTGGCCAATGTGCTTGAGGGGCCGGTCGACATGGTGGTTCGCGCCGGTGCAGTTCCCGTCAATCCTTCAAGCGCCTTCGGCTATGGTCTGTCATGGGACGTCGATGGCCTGATCGCCGAGTACACCGGCGATTGCCAAGCGATCACCGAAGGCGCGCTTGTCAAAGTTGCCCCTCTCGAGGAGCACGAGAGCTTTGTGCTTGATGGCAGTCCGTACGAAGCATTCAGCACGGCGGGAGGACTGGGTGACCTCTGCCTGTCGTTGGTCAGCAAGGTACGCAACCTGAGCTTCAAGACAATCCGTTATCCCGGCCATCTGCATCTCGCCCGGTTTCTGTTCGAGGAACTGGGGCTCAAACGTCGCAGTGACATTCTCAAAACGGTCCTAAATTTTGGAATCCCGGAGATCGTCCAGGACGTGCTTATCGTTTTTATCAGCGTCCGCGGCACCTCACATGGACGCCCAGCGGAACGCACCTTCGTCCGGAAGTTCTATCATGAGCCCTCCGTCGTTGGGTTCCCCGGCAATGCGCTGAACCAGACATCTGCCGCACACGTGTGCGCCATGATCGACCTGATCAGCCAGGGTCTTGTGCATGAGGCGGGCCTGCACCGCCATGAAGATATTCCCTACGCTCTCATGAGCCAAAATCGCTTTCTGAAAGGCGTCCTCGCCTGACGGCGATTTGTCCAAGGTCAAATCACCACGGTTGCAGTGCGGCTGCCACTGTCGGAACCCCTCTAGTTACGACATTGCTTCCATGATTCTTCATTTCGCAGGTACTGAACAAGCCTGGCAGTTCTGGACAGAAGTGAGGAATGCATGGGCAGAGATTCTGATCTCAACGCGCGGGTCCTCGCCACGTATGCCAGCCCGGCTACGCTGCCAATATGGCTGCGCATCAGATGTCGGCGCAGCAGTTCCTCGAACGCCTGTTCGGCGATCTCGCCGGGCTGATCGTTGATGAAGATGCCCTGCGCGCAGAATGGAGTGACCCGGGTAGCCGCGACAAGCTGATCGCCGTCCTGGCTGAGCGCGGCTATGACGCCGACAAGTTGGACGACATGCGCCACCTGATCGACACGCCCAACAGCGACCTATTCGACGTCCTCCCCTATATCCGCTTCACCACGCCCGCCAGGACCCGCGTGGAGCGCGCTGCGGGCGCTGCCAGAGGCGATCTCGTCGTAATCGAAGGCAATATGGGCGACCTCCTCATCGGCGTCCTGCAGGCCTAGGCCGCCCATAGGGAGAGTGAACTCTCCCTGTCCTCAGCTTCGCCGGCGCCATATTTGGCGTTTTGCTCCCCAATCAGCCGGACAGTTCATCGCGCCGTGGAGACCCGGCGGCGCCCAGCCGGACGTCGCCCCAAGGCTAACCAAGCCAGAGAGAGTAAAACCAAAAATTTCAGAGGGTTGGCTGGTGCCGCTTAGGTGACTCGAACACCTGACCCCATCATTACGAATGATGTGCTCTACCAACTGAGCTAAAGCGGCAACGGTTGGCCTTTTACGTCGGGTTTTGGGCCGGTGCAAGAGGCAAGGCAATCTGCGCCGGCAATTGGCTGGGCAGGTCATCGCCGGACCGGGTCGTGGCCGCCTGGGTGGCGGTCATCGGCACCTTCCACTCAAAGGCATCCAGCCGCCCGGTCACCGGGGAAATCGGCTCCCACTCGTCGCTCACCATGCCATCGGCCGTCCAGGCCGGATCGCGTGGCGCCCGCACGGCACGGGCCAGCCATTCGCGGGCCTTGCCCTGGTCGCCATTCTGGCCTTCCTCGATCTCGGCCATCAGGCTGGCGACCCCCTGCGTGGCGTCCGGCCCCTCAAAGGGGGCCAGCGCATTGCGGGCCAGCGACCAGTCATAGGCATCGATGGCAGCCCGGGCCAGGGCCATGCCCGCGGCCCGGTGCGGCGGCGGCACCTCGATGATCTCGCCCAGCCGTTTGAGCCGGTCGACCGCCGACGCGCCCGGCTGGGCATGGGCATAGAGCGCGGCAATATCGGGATGCCCGGTGGCGCGCCAGATCCGGCGCAACAGGCTCATCGCCTTGCGCGTCTCGCCGCGATTGATATGGATGCGCGCCGCGATCAGCGCGGCGGGTACGAAATCGGGCAGCAGCTTGAGTGCGGTCAGCGCATGTTCAAGCCCGGCCAGCGGCTGGCTGGTTTCGGCTTCGCGCGCCCGCGCCGTTTCGATCACCGCCTGCCGGCGCCGCTTGCGGGCCCGCTCTTCCCGGCTGCCGGCCTGTTCGGCATTGACCATGGCCACGGCCTCGGCCCATTGCCCGCGCCGGGCCAGATCGTCAAACACCGCTTCCCCCGCCCAGCCGCTGCCCGGCGCCAGGGTCAGCGCCTTGCGGGCAAAGGTCAGCGCCGCCTGCGGTCGCTGCTGCGCCCGCGCCTGGTCATAGAGCCCGGTCAGCGCCGCCAGCGCCGTCTTGTCATCGGCAATCAGCGCCCGGTAATGCTCGCGCGCGGCCGGCATGTCGCCCAAAGCCAGATCGGCCCGGGCTTCGAGCAGCTTGGCCGCCGCATTGGCAGGCAGCCGCGCCTGGGCCTCGCGCGCCAGGGCCCGGGCCCGGGCCGGATCGCCGGCCTGCAGCGCAATCATCGCGTCGCTCAGCGCCTCGACGCCCTGCTCGCGCCGCCGCTCGCGACTGCGCCGCGCCATGGCGCGGGGCGCCGAAAGGATGCGCCGGACAATGGCCCAGACCAGGATGACCAGCATGGCCACGAGGAGGAAGATGAACACCGCCACGCCCAGCCGCGGCTGGGCGCGATAGCCCGCCACTTCCAGCGACAGCGTGCCGGGCAGCGAAATCATCCAGGCGGCAAGGGCCGCAATGACGAGGCTGCCGATAATCCACGTAGCGAGCCGGATCATCGGGTGACCTCGCCACCCAGCGCGGCGTCGCGCAGGTCTTGCAGGAACGTCTCGGCTTCGGCCTGTTCGGCCAGCAGCGCCGGCACGTCGTCAGCCGCCGCCTGCATCGGCACCGGCAGGCTTTCGAGCAGGGCCAGCGCGCTGGCAAATTCGCGACGCTCCACCGCGCCGATCAGGCGCGAGGTGATGGCCTCGGGCGTATCGCCCTCGATTTCCGCGGTCGGGCGCAGCGCAATGGCGCCGGCAAACCAGTCCAGCGCCCCGGTCTGCCACGCCGCATCCGGATTGGCCGGCCGGCCGGCCAGGATCGCCGGCAGCACCGCGTCGAATCGCCGTGCGATCTCGTCCGGACGGGTGAGACCCCCCATTGCCTGATTGGCGATCCGTGTCGGGATGGCGGCCTCGGGAACGGCCGAGCGCAGGGCCGCCAGTTCGGTCTCATAGGGGCGGCCGGTGGCAAAGGCGGTTTCAAAACCGGACAGGATCAGCGGCAGCGCCAGGACCGCGCCGATATCGCTGGGCTGCGCCGCCAGCGCCGCACTCGTTTCGGTGACGCTGCTGTCAAGGCTGCGCAGGCCCGACTCTGCCGTGCCCAGGCGCGCGGCCAGTTCTTCAATCCGCTCGCCCAGCGTCGCCAGATCGCCGCGCAGCGCATCAAGGGCAGTGGTATCGGCTGTCGGCGTTTCTGCCGCCGCCAGGCTATCGACCCGGGCACTGAGCGCCGCCAGATCGCCGGCAATGTCGGCGCTAGCGGTCGATGCCGCTACCGCATTGTCGGCTGCCGGCGCCCGTTCCAGCGTGGCCACCCGCTGGTTGAGCGTGGCCAGTTCGGCCTGGGTAGTCTGGGTCACGGTCTCGAGTTCGGGAATCGCCCTGCCATAGGCGGCCAGGCGGGGATCGGCTGCCACCGTCTCGACCGGTGCAGCGGGCCAGAGACCGGCATAGGCCAGGCCATAGGCAGCCCCCAGCCCGAGCAACCCGCCCACCAGGGCCGCACCGAAGCCGAAACCGGCAGCAGGCGCCGGCGCAGCCGCGCGTGGCTTGTCAGCTTGCCTGTCGCCCGCCTTGGCCTTGTCGGCAGCGGCGGCGAAGCCCGACGGGCCGGCGCCCGGCGCGGCCGCCCCTGCCGGTTTGCCGGCGCTTGCCGCCCCGGCGGCTGCAGGCGCGGCGGCGGTAGCAGCCTTGGCCGGGTCCGGCTTTGCCGAATCGGCGCCGACCGATCGCGCCGTCAGGTCGAGCACGGGCGGCTTGACCGCGCCGGATCGGACATCGCTGGCCTTTGCGTCGCTGGCCTTGGCCTGGTCGGCCTTGGGATCCGTGCCCTTGCTATCCGCCATATCGGGTCGTCCTCATGTTCGTGATCGACTATGGCCCAGTTTGCGCCCGGGCAAAACCCAGCGCCAGAACCATCATCGCTTCTTCATCGGGCCGATCAGCCAGGCTGATGCGGTTGAAATGCGCCTCCAGCAGCGGCTCCGCCACCGCCTCGCTCAGGCACAACAGACCAAGCCGCTGGCGCTGTGTCCGTTCCAGACTTTGCGCCAATTGCGCAAAGATTTCGGCCGTGCGCCGCGAATAGACCAGGGCCGCGTCGATGTCGCCATGGCGCAGCGCCGCCAGGATGTCGGGCGGCAGGGCCGGCACGGCCACCATGTCATAGATCCTGGCCGTAACCACCATCACCCCCAGCGGCGCCAGCGCCTTGCCCAGGTCGGCGCTCTGATGCTTGCCGGTGGGATAAAACAGCGGCCCCTGCAGCCCGGACAGCCCGATGGCATTGACCAGATCGGCAAAACTGCCGGCCGCGCTGCTGACCTTGATGAAGCCGGCGGCCTGTGCATCGCGCGCCGTGCGATCGCCCACCGCCAGCACCGGCAGATGCGCATAATCGCCCACCACGCCGCGCTCCACCAGGCTGCGCACGGCATTGGCGCTGGTCAGCACCACGGCGGCGAAACCGTCGGCCGGGGGCAGGCTGACCTCGATGGCGACGCGCTCCATCAGCGGCGCGGCCACCGCCTCGATGCCCAGCGCCTGCAACCGGGCCAGGCTCGACTGAGCATCGGGCTCCGGACGGGTCACCAGCATCCGCGTCATGTGGCTGCCGCCCATTTGGCCAGAAACTCCGTACCGGCCTGGGCCAGCAGATCCTCGCCGACCTGGCGACCCAAAGCGAAGGGATCAATGCCGCTGGCCGCGCTGTCAAAGGCGGTCTGGCCATCAAGGCTGAGGATCTGCCCCTTGAGAACCAGCATGTCGCCCTCAAGCCGCGTCAGCGCGCCCACCGGTGTCCGGCAGGAGCCATCGAGCACGGCCAGCATGGCGCGCTCGGCGCTGAGCGCCCGGTTGGTCGGCGCGTGATCGATGGCGGCGACCAGGGCGGCCATGCGCGCATCGTCGCTGCGCACCGCCAGCCCGATGGCACCCTGCGCCGGCGCCGGCATGAAGACTTCCGGATCCATCTGCCCGGTCGCCCGGTCGCCCTCGCCCAGCCGGTTGAGCCCGGCCATGGCCAGCAGCGTGGCATCGGCCACCCCGTCACTCAGCTTTTGCAGCCGTGTACCGACATTGCCGCGAAACGGCACGATCTGCAGGTCCGGGCGCCGCCGCAGCACCTGCGCCGCCCGCCGGATCGAAGAGGTGCCGAAATTGGCCCCCTCGGCCAGCTGGTCCAGGCTCGCCACCTTGAGCGACAGAAAGGCGTCGCGCACATCCTCGCGCTCCAAAAACGCCACCAGCGCCAGCCCGTCGGGCAGCCGCGTGGCCACGTCCTTGCTTGAATGCACACCGATATCGACGCGGCCACTGAGCATGGCGTCGTCGATTTCCTTGGTGAAGAGGCCCTTGCCGCCGATCTCGCTGAGGCTGGCATTGCTGGCCTGGCTGCGATCACCGCCGGTGGAGAGCACGTCTATGGTGATGTCGTCTTCGCTCACCCCATGCGCGCGCGCCAGCAGGCTGCGGACCAGCCGCGCCTGCATCAGCGCCAGGGGGCTGCCGCGGGTTCCGATTCGGGCAAAGACGGAGGGCGATTGCAATGTGATTTGGTCCTATAGTAGGCAGAGACCCATCAGGGAGTAACCAGTTCATCGTGACCGGGCAAGCGCCAGCCATCATTCTTGGTATCGAGACCAGCTGCGACGAGACCGCCGCCGCCGTGGTTATGCGAGACCAATTCGGCCATTCCACGATTCGGTCCAATGTGGTGCGCAGCCAGCTCGATGAACATGCGGCATTTGGCGGCGTGGTGCCAGAGCTGGCGGCCCGCGCCCATGTCACCTTTCTCGACCACATCATCGCCCAGGCCTGTCGCGAGGCCGGCATCGAACTGGCCGATGTCGACGCCATTGCCGCCACTGCCGGCCCCGGCCTGATCGGCGGTGTGCTGGTGGGCCTGACCACCGCCAAGGCGCTGGCTGCCGCGCTCGACAAGCCGCTGCTGGCCATCAACCACCTCGAAGCCCATGCCCTGACGGCCCGGATGACCGACGGCGTGGCCTTTCCCTATCTGATGCTGCTGGTCTCGGGCGGGCACAGCCAGTTCGTGCTGGTGCGCGGCGTCGGCGACTACCAGCGCTGGGGCACCACCATTGACGATGCCTTGGGCGAGGCCTTCGACAAGGTGGCCAAGCTGCTGAGCCTGGGCCATCCCGGTGGGCCAGCGGTGGAAGCCATTGCCAAACGGGGCGACCCGAGGCGCTTCAAGTTTCCCCGGCCGCTGCTGCGCGAGGCCAGGCTCGACTTTTCCTTTTCCGGCCTCAAGACCGCCGTCCGCCTGCAGGCAGAGGCGCTGGCGCCGCTAAGCGACCAGGACGTGGCCGACATTGCCGCCAGCTTCCAGGCGGCCGTCTCGGAGGTCATTTCGGTTCGTGCCCGACAGGCACTCGACCGCTTCAAGGCCGACCTGCCGGGCGAAGCGCTGCAACTGGTGGTCGCCGGCGGTGTCGCCGCCAACCGCGCCATCGCCACGGCCCTGGCCGAGGTCTGCGACAAGGCTGGCGCGACATTGATCGTGCCGCCCATTGCGCTCTGCACCGACAATGGCGCCATGGTCGCTTGGGCCGGTGCCGAACGCTTCGCCCTGGGCGTTGCCGATTCGCTGGTGTTTACCGCCCGGCCGCGCTGGCCGCTTGACCTGCCCGACATGAAGGTACCCGTCCATGTCTCATGAGACTGTCTCTGTCATCGGCGGCGGCGCCTGGGGCACGGCTTTGGCCCAGGCTGCCGCCATGGCCGGTCGCGAGGTCTCCCTCATTGTCCGCGACCCCGCCCAGCTGGACGAGATCAATGGCCACCACACCAACCAGGCCTATCTGGGCAGCCAGATCCTGCATGAGCGCATCCGCGCGAGCCTGATCGCAGGACCCGCCGATATCGTCATCCTGGCGGTGCCGGCGCAGTCGAGCCGCACCGCGCTGGCCGCGCTCGACCCGGACCTGCTGGCGCACCGGCCCGTCGTGCTGGCTGCCAAGGGCCTCGAAACCGGCACCCTGGAGCGCCAGAGCGAAATCCTGGCCGACATGGCGCCGCATGCCGTGCCCTATGTGCTTTCCGGCCCCAGCTTTGCCAGCGATGTCGCCGCTGGCCGGCCCACCGCCGTCACCCTGGCCGGCGATGATGCCGACCATACCTCCCTGCTGGCCGCGGCCCTGGCCGGCCCGAGCTTTCGCCCCTATGCCAGCGACGACCGCATTGGCGTCGAAATCGCCGGGGCGCTCAAGAATGTCTATGCCCTGGCCTGCGGCGCCATCGAGGGCGCCGATCTGGGCGCCTCGGCCCGCTCGGCCCTGATCGCCCGCGCCTTTGCCGAAATGGCCCGCATGGTATCGGCCATGGGCGGCTCCGCCTCGACCCTGACCGGGCTGGCCGGCCTCGGCGACCTGACGCTGACCTGCACCTCGGTGCAGTCGCGCAACTACCAGTTCGGCATGGCACTGGGCCGCGGCCAGACCGTCGGGCAGATCATGGCCTCTGGCGCCAAACTGGCCGAAGGTGTCGCCACCACCCCGGTGGCCGATGCCCTGGCCAAGAGCCTCGACGTTGACGCCCCCCTGATTGTCGCCGTGCACGCCGTGCTCAGCGGGCAGGCCAATATTGCCACCGTCGTTGCCGGCCTGATGGCCCGCCCGCTCAAACGTGAGGACTGACCTATGCTCTACGCCATGATCGCCAAGGACAAGCCGGGAATGGGCGACAAGCGCACCGCGACGCGTCCCGTCCATCTCGAGCACCTGCATGCCCTGGGCGATAGGCTGGTCCTGGCCGGCGCCCTGCTGGACGGCGAGGACAAGCCCGAAGGCTCGCTGATGGTGGTTGAGGCCGAAAGCCTCGAAGCGGCGACGGCCATGTTCATGGCCGATCCCTTCATCAAGGAAGGCATTTTCGGCACCACCGAAATCAAGCCCTGGCGCGTCGCCATCAACAACATGGCCAAGAAGGACTGACGCCAATGGCCTATTGGCTGATGAAATCGGAGCCCGACGTCTTCTCGTTCGATGACATGGTCGCCAAGACCAAGCGCGGCGAGACCGAAGCCTGGCATGGCGTGCGCAACTATGCCGCCCGCAACAATATGCGGGCCATGGCTTTGGGCGACCAGGCCTTCTTCTACCATTCCAATATCGGCAAGGAGATCGTTGGCATCATAGAGATCGTCGGCCTGGCCCATCCCGACGATACGGCCGAGCTCAATGCCAAGGGTGAGGTGGTGTGGGAATGCGTCGACGTTGCCTCGGTCAAGGCGCTGCCCAAGCCGGTGACCCTGGCCACCGTCAAGGCCACGCCCGAACTGGCCGGCCTCGAACTGGTCAAGCTGTCGCGCCTGTCGGTCTCCAAGGTCAGCCCGGATGAATGGGCGCTGCTCTGCCAGATGGGCGGGCTCTGACCCCCGGCTACCCAAGCGTGCCGGCCCGCGCTAGACTTTTCCCGCACAATCCAGTCTCGGGGGAGAAGAACATGCTGCACTTTGCCGTCAACTGGCTGGCCGTCGTGCTGGCCACCGTCACCGCCTGGGCCTTTGGCGCCGTCTGGTACATGGTCCTGGCCAGGCCCTGGCTGGCCTCCATCGGCAAGACGGCCGACCAGATCGACCGTAGTGATTACACGCCCTATCTGTGGTCTGTGCTGTGCATCTTCACCATGGCCTATTTCCTGGCCGTGCTGACGCCGGCCCTGACCGGGGCCACCACGGTCGCCAATGGCCTGCTGGTGGGCGGACAGCTGTGGCTGGGTTTCGTGATCACCGCCATGGTGCTCAACCACCGCTACCAGGGCGCGCCCTGGTCGCGCACGCTGATCGATGGCGGTTATCTGCTCGGCGTGCTGCTGCTCGCGGGCGTGGTCATCGGCCTGTTCGGCTGACCGTTGCCGGCCGGGACTGAGGCGCCGCTGCGCCTCAGTTATCCACCACGATGGGCGGTATATGCTGCGGCTCGCTGGGCGGCGCATATTTGTTGAGCAGGCTGACCTGGCTGATCGAAAACAGGATTGTCAGCGGCATCACACCAAAGGTCTTGAACGAGACCCAGAGGTCCGTCGCCGCCTTGGGATCGCTGGGGTGATAGAAGGCCGCGCCGCGCCACACCACCTCGTTGATCACCGCCAGCAGCACGAAGAACAGGCCCCAGTTCAGCGTCAGCTTGCTCCAGCCTTCCGGCCGCAGCTTGTAGACGTCGCCGAACACATATTTGAGCAGCGAGTGCCCGAATACCAGCCCGCCCAGCAGCACCGCGGCGAACAGGCCATTGGTGATGGTCGGCTTGATCTTGATGAAGGTATCGTCCTGCAGCCACAGCGTCAGCCCGCCGAACACCAGCACCACGACGCCGGTGACCAGCGGCATGACGGCAATCTTTTTCAGGATCAGCCAGCTGGCCAGCAGCGAGATCACCATGGCGCCCATGAACCAGGCCGTGGCGGCAAAGATGTCGGCGCGCGCATTGACGATGAAGAAGATCACCAGCGGCCCCAGCTCCAGCGCCATCTTGATCAGTTGCGGACGCAGCTCGTCCCAGTTGATCTCCGGTTCGGCTTGCGGCGTGGCTTTTTCAGACATGGTGTTTCTCGTTTCGGCTTGGCGGCAATGTGAGCGCTGCGGCCTGAGCATGCAAGGCCTCGTTAGGGGCCAAGCATGGTCAGATTAGGGCTGTTCGCGCCCGGCAATGGCCTGGGCGAAGTCGGCGGCAGTAAAGGCCTGCAGATCGCCCACCCCTTCGCCCACGCCGATGAAATGCACCGGCAGGCCGAACTTGCGGGCAATGGCCACCAGAATGCCGCCCCTTGCGGTACCATCGAGCTTGGTCATGACCAGGCCGGTGACGCCGGCCCGCTGGCCGAAGATCTCCACCTGCTTGAGCGCGTTCTGCCCGGTGGTGGCATCCAGCGTCAGCACGGTGGCATGCGGCGCGCTCGGATCGACCTTCTTGATCACCCGGATGATCTTTTCGAGCTCGTTCATCAGTTCGTCGCGGTTCTGCAGCCGCCCGGCCGTGTCGATGATCAGCACGTCACGGCCTTCGGCCCGCGCCTGTGTCACTGCGTCAAAGGCAAGACCCGAGGCGTCCGACCCGGCGGGGCGGGACACGACGGTAGCGCCGGTGCGCTGGCCCCAGACCTGCAATTGTTCAATGGCCGCGGCGCGGAACGTGTCGCCCGCCGCCAGCATCACCGAGCGGCCCTCCCCGACAAATTTCTGCGCCAGCTTGCCGATCGTCGTGGTCTTGCCCGAGCCATTGACCCCGATCATCAGGATGATGAACGGCTTCTGGGCGGTGTCGATCTGCAAGGGCCGCGCCACTGGACCGAGCACCTTTTCCACCTCGGCCGCCAGCACGGCCCGCACATCTTCTCCCGAGACATCGCGATCAAAGCGGTCACGGCGCAGGATATCGGTAATGGCGGTCGCGGTTTCGATCCCCAGATCGGCCTGGATCAGCACCTCCTCGAGCTCGTCGAGCGTCGCATTGTCCAGCTTGCGCTTGGTGAAGACCGCCGTGATCGAGCCGCTCAGCTGATTGGAGGACCGCTTGAGCCCGGAGGCCAGGCGCGCCAGCCAACCTTCCGGCTCGACAGGAGCACGCGTTGCCGCCACGGCGGGCACCACGGCATGGGCGCGCGCCTCCACGGCCTCGACATAATCCGGCGTGGTTTCCGGCGGGCCGGGCAGAGGCACATGCTCAGGCGCTGGCGGCGTCACTGGCGCCTGTAGCGCCTCTGAAACTGTCTCAGGCGCCGGGGCGGGCTGGACCACGTCCGACGGCACCGGCACCGGGGCAGCCTCGGGCAGTGTTTCGGCCGGCGCCGGACGGGGATCGGGCACCGGCGGGGCGACCTCGGCCCCGAACAGGCGCTTGAAAAATCCCGGCTTCTTGTCGGTCATCGGCGGACTTTCTCTATATTAGGCAGCTTCGCGCACCGCTTCGCCGACAAGGCCGGCATCTCGGCTCGCCATGATCCGAACGGCCAGCAGGTCACCCGGTTGCGCCGTCGGCACACGGACCGGCAGGTATTGCTCGGTCCGACCCACGCCATTGCGTTCCATCAGCACGGTTTCGACTCTGCCGACGCGGCTGGCGCACAGCGCCTTGAACTCGGCCTCGCCCGCTGCCCGCAGCAGCCTCGCCCGCTCCCGGGCGATGGACTGACTGACCTGCGGCATGCGCGCCGCCGGCGTGCCTTGCCGCGGCGAATAGGGAAAGACGTGCAGATGCGTCAGCCTGGCCTCGCTGACAATGGCCAGCGTATTGGCAAACATCGCGTCATCCTCGGTGGGAAAGCCGGCAATGATATCGGCCCCGAACACCATGTCGGGCCGCAGGCTGCGCAGCTTGGCCATGATGGCCAGCGCGTCGTCGCGGCTATGCCGGCGCTTCATGCGCTTGAGCACCATATCGTCGCCCGATTGCAGCGACAGGTGCATATGCGGCATCAGCCGGCGCTCGCTGGCGACCGCGTCATAGAGCGCCGCGTCGGCCTCGATACTGTCGATCGAGGAAATCCGCAGCCGCGGCAAGTCGGGCACATGCCGCAGGATGGACTGGGTCAGCTTGCCCAGCGTCGGCGCCCCCGGCAGGTCCGGCCCATAGGAGGTGATATCCACCCCCGTGAGAACCACTTCGCCATAGCCGTTGCCGACCAGCTTCTTGACCTGTTCGACCACCAGGCCCATCGGCACCGAGCGCGACGGGCCGCGGCCAAACGGGATGATGCAGAAGGTGCAGCGGTGGTCGCAGCCGTTCTGCACCTGCACGAAGGCGCGGGCGCGCCCATCCATGCCCTCGATCAGGTGGCCCGCGGTTTCCCGCACGCTCATGATGTCGTTGACCTGTACCTTGTCGTTGAGCGGCGTGCCGAACACCAGGGGGGCGTAGCTGGCCGCCTGCATCTTGTCATTGTTGCCGATGACGAGATCGACCTCTTCCATGTCGCCAAAGCTGCGCGCCTGGGTCTGCGCGGCGCAACCGGTGACGATGATGCGCGCCAGCGGATGGTCCCGCCGCGCCTTGCGCACGGCCCGTCTGGCCTGGCGCACAGCCTCCTCCGTCACGGCGCAGCTATTGATGATGACGGCATTGTCGAGCCCGGCCTTTTCGGCCTCCGCCTTCATCACCGCGGCTTCATAGGCATTGAGACGACAGCCAAAGGTCAGCGTTTCCACTGCCATCAGGCTGCAGCCTCCGCCCGGACCCAGGCGCCGCTGGCCGGATCGAGCGTGCCGGTCCATTCCAGTTCGGCCGGGCCGGTCAGCACCACATGGTCGTCATCGCGCCATTCGACGCGCAGATCGCCACCGGGCACGGTGACGGTCGCGGCCCGGGCGCTGCGCTTGGTACGCGCGCCATTGACCACCGCGGCGCAGGCCGCCGTGCCGCAGGCCTCGGTGAGGCCGGCGCCGCGTTCCCAGGTGCGCAGGATGATCCGGTCGGGCGCCAGCACCTGCGCGATCGAGATATTGGCGCGCTCGGGAAAGATCGGATGGTTTTCCAGCATCGGCCCGAACCGGTCCAGCGCATAGTTCCACACATCGTCATGCACCCAGAACGTGGCCTGCGGATTGCCCATCGAGGCCACCGAGGGCGAGTGCAGTACCGGCGCATCGATCGGGCCGATCTGCAGCTCGATCTTGCGGGTATCGGCAAATTCCTCGGCCAGGGGAATGTCGTACCAGGCCAATTTGGGCGTGCCCATGTCGACGGTGATCAACCCGTCGGGCTGCTCCTCGCCAAACAGGATGCCGGCCACGGTTTCAAAGGTGAAGGCCTGCCGGCCCTGCTCGGCGGTCAGCGCCTGCACCACGCAGCGCATGCCATTACCGCAGGCCTGGGCGCGCGAGCCGTCCGAATTGATGATGTCGATATAGGCCACGGTACCCGGGATACGGGAATCGTGGATCGCCATGATCTGGTCGAACTTGGTGCCCGGCGTGGCGTTGATGGCAATGGCCGCGGCGGGCGTGACCCGGTCGTCGCGGCCGCGCATGTCGGCCACGATGATCTGGTTGCCCAGCCCGTTCATCTTGAGAAACGGCACACTGCTCACTGTCTGCCTCGCCCAGCATTGGAAGGAATGTCCCTATATGGCTGATGCAGCCGAAAAATGCCAGTGGCCGCCGTTTCGCGCGCCCGGCTTCGGTGCCGCCGGGCCGACCAGCGCATAGGTCAGGTTGGAAATGTTCATGTCTTGTAAGGGTTTCCGCCAGGGCGGCCGCTTCACCCCGCTTTAACCAGGGCGGCAGGCATTTTCCCCGCCGGCCCCCCCTTGCCCTATGCTTGGGGCTGCAACAGGGAATGATTTTGGGCATGACGGCGGCAGAGAGCGTGGAGAAAGCCCCGGGCGTGGCACGCCCGGCGACGCGGCCTGCCGTGGTCCCCATGGCTGCCGTGCCGCGCGCCGCCTGGAACCGGCTGCGCGATAAAGCGGTCCAGACCAATGGCTTTTACAGCCCCGACTATGCCGTGGCAGCCGCCGGCCTCGCCGCCAAGCCGGGCCTGCTGCTGGCCTATGCCAGCAATGCCGACCGTGACCTGATCGGCCTGGTGCCGGTAGTATCGGCGTGGCGCGCGCTGCGCCTGCCTGTGCCGGCTCTGGTCGCCTTGCAGGCCTATAGCCCGCTCAGCGTGCCCCTGCTGCACCGGGATGCGGCGGCAACTGCCGCCGGCGCCCTGATCGATGCGGCAGCGACCGCCGGCGCCCGCGTGCTGTCACTGCCGGCAATGACCCTTGACGGTCCTGCCTTTGCGGCCCTGCGCGAGGCAATGGAGCAGCGTGGCCTGCGCCCGGCCATTCATGACCGGCATGAGCGCGCCGCGTTCGACGCCACCCAGCCGGCTGAGCCCTATCTGCGGACCGGCCTGGGCGGCAAGCGACTCAAGGAATTGCGGCGCCTGCGCAACCGGCTCGCCGATGACGGCACGGTGGCCTTCGCCCTTGCCCGCACTCCGGCAGACGTGGCGGCCGCGCTGGAGCGCTTTCTCGCCCTTGAAGCCATGGGCTGGAAGGGCGCGGGCGGCACCGGCCTGGGGCAGAATCCGGACGCCGCCGCCTTTATCCGCGCCGCCACCGCCGGGCTCAGCGCCGACGGGCGCGTCGAAATTGCCGAACTGACCCTAGATGGCGCGGTCATCGCCTCCGGCTTGGTGATCCGCCAGGGCGCCCAGGCGCTGTTCTTCAAGATTGCCTATGATGAAAACCACGCGCGCTATTCCCCGGGCGTGCAGCTGACGCTGGAACTGACCCACCATTTTGCCGCCGACCCGGCCATTGCCCTGGTCGATTCCACCGCCGATGCCGGCCATCCGATGATCGACCATGTCTGGCGGGAACGGCTGCAAATTGGCGATCTGCTGATCCCCACCATGCCCAACGATCCGCTTGCCGGCGCCATCATCGCGCTGATGGCCGCTCGCCGCACCGCCCGCAGCCACGCCAAGCGGCTGCTGCATGCCCGGGCCAACCCCAAGGAGAAACGTCCGTGACCGCATTGCTGACCGCCGAACCGGCCGCCTTTGAAACCCAGTTTCCCGACCGGCCCTTCCGCATCAATCATGGCCTGGTGGGCGATGCGCGCCTGACGCTGCCGGCCATCCTCGACCTGGTCAAGGCCCTGCCGCGCGATCGCATCGAATACAATTCTGGCAAGGCAGCGGTGAGCCAGGACCCCTCCGCGACGCCGCTGGTCGATCTCGACCCCGAGGACGTCATCACCCAGATCGAGACCGCCGGCGCCTGGATGGTGCTCAAGCGCGTCGAGCATCACCCCACCTACAAGGCCCTGCTCGAAGAGGTGCTGGATTCGGTGGCCAAAGCCCGCGGCTTTGCCGGCGCAAAGGATGCCCGGTTCACCGATATCCAGGGCTTCATGTTCGTTTCCTCGCCCAACTCGACGACGCCGTTCCATCTCGACAGCGAGGACAATTTCTTCGTGCAGATCCATGGCGACAAGCAGTTTGCCATCTACGACAATACCGATCGCAGCATTGCCAGCGAGGACCAGATCGAGCACGCGATCACCAAGCACCGCAACCTCAAGTTCGACGATGCCTATGCCCCACGCGGCACGGTCAACGAGCTCAAGCCGGGTGAAGGCGTTTTCGTGCCCTATATCTGGCCGCACTGGGTCAAGACCAAGGACACCTATTCGATCTCGCTGGCCATTACCTGGAAGACCCCCGAGGTGAAACGGCGCAACCATCTCTATGTCGCCAATTCCATGCTGCGCGACCGCGGCTTCCCCCAGCAGGCGCCCGGCGTCAGCCCTGGATGGGACGGACTCAAGGTCGCCGCCGTGCAGGCCCTGGCCCTGCTGGCCGCGCCGCTGCGCCAGAGCGAGGGCCTGCGCAAGCTGCTCCGCACGCTGGTCCTGGGCAAGAACGCCAACTATTACTACCGCGACAAGGCCAAACCCAAGCCAGGCATGTAGCGCCGGCGCGGGATATCCCGGAACACAGGCGGCCGGGCAACCGGCCGCTTTTTGGTCAGGACTTGCGGGTGAGGGTGAACAGGAACTGGCGCAGCCGCTTGGCCGCATTCCACAGCCGGGGCGTCTGCTTGATCTGGCGCTTGATGCCATCGCGCAGGCCCGACGCGGCGGCGGCCAGCTGCCCCCGGCGGGTCAGCGCGATGACGCTGTGGAATACCGGTTCGCGCTCGGCCCACTCGCTTTTATAGGCAAAATCGCCCAGCCCCATATCCATGGTCAGGATCCCGGCCTGGGTAAGGTCATCCATCACCGTGCCGATCAGGATGGCCATCAAGCTATATTGCGAGGCCGGGCCCGAACTGGTCGAATTGATATATTGCGAATAGTGGTCGCCCGCCATGGCGCCCCAGCAGGTGGCCGCGATCTCCTCGCCGGCATAAAGCACATGCAGGCACAGCGCCGGCCGGCTCTGGCCAAAGCTTGCCGAGGCCAATTGCCGGAACAGGCGCACAAATCCATCCTCGGCAAAGATATTGCGCACGCCCATCTCGACGAACCGCGCCGCGCGCTGCTCGAGAAACACCTGGTGCGCCGCTTCCAGCGTCGCCAGATCGTTGACCCGCACGGTCCGTAGCGGTCCGAAACTTTCTGCCAGCCGCCGCATGCCGCGCGTGATATTGTTGCGTCGCTTGGTGCTCAGCCTGTGCTCGATATAGGGCACTGGCGTGGGCCCGATGGTGGCCACATAAGTGTTGGAGGCGCCCGGTGCCTTGTCCAGCGCCAGCACTGCATTGTCCATGCCCTGCCAGCGCGCGGGCTGGTTGTAGAGCGTCACGAGATCGGCGCCCCCCGCTGCCTGGCAGATACGCCGCAACAGCGCCTGCAGCGTCGCCGGGTCGGGATTGAACCGGGGCAGCGCCACCAGCCAGTCGCTGTTTGATGACGCCGTGCCCAGCATGGTGGCGACGCGCAAGCCGAAATGCTGCCTTATGGCCAAGGGCAGCAGCGCCACGGTTTCGCCCGCCTGGCGGATGACGGCGATCACCAGTCCCGCGTCGCTTTCCAGCCCGGCCGCAATCAATGCCTTGATCCAGTCAAAACGCTGATAGGGCGTCAGCACGGCAGCCGCCTCGAGCGCCCGCCATTCGGCCTCAGCCGCATCCATGTCATGAAAGATTGCGACGTCAAACGCCTTCTGGGCCGATATTGGCCCGTGTCCGGCTTTGCGCCCTGTCAGCAATGTCATCGGTCGGCTTGGTCCATGCTTCGGATTGGACGGCCACGCTAACGGCTAAATGGGCAGGATTTGATTAATGGGGCGATGGGATAAGCCGGCGCCGATGCCGACCCCGCCGGTGGCGATGGGATGGGGCCGACTTTGTTGACTCGCCGGCACCATTGACGTAAAGCCAGCCCATTCATCAGGCCCAGTTCCTGACCAGCCGACCGGGACCCCTTGCAGGTATCGACGATCCCGGAGGCCACCACCCACCAGCGCGTTGCGCCCGTGGGTGTGCTTGGCGTTTGGACTGATGGATCCCATATCTCTCTCGGATTGCCCGAAGAGAAGAGGACCAGATAATGTTCGAGAGCCTTTCCGACCGGCTTGGCAAAATCTTTGACGGACTACGCGGCCGCGGCGCGCTGAGCGCCGACGACGTCGACCTGGCGCTGCGCGAAATCCGCCGCGCGCTGCTCGAAGCCGACGTATCGCTCGAAGTGGTCAAGGCCTTTGTCGAACAGGTCCGCGACCGCGCCGTGGGCGCCGAGGTCACCCGCTCGGTGACCCCTGGCCAGCAGGTCATCAAGATCGTCCACGACGAGCTCGTCGCCGTGCTGGGCGAAACCAGCGTCGCCATCGACCTCAATGCCAAGGCTCCGGTGACCTTGCTGATGGTCGGTCTGCAGGGCTCGGGCAAGACCACCACCACTGCCAAGATCGCCAAGCGCCTCAAGGACCGCCAGAAAAAGAAGGTCCTGCTCGCCTCGCTCGATACCCGCCGTCCCGCGGCCATGGAACAGCTGCGCGTGCTGGGCGAACAGGTCGGCGTCGATACGCTGCCCATTGTCACCAGCGAGAGCCCGGTCGAGATCGCCCGCCGCGCCGAGCGAGAAGGTCGCCTCGGCGGCTATGACGTGCTGATCCTCGATACCGCCGGCCGCACTCATATCGACGACGAGCTGATGGCCGAGACCGTCAGCATCCGCGACATCGCCAATCCGCACGAAATCCTGCTGGTCGTGGACGCACTCACCGGCCAGGATGCCATCAATGTGGCGCGCTCCTTTGACGGGCGCCTCGACATTACCGGCATCGTGCTGACCCGCGTCGACGGCGATGGCCGTGGCGGCGCAGCCCTGTCGATGCGCGCTGCCACCGGCAAGCCGATCAAGCTGATCGGCACCGGCGAAAAGATGGATGCGCTGGAGGATTTCCACCCCAGCCGCATCGCCGACCGCATCCTGGGCATGGGCGACATTGTCAGCCTGGTCGAAAAAGCCGCCGAACACGTCTCGGCCGAAGACGCCCAGAAGATGGCCAAGAAGCTCAAGAAGGGCTCCTTTGACCTCGACGATCTGCGCAGCCAGCTGATCCAGATGAAGAAGATGGGCGGCATGGGCGGACTGATGGCCATGATGCCGGGCATGGGCCAGATGAAAAAGGCCATGGCCGGGGCCAATGTCGACGAGAAGGTATTCGATCGCCAGATCGCCATCATCAATTCGATGACCAAGAAGGAGCGCGCCGCGCCCGACCTGCTCAATGCCAGCCGCCGCAAGCGCATCGCTGCCGGCGCCGGCGTCGAGGTCAGCGAAATCAACAAGCTGGCCAAGCAGCACCGCCAGATGGCCGACATGATGAAAAAGGTCGGCAAGGGTGGCATGGGTGCGCTGGGCGGCATGATGGGGGGCAAGATGGGCCAGATGATGGGGGGCATGGGCGGCATGCCCGACCTCTCCAAGATGGACCCCGCCCAGCTCGAACAGATGGCCCGCCAGGCCGGTATCGACCCCAGCCAGCTCAAGGGCCTGCCCGGCCCGGCTGCCCCCGCTTCCAAGGCGCTGCCGACCGATGTCGGCGCCCTGCTCAAATCCGCTGGCGGACCGGCTTTGCCCGGCTTTTCCGCCGCTCCCCGTTTCCCCGGCCTGCCTGGCCTGGGCAAGAAAAAGTAACCGTTTCAACCAACCCTAGGATACCAATATGTCCCTCAAGATCCGTCTGGCCCGTGGTGGCACCAAGAAGCGCCCATTCTACCAGATCGTCGTTGCCGATGCCCGTTCGCCCCGCGATGGCCGCTTCATCGAAAAGCTTGGCACCTTCAACCCGCTGCTGGCCAAGGACAATGAGGGCCGCGTCGTGCTCGACCTCGAGCGTTCCAAGCATTGGCTGAGCGTTGGCGCCCAGCCGACCGACCGCGTGCTGCGCTTCCTCGACGTCGCCGGCGTGATGAACCGCGAAGCCCGCAACAACCCCGACAAGGGCAAGCCCGGCGAAAAGGCCACCCAGCGCGCTGAAGAAAAGGCCGCCAAGCTGGCCGCTGCCGAAGAGCTCAAGAACGCTCCCAAGGTCGTCGAGGCGCCTGTCGAAGAAGCTGCTGCTGAAGAAGCCCCTGCCGCCGAGTAAGTCTGGCGCACACCTGAATGATCAAGGCCCCGGTGGAAACACCGGGGCCTTTTTGTATCTGTTCTGAATTCCCCCGCAGGGGCGGGTGTCGATGGCGCGATTCTAGGCCTTGAGCTTGGCCAGGATCGCTGCGCCCATTTCTTCCGTGCCGACCGTCTTGCGGTTGTCCTGGGCGATGTCGCCGGTGCGCAGCCCGTCGCTGAGGACGGCAGAAATGGCGTTTTCGATGCGGGTGGCCAGCTCGATCATGCCGAAGCTGTAGCGCAGTGCCATGGCGATGCTGGCGATCATGGCGATCGGATTGGCAATGCCCTTTCCGGCAATGTCGGGGGCCGAACCGTGCACGGGCTCGTAGAAGGCCTTGCGCTTGCCGGTGACCGGGTCGGGCGCACCCAGCGATGCCGAAGGCAGCATGCCGAGCGAACCCGTCAGCATGGCAGCGACGTCGCTCAGGATATCGCCGAACAGATTGTCGGTGACCATGACGTCGAACTGCTTGGGATTGCGCACCAGCTGCATGGCGGCGTTGTCCGCCAGGATATGGTGCAGCTCGACATCGGCATAATCCTTGCCGACGCCCTTGACCACTTCATCCCACAGCACGCCGGACTTCATCACGTTCTTCTTGTCAGCCGAATGCACCTTGTTGTTGCGCGTGCGCGCCAGGTCGAAGGCGACCCGGGCAATGCGGTCGATCTCATAGGTCTCGTAGACCTGGGTATCGATGGCGCGCTTCTGCCCGTCGCCCAGCTCGGTAATGGTCTTGGGCTCGCCGAAATAGACGCCGCCGGTCAGCTCGCGCACGATCAGGATGTCGAGCCCTTCCACCAGCTCGCGCTTGAGCGAGGAGGCATCGGCCAAAGCCGGATAGCAGATGGCGGGGCGTAGATTGGCGAACACGGCCATTTCCTTGCGCAGCCGCAGCAGCGCCGCCTCGGGGCGGTGCTCATAGGGGACATTGTCCCATTTCGGCCCGCCCACCGCGCCAAAGATCACCGCATCGGCCGCCTTGGCCTTTTCGGTATCCTCATCGGTGATCGCCACCTGATGGACATCATAGGCCGCGCCGCCAGCCAGGCCGCGCTCGGTGGCAAAGTCGGTCAGCTGCTCGCCATTGCTCCAGGCGATCAGCTTGTCGACCTCGGCCATGATCTCGGTGCCGATGCCGTCGCCGGGGAGCAGGAAGAGGGAATGGGTGGCCATGAGGGATCCTTGCCGTACTGGTGGTTACGCCTTTGACCTTGCTCATAGCGGCAATCGTCATATCTGCGCAAGCTGTGCCCCGCTGAAAACGTCTCATCGTCGTGCCGACCGACCCCCGGCTCTGACTTAGCCCCCGACAAAGCCATTGCGCTCGAACAGTACCCAGAAGGCGACAAAACTGCTGATGAAATGGGCCAGGCCCACATAGAAGACCGAGCCGGTCCGCCAGGCGATCCAGCTCCACAGCAAGCCAAGCGCCGCCGCGCCCCCGATCAGCGCCAGGGCGCCGCCCGCAAAGGTGATACCCAAGGTGAGCGCCAGCGGCATGTGCCAGGCAGTGAACAACGCCCAGCCCAGCCAGAAACCGAGGCGCGGCCGGGTCCGGTAGGTGGCGATGAACCCGCCCCGCCAGGCCAGCTCCTCGAGCGGCGCATGGATCGCCGCGACGAGAAAGGCCAGCCACATCCCGTTCGTGCTGAGCAAGGCCGTATGGGGCACAAAGTAGATCGCTGCCACCAGGCTTGCCTGCGCCAGCAGCAGCGGCAGGATCCACCAGTCGCGCCAGGCCAGCTTTTCCGAGAACAGTCGCCCGTCATTGCCTGGCAGGGCATGCAAGGCGATGACCGGGACACAGAAGGCCAGCCAGGAAAAGCCCAAGACGAGCAGGTAACCGGCCCGCGCATCCCAGGCCGTAAGCCAAGGCACGATGAAAAACAGCGCCCCGATAAGGAGCGCTGCATGCATGACCAGGGCGATCTGCCGACCGGACATCACCCGGCCTGGCTCAGCTATGGCTGCCGGCAGCGCCGATGCGGGCGGTGACCTCGATCTCGATCTTCATGCCGGCCTCGATCATCTGCACGATCAGCATGGAGGCAGCGGGCCGGATATCCTTGAACACCGGGCCCACGGCCTTGACCACCGCATCGACATCAGCGCGGTCGCCGACATAATAGACTACCCGCACGGTGTCCTGGATCGACGAGCCAGCTTCCTTGAGCGCCTTGTCGATGGTCGCCAGCGCATTGGCCGCCTGGGCGCCGACGTCGTCGGGCATGGTCATGCTGGCATAGTCATAGCCGGTGGTGCCGGACACGTAGACGGTGTCCTCATGACGGACAGCACGGGAATAGCCGAAGGTAGCCTCGAAGGGGGAGCCGGTGGAAACGCGCTGGACCATGATCAACTCAGGTGTTTGTGAAGGAAGAACCGGCTGGCGCCGGGCGGATAATTGGCGATCTCGCCGAACACGACATAGCCCAGCTTGGCGTAAAAGCCCGGCGCCTGGAAGCTGAAGGTATCCAGCCAGATGCCATCGCAGCCATGCTGGCGGGCCACGTCTTCGGCCTTGGCCATGATCTGACTGCCCACGCCCTGCCCGCGCAGGCGCTCGGGCACGATCAGCAGTTCAACGAACATCCAGTTGAAGCTGACGCGCGCGGTGAGCCCGCCATCCACGACGCCGGAGGCCGGATCGCGCAGGGTCAGCCCGATATCACGCGGCGCCGGAAACTGCGGCGCCTTGGACCGGTTGAAGGCGGTCAGCGCCGCGCTGATCGCCGCTGCACTGTCCGGCTGCAGCTCGGCCTCGTAGCCGATCTCGACCATGAAATCAGAGCCAGGGGCGGTTGGCCGCCATCTTGGTTTCAAACGAGGTGATGGAGGGGTCGGACTTCAGCGTGCCGGCAATGTCGTCGAGGCCTTCGAGCAGGATCTGCTTGCGGCTCGGATCGATGTCGAAATGCAGCGTGCCGCCATCGGGACCCTTGATGGTCTGGCTTTCCAGGTCCACCGTCAGCGTGGCATTGGAGCCGCGCTCGGCATCGTCCATCAGCAGCTTGAGCTGCTCGGCCGAGACCACGACGGGCAGGATGCCGTTCTTGAAGCAGTTATTGTAGAAGATGTCGGCAAAGCTGGTCGAGATCACGCAGCGGATACCAAAGTCCAGCAGCGCCCAGGGCGCGTGCTCGCGGCTCGAGCCACAGCCGAAATTGTCGCCGGCCACGATGATCTGGGCGTCGCGATAGGCCGGCTTGTTGAGCACGAAGTCGGGGTTTTCGCTGCCATCATCCTTGTAGCGCATCTCGGAAAACAGCGCCGTCCCGAGGCCGGTGCGCTTGATGGTTTTCAGATACTGCTTGGGGATGATCATATCGGTATCGATATTGATGAACGGCAGGGGCGCCGCGACACCGGTCAGGCTGATGAACTTGTCCATGAGGAAACCTCGCTTTGGCAACGGTCTTGGCGCAAAACCGCGCCCGCGGTCAAGCCGTGAATGCCGCAAAGCGTTCGCCGGCGCCCCGTTGGGGACTAGCCGGGCTGCTTGCTCGGCTTCCAGGTGACCACGCGGAAGAGGTAGACCAGCACCACCAGCGCCAGCACGCCATAGCTGAGCGGGTCGAGCACCACCTCGATGACGTGGTAATGCTCATGCAGGATATAGCCGGCCATGGTCAGGATGGTATTCCAGATCAGCGCGCCGGCGCCGGACGCCGCCACAAAAACCGGCAGGCTCATGCGCGACAGCCCGGCCGGAATCGAGATCAGCGTGCGGATCAGCGGCATCAGCCGGCCGAACAGCACGATGATCGGCCCGAAGCGGGTGAACCAGCCCACGGCTATGTCGATCTCGTCGGCATTGAAGGCCATCAAGCGCCCGAAACGGTCGGCCAGACGGCGCACCCGGGCCAGTCCGAACACGCGCCCGGCATAATACCAGGGCAGCATGCCCACCACCGCGCCCACCGTGGCGGTGGCGATGACGCCAAACAGGTTGAGATCGCCATTGGCGGCGGCAAAGCCGGCAAAGGGAATGATCAGTTCGGATGGGATCGGCGGAAACAGGCTCTCCGCCAGCATGACGAGAAAAATGCCGACATAGCCAAGCTCGGCTATGGTCTGGATGATCCAGTCAGTCATGCGTCTGCCTCTCGATATGCAGGATGGGGGCCAATCATCACCCCCTCCTGGCCTCAATTAAGGGCGCTACGGAACTGTGAAATGGCGCGATCTTGCCCTAGAGCGGAGCAATGCCTCCCCTGATGGGGAGGTTGGGAGGGGGTGGGGCGGCAGGCCCCGACCCCCAAATTGTCGTCAGGCCGACTTGGACACGCGGCTCATGCGCTTGCGATCATTGGGGTCGAGCCAGATCTTGCGCAGGCGCAGCGACTTTGGCGTCACCTCGACATATTCGTCTTCGGCGATATAGCCCAGCGACTGCTCGAGGGTCAGCTTCTTGGGCGTGGTCAGGCGCACCGCTTCGTCCTTGGACGTGGTACGGATATTGGTGAGCTGCTTGCCCTTGAGCGCGTTGACCTCGAGATCGTTCTCGCGGTTGTGCTCGCCAATGATCATGCCTTCATAGATGTCGACGCCCGAGTCGATCATGATCTGACCGCGGTCTTCCAGATTCCACAGCGCGAACGCCACGGACTGGCCGGCGCCATTGGAGATCAGCACGCCGGTGCGACGGCCGGGCAGATCGCCCTTGAACGGCACGAAGGAGTGAAACAGGCGGTTGAAGATGGCCGTGCCGCGGGTGTCGCTGAGCAGTTCCGGCTGGTAGCCGATCAGCGAGCGGGTAGGCACCAGCAGCTGGATGCGGGTACGGCCAATGCCGGACGGGCGCATGTCGGTCAGTTCGCCCTTCCGCTCGGTCAGCTTCTGCACCACGGTGCCGGTATGCTCGTCATCGACGTCGATGATGACTTCCTCGATCGGCTCGAGCTTCTGGCCGTTCTCTTCCTTGAACAGCACCTTGGGGCGACCAATGGTGAGCTCAAAGCCTTCGCGGCGCATGTTTTCGATCAGCACGGCCAGCTGCAACTCGCCGCGGCCGGCCACGTCATAGCTGTCATTGTCTTCGCCGGGCGTGACGCGGATGGCCACATTGCCCTCGGCTTCGCGCATCAGGCGTTCACGGATCACGCGCGACTGCACCTTGTCGCCTTCGCGGCCGGCCAGCGGGCCGTCATTGATGCGGAAGGTCACCGACAGAGTTGGCGGATCGATCGGCTTGGACGCGATCGGCTTGGTCACCTGCGGCGCGCAGATCGTGTCGGCCACGGTGGAGGTGACGAGACCGGCAATGGCGACGATGTCGCCCGCTTCGCCCGAATCCACCGGCGTGCGCTCGAGGCCACGGAAAGCCAGCACCTTGGAGACGCGGCCCTTTTCGACTTCCTTGCCCTCGCGGTTGAGGGTGTGGATCGGATCGTTCGACTTGACGGTGCCCGAGGTGATGCGGCCGGTCAGGATGCGGCCCAGGAAGGGGTTGCGCTCGATGGTGGTGACCAGCATGCGGAACTGGCCTTCTTCCACCGTCGGCTCTGGCACATGCTCGATGACCTTGTCGAGCAGCGGACCCAGATCGTCCTTGGGGCCTTCGGGCTCCATGGCCATCCAGCCCTGCTTGGCCGAACCGTACAGCACGGGGAAATCGAGCTGCTCGGGCGACGCGTCGAGCGCGATGAACAGATCGAAGATTTCTTCGAGCACTTCGAGGTGGCGTTCGTCCGACTTGTCGATCTTGTTGATCGCCACGATCGGGCGCAGACCCTGGGCCAGCGCCTTGCCGAGCACGAACTTGGTCTGGGGCATCGGGCCTTCGGCCGCGTCCACCAGGATGACCACGCCATCGACCATCGACAGGATGCGCTCGACTTCGCCGCCGAAATCGGCGTGGCCGGGGGTGTCAACGATATTGATGCGGGTGTCTTTCCACAGCAGGCTGGTAACCTTGGCCAGAATGGTGATGCCGCGCTCGCGCTCGATATCATTGCTGTCCATGGCGCGCTCTTCGACGCGTTCGTTTTCGCGGAAGGAGCCCGACTGCTTGAGCAGGACGTCGATCAGCGTGGTCTTACCGTGGTCAACGTGGGCGATGATAGCGATATTGCGCAAGGACATATGGATCCGGCCTGTTTGGCATGATCCCAAAACCTCGGGCCGCGATAGGGGCGGCAACAAGCGGCTGAACCATGCAGGAATGAACGCGCGCCAGCTCCCCGACAAAAGGGGATTGGCGCATTCGGGGCTGCATTACAGGAAGATGGGCTTTTCCACAAGCGCGAGCGATGCAGGGGTGGGTTGCGACGTCTCACGCCGCGCCCGATGGCTGGGCAATGGGCCGCGCCGATCAGCGCCTCAACCGGCCCGCTTCTGCAGGGCGGGCGCTGCCGCCTTGGCTTCCGCGACCAGCAGGTTGAGCAGCGCCTTGGGCGGCAGCGGCGGCGAAAACAGGAAGCCCTGCACCTCGGTGGCCCCCTGCGCCCGCACCAGCGCCAGCTGCTCTTCGGTCTCCACGCCCTCGGCCGTGGTCGACATCCCCAGCGAGCGGCCCAGGCCGATCACCGCCTCCATGATGGCCTGGCTGTCCTTGCGCGAGGTCAGGTCATGCATGAAGGAGCGGTCGATCTTGATCTTGTCGAAGGGGAAGCTGCGCAGATAGCTCAGCGAGGAATAGCCGGTGCCGAAATCATCCATGGAGATACGAACGCCCATGCCGCGCAGTTCGTGCAGCGCCTTGAGCGTGGTCTCGTTTTCCGCCAGCAGCAGCGATTCGGTTATTTCCAGCTCCAGCCGCGACGCCGGCAAGCTTGCATCGGCCAGCGCCGACTGCACCAGGCTCACCAGGTCGCGGTTTTTGAACTGGATCGGCGACAGATTGACCGCCACCCGCACCGCGCCGGGCCATTTGGCCGCCGCCTTGGTCGCTTCGCGCAATACCCATTCGCCGATCGGTACGATCAGTCCGGTTTCCTCGGCAATGGGAATGAACTCGACAGGCGACACCGTTCGGTCGCCATGGTCCCAGCGCAGCAGCGCCTCGACGCAGATAACCCGGTTTTCCGCCAGCCCCAGCAATGGCTGGTAGACCAGGCGCAATTCGTGGCGGGCCAGCGCCAGCCGCAGCCCGGCCTCGATGGACCGGCGCTGCTGCAGATCGGCGTCCATGCCCGCCTCGAAGAAGTGATAGGTCGAGCGACCCTCGCTCTTGGCCTTGTACAGGGCCAGATCGGCATTCTTGACCAGCGTATCGGTCTTGACCCCGTCCCCGGGACCCACGGCAATGCCGACACTGGCGCCGATTTCGATCATCTGGCCGCCGATCAGCATGGGCTGGCCGATCGACTGGATGATCCGGTCGGCCACCCGGGCGGCGGCGTCGGGTCCGTCGATCGGGCGCATCAGCAGCGCAAATTCGTCGCCGCCCAGCCGCGCCAGCACGTCGGTTTCCCGCGTGGCGCCCCATAGCCGCGCCGAGGCCTGCTTGATGACCTCGTCGCCCACCGCATGGCCCAGCGTGTCATTGACCGCCTTGAAATGATCGAGGTCGATATAGAGCACCGCCGCCATTTCGCCCCGGCTGAGGCCGGACTCCGCCTTGGCCATCTGGTCAAGAAACTCGATGCGGTTGGGCAGGTCGGTCAGCGCATCGTGCCGCGCCAGGTGCTGGATGCGCGCCTCGTTCTGCTTCTGCTCGGTAATGTCCTCATGGGTGGACACCCAGCCGCCATCCTTCATCGGATGGTGCTGCATCATGATGGTACGGTTGTTCAGCTCATGGATGTTCTTGCCATATTCGCGCCGAGCGATGACATCGCGGCGCCAGGCGATATATTCCTCGCGCGTGCCGCCCGTGCTCATGCCCATATCGAACAGATGCCCCAGAATATCCTCGAGCTGGGTACCGGCACGCAGCAGGTGTTCGGGCAGGCCATAGATGCGCGCATAGGGTTCGTTGCAGATCACCAGCCTGCCGCGCGCATCCATCATGCACAGGCCCTGGCTGATATTGTTGACGGCTGCGTCGAGCCGGATGTTCTGCCGCTCCAGCTCGAGCTTGCGCTTCTGCACCACTTCGGTCAGCGCGACCTCGTCGGTAATGTCCTCATGGGTCACCACCCAGCCCAGCGCCGCCGAATAGGCATGCGCTGTTTCGATGGTGCGGCCGCCCCGCACCACTTCCTGGCTCTTGAGCCGGGCGCCGTTGCGGTTGGCCAGCAGCTCGCCGGTATAGGTCTCGTAGAATTCCTCCGGGCTCATGTCCGGATGGTTGCCCAGGCGCGAACTGAGCTGTACCACATCCTCCAGGCTCATGCCGCGCTGCAGCGCGTCATCGGAGAACCCATAGAAGTCGCTATAGTGCTGGTTCCACATCACCAGGCGGAACTGCGGCGACCAGACACAAAACCCATAAGGAATATTTTCAAGCGCGGCATCAAGCAGCAATGCTTCCGCCATTTCGCTCAAGTTGCCAGCGTCTGCTGCCCGCACTCGACGAACCCTTTCGTTCGGCGACTAATATGACGCCGATGTGAACGCTAGTAGCAACCGCTTAACGATACATTAAGGACAATGGCGCAGGGCCGGCGAATCGTCCCGCCGGCCCCATTGTGAGCGTCAGGAACGACCAAGCAGCCGGTTGCGGGCGGCAAAAGTCTTGAGCCTCAGCCCGTTAAGCCGGATAAAGCCTTCGGCATCATGATGGTCATAGCTGCCGCTGCCTTCTTCAAACGTCACCAGGTCCATCGAATAGAGCGACATCGGCGAGGTCCGCGCGATGACGCTGGCACTGCCCTTGTAGAGCTTGATGGTGACCTCGCCGGCGACGAATTCCTGGCTCTTGTCGATCAGCGCCTGCAGCATTTCGCGCTCGGGCGCATACCAGAAGCCATTATAGATCAGCTCGGCATAGCGCGGCATGATCTCGTCCTTGAGATGGGCGGCGCCGCGATCGAGGGTAATGGATTCGATGCCCCGATGGGCCACCAGCAGGATCGTGCCACCCGGCGTCTCGTAGACGCCGCGACTTTTCATGCCGACAAAGCGGTTCTCCACCAAGTCGAGCCGACCCACGCCATGCTTGCCGCCCAGCTCGTTGAGCTTGGTCAGCAGCGCCGCAGGCGACAGGGTCACGCCGTTGACCGACACGGCATCGCCCTTGTCGAAGCCCACGGTGATGATCTCGGGTTCATTGGGCGCATCCACGGGATCCACCGTGCGCTGATAGACATATTCGGGCGCCACATCGGCGGGATCTTCCAGCACCTTGCCCTCCGAGGAGGTGTGCAGCAGATTGGCATCCACCGAAAACGGCGCTTCGCCGCGCTTGTCCTTGGGCACCTGGATCTGGTGCTTTTCGGCATAGTCGATCAGCTGGGTGCGCGAGGAGATATCCCATTCGCGCCAGGGCGCGATCACCTTGATCGAGGGGTCGAGCGCATTGGCGGTCAGTTCGAACCGCACCTGGTCATTGCCCTTGCCGGTGGCGCCATGGGAAATGGCATCGGCGCCAACTTCCTGGGCGATCTGCACCAGCCGCTTGGCGATCAGCGGCCGGGCAATCGAGGTGCCCAGCAGATAGACGCCCTCATAGACCGCATTGGCGCGGAACATCGGGAACACGAAGTCGCGCACGAATTCCTCGCGCAGGTCCTCGATGCGGATATCCTTGATCCCCATCAGCTCGGCCTTCTTGCGCGCCGGCTCGAGCTCTTCGCCCTGGCCGAGATCGGCGGTGAAGGTCACCACCTCGCACTGGTAGGTTTCCTGCAGCCATTTCAGGATGATCGAGGTGTCGAGACCTCCCGAATAGGCCAGCACGACTTTCTTGATGTCTTTTGCCATGAGCTCTGTCGTTCAAATGGTGATGATGTGGGAGGATAGACCAACTCAAACGCAATAATCTTGCCAAAACTTCACGTCAGAGCCCACCTGTGGCATGAAACGCCACAGATCCTGTCGGAGAAAGCACGTTATGCCGCCAACGCTTGATGCCATCGATCGCCGCATTCTGCGCGTGCTGCAACAGGACGGGCGCATTTCCAATGTGGACCTGGCCAATCAGGTGGGCCTGTCACCCTCGCCCTGCCTGCGCCGCGTGCGCCTGCTCGAGCAGTCCGGCATCATCGACCGCTATGTCGCCGTGCTCAACCCGGCCCGGATCGGCATCGGCCTGACGGTCTTCGTGCGAGTCTGGTTCAAGACCCAGGACGCCGCCGTCACCCAGCAGTTTGCCGAAACCGTGCGCGGCTTCCCCGAAGTGGTGGAATGCTATCTGACCACCGGGGAATGCGACGCCATCATGCGGGTGGTCACTGCCGACCTGCACGCCTATTGGCGCTTCCAGTCCGATCACCTGACCCGCATCCCAAGCGTGCAGAGCGTCAAGACCGACGTGCCGATGGAAACCATCAAGGCCAGTACCGAACTGCCTTTGCTCTGATCCCGGCCGCGCACTGGCAAGCGCCGCGGCCCTGCGCTAGAGCTGATGGCATCCGCTGCGCCGCTTCTCCGGGAAACCGCCATGCCCGCCTTTGTCCCCGATCTTGCTGTCATCCTGGCCTTTGCCCTGGCCGGCTTCGTGCTGGCCGTGACGCCCGGGCCGGACATGGCGCTGTTTGTCTCGCGCACCATGAATTTCGGCAAGCGGCACGGCTTTGCCACCGTGCTGGGCGCCCTGACCGGCATCGCTGTCCACACCATGCTGGTGGCCTTCGGCATTTCCGTGCTGATCGTGGCGGCGCCCGCCGCCTTCTGGGCGCTCAAGATTGTCGGTGCACTCTATCTGGTCTGGCTGGCCATCCAGGCCATCCGCAGTGGTGGCGGCATTCTGGTCACCCGTGCCGGCGGCAAGGCGCCCAGCCTGGCCCAGAGCTACATGACCGGGCTCGGCATCAACCTCACCAACCCCAAGGTGGCGCTGTTCTTCGTCACCTTCCTGCCCCAGTTCGTCTCCGCCAGTGATCCGGATGCCGTGGGCAAGCTGCTGTTTCTGGGCGTCGAATTCGTCGCCGTCTCGCTGCCCGTGGTCATTGCCATCGTGCTGTTCGCCCAGTGGCTGACCAGCACGCTGCGCGACAATGCCTGGGTTTCCAAGGCACTGAACTGGAGCTTCGCCGCTGTCTTCATGGCCTTTGCGGCGACAATCTTGCTGGCCGAAGGCCGCAAATAGGAACGCCTGGGCCGTTCACCCGTTGGCTTGCGTCATATAAGGGGGCCTGCCATGGACGTTCTGCGCATCATTCTGTCGGTCATCATCCCGCCCGTCGGGGTCTTTCTCCAGGTCGGCCTCGGCCTGCATTTCTGGCTCAATATCCTGCTGACCCTGCTGGGCTATTTCCCCGGCCTGATCCACGCCGTCTGGATCATCCTGCGCAAATAGGCACACCGCTGCCGGCTAGAGCTTGAACTGATAATATTTGATGGTGTCCTCCGCCCCGCCGAAACGGCGATACAGGCCATTGGCCGCGTCATTGTCGAGCTCGGTGCCCAGCCAGGCCTCCGCACAGCCCAGTTCCCGCCCCCAGGCGAACAGCTCGGCCAGCATGGCCGTGGCGATGCCCTGGCGCAGATGCGACGTCGCCGTGCCAACCTCATCGACATAGAGCTCGCTGACCTTGTCGGGATGGTGATGCAGCACGCCGGCGCATTGGCCCACAACCAGATGGCCATCCAGCGCCAGCACCATGAGATGGCCGGACGCGTCAAGATATCGCGCCAGTCGCTCTGGATCGATGGCTTCGTCAAACACGTCGGCGGCAACCGACGAAAATAGCCCGACCTGTCCGGCACAGACGCGATGAACTCTCAAGTGCATTGCTCAACCTGCGCTTTTGCGCTGCCATCATGCCAGACTATCGCCAGCAATAGCGGCCAACAAGCAGCTAGATGATTGCGCAGAACCGCAGCAGATAGCCGTCCGGATCCTGCACACACCATTGCCGCTGCGTCAGCTGCCGGTTGCCCACCGCCTAGGTTCGGGTTTCGACGGGCACAAGCGGCGTGATTTTGCCGGCAGCCAGGCGCTGCAGCAGCGGCTCCAGATCGTCCAGCTCGAACTGGAAATTGACGCCCCGTCCAAACGGCGGCTCCAGTGCACCGGTCACCCAGTCGCGGCCCAGCCCGAGCTGATCGAGCATCAGGCCGGCGCCAGCAATGTCGACAAAGGCAAAGCCCTCGTCGGCGCGCTGATAGCGCAGGCCGAACCCCAGCACGCCGCAATAGAAGGCCAGACTGCGGTCGATATCGCTGACCGATAGCTCCGGCACCAGCACCGCAGCCATTATCCCGCCAGCGCCTCGCGGTCCTTCTTGCTCAGCCGTTCGCTTTCGCTCTTGAGCTGGCCGCAGGCAGCAAAGATATCGCGGCCACGCGGCGTGCGCACCGGGCTGGCATAGCCGGCCTTGTTGACGATATCGGCAAACCGCTCGATGCGGCTCGAGGGCGAGGTGCCATAATTGGCGCCGGGCCAGGGATTGAACGGGATCAGGTTGATCTTGGCCGGAATGCCGGCCAGCAGCCGCACCAGCTCGCGCGCCTCGGCATCGCTGTCATTGATGCCGTCCAGCATCACATATTCAAAGGTGATACGGCGCGAATTGGAAACGCCCGGATAGGTGCGGCAGGCTTCCAGCAGCTCTTCGAGCGGCCACTTCTTGTTGATCGGCACCAGCACGTCGCGCAGGTCATTATTGGTGGCATGCAGGGAAATGGCCAGCATGACGTCGATTTCGCGGCCAGTCGGCTCGATGAAGGGGACAACACCCGAGGTGGACAGGGTGATGCGGCGTTTGGAAAGGCTCATGCCATCGCCGGCCGAGGCGATCAGCAGCGCCTGCTTGACGTTATCGTAATTGTAGAGCGGCTCGCCCATGCCCATCATCACCACATTGGTGATCGCGCGAGTACCAGCGGCGGGGACCAGGCCACCATCGTCGGGGCGCGTGCCGCCGGGAAAATCGCCCAGCTGCTCGCGCGCCATCAGGATCTGCCCGAGAATCTCGCCGGCGGTCAGGTTGCGCACCAGCTTCTGCGTGCCGGTGTGGCAGAACGAGCAGGTCAGCGTGCAGCCCACCTGCGAGGAGACGCACAGCGTGCCGCGGTCTTCCTCGGGAATATAGACGGTCTCGACCTCGACGGGGGGATAGTTCGGATTGGCCGGATCGCGGAAACGGAACAGCCATTTGCGCGTGCCGTCGCTCGAGACCTGCTCGGACACAATCTCGGGACGGTCGAGGTTGAACACATCGGCCAGCTTCTGCCGCACCGGCGCCGCCACATTGCTCATGCGGTCGAAATCGGTTGTGCCATGCACATAGAGCCAGTTCCACAGCTGGCTGGCGCGCATGCGCGCCTCCTTGTCGGCCGCGATCCCCGCTTCGGTCAGCGCCGCTGCCAGCTGGGGTTTGCTCAGGCCAATCAGCGACGGCCGGCTGCTGCTGGCCGGCCGGATGGTCGAGGAATGGTCAAGGTTCAGCGCAATGCTCATGGCGTGCGAAAGGTCCGGAAACGGCGGGATTGGCCCGGCCCATAGCATATGGGGGCGCTTTAGGCAAAATCACCACGAGCGGAGCTGGAATGCGCAGCGGTCAGGTCGACAGTGCCTGAACCGGCCTAGCAGGCCGAGGCAATCGACTGCTGCGCCGCCGTGGCCCCGGACAGGGAATAGGCCTGGGTCACCTTGATGCCGGCGGCACTGGTGCCTTCCACGCTCATGCTCGAGCCGGCCCGGATCGCGGTGGCAAGCGCTTCGGCCTGGCCGGCATCATCGAGCCAGGCCGCATCATTCTGCGTGAACAGGTTGAAGACCTGCCCATCGACGCTGACCGTCGCCATGCTGTCGGGCTGGAAAGTAAACCCCGCCACCAGATTGAATTCGGTGCCGACATTTTCAGCCGGTCGGTTGGTGATGTAGATATAAGCTTGGGTATAGCCATCCGGCGCCGGCGTGACGCTTTCCGGCTTGGTCATGGCAAAGCATACCTCGCCCGCCGTGTCGGTAGCGCCATAGCTCGACCAGGCCCGGTGTTCACCCAGCAGCCGCACCTGCTGCGCGCTGGCAGCGCCGGTCAGAAAAAGCGTGCCGGCAAGAGCAAGCGCTGCAGCGGACTTCGACATCGGGGCCTCAAACGATAAGGGGCGCGGGCTCAACAAGCCCGCCGCCCGGTTATGGCGGATTGCCCGGACCGGGCAACCGCAAACTACGGCTTACTGACAGGCGGTATCAATGGCATTCATGGCGGCGGTAGCCCCGCTCAGCGAATAATTGTCGCTGGTATTGGTGCCGCGCTGGCTGGTGCCCTTGATGGTCAGCTTGGTACCGGCCTTGAAGGCCTGCACGAAACCGCCCTCGTCACCCGTCGAAGCCAGCCAGCCGGCCGAACCCTCGGTGACCATGGGATAGGACTTGCCGTCAATGCTGGCACTGGCCTGGGCATTGGTGCTGTTGAACGGATAGCCGATAATGGTCTGTACCTCGTTCTTGGTGCCCATGCCCTTGCGGTGAATGATCATGAAATGGATAGGGTCGCGGTTCGCCCCGGCCGGTTCACTGGATTGCGGCGTCGCCGAAATATAGCAGATCACCCCGCTCGCATCGGTCGCCTGCCAGGCGGTCCAGGCGTTGAATGTCCCCAGCTCGGTGGCCTGCTGCGCCTGGGCGGCAGGGGCCAGAGCCATGATCGCGCCGACCGCGAGCCCAAGCACAAGGCTTCCGGTTTTCCTCGTCATCGCCAATTTTTTCCTCATCTTGTAGGTCCGCTATGGGGGTGGAGCTGCCCGCAGAGTCTGCCCCCGACATCGTTACCAGGGCGTCAAATGCCGCCACATCTGAACGAATTTGTTTCAATTGCCTGTCAAACGCGGCAGCACTTTGACGGCGGGACACAACTGCCATCCGGTTTGCGCCGTCAGGGTTAAGATCAGGCTAACGCTGTCAGGGGTCCAGAACTCACGCCGCCAGCGGATAGCTCTGCTCCACCACATAGGGCCCGCCCCCGACCGAATCCTTGCTCGAATAGAGTACGAACCTTCCCACCGGAAAGCTGAGCGGTTCAAACCGTCCGGCTTCCGCCAGAAACCGCGCCACTTCCAGCGCGGTCGCCCCGCGCAGCCGGGCCAGCGTCACATGCGGCACGAACTTGCGCCCTTCCGGCGGCAGACCGATGCGCTGCAGCACCCGCTCCTGCGCCGCCTGCAGGCGGTTGAGCGCTTCGCTGGGCTCGATGCCGGCATAGAGCGACCTCGGCTTGTCGCCGCCAAAGCTGCCCAGATGCGTCAGCCGGACGTCAAAGCGCAGTGAGTTCGCCAGCCGGTCGAGGCCGTCGGCCACCTCATCGGCGGTCTGGTGATCGACATCGCCGATGAATCTCAAGGTAATGTGATAATTGTCGGCATCGATCCAGCGTGCGCCCGAGAGCCCGCCCCGCTTCAATGACAGGGCAAATCCCACCGGGGCGGGGATTTCGAGACCGGTGAAGAGCCGGGGCATCGGGCCCTCCTCTTGTACGCAGATCAACGCGATTCGTGCCTAGACCCTAGCACAGCCGCTCTATCCGGCCAGTCTATTCGTCGCAGCCGGGCGCCAAGCCTTGTAAACGCTTGTTTCCCCCTCCATATTGTCCGTCAAGTGGCACAAATGCCCACCGGCGGTGCAACAGACCGCTTTTTCTGGGAAAGGAACCGACTAATGGCTGAATTTGACCGTCAGACCCTCGGCGCGCGGGCCCACTCGGCCGCGGCCATTGACGAGGGCCTCCGCAGCTACATGCTGCGCGTTTATAACTATATGGGCATTGGCCTGGTAGTGACCGGCCTCGCGGCCTGGTTCGCCGCCGCTGCCGCCGTGACCACCGATCCGGCCGCCGCCGTCGGCACGCTGGCCAATGGCACCATGGTCACCCAGTGGGGTTACCTGCTGTTCGCCAGCCCGCTGCAGTGGGTGGTGATGCTCGCCCCGCTGGCCTTTGTGCTGGTGCTCAGCTTCGGCATCAACAAGCTCTCCGTGCCGGCCGCCCAGGCGACCTTCTGGGGCTTTGCCGCCATCATGGGCCTGTCGCTCAGCTCGATCTTCCTGGTCTATACCGACGCCTCGATCGCCAAGGTGTTCTTCATCACCGCCGCCACCTTTGGTGCGATGAGCCTTTACGGCTACACCACCAAGCGTGACCTGACCGGCATGGGCAGCTTCCTGATGATGGGCCTGATCGGCCTGATCATCGCCTCGGTGGTCAACATGTTCATGCAGTCCTCGATGATGGAATTCATCATCTCGGTGGTGGGCGTGCTGATCTTTGTCGGCCTGACCGCCTATGACACGCAGAAGATCAAGGAAGGCTATTCGGAGTCACATGGCGCCGATGTGCTGGCCAAGGGTGCCATCATGGGCGCGCTCAGCCTCTACCTCGACTTCATCAACCTCTTCCTGATGATGCTGCGCCTGTTCGGCAATCGCGAATAGGCCCCAGCATCCTTGATTGCATGATCAAGGAATTTGGTTGGACGACAAATCGGACCGCAGCCTACAAGGGCTGCGGTCTTTTCTTTGCCTGGATGACAAGCCGTGTCCGAATTCCGCCTGCGCCCCTTTGAGTGGGCCGACGTCCCCGCCATCACCGCCATCTACAAGCACTATGTCGAGCATTCGGTCGCGACCTTCGACCTGGTGGCACCCGGCGAGGACGTGCTGGCGGAAAAGTTCGGCCATATGCTGGCCGCCAACCATCCAGTGGTCATGGCCGAGGGGCCGGATGGCGCCCTGCTGGGCTATGCCTATGCCTCGGTCTATCGCCCCCGCCCCGCCTATCGCTTCACCTGCGAAAACTCGGTCTATTGCGCGCCTGACGCTCAGGGGCGCGGCCTGGGTTCGGCCATGATGGGCGAGATCATCAGCCAGTCGCGCGCCTTCGGCTTCAAGCAGATGATCGCCGTCATCACCGCCGAAGGCACCGGCTCGATCAAGCTGCATGACAAGCTCGGCTTCCGCCATATCGGCCGGCACGAGGCGCTGGGCTTCAAGTTCGACCGCTGGCTCGACATCGTGCACATGCAGCTCACGCTGTAGTCACAGGACCTTGACCATCGGATAGCCGGCAAGGCGCGAGCCGGGGCCGACCTGCCGCCAGCCGTGGCGCGCCGGAACCGGAGCGCGCGGCGTCTTGCTAGCCCACCACCGCCAGTTGCGGATCCAGCACGCGCAGCACCTGGGCGATGTCGTGTCCGCGCTTGAGAATGCGGCCCTGCTGGTTGGTAACGCTGTACTGGCCCTGGCGATTGCGCAGCTTGGGCAGCTTTTCCACGATGAACAGCGGCCGTTCCGAGACGCGGGCATAGATGGAAAACACCGCCCGGTCGCGCAGGAAATCCATGGCATAGTCGCGCCATTCGCCCTGCCCCACCTTGCGGCCATACACGGCCAGAATGGTGGTCAGCTCCCGCCGATCAAAGGCCACGATTATGGGCACCTTGCTGCCACTGGCAGTCGGCTCGCCGGTATGTACCAGCACGAGCGAACCCGGCTTGTCGGTTGGTGTGCCGCTTTGCACCAGTCCGCCTGCTCCATTGTCAATGCAATGTCATGATTGCGGCATTCGCGCCGCGACGCAAGACCCCTCAGGGCGACCGAAATACCCCAATGCGGTCACAATTTGTCCCTGAACCCGCCCAAATACGCCGTCACGTTACAACCATTGCCTCCAGGAGCTGGCGCCCGGGCCGACTGAGCCCCCAAACCTTGAAGCCTTGGCACCAGTCTCTTCTATTGAGTTGACCAGTCATAACTATCCCCGCCCCTGTCCCCCAGGGGCGGGGTTTTTGTCTGCGCTGCTCAGCGTTCGAAACTTGCCGCGCCCAGGATGGGACCCGGCAGGCCATCGCGCTCCTGCTGCACGATCACGGCGATGCCGGTGCTCTTGTGCGCGAGTACCTCGGGAAGTGGCAGCTTGATGGTGGCGCCGGTCTCGTATTCCCAGACCCCCAGGGCCTGCCGGCCGGTGACGACCTGGGTATAGGCCATGGTCTTGCCGGCATTGTTGCCGCGCTCGATTGCCACTTCCGCCCGATCGATATAGGTCACCAGCCAGACCACCGCATCCTGCAGCGACGCATCGGGCGGAATGGTGATCTTGAGCATGTCGCCGTCTTCGGTGATGCCGACCGGCAGGGTCAGCCTGGCCTGCCCGATCGCCCCATGCACCTCGCCACGGCGCGAGCCGACCACGCCCTTGCTGCCATTGACCACCATTTGCGGGGTAAAGATGCGCGAGGAGCCCCAGCTCTGGGCATAGGCGCGCTGGCGATCGGAATAGTCGGCCTCGCCAAAGGTGTCCTTCCAGCCCACATAGTCCCAGTAGTCGACATGATAGGCCAGGGCGACCACGTCGTCCTGCTCGGCCAGGCTGGTCAGCAGGGCATCGGCGGGCGGACAGGACGAGCAGCCCTGGCTGGTGAACAGCTCCACCACCGCCCGCGGATGCAGGCGCGTCTCCGCGCTGGCCGGACCGGCCAGGCTCCACAGGACGGCAACCCCGACAAGGGCTGAACACCAGGACACATGTTTCATGGCCATGGTTGTAAGCTGGCCGTGCCGGCCCCCGCCAGTCAAAAGAGGGTGAGACGGTTAAAACCGCCCTGCAGCGCAAGAAAATGGCGGCCACCAGGGCCGCCATTGTCATTCTGGTGCCCTAAAACTAGGCCGCGACGAGACTGCGCAGCACATACTGCAGGATGCCGCCATTCTTGTAATAGTCGAGTTCATTGGCCGTATCGATGCGGCAGCGCGTCTCGATGGTCAGTACCGAGCCATCGGCCCGGGTGATCTTGACCGGCACCATGGCGCGCGGCGCGATGGACGTGACGCCCTCGATCGAGACCGTTTCGCTGCCATCGAGGCCCAGGCTCTGCCAGCTCTCGCCATCCTTGAACTGCAGCGGGATCACGCCCATGCCGACCAGGTTGGAGCGGTGAATGCGCTCAAAGCTCTGGGCGATCACGGCGCGCACGCCCAAGAGGTTGGTGCCCTTGGCAGCCCAGTCGCGGCTCGACCCCGTGCCATATTCCTTGCCGGCAAACACCACCAGCGGCACGCCGGCGGCCTGATAGGCCATGGCAGCGTCATAGATGGCCATCTGCGAGCCATCCGGCCCCTTGGTATAGCCACCCTCGACGCCGGGCAGCATCTGGTTCTTGATGCGGATATTGGCAAAAGTGCCGCGCATCATCACTTCATGATTGCCGCGGCGGGCGCCATAGGAGTTGAAGTCCCGGGGCGCGACCTGGCGCTCTTCGAGATATTTGCCGGCCGGGGTGCTGGCCTTGAACGAACCGGCCGGGGAAATGTGGTCGGTGGTGATGGAATCAAGGAACAGCGCCAGCACCTTGGCATTCTCGACATTGGTGATGGGCTTGGGCTCCATCGTCATGCCGTCGAAATAGGGGGGGTTCTGCACATAGGTGGACGCGCTGTTCCACTTGTAGGTTTCCCCGCCATCGACCGGGATGCCCTGCCAGTTCTTGTCGCCCTTGAACACGTCCGAATAGCGGCCCTGGAACATTTCCTTTGTCACATGCGTGCGCACGATCTCGGCGACCTCGTGGTTGGAGGGCCAGATATCCTTGAGATAGACCGGCTTGCCGTCCTTGGAGATGCCCAGCGGATCCCTGGTGATGTCGATATTCATCGACCCGGCAATGGCATAGGCCACCACCAGCGGCGGCGAAGCCAGATAGTTGGCCTTGACGTCGGGATTGACGCGGCCTTCAAAATTGCGATTGCCCGACAGCACCGAGGCAGCGACCAGGTCACCGGTCTGCACCGCCTTGGAGATTTCCACGGGCAGCGGACCGGAATTGCCGATGCAGGTGGTGCAGCCATAGCCGACAAGATTGAAGCCGATCGCGTCCAGGTCGGCCGACAGACCGGCGCTGTCGAGATAATCGGTCACCACCTGCGAGCCGGGCGCCAGCGAGGTCTTGACCCAAGGCTTGGAATCCAGCCCCAGCGCCCGGGCCTTGCGGGCGACGAGGCCAGCGGCCACCAGGACCGACGGATTGGACGTATTGGTGCACGAGGTGATCGCGGCGATCACCACATCGCCATGGCCGATGCTGTAGTCGGTGCCTTCAACGGCAATGCGCGGATTGTCGGTCTTGCCGAATTCGGTCGGCAGGCCGGTAATGAACTTGTCCTTGGCCTGATCGAGCGCGATGCGGTCCTGCGGGCGCTTGGGACCCGAGATCGACGGCACCACGGTGGTCAGGTCCAGCTCGAGCGTCGAGGTGAATACCGGATCGGCCGACGCGGTCTCGCGGAACATGCCCTGTGCCTTGGAATAGGCCTCCACCAGCGCCACGCGCTCGGGATCGCGACCCGAGGTGGTCAGGTATTTCAGCGTATCGGCATCGACCGGGAAGTAGCCGCAGGTGGCGCCATATTCGGGCGCCATATTGGCGATCGTCGCCTGGTCTTCGAGGCTGAGATAATCAAGGCCCGGGCCGTAGAACTCGACGAACTTGCCGACCACACCCTTCTTGCGCAGCATTTCGGTGACGGTCAGCACCAGATCGGTGGCGGTGATGCCTTCATTGATCTTGCCGGTCATCTTGAAGCCGACCACTTCGGGGATCATCATGGTGATCGGCTGGCCCAGCATAGCGGCTTCCGCCTCGATGCCGCCCACGCCCCAGCCCAGCACGGCCAGGCCATTGACCATGGTGGTGTGCGAATCGGTGCCCACCAGCGTGTCCGGATAGGCCACGGTCTCGCCGTTCTCTTCCTTGGTCCACACGGTCTGGGCCAGATATTCCAGGTTCACCTGGTGGCAGATGCCGGTGCCGGGCGGCACCACGCGGAAATTGTCAAAGGCCGACTGGCCCCAGCGCAGGAACTCGTAGCGTTCGCCATTGCGCTCATATTCGAGCTCGACATTCTGCCCGAACGACTGCGCCGTGCCGAAACTGTCCACCATCACCGAGTGGTCGATGACCAGGTCGACGGGCACCAGCGGATTGATCTTCTGCGGATCGGCACCCAGCTTGGCCGTCGCGTCGCGCATCGCGGCCAGATCCACCACGGCGGGGACGCCGGTGAAATCCTGCATCAGCACGCGCGCCGGACGGTAAGAAATTTCCTGCTCGGAGGTGCGGGTGATCAGCCAGGTCGCCACCGCCTGGATATCGGCCTTGGTGACGGTGCTGTTGTCCTCGAAGCGCAGCAGGTTTTCCAGCACCACCTTCATCGAGTGCGGCAGGCTCGACACACCGGCCAACCCGTTCTTTTCGGCTTCCAGGATCGAGTAGTAGGTGTAGGTCTTGCCACCGACCACCAGGGTCGATTTGGACTTGAAGCTGTTTATCGAGGTCACTGTGTTTCCGCCCGTCATCTCGTGTTGCGGCAGGCGCGCCGGTTCGGGAATTGCGTCCAAAACCGCTCGGCAGCACTGCCTTTCCTGGAATGACTCCAATCTATAAGGGCTTATAGAGAAAGACGATTGGGCTTGCCAGCCCGACCTTTCGTTCAATACGAGAAGGGGCCATGACCGATCAGCAAGTCTTTTCCCCGCTCACCCTGCGCGCCAGCGGCCTCAGCTGTGGTCGCAGCGGTCTGGTCCTCAACGAGAATCTGGACTTTTCCCTTACCAGCGGCGAGTGCCTGCTGCTGCGTGGCCCCAACGGCACCGGCAAGACCACGCTGCTGCTGACCCTGGCAGGCATTGTCGCCCCGCTGGCAGGCCGCTTTGCCCTGGAGGAGCCTGGCGATGAGCTGCCGCTGCTGCACTATTGCGGCCACCGCAATGCCATCAAGCCGCGCCTCAGCGTGCTGGAAAATCTCACCTTCTGGGCCGAGCTCAACGGCCCCACCGGCCTGATACCGGGAGCGGCGCTGGCCGAGGTGGGACTGGCCAGACTGGCCGGACTGGACGCCGGCTACCTGTCCGCCGGTCAGGCCCGCCGCCTGGCTCTGGCACGCCTCCTGGTCAGCCTGCGTCCGCTCTGGCTGCTTGACGAACCCACCGCTGCCCTCGACGCGGCCGGACATGGCCTGGTGGCGAGCCTGCTCGACGCGCATCTGGCCAGGGGCGGCCTCGCCATCGCGGCTACCCACGATCCGATCAGCCTGCCTGACCATGGCCCGCCGCGCGTGCTGCAGCTGGAGGCCAATTGGTGAGCGCTTTCATGACCATGCTGGCACGCGAACTGCGGCTGGCCCTGCGCGGGGGCGGCGACATGCTGACGCTGGTGCTGTTCTTTGTCATCGTCGGGGCCATCGTGCCCTTCGCCGTCGGCCCCGACCAGACGCTGCTGGCCGCCATTGCGCCGGGCATTGTCTGGATCGCCGCCTTCCTGGCCATGCTGCTCGGGCTTGAGCGCCTGTTTCGCCCCGATCACGAAGACGGTTCGCTGATCCTGCTGCGCCATGCGCAATTGCCGCTGAGCGCCATTGTTGCGGCAAAATTGCTCGCCCACTGGCTGGTCTCGGCTGTGCCGCTGCTTTTGGCCAGCCCGGTCCTCGCCTTGCTGCTCGCCATGGATCTGGACGCCTTCGGTCGCACCCTGCTGTCGCTGCTGCTGGGAACCCCCGCCTTGGCAGCCTTTGGCGCCATCGGCGCCGCCGTGACCGTGCCGATCCGGCACGGTGGCCTGATCGCCCCGATCCTGATCGCGCCGCTCTCGGTTCCGGTGCTAATCTTCGGCGTCGGCGCCGTCACCTCCCCCCAGTCTTGGTCAGCCACGCTGTTTCTTGCGGCATTGAGCCTCATGGCGGTGGCATTGGCTCCCTTTGTCGCCGCATTTGCGCTAGGAACGGCGGAAGACTAGCGCCAAGCGCCCCATATAGTCCGATGGTTGCCGGAAATTCCCATGCATGATGACACGACACGACGGCAGAACTGGTGGCAACGGATCGCCCATCCGGGGCAGTTCGTCGCCTGGACGACGCCGCTGCTCTGGCCGCTGACCGTACTTACTGCCGCCCTGTTCGCGCTGGGCCTGTGGTTCGCCTTCTTCAATTCGCCGCAGGACTACCAGATGGGCGATACCGTGCGCATCATGTATGTCCACGTCCCCAATGCCTGGCTCAGCCAGTTCGTCTATGCCGTGATGACGGTCTCGGCTTTGGGCACCCTGGTCTGGCGCCATCCCATGGCCGATGTGTCCATGCAGGCTGCCGCCCCGCTGGGTGCGCTGTTTACCGCTTTGGCCCTGTTCACCGGCGCGCTATGGGGCCGCCCGACCTGGGGCACCTTCTGGGAATGGGATGGTCGCATGACCTCGACCCTGGTGCTGCTGTTCATCTATCTGGGCATCATCGCGCTCTGGCGCGCCTTTGACGACCAACTCCGCGCCGCCCGCGTCGTGGCGGTGTTCACCCTGGTGGGGGCCATCAACATTCCCATCATCAAGTTTTCCGTCGACTGGTGGAGCACGCTGCACCAGCCCGCCAGCGTTTTCCGCCCCGATGGCCCGACCATGCCGGGCTCGATCCTGACGCCGCTCTTCGTGATGTTCTTTGCCTTCACCTTCCTGTTCCTGGCGCTGCACCTCAAGGCCATGCATACCGAGGTCAAGCGGCGCCGGGTGATGACGCTGGAGCGCCGGCTGGCACAGGGAGTTCGCCCATGATCGAACTGGGACCCCATGCCGTCTTCATCGTCTGGGCCTATCTTGGTGTCGCCCTGGGCGTTTTCGGCCTGCTGGCCTGGACACTGTTTGACGCCCGCACCACCGCGGCAAGGCTCGCGGCCCTTGAAGCACAGCTACCGCGTCGACCAGACAGGGAGAACGCTGCCTGATGCGCTACATCCTGTTTGGCCTGCCCCTGGTGGCGCTGGTGGCCCTGGTCGCCATCTTTGCCTTCTCCATCAATCGCGACCCCAACCTCGTGCGCTCGGTGCTCATCGACAAGCCGGCCCCGGCCTTTGTTCTGGCAGCGGTGCCCGAACTGGGCGTCCCCGGCTTCGATACCGCCTCCCTCAAGGGCCAGGTCAGTGTGGTCAACGTCTTTGCCAGCTGGTGCATTCCCTGCCGCGACGAACATCCCCTGCTGATGGCGCTGCGAGACACGGCCGATATCCGCCTGCTGGGCATCAACCAGAACGACGCGCCAGAAAATGCCCGCGCCTTCCTGGCCGAACTGGGCAATCCCTACGACGCGGTCGGCGCCGACCGCGACCGCCGCGTGTCGATCGACTGGGGCGTCTATGGCGTGCCGGAAACCTTCGTGGTCGATGCCGATGGCATCATCACCTTCAAGCATGTCGGGCCGTTGACGCCGCAGACGCTGCAGAGCGACCTGTTGCCTGCTATCGCCCGAGCCCGCGACTGAACAGACCATTCAGACTGGGTTCAGCCAGGCCTTGCCATAGTCCTGGCAATGTTCTGGTGTTGAAAGACTGCCATGTTGACTGCGATCCGCTCATTCATCCGCGACGAGGCCGGTGTAACCCCGATTGAATATGGCCTGATCGCCGCCATCATCGTGGTGTTTGCCACGGCCGCGGTGTCTGCCGCCGGCTACACGATCCATGATCTGCTGGGCACAGCGCCGCAGGACTGAGCGCGGCCTAGAAATCGCTCGTCAGCCCCTTGATCTCCCAGTCGCCATAACGCCCCGGCTCAAGACCGCCGCGACCGCCCTGTTCCTTGGGCGCAAAGGCGCCCTTGCCGTCAATCGCCGCGCGTCGCGCCGCGGCCTCGGCGAGCGCGCGCTCGGCCGCAGGTGTCAGGGGCGCACGCGGGGTCTGTTCAGGCGCGCTATCGGACTCGTTCATGGCAGGGACCTTCCCACATTACGTTTTGGTCATGCGCTTGCATGCATCTGCTCGTCACCCAACATAATGGCGCAAGACCTCGAACCCAAGGGCTCCTGATGTTCAATACGTTTCGTACCTTTGTCCTGCTGGCGGCGCTGACAGCCCTGTTCATGACCGTGGGCTATTTCATCGGCGGTACCGGCGGCATGATGATCGCCTTCGGCTTTGCCCTGGTCACCAATCTGTTCGGCTACTGGAACTCGGACAAGCTGGTGCTGCGCATGCAGAATGCCGTGCCGGTGGCGCGCAGTCGCGTGCCTGAGCTCTACGACATGGTCGACATTCTGGCCCGCAAGGCCGGCATCCCGACCCCGGCCGTCTATCTGATCCAGTCCGACCAGCCCAATGCCTTTGCCACTGGCCGCAACCCGCAAAACGCCGCCGTGGCCGTCTCGGCCGGATTGCTGCGTCATCTCGAAACCCGCGAAGTGGCTGCCGTGGTCGCCCATGAGCTGGCCCATATCCGCAACCGCGATACCCTGACCATGACCATCACGGCCACCTTTGCCGGCGCCATCTCGGCCCTGGCGCAGTTCGGCCTGTTCTTCGGTGGCGGCAACAATCGCGACAATCCGCTCGGCGGCGTGGGCGCGTTGCTAATGGTATTTCTGGCGCCCGTTGCCGCCATGCTGGTGCAGATGGCGGTCAGCCGCACCCGTGAATACGAGGCCGACCGGCTTGGCGCCGAGATTGCCAGCGACCCGCTGGCACTGGCCTCGGCGCTCGAAAAAATCGCGGCCCTGGCCGGCCGCGAGGTCAATGTCGCGGCCGAGCGCAACCCAGCCATGGCCCATATGTACATCATCAACCCCCTCTCGGGTCAGCGCATGGACAATCTGTTCTCGACCCACCCGGACACGGCCAATCGTATTGCCGCGCTACGTAAGCTTGCAGCTTCGGGCCATGTGGACGATAAGGGCCGCAGGCCTCAGCCTCGCTTTGCCCCGACCAGTACCGGTCGCGACATTGGCGGCGGCTGGCGCGTGCCGACCGTCGGACGGACCGACGAGGATGGCGGACAACGCGGTCCCTGGGGATAGATGCAAGCGTGGCGTACAAACCTGAACCGGCGGGGCTCAAGCTCCGCCTCGTGGCCGCACAGCGGCTGAAATCTGTGCTGGCGGGCGACAATTTCGTCCCCCTGGGGGCTGCCGAGCTTGCCGACGGCCGCGATCGCGCCCTGGCCAACCGGCTGATCACCACCGCCCTGCGGCGCCATGGCCAACTCAATTTCATGCTGCATGCCTTGCTCGACAAGGGCATGCCCGGCAAGTCCGGCACCTTCGAAGCCGTGCTGCGCCTGAGCCTGGCGCAGCTGGTCTTCCTGCCTGACCTGGGCGCCCACAGCGCCCTGTTCCTGGCCGTCGAAGCCACCAAGCGCGATCCCAAGGCGCGTCACCTGTCGGGCCTGATGAACGCCGTGCTGCGCAATGCCCAGGCCAATTCGGCCAAGTTCGGCATGCTCAGCGATGATCTGCTGATCCCCGAAACCTTTGGCGATACCTGGCTGCAGGCCTATGGCGAAGACGCCATCGATGCCTTTTCCGATGCCCTTCTGGCCGGTGCCGCCCTCGATCTCACACTCAAGCACAATGACGCCGGGCTGATTGATTCGCTGGGCGCCGAGCCCGTCATGGCCGACACCGTGCGCATCGAGCAGCGCGACCGCCCGGTCGAAGCCCTGCCCGGCTTTGCCGAGGGCAGCTGGTGGGTGCAGGACGCCGCTTCCGCCATTCCCGCGCGACTGCTTGGCCTTGAGCCGGGAGCACGCGTGCTTGACCTCTGCGCCGCCCCGGGCGGCAAGACGGCCCAGCTGGTCAAGGCCGGCTATGCCGTCACCGCGCTCGATGCCGATGCCAAGCGCATGGAACGCCTCAAGGAAAACCTGGCGCGCCTCGACTACACCGCCGAAACCATCGTCGGCGATGCCGGCAAGTTTGTCCCGGAAGCACCTTTTCAGGGCGTGCTGCTGGACGCGCCCTGTTCGGCCACGGGCACGTTCCGCCGCCATCCCGAAGTCATCTGGCATCGCTCGGTGGGCGACGTGGCCGGACGTGTGCGCCTGCAGCGCGCCTTGCTGACCAACGCCTTTCGCTGCCTTGATCGGGACGGCGTCCTCATCTATTGCGTGTGTTCGCTTGAGCCGGCCGAGGGAGAGGAACAGGTCGACTGGGCATTGCAGACCTTGTCCGGGATAAGCCTTTGGCCAGTGACCGGCGACGAGATGGCGGGGCTGGAAGCCGCCGTTTCGCCGCGCGGTCTGGTCCGCACTCATCCGGGCATGTTGCCTGGTGGCAAGGCCGGCGGCATGGATGGTTTCTTCGTGGCACGCTTTCGCCGCAGCCAGATAGGATGATCGACGGGCGCTGCGGGGGCAAGGCGCCAAACTAGGGACGTGTCATTGACGGGCAGACATTCAGCGACGCAGGCCATGGCCGCGGCGGACGGCAGCAACACCGTGCGGTCCCGGCTGGGTTTCGCCATGCGGCGCCTGGCCTTCGGCCTGGCTGACACCATCGTGACCCTGCCCATCCTGCGCTGGACCTGGTGGGGCCTGGCCGATGATGCCTTTGCCGGTGAACTGCACGAGTTCCGCCCCGCTGACCGGGAGGCCGTGCGCGACATGATGGCAGGGCGCTATCTGCTGGCCAGCAAGCTGATCGAAACCCATGGCCTGTCGCCCTTTGCCATCCCCGTCAACCATGCCGACTGGTGGTTCAACCTGCATGGCTTTTCCTGGCTGCGCCATTTCCGCGATGTGCAGGATAGCGGCGAGCGCCATTTTGCCCGCACCCTAGTGCTCGACTGGATCGGCCGGGAGGGTCGTTTCGGCCGGGAAACCTGGGCCCCGGCCCTGACCGCCCAGCGCGTGCTCAACTGGTTGCGGCATCTGCCCCTCCTGCTCGATGGCGCAACACCCGAGCAGGCCAGGACCATCCAGCGCGTGCTGGGTGCGCAGATCCAGAGCCTCAAGCTGCGCGGTCGTCTTGCCGCCGACCCCGGCGACGCCCTGTTTGCCGCCATTGCCCTCGTGGGCGCGCAATATTGCGAGCAGGGCGAACGGCCCAATATCGGTCCGCGCCTCGAGCGCCTCAATCGCATTCTGGCCGCCCAGCTCGACACCGATGGTCTACATCGCTCCCGCAACCCCAAGCTGCAATTGCAGCTGCTGGTCGAGCTGGTCAGTGTGCGTCGCGTCGCCGGCCAGCTCAAGTCCGATGCTTCCCTTGAATTGGCGGCCCAGATTGACCGCATGCATGAAAGCCTCGATGCCCTGACCCTGTCGAGCGGCGAGCCGGCCTATTTCAACGGCGGCGGTCATCTGCCCCATGACGTGCTGATCGCCATCCAGGCCAATGCTGCCGGTCATCAGCGACGCTCCAAGCTGTTGGGCGGTTACGGCATTCTGCGCGCCGGCGACGCCGTGGTAATCGCCGATTCCGGCCGCATGCCGCCGCCCGGCTTTGCCGAAAACGCCCATGCCAGCGCCCTGTCGCTCGAATTTTCCCATGGCAGCGAGCTGATCCTGGGCAGTTGTGGGCCTGCCCCGGCCGATCTGGCCGCCAGCAAGGCGCTGTTCCGCCAGGGCATCGCCCATTCCGCCCCCACGATCGACTCCGAAAACGCCCCCCCGACGCCGCCAGCCCAGATGACCCTGGCGCCGGCCGACCAGCTGCTATCCATCACCACGGCCGCCTATGCCCGGCGCTTTGGCGTCGATCTGGAACGCCGCATCACCCTGCTCTCGGGCGGCACGACCCTGGTCGGCCAGGACCGCATGATCGCCCACGGTTCCGCCTCGGGCACCATTGCCGTGCGCTTTCACCTCGCACCGGGCGTGCGACTGCAGCGCAATCGCGACGAGAGCATGGTCCGCCTGCACCTGCCCAATGGCGCCATCTGGAGCTTTCTCTGGGAGGGTGCAGCCTGCCGCGACGAGGAAAGTGTGCGCCAGTCGGCCTATGTCGGCCTGCACAAGACGCGCCAGCTGGTGCTCGAAACCAGGGTTGTCGCCGGCAGCGAAATTGCCTGGATCTTAACCCTCGAACAGCCCTAGCCCTTGACCTGCTCTTGGCGTTCCGGCGGCTTCGTGCTAGCGAGCGCGCCAATTCACCACCAAATAGGGCACACACCTCATGGGCAAGACGGTCAAGGTCGGGCGCGCACTGCTTTCGGTATTCGACAAATCCGGCATGGCCGACTTTGCCAGGGGCCTGAGCGCGGCGGGCGTCGAACTCGTTTCCACCGGCGGCACCCACAAGCTGATCAAGGATGCCGGCCTGCCCGTCCGCGAGATCGCCGACCTCACCGGTTTTCCCGAAATGATGGATGGCCGCGTAAAAACGCTGCACCCCAAGGTACATGGCGGCCTGCTGGCAGTGCGCGACAAGCCCGACCATGCCGCATCCATGGCAGAGCACGCTATCAGTGCCATCGACCTGGTCGCGGTCAATCTCTACCCCTTCGAAAAGACCGTCGCCTCGGGCGCCAGCTATGACGAGATCATCGAGAATATCGATATCGGTGGTCCGGCCATGGTCCGCTCGGCGGCCAAGAACCACGCCTTCGTGACGGTTGTCGTCGATCCGGCCGACTATCCCGCCATCCTGGCCGCCATCGCCGAGACCGGCGGCGTGCCCTATCCCCTGCGACAGCAGCTGGCCGCCAAGGCCTATGCCCGGACGGCCGCCTATGACAGCGCCATTTCGACCTGGTTCGCCAGGGCCATTGATTACCCCGAAATTCCCTATCGCAGCTTCGCAGGTACCCTGCGCGAAGTCATGCGCTATGGCGAAAACCCCCATCAATGGGCTGGCTTCTACGCCAATGGCGATACGCGCCCAGGTGTCGCCACCGCCACCCAGGTACAGGGCAAGACGTTGAGCTACAACAATATCAATGACACCGACGCGGCCTTCGAGCTCGTCAGCGAGTTCGATGCCAGCGACGTTGCCGCCGTCGCCATCATCAAGCACGCCAATCCCTGTGGTGTCGGCGTGGCCGGCGACCTGCTGACCGCCTATCAGAACGCCCTGCGCACCGATCCGGTCTCCGCCTTTGGCGGCATTGTCGCCACCAACCGCGAGATTGACGCGGCCACCGCCACCGAAATCGTCAAGGTGTTTACCGAAGTGATCGTGGCGCCGTCGGCGACCCAGGAAGCCCAGGACATCATCGCCGCCAAGAAGAACCTGCGTCTGCTGCTGACCGGTGGCCTGGCCGACCCCAAGGCCGACGGCCTGATGGTCAAGTCGGTGGCCGGGGGCCTGCTGGTGCAGTCGCGCGACAACCGCAATGTCGACGATTGCGAGCTCAGGATCGTGACCAGGCGCCAGCCCACGGCGGCAGAGATGACCGACCTGCGTCTGGCCGCCAAGGTCGCCAAGCACGTCAAGTCCAACGCCATCGTCTATGTCAAGGACGGTGCCACCGTCGGCATCGGCGCCGGCCAGATGTCCAGGGTCGATTCCGCCCTCACCGCCCATCGCAAATCCATCGACGCGGCGCGGGCTGCCGGTCTCGAGGGTGCGCTGACCATGGGCTCTGTAGCTGCTTCGGATGCCTTCTTTCCCTTCGCCGACGGGCTGGAGGCCCTGGTGGCCGCCGGCGCGACCGCCGTCATCCAGCCGGGTGGCTCGATGCGCGATGATGAGGTCATTGCCGCCGCCGATGCCGCCGGCATTGCGATGGTGATGACCGGCATGCGCCACTTCCGCCACTAGGGACGACTGCAACATTACCAAACCGTAATTAGATATGTCCGCGGAAGGTAATGGTTTCTTGAGAATGGCATGACAGATTGCCCGGGCCGCGTTTAAGGCGCGACCCAGAGGCTTTCGATGCGGCTTACCATTCCTTCAGATCTGTCGGCATTGCTCCATGCTGGCCTGTGGCGCGTTATCGGGTCACTGGGTATCAAGGTCGCGACCGCGGGTCTGACCTACCTGACCTATGTCGTGCTCTCGCGCACCATGACGGTGCCGGAATATGGCCATTTTGCCTTTGGCCTGGCTTTGGCCACGGTCCTCGCCATTGCCGCCGGTGTTGGCCAGCCCACCGCCATTCTACGCCTCTGGTCGCAGGAGACGGTGGCCGGCAACCGGGCCGCGGCCACCGCGGCAGTGCAGGCCGGCTCCATGCTCACCATCCTGTCTGGCCTGACCATCGCGCTGGTCCTGTGTCTGGTGGTGTTTCTGTGGGTGCTCCTGCTGCCCCTGCAGGATACGGCCAACCATTTTTATGGCGCCGCCTTCCTGATTCTCCCCATGGCGCTGGCGGAATACAATTCCTCGGCCCTGCGGGCCCAAGGCTCGCTCTGGACCGCCCTGGTGCCGCGCGACATTCTCTGGCGCATCGCCCTGCCCGCCGTGGTTATCGGCCTGTTCAGCGTCGGTATCGTGCTCAGCGGCCCCGACGCGCTTGTGCTCTCCGCCGCGCTGCTGTCGGGCATGCTGGCACTGCAGTTTTGGGGCGCCATCACCCGCCGCTACGTGTTGAGCCCCGTGGTGGGTGTCGTTGGGCCCTACTGGCAGCGCTGGGGCGGCCTCAGCCGCTGGTTCCTGCTCGGCACCCTGATCGAGACGGTCGCTCTCAATGCCGACGTGGTGCTCGTCGGCTTGATGCTCAACCTGGAAAGCTCGGGCCTCTACTTCAACGCCTTCCGCACGGCCGGCCTCATGACGCTGTTCACCTTCGCCATCGAGCTGGTGATCGCGCCGATGATCGCCCAGCATTTCCACGCCGGCGAGATGCGCAAGGCCCAGGCTATTGCGGCCATGGCCTCGCTGGCTGGCTTTGTCTTTTCCCTGCTGGTCTTCGTCGCCTTCTTTGGCTGGGGGGGATGGATCCTGAACCTGTTCGGACCCGCCTATGCCGAAGGCTGGCTGGTGCTGGTGCTGCTGGCCCTCGGGCTGCTGTTTGACGCCGCCACCGGCCCCTCCAAGATCGTCATGATGATGACCGGGCATGAACGCGCCTATGCCATGATATTCGGCGGCATCATGGGCGCCGGCCTGATCGTGCAGATCCTGATCATTCCCACCTATGGGGTGATCGGCGCGGCCGCGGCCAATATGGGCGCCCGTATTCTCGCCCAGCTGTCGATCGCCCTGTGGTGTCGGCTGCGCATCGGCCTCGATACCAGCGTGCTCGGTGTTCTTGCGGTCAGGGGCATCCAGGACCGTCTGCCGCAGTAACTCAAGCGTACCCGCGAGTACGGTAATGCTTGACCCTTCTGCCACTCCGGCTTAGAACCACTCCAAACTTTCCCTGCCGGAATACCGCTATGACCAAGGCCCGTACGCTCTACGACAAGATCTGGGACGACCATCTGGTGCAGAACAACGAGGATGGTACCTCGTTGCTTTATATCGACCGGCACCTGGTGCACGAAGTCACGAGCCCGCAGGCCTTCGAGGGCCTGCGGCTGAACAACCGCAAGGTGCGCCACCCCGAGCGGACCCTGGCCGTGGTGGACCACAACGTCCCCACCACCGACCGCTCGCTGCCCAATCCGGACCCTGAAAGCGCCATCCAGATTGCCACCCTGGCCGAGAATACCGCCGATTTCGGCATCGAGTATTTTGACCCCTTCGACAAGCGGCAGGGCATCGTCCACATCGTCGGGCCCGAACAGGGTTTCACCCTGCCCGGCATGACCATCGTCTGTGGCGACAGCCACACCTCCACCCATGGCGCCTTTGGCGCGCTGGCCCACGGCATCGGCACCTCCGAGGTCGAGCACGTGCTCGCGACCCAGACGCTGATCCAGCAGAAGGCCAAGAACATGCTCGTGCGGGTGGACGGCAAGCTGCCGCCCCATGTCACCGCCAAGGACATCATCCTGGCCATTATCGGGGAAATCGGCACGGCCGGCGGCAATGGCCATGTCATCGAATTTGCCGGCGAGGCCATCCAGGCCCTCTCCATGGAAGGCCGCATGACGGTCTGCAACATGACCATCGAGGGCGGCGCCCGCGCCGGCCTCATCGCCCCCGACCAGACCACCTATGACTACGTCAAGGGCCGCAACCGTGCCCCCACCGGCCAGGCCTGGGACATGGCGCTCGACTACTGGAAGACGCTCTATACCGATGAAGGCGCGGTCTATGACAAGGTCGTGGTGCTCGACGCCGCCAACCTGCCGCCCATCGTGTCCTGGGGTTCATCGCCCGAAGACGTGATCTCGGTAACCGGCGCGGTGCCCGACCCCGATGCAATCGATGATGAAAACAAGCGCGCCTCCAAGTGGCGGGCGCTGGACTATATGGGCCTCAAGCCCGGCACGCCGATCACCGAGATCGGTGTCGACCGCGTCTTCATCGGCTCCTGCACCAATGGCCGCATCGAGGACCTGCGCGCTGCCGCAGCCGTGATCGGCGGCCGCAAGGTGGCCGCCACCGTCAGCGCCATGGTCGTGCCGGGCTCCGGGCTGGTCAAGGACCAGGCCGAAGCCGAGGGCCTCGACGTCATCTTCAAGAATGCCGGCTTTGAATGGCGCGAGCCGGGCTGCTCGATGTGCCTGGCCATGAACCCGGACAAGCTCAAGCCGCAGGAACGTTGCGCCTCGACATCCAACCGCAACTTCGAGGGCCGTCAGGGCTTCAAGGGGCGTACCCACCTGGTCTCTCCCGCCATGGCGGCGGCGGCTGCCATTGCCGGCCACTTCGTCGACATCCGCGAGTGGCAGTGAGCGAGTTCGACTGGGGCGCGCGCTTCGCGCCCACCCTCGACGACATTGAGGCCCTGGCCAGCCGCACGCTGGCGGGCCTGCCCGAGCCGTTCAAGTCGCTCGCCGCCGATGTGACCTGCACCGTCGCCGACTATGCCGAGGACGACGTGCTGGAAGGCTTCGGCATGGAGAGCCCCTTCGAACTGATGGGGCTGTTTTCCGGCGTCGGCCTCACCGAGGACGGCGCCATGCCGCAGACCGGCCAATTGCCCAATACGGTTTTCCTCTACCGCCGCGCCATTCTCGATTACTGGGCCGAGAACGATGACAACACGCTCGGCGACGTTGTTGCTCACGTGCTGATCCACGAACTCGGCCACCATTTTGGCTTGTCTGACAGTGACATGGAAGCCATCGAGGCCGCAGCCGACGCCTCCTGATACCCGGACGTTGCTTGCAATTGATTCAATACTGCATCAAGTCAGCGCGCCCGTTGTTAAGGTAAATATAAAGTAAAGATTGGGATTCCTGTCAATTTGGCTATTACATCACATTAACGTCTGCATGACCCAGATCGGGCCGGCAGATTCAACGATAATGTGGGAAGACCAAATGACCACCCGAGCCAAGATGAACCTGAAGATCGTCCAGCCTGAAATCGAGCAGATGGAAGCCGTGATGCAGGAAGCCGCAAAGCAGACCGCACCCATGGTGCAGCGATTGGCCGCTCACCGCGACCGCATCGACCTGGCCGTCAAGGAACTCGAGAGCGAGCGCTTCGAGCTGCTGTCGCGCCGCGACCTCGTCCGTCGCCAGGCCGAAGCCGTCGAGCAGGGCCTGTCCATGCACATCGCGGACATTGAAGCCACGATGCGCCTGTATGAAGCCGGCCTGAACTCGCTCGCGACGCCTGAGTGAGCCGCCTGACCCCTCTGGAGGCGGCTTCACGCCGCGAGCCGAGCCTGCCTGCTAAAGCCTGATTTGATCTCTGACCAATATCTAGACTTTTTCGACAAACTCGAATTCGGCCTCGCTGCCTCCAGACGGATCATCCGACACCCGCAGGGCAAGATTGTTGGCGTCCAGCGCGTCAAACCATTCGTCCCAGCTGACCAGGTCAAAGCCACCGATCCGGTCCGGACCCTGATTGCCATCGGTATTGATTTCATACTGCCCAAAGGTCAGTTGCAGCAGCGTCCGCGTACCGGTCCCCTCGGGGGTTTCCATCAGCATTGGATTGCCACCCCGCGCTGCGGCCCATTCGCGGATCTCTTCTCGGTCGGTCAGAATCTTGGCCATGGCATGCACTCCTGCTGTAAAACCTATCCGGACAAGCCGTCCGCATCGGGTATGGTTCCGCGACAATTCCCAATCCGGGCATTGCCTGCTAAGAGCACCTTAGACCGCCCGGAGCCGCTATGACCACCCAGAACAGCAATCGCATCCTGCTCGGCCAGATCGGCGCCGCCCATGGCATCAAGGGCGCCGTCCGCATCGCCGCCCATACCCAGGACCCGCTGGCCATTGGCGCCTATGGTCCGCTCGACACCGACCGGCCAGGCCTTGTCATCACCATCGACAAGCTGCGCCTGCACAAGAATGTGGTCGTTGCTCACATCAAGGGCATTGCCGATCGCGACGCCGCCGAAAAGCTCAATGGCGTCAGCCTGTTTGTCGATCGCGACCGGCTGCCCGAACCGGAAGACGAGGACGATTTCTACCATGCCGACCTGATCGGTCTTGAGGCGCGGCTGCAATCGGGTCAGATCATCGGCCAGGTCTCCGCCCTGCCCAATTTCGGCGCCGGCGACCTGATCGAGATCCGCGACCCCCAGAGCGGCGACACCTATCTCTATCCATTCACCCGCGCGGTGGTGCCGGCCATCCGCATTGCCGAAGGCTACCTAGTCATCGAAGTGCCGCTCGAAGCCCCAGAGGGCGAGGAAGAGCCAGATTGAGCTTCTCGGCCTCAATCATCACGCTTTTTCCCGAGCTGTTTCCCGGCCCGCTGGGCGCCTCCGTGCTGGGCCGCGGCCTGGCGGACGGCCTGTGGGCGCTCAACGCCGTGCAATTGCGCAGCTTTGCCACTGATCGCCACCACACCGTCGATGATACCCCATCGGGTGGCGGCGCCGGCATGGTGCTCAAGCCCGACATCCTGGCCCGCGCCATCGACAGCGTGTCACCCCAGGGCGACCACCGCCCACGCATCCTGATGTCGCCGCGCGGCACCCCCCTGACCCAGCAGCGCGCCCGCCAGCTGGCTTTGGGGCCGGGCGCCGTGATCGTATGCGGCCGCTTCGAGGGTATCGACCAGCGGGTCATCGACGCCCGCGGGCTCGAGGAAATTTCGATCGGCGACTATGTGCTGGCCGGCGGCGAAGTCGCCGCCATGGTGCTGCTGGAGGCCGTTGTGCGCCTCATCCCGGGCGTGCTGGGCGGGGCTGACAGCCATGCCGACGAGAGCTTTGAAAACGGCCAGCTCGAATATCCGCAATATACCAGGCCGCAATCCTTCGAGGGTCTCGACATTCCCCCGGTGCTGACATCAGGCGATCACGGCAAGATCGCCAAGTGGCGCGCCGAGCAGAGCCTGGCTCTGACAGAGGCGCGCCGTCCCGATCTTCTGGCGCGCAAGCCACAAAGCACCATCAAACGCTAGACTCTTCGCCCCTTTTCCCCTATAGCCGCGCCACTATCCGCGTGTCGGGCTAATCGGACCTGCCGCGCACCAATAAAAAGACGACCCAACTCCGTTACCAACCAAGACCGGGCGATCGGACCGCAAGGCTCGAATAAACGCTCCTTTGAAAAGATTCAGAACGGAATCGACATGTCCAGCATCATCGAACAGCTCGAAGCCGAGCAGATGGCAGCGGTCGCCGCCAAGCGCACGCTTCCCGAATTTACCCACGGCGACACCGTCAAGGTGTGGGTCCGCATCACCGAAGGCACCAAGGAGCGTCTGCAGGCCTATGAAGGCATTGTGATCGCTTTCAACGGCGGCGGCGTGATGGAATCCTTCACCGTGCGCAAGATCTCCTATGGCGAAGGCGTCGAGCGCGTCTTCCCGCTCTATTCGCCCAACGTGGCGTCGGTGGAAGTGCTCAAGCGCGGCAAGGTCCGTCGCGCCAAGCTGTACTACCTGCGCGATCGTCGCGGCAAATCTGCCCGTATTTTCGAATCGACCAATTCGCGCACCAAGAAGATCGAAGCCACCGAACGCACCGCCGCCGTGGCGGCCAAGGAAGCCCGCGAGGCCGAGAAGGTCGCAGCTGCCCAGGCTTTCGCCGCTGAGCAGGCTGCCAAGGAAGCCGAAGCCGCAGCAGCTGCAAAGGCCGCCGAACAGGCCGCCGCTGCCGAGGCTGAAGCCGCCAGCGCCGAGCCAAAGGCTGAATAATCTGGCCTAAGCCAGCCGCTCCCACCGGAGCGATCACGATCAGAGCCCGGCCCCGCAAGGCGCCGGGCTTTTTCCTGCGCCCTGTCACCGATTCACGTGAAACCCTCCACCGCGACACCGCCATTTCCGGCTTTACCTCGCCTTGCGCCTCCGCGATAAGAGGGGCCCGCAAGCGCAAAGGCCCGTCATGACCGTCTCCATCGTCACCTGGAACATCAATTCGGTACGCCTGCGCCTGCCCATGGTGCTCGATTTCATCGCCCAGTATCACCCCGATGTGCTGATGCTGCAGGAGATCAAGTGCACCAATGACCAGTTCCCGGCCAAGGCCTTTGCCGAGGCCGGCTATCCGCACCAGGCGGTGCATGGTCAGAAGGGCTATCACGGCGTCGCCATCGTCTCGAAATTCCCCCTGACCGATGTCTCGAGCCGCGTGTTCTGCGACATTCCCGAATCGCGCCACGTCTCCGCCCTGACCGATTTCGGCCATGGACCGGTCACGCTGCACGACTTCTATATCCCCGCCGGTGGCGATGAGCCCGACCCGGCCATCAACCCCAAGTTCAGGCACAAGCTGGGCTTTCTGAGCGAGCTGACCAGCTGGTTCAACGAGCCCATCTTCCAGCGGGGCCATCTGATCGCCGGCGATTTCAACATCGCGCCGCATGAAAACGACGTCTGGAGTCACAAGCAGCTGCTCAAGATCGTCAGCCATACCCCGGTCGAAACCGAGGCGCTGGACGCCCTGCTCAATGGCGGCCATGGCTGGATCGATCTGGTGCGCAAGCATGTGCCCTACGACCAGAAACTCTATTCCTGGTGGAGCTATCGCAGCGCTGATTGGGAACTGGCCAATAAGGGTCGTCGGCTCGACCACATCTGGTCGACCGCCGATATTGCGGCGCACTGCATCGGCGCCGAAATCATCAAGCCGGCTCGCGGCTGGACTGACAAGCCGAGCGACCACGTGCCCGTCATTGCCCGCTTCGCCGGCGTCTAGCTCTCGCCAGCCCGCATGCGGCGGCCCACCGGCTCCAGCGCCCCCAGATAATTGCCCAGATCGCGCTCGATCCGCGCGACGGCGCGCTGCGCCAGTTCAGGCGACTGTTGCAGCAGCTTGAGAAAGGCCTGGCGCGGTACGAACAGGGTCTCGCAATCGGTCACCGCCGTGAATGTCACCTGGCGGGGCTTGTCCAGAATCAGCGCCATGGACGACACCACGCTGCCCGGCTCGGAGATCGCATAGGGCTTGCTGGCGCCCTTTCCCTCGGGCTTGGCCTTGAGCGTACCCGAGATCAGCACATGGGCACCCTGCGGCACGCTGCCGGCCTGGTAGAGCACCGCATCGGCGTCGAAATGCCGGCGTTCACCGGCAAACGCCAACATGCGGCGCTGCTCATCGTCGCAGATATCGAAAAATTCGGCTTGCGCCAGTGCGGCGGCCGCCTCGTCCCTGATCATGAGCCCCGTTCCGGATGCACTTTGGCCCTGTCGCAGCAAAGCCATGCCATCCTATAGGGCATTTGACGCGCATTTATACCCGATTTTGTGTTTCCGGGCCGCCGTCCACGGCTTTCACGGCACCAGGCGGTATCCACCCTCCTGAGTCACCAACAGGCGGGCATTGGAGGGGTCGCGTTCGATCTTCTGGCGCAGGCGGTAGATATGGGTTTCCAGCGTATGGGTGGTCACCCGATTGTTGTAACCCCAGACTTCCTTGAGCAGGATATCGCGGGAAATCGTCTTGGGACCCTGGCGATAGAGGTATTTCAGGATCGAGGTTTCCTTGTCGGTCAGCCGCACCTTGATGCCGTCATTGGTCTCGAGCATCTTGACCGATGGCTGGAAACTATAGGGCCCGATGGTGAACACCACATCTTCGCTCTGATCATGCTGGCGCAGTGCCGCATTGATGCGTGCCAGCAGGACGGGAAAGCGGAACGGCTTGGTGAGATAGTCATTGGCGCCCGAATCAAGGCCCAGGATCTGGTCGGCATCGCTGTCATGGCCGGTCAGCATCAGGATGGGGCTGTTATAGCCCTCGGCACGGAGCTGTTTGACGGCCTCGCGACCATCCATATCGGGCAGGCCGACATCGAGAATAGTCAGGTCGATATTGTTTTCGCGCGTCGACTTGAGGGCATCATGGGCCGTGCCCGCCTGAAGAATTTCAAACTCGGGGTGCACTTCGAGCTGCTCGACCAAGGTCTGGCGCAGGTCTGCATCATCGTCCACCAGCAGGATGCGTCGCTTGTTCATTGTTTTCTCCGGTCTTTTCGCATCGACCCGGCCTTGGGCCACACTATTGCAACCAGTTTTTGACCAGCCAATCACAACGGCGTTATACGGAGCAACAACGACGTCCTGCCCCCAGAAGTTGCAGCCATTCCTTCCTGCAATGACTATTTTCCGGTGTGGCGCTTAAGCGGCGGGTGGACGACCGCCGAACAGGGCGGAGCCGAGCCGCACATGGCTTGCCCCCATGCCGATGGCAATTTCGAAGTCGCCGCTCATCCCCATCGATAGTGAGCCCACCCCCGCATCGCGCCCCAGCGCCACCATTTGGGCAAAGTACGGACCCGGGGGCACACCGTCAGGCGGAATGCACATGAGCCCGACAACATTGAGCCCATGCGTGCTGCGGCAGCGCACCACAAAATCCACCGTCTCATCCGGCGCGATGCCGGCTTTTTGCGGCTCCAGCCCGATATTGACCTGCACGAAGCACGGCAATTGCCGCCCGGCTTTGGCCATCTCCTCGGCCAGGACCCCGGCCAGCCGGTCGCGGTCGAGAGTCTCGATCACGTCAAACAGCGCCACCGCTTCGCGTGCCTTGTTGGTCTGCAGCGGCCCGATCAGATGCAGTTGCACATCGGGATAGCGCTCCCGCAGCGCCGGCCACTTCTCCTTGGCCTCCTGCACCCGGTTCTCCCCGAAGACGCGCTGGCCCGCCCTGAGGAACGGCTCGATCGCCTCTGCAGGAAAGGTCTTGGATACGGCCACCAGGGTCACCGTTTCAGATGGCGGGCCAAAGCGCTGCTGCGCCCGGATGATGCGTTCGCGGACGGCGGCGAGTTTGTCGGCGGCACTGACATCCATGCTTTCGCCCTGTTCCTGTTGACCTAGCTTGGTATTTCTGGTGATGGTCCGGTAGACAAAATCCCCCATAAACGCAAGCCGCTCCCCCCTCCCGCGGCGCTTTGCGAGATGCACCCAAGGACGAGCCCAAGTGAGCGTCGAACGCTACAATCCGCGCGAAATGGAACCGAAATGGCAGAAGGTCTGGGACGATGCCCAGAGCTTTGTCACCAGCAATGATGACCCGCGCGAGCCCTATTACGTCCTTGAGATGTTCCCCTACCCGTCGGGCCGCATCCATATGGGCCACGTCCGCAATTATTCCATGGGCGACGTCGTGGCGCGCTATCACCGCGCCAGGGGCAAGAATGTGCTGCACCCCATGGGCTGGGACGCCTTTGGCCTGCCGGCCGAGAACGCCGCTATTGAGCGCAAGACTCATCCCGGCACCTGGACCAGACAGAACATCGCCGCCATGAAGGCGCAGCTGCAGTCCATGGGCCTCGCCATCGACTGGACGCGCGAGATTGCTACCTGCGAGCCGGAATATTACCAGCACCAGCAGGCCATGTTCATCGACATGATGGCGGCGGGACTGGTCACCCGCAAGCAGTCCAAGGTCAACTGGGACCCCATTGACATGACCGTGCTTGCCAACGAGCAGGTCATTGACGGCAAGGGCTGGCGCTCGGGCGCCCCGGTCGAGCAGCGCGAACTGACGCAGTGGTTCTTCAAGATCTCCGATTTCGCCGAAGAACTGCTCGCTGGCCTCGATACGCTGACCGAATGGCCCGAAAAGGTGCGCACCATGCAGCGCAACTGGATCGGCAAATCCGAGGGGCTGCGCCTCCAGTTCGCTCTGATGCCCAATCAGACCGCTGCCACGGCCGTCGAGGTGTTCACCACCAGACCCGACACCATATTCGGCGCCTCCTTTATCGCGCTGTCGGCCGATCATCCGCTGAGCACGCAATTGGCAGCCGACAATGCCGGCCTGGCGAGCTTCATCGCCGAATGCCGGTCGCTGGGCACCGCCACCGAAGCGCTGGAAAAGGCAGAAAAAAAGGGCGTCTTTACCGGGCTTTACGCAAAACACCCGGTTATCGACGGCGCGACTTTGCCCGTCTATGTCGCCAATTTTGTGCTGATGGAATATGGTACCGGGGCGATTTTCGGCTGCCCGGCGCATGACCAGCGCGATCTCGACTTCGCGCGCAAGTATGATTTGCCCGTCAAGCCCGTCGTGCTGCCGGCCGGCGCCGATGCCGTTACCTTTGCCGTGGCTGACGAGGCCTTTACCGATACGGGCACCATTTTCAATTCGGGGTTCCTCGACGGCAAGACCATTGAGGATGCCAAGCACACGATTGCGGCCCATTTTGCCGGGCGTGAGGTCGATGGCCGGGCGCAGGGGACCGTGGAAGTCAACTATCGCCTGCGCGACTGGGGCGTCTCCCGCCAGCGCTATTGGGGCTGCCCGATCCCGGTGATCCATTGCGAGGTCTGTGGCACCCTGCCCGTGCCCAAGAAGGACCTGCCCGTGGTACTGCCCGAGGATGTCAGTTTCGACAGGCCCGGCAATGCGCTCGACCATCACCCGACCTGGAAACACGTCGACTGCCCGCAATGCGGCGGTGCTGCCCGGCGTGAAACCGATACCATGGATACCTTCGTCGATTCGTCCTGGTATTATGCCCGCTTCACCGCGCCGCACGCGGCGACCCCGACCGTGCCCGACATCGCCAACCGCTGGTTGCCGGTCGATCAGTACATTGGCGGCGTCGAGCACGCGATTCTGCACCTGCTCTATTCGCGTTACTTCACCCGCGCCATGAAGGCGACCGGCCATGTCGGTCTCGATGAACCCTTCAAGGGTCTCTTCACCCAGGGCATGGTCACCCATGAAACCTACAAGTCACCCAAGGGCGACTGGGTGGCCCCGGTGGACGTCGTGGTCGAGACCTTCGGCGAGGGCCGCCGCGCACAGCACCTGAAGTCGGGCGAGCCCATCACGATCGGCTCGATCGAAAAGATGAGCAAATCCAAGAAGAACGTCATCGATCCCGACGAGATCGTTGCCACCTACGGGGCCGATACGGCGCGCTGGTTCATGCTCTCCGATTCGCCGCCCGAACGCGACGTGCAGTGGACCGAGGCCGGCGTCGAAGGCGCCAGCCGCTTCCAGCAGCGCGTATGGCGGCTGGTCGGTGAAATCATCGATATCGCGCAACAGTCATCCGGCACTGTTCGTGAAAGTGACGACAGCGAAGCCATCGCGCTGCGCAAGATAGTCCACCGTGCGGTGCACAATGTCGGCAATGACATCGAGGGCCTGCGCTTCAACCGCGCCGTGGCCCAGATCTATGAGCTGACAAATGCCCTGGTCCGCACCGCCGGCATCTGCGCCGTCGCACCTGCTGCACGGCTGGACGCCCTCGAGCTGGGCGTCTCCCACCTGATCCAACTGATCGCCCCGATGATGCCGCACCTGGCCGAAACCTGCTGGGAAGCCCTAGGCAAGCCAGGCCTCGTGGCCGATGCGCTGTGGCCTGAGGTCGATGCAGCGCTGCTGGTTGACGACGAGGTCACCCTGCCCATCCAGGTCAACGGCAAGCGCCGCGGCGAAATCACCCTCGCCAAGGGCACGCCAGCCGCCATAGTGGAACAACTGGTCTTGTCTATGGACGAGATTGTCCGCATGCTCGACGGCAAGGCACCCAAGAAGATCGTCATCGTGCCGGACAGGATCGTCAATGTCGTGGTCTGACGCGCTCCGGCGCACCGTACTGGCAGGGCTGTTGCTCGGCATGGGCGCCACGCTGGGTGCCTGCAGCTTTACCCCGGTCTATAGCGGCGCGCTGGCCAACCAGCCGTCCCTCAACCTCGCCTATGCCAAGCCAACCAGCCGGCTCGAACAGATCATCTACCAGGAGCTATCGCTCCGCTTTGGCAGCTCAACCGCACCCACCGCCCCCTTGGCGACCGTATCGGCCGCCAGCAGCGGGGCAGACATGGTGGTCACCACCACCAGCAACCCGGCCAAGCCCGTCAGCGTCACCGTAACGGCGACGCTGACCATCACTGCCCGCGACGGCAGCGATACCGAGCCCACCGTCCTGGTGCGGACGGCATCGGCAGAATATACCCGGGCTGGCCAGGTTCTGGCTGACAATGCCGCTGCAACTGAGGCGGCTGAACGGGCCGCCCGTGGCGCCGCTGAGTCGCTGAGGCTGGGCGTGCTGGCAGCGCAAAGCCGCTGATGTCGGCGCTCAAGGCCCATGAAGTCGGCCGCTTTGTCACGCGGCCAGACATTGATGAGGGAATTTTCCTCGCCTATGGGCCCGATACCGGGCTGGTCCGAGAGACCGCCCAGCAGCTGATTCGAAAGCTGGCTGGGGATGACCCCGAGGCGGCCAGTATCGTGACCCTGGATGGTGCTGAGGTTGACGCCGACCCCTCCATTCTCGCGGTGGAAGCCAAGACCATTTCCCTGTTTGGCGGCAAGCGCATTGTGCGCGTGCGCGGCGCCGGAAAATCCCTGGTCATGACCCTGACCGAACTGCGTGACGACCTGCAGGGCGCCGCCATCGTGCTCGAAGCCGGCAATCTTACCCCCAAGGATGCCCTGCGGGCCCTGGTGGAGGCCGCCAGGAATGGGCGGGCCCTGCCCTGCTATCCGGACAGCGACGAGGCCCTGCAGGCCCTGATTCGCGAGACCTTCAATCAGCAGGCCATCCGGGTCGACGCCGATGTCGTGGCGACCCTGCGCGAAATCCTCGGCAATGATCGCGAGATCACCCGCCGCGAGCTGGAAAAACTCTGCCTTTATGCCGCCGCCAGCAAGGTGCTGACCCGGGACGACGTATTGTTGTTGTGTGCTGACAATGGCATGCTGGTCATAGACGCTATCGTCGATGCCGCCGCCGGTGGCCACGCCGAGCGTCTGGAACTGGCCCTCAATCGCGCCTTGTCGTCCGCTGTCGATCCACAGCGCCTGCTGGCCATCTGTGCCATGCATTTTGCCAATCTGCGGCGCTGGCGGATCGAGGTTGATGCGGGCAAGTCACCGCGCGCCGTGCTGGATGGCCAGCGGCCAAAGCCGCATTTTTCCCGCGCGAGCGCCCTGGAGCAACAGTTGCGGCTCTGGTCGGACACGGCCCTGGCAGGCGCCAGCGCGCGGTTGCTGCAGACCACGGCAGATACGAGACGCCGTCCCGGTCTGGCCGAAGCCAGCCTGCGCCGGGCCTTGCTGGCCATCTGTATGATGGCCGCCGCCCACTAGCCGCAGCGTTTCACGTGAAACGCGCCTGACCTAGTTGGTACCCGTCAGCTTGAGACAAATCCCGTCAAGCTGTTCGAGCGTCTTGTAGCGGATTTCCAACTTGCCACCGCGATCGCCATGCGCCAACGACACCGACAGGCCCAAGGCGTCCGACAGGCGACGCTCCAGCGCCACGGTGTCGGCATCGCGCTCATTGGCGGAGGCACTGGGCTTCTTGGTGCCGGCAATGTCGCGCTGCTGGCTCATGGCCTCGGCCTCGCGCACCGAGAGACCGCCGGATACGATCTGGCGCGCCAGCGTGGCCGGATCTTCGGCGGTGATCAGCGTGCGCGCATGACCGGCGGTCAGCGTGCCGCTGGCCACCATTTCGCGCACATCTTCAGGCAGGCGCAGCAGGCGCAGCGTATTGGCAACATGCGAGCGGCTCTTGCCGATCACCTGGGCCAAGTCCTGCTGGGTATAGTCGAACTGCTCGATCAGCTGGCCATAGCCCATGGCCTCTTCGAGCGGATTGAGGTCGGCGCGCTGCACGTTCTCGATAATGGCAAGCTCGAGCGCTTCCTTGTCATCCACGTCGCGGATGATAACCGGCACATCATGGAGGCCGGCGCGCTGCGAGGCGCGCCAGCGCCGCTCACCGGCAATCAGCTCGAAGATATTCGGATCATTGCTGGGGCGCACCAGCAGGGGCTGCATGACCCCCTTCTCGCGAATCGAATTGGTCAGCTCCTCGAGCTGCTCGTCATTGAAGGAGCGCCGGGGATTGGAGCGGTTGGCGATGATGAAATCGACCGGCAACCGCTTGATGCCACCCGATTCGGTGACCCGGGCGCCTTCAACCGTAGCCATATCGCCAATCAGCGCGGCCAGCCCGCGACCAAGACGTGTCGGTTTTTCGTTCATGGTCGGGCTCCTATGCCGCGTTGAGCTGCCGCTCGCGGCGGATCACTTCGGTGGCCAGCCGCAGATAGGCCTGGCTGCCGGCACATTTCAAGTCATATAGCAAAGCGGGCTTGCCATAGGATGGCGCCTCCGACAAGCGCACATTGCGCGGGATCACCGTGTCATAGACCAGCGAGCCCATTTCACTGCGCACGTCGGCCAGCACCTGCTCGCTCAGATTGTTGCGCTTGTCGAACATGGTCATGACCACGCCCTGGATCGACAGCCCGGGATTGAGTGTGGAACGGATCTGCTCGATGGTCTGCAACAACTGGCTGAGCCCCTCCAGCGCAAAGAACTCGCACTGCAGCGGCACCAGCACGGCGTCGGCGGCCACCAGAGAGTTGATCGTCAGCAGGTTCAGCGACGGGGGACAATCGATCAGGATATAGCTGACCGGCTTCTCGTTGATCGTCAGATCGCCCAGCTGCTTGAAGGCATTGCGCAGCTTGAACGCACGATCCCCGTGATCGGCTATGGTTAGCTCGACGCCCAGCAGATCCATGGTTGACGGCACGATCGCCACATTGGGCACACTGGTCATGATCGCCGCCTGGGCGACCGTAGCATCGCCCACCAGCAGGTCATAGGACGAGACCTCGCGGTCGTTGCGCGAAATGCCCAGTCCCGTGGAGGCATTGCCCTGCGGGTCGATATCGACAATCAGCACGCGTTCACCGACGGCAGCCAATGCCGTGGCAAGGTTGATGGCCGTCGTGGTTTTGCCCACGCCGCCTTTTTGATTGGCCAGTGTCAGGATACGGGGCGCCACTATCGGCCTCCAGCTCGTTTGCCGCTAACGTACTGTTTTCGCGCTCAGATTCGTGAGCGTGAGCAGAACACCGCTTGGATCGGTGTCGCTGGCTGTTGATACCACGTTAAAGTCCCACCGCGTAACCGTTTCGGCGAGTTCTTCAACATGTTCCCGCCCTTTATGCAGGATCGCCCGTGTGTGGGCGCCAAAGAACGGCGCCATCCACTCACAGAGCTGCGGCAGGCTGGAGAGAGCGCGGCAGGTGATCACGTCGGGCACCGGTGTTTCACGTGAATCAAGCTGATCGCTGCGGCGTCCCTCGACCGCCACCAGCAGGCCCAGCTCGCGCGTTACCGTGCGCAGAAAACTGACCTTGCGGCCATTGGGCTCAACCAGAGTGAACTGTCGATTTGATCCCTTGAGCGCGATCGCCAGAGGCAAGGCGGGGAAACCGCCGCCGCTGCCGATATCCAGAAAGGACTGATCACCCGGCTGCAGCAGACTCAACACCTGCAGGCTGTCGGCAAAGTGTCGTGACCAGACCGCCTCCAGTGTTTCACGTGAAACAAGATTCTGCACCGTCTGCCATTTGACCACCAGGGCAGCATAAGATTCCAGATCGGCGCCAACGGCCGCCAACGGCCGCGTGAAATAGACGGCATAGGGTTCAATGGCAGAATAATCGCTCATCAGCTCGCCTTGCGCAGTTCGCCACGGCGGATAACGGCCAGCAGCAGCGTTACCGCCGCCGGCGTCATGCCATCCATGGCCTGCGCCTGGGCGATGGTTTGTGGACGGTGCTGCGCCAGCTTCTGCCGGAGTTCCATGGAGAGTCCGGGAATGACTGCATAGTCAATCCCGTCCGGAATCGACTTGTGTTCATCGCGGCGGACCGCGGCGATATCATCACGCTGACGCTCGAGATAAACCGCATATTGCGCATCGACCACGAGCTGCTCCATCACCGCTTCCGCTATCGCGGCGATTTCCGGCCAGAGATGCACAACATCAGCCGTGCTCATTTCAGGATAGGACAGCAATTCAAAGGCCGAGCGGGTCTTGCCGTCTTCATTGATGGCAATGCCCGCCTTCCGGGCGGCGCTGGGTGTGGTCGTCAAGCCCGTCAGCATGGCCCTGCCGTGGCTCAAGGCGTCCGCCTTCGCGCCGAACAGTGCTGTACGCTGCGGGCCGACCAGGCCTGTAGCGACGCCCAGCGGCGTCAGTCTCTGGTCGGCATTGTCGGCCCGCAAATGCAGGCGGAACTCGGCCCGTGAGGTGAACATGCGATAGGGCTCGCTGACGCCGCGTGTCACCAAGTCATCGACCATGACACCAAGATAGCTTTCCGTGCGCGACAGCACCAGCGGATCGCGACCCACCGCAGCCAGTGCGGCATTGGCCCCGGCCAGTAGACCCTGCGCCCCCGCCTCTTCATAGCCCGTGGTGCCGTTGATCTGACCGGCCAGATAGAGGCCAGGCTGGCGCTTCACCTCCAGCGTGGGGCGCAGTTCGCGCGGGTCGACATAATCATATTCGATCGCGTAGCCAGGCCGGACAATCCGTACCTGCTCAAGGCCCGGCATAGATCGCAGGAATGCTTCCTGTACGTCAGCTGGCAGCGACGTCGACAGCCCATTGGGATAGATCGTTGTATCATCGAGCCCTTCGGGCTCGAGAAAGATCTGGTGACTGTCGCGATCGGCAAACCGCACCACCTTGTCCTCGATCGACGGACAATAGCGGGGGCCACGGCTGCTGATCTTGCCTGAATACATGGCGGAGCGATGCAGGTTATCGGCGATGATCTTGTGCGTCTCTGCCGTCGTGCGGGTGATATGACAGCTGACCTGCCGCGTGGTAATGGCCGCCGTCAGCGCAGAAAATGGCTCTGGCGGCGTATCACCGGGCTGCTCTTCGAGAACAGAAAAGTCGATGGTGGAACCATCTAGCCGCGCCGGCGTGCCAGTCTTGAGGCGGCCTAAGGCCAGGCCCATGGTCTCCAGGCGCGTCGAAAGGCCGAGCACCGGTGCCTCCCCCATGCGGCCTGCCGGGGTGGTCTCCTCGCCGCGATGAATAAGGCCGCGCAGAAAGGTCCCGGTCGTCAGGACAACTGCTCGGGTCGAGAATTGGCGTCCGTCAAGCAGGCGCACCCCGGACACCAGTCCATCGGTTACCTCGATATCATCGACTTCGCCCTCGATGACTTCAAGGTTTGGCTGGCTGGAAATCGCCGCCTGCATGGCCTGGCGATAGAGCCTGCGATCAGCCTGAGCACGCGGGCCCCGTACGGCCGGACCCTTGCGTCGATTGAGTACGCGGAACTGGATGCCGGCGGCGTCCGCTACATGGCCCATCAGCCCATCAAGCGCATCGATCTCCCGTACCAGGTGACCCTTGCCGAGACCGCCTATGGCGGGGTTGCAGCTCATCTCGCCAATGGTGGCAAAGCGATGCGTCACCAGGGCTGTGGGAACGCCGAGGCGTGCCGAGGCCGCGGCGGCTTCACAGCCGGCATGCCCGCCGCCAACAATGATGACTGCATAGTCGCTCATGGCACTGATCTCCAGATGGGCTCAATAGGCCAATGTTTCACGTGAATCAATTCACGGCTCACGGCAGGTACGGTTCCGTCGGCTGGCACGGCCGCGGCGCAATGTTTCACGTGAATCATTTACCGATACAGAAGCTGGCAAATAGCCGATCCAGCACCCGCTCGGCATCGATCTTGCCGACCAGCCTTTCCAGCGCCTGCGAAGCACTCCGCAGGCTTTCGGCTGCCAGTTCGGGCTGCGCCAGTTGCGCTGCCGTATCGCGCAGCGCGTCCTGCGCACTAAAGAGGGCCAGGCGATCGCGCTCCCGGCTGAGCAGACCGGGCTCGCCACCGATCTTGTTGGCACCAATCGCCGCTATGGCGGCGATCAGTTCGCTCAGTCCCTGCCCGGTCGTCGCCGAGACGTGAAAATCCGCTTGCACCGGTTTTCCCAGGTCGGTCTTCGTGCCGATACGCAGATCGGCCGCAGCTTTCAGCGCCGCGTCATGATCGGCGATCTCAGGTGCTGTTAGCCACAACACGATATCGGCCTGGGCGATCGCGGCGCGCGCTCGCCGTACCCCCTCCGCCTCAGCCTTACTGTCAGCGTCGCGCAGACCAGCAAGATCAAGCAGTATATAAAGCTGTCCGCCAATATCGAGCGGCACTTCGCGCACGTCCCTGGTCGTACCTGCTTCATCAGTGACAATGGCAATGTCTGAGCGCGCGAGGGCGTTGAGCAGGCTCGACTTGCCTGCATTGGGGGCGCCTGCCAGCGCCACTCTTATGCCTTCGCGAATGATGCGACCACTTTCCGCCGCGGCCAGTGCCGCGGCAATGTCGGCCTGCAGTGTCATGATGCTGTCGGCAAAGCTGTCCGGCAGGGCATCGGTAACATCGCCTTCATCAGAAAAATCAAGCCGCGCTTCGATCTCGGCCCGCAAATCGAGCAGCTGATGCCGCCAGTTCGCGACCCGCTGGCTGAGACCTCCTTCGAAGCGGGCCAGTGCCTGGCGCCGTTGATTCTCGGTTTCGGCATCAAGCAGATCGCCCAGCCCTTCGATTTCCACGAGGTCGAGCTTGCCGTTCTCGAAAGCGCGCCGGGTAAACTCGCCCGCCTCGGCCAGACGGGCACCCAATGCTGTGAGCAGCCGCAGGATGGCCCGCACCCCTGCGGGGGAGCCATGCACCTGCAATTCAGCACAATGCTCGCCAGTGAAGCTGTGCGGCGCCGGAAAATAGGCAACCAGGCCGCGATCAAGCAGCGAATCCTGGCCAATGGGGCGGAGGGTCAATCGACGCGGTTCGGGGACCTCGCCCGCGACGGCCCGCAGCAATGCCGGGACCTCGGGTCCGGAAAGGCGGATCACGGCCACGCCGGACGGCGTTGCCCCGGAGGACAACGCCACAATGGTATCGCCCGATCGCATGGCGATCAGGTGGGGCTAGGGGCGTTTGCGAATTGCGACGCGCCCATGCCGGCTAGGTGTTCATCGAATCGAAGAAGTCGGAATTCGTCTTGGTCTGACGGACCTTGTCCATCAGGAATTCCATGGCGTCGATCGTCCCCATCGGATTGAGGATACGGCGCAGCACGTACATCTTCTTGAGGATATCGGGCTCGATCAGCAATTCTTCCTTGCGGGTACCCGACTTGGTAATGTCGAGAGCCGGGAAGATGCGCTTGTCGGCGACCTTACGATCGAGAATGATTTCCGAATTGCCGGTGCCCTTGAATTCTTCAAAGATCACTTCGTCCATGCGCGAACCGGTATCGATCAGCGCCGTTGAAATGATGGTCAGCGAGCCGCCGTCCTCGATATTGCGCGCGGCGCCGAAGAAACGCTTGGGGCGCTGCAGCGCATTGGCGTCAACACCACCGGTCAGCACCTTGCCCGATGACGGAACCACCGTGTTGTAGGCACGGCCCAGGCGGGTGATCGAATCGAGCAGGATGACCACGTCATGCTTGTGCTCGACCAGGCGCTTGGCCTTTTCGATCACCATTTCGGCGACCTGAACGTGGCGGCTGGCGGGCTCGTCAAAGGTCGAGGAGATGACTTCGCCGCGCACCGAGCGCTGCATGTCGGTCACTTCTTCGGGCCGCTCGTCGATCAACAGCACGATCAGATAGCATTCGGGATGGTTGGCAGCAATTGATTGTGCAATATTCTGTAACAGTACCGTCTTACCGGTACGTGGTGGAGCAACAATCAGGGCACGCTGGCCCTTGCCAAGCGGCGCCACCAGGTCCAGCAGGCGCGCCGACCGATCCTTGATGGTCGGATCGGGCATCTCCATGCGGAGACGCTCCTCGGGATAAAGTGGCGTCAGATTGTCGAAGTTGACCTTATGGCGCACCGCCTCGGGATCTTCGAAATTGATGGTATTGACCTTGAGCAGCGCGAAGTAGCGCTCGCCATCCTTGGGAGACCGGATCTGGCCTTCAACCGTGTCGCCGGTGCGTAGACCGAAGCGACGGATCTGGCTCGGGCTGACATAGATGTCATCCGGGCCTGGCAGGTAATTGGCGTCGGGCGAGCGCAGGAAACCGAACCCGTCCGGCAGGATCTCGACAACGCCTTCCCCGGTAATGTCCACTTCCTGAGCGGCCAGTTCCTTGAGGATGGCAAACATCAATTCCTGTTTGCGCATGGTCGAGGCGTTCTCGACCTCGTGTTCTTCGGCGAACACCAGCAATTCGGCCGGAGATTTGGCCTTGAGCTCGCTGAGCTTCATATTCTGCATGTAAACGATAAACCCTTGAGGGAAATCTGGACGCTAGTCGATTGGGGAGGGCAGGCACCGCGCAGCGACCCGGGCGGGCCAGCTTGTGAAATGGGATGCGTGGCAACCCACATAACGCGAACCCGCGGCCGTTTCAAGGTTGAACCGGTATGGCTGTTGCAGATTCACGTGAAACCGTGCGCCTAGAAAGGCTTCACGATGACCATGATGACGATGATGATGGCTATGACGAAGGGGATTTCATTGATCGCCCGGAAGAATTTGTGGCTGCGCGTATTGCGATCCTCGGCAAAGGCCCGCCGCAGCGAGCCATAAAACCCCTGCATCCCGGTCAGCGCAATGACCATTGCTGCCTTGACCCACATCCAGCCCATGGAAAGATCCACCAGCCCAAGGCCAAAAGCCAGCCACAGCCCGAAGATCCAGGTCGCGATCATGGCCGGCACCATGATGCCGCGATAGAGCTTTCGTTCCATGATCTTGAAGGTCTCGGAGGCCTCCGAACCCACCGCCACACCCGCGTGATAGACGAACAGCCGCGGCAGATACAGCAATCCCGCCATCCAGGCGATTACCGAGAGCACATGCAGTGCCGTAACCCATTCAATCATTCCAAAGCCCCATCAACGCGCCGCCTAGCCGTTTTTGACCCGGTCGATCAGGCGCGCGACATGCTCGATCGGGGTTTCCGGCACAATGCCATGGCCCAGATTGAAAATGTGCGGGCGATCGCTGAAGGCGGCGATAATGGCATCGACGCGCTCATCCATCTGCGCTCCGCCGGCCACCAGCCGCAGCGGGTCCAGATTGCCTTGCACCGGCAGAGACTTGGGCAAATGCCCGGCCACAAAATTGAGCGGCGTTGCATAGTCCAGCCCCAGTGCATTGACCCCGGTCTGCGCCGCATAGCGCGCCAGATTGCCGGCGGCACCGCGCGGAAAGCCGATGATCGGCGCATTGGGCACCCGCGCGCGCACGCCCTCGACGATACGGCGATTGGGCCCGATGACCCTTTCATCAAAAGCCAGGTCATCGAGGTTGAGCGCCCAGCTTTCAAACAATTGCACCACATCGGCGCCGGACTCGAACTGGGCCACCAGATAGTCAATGCTGGTATTGACCAGGATATCCATCAGCTTTGCGAAGGCCTCAGGATGGCGCACGGCAAACAGCCGCGCCGCCGCCTGATCGGTCGATCCCCGACCACCGATCATATAGGTCGCCACAGTCCAGGGAGAGCCACAGAAGCCGATCAGGGTCTTTTCCGGTGCCAGCGCAGCTTTGAGACCCTTGAGCGTCTCCAGCACCGGCGCCAGGTGATCCAATGCCCGTTCGGGCTGCAGTTGGGCGATGCTGGCCTCGTCCACCGCATCCAGGATCGGTCCCTCGCCTTGTTCAAAGCGAACTTTCTGACCGAGCGCGTCGGGGATCACCAGAATGTCCGAGAACATGATCGCAGCATCGAGGTCGAAGCGGCGCAGCGGCTGCAGCGAAACCTCAATCGCCAGTTCGGGCGTATAGCAGAGCTCGAGGAAGTTCTTCGCCTTGGTCCTGGTTGCGCGGTATTCCGGCAGATAACGACCAGCCTGTCGCATGATCCAGATCGGCGGCCTGGCTTGGCGCTCGCCGAGCACGGTGGCGAGCAGAGGTTTATGGGTCACGTCCGACTTCCCTTCCAAAACCCCAAAGAGTCTTTCTGACTTCGTATTTGTATTATCATGACGGTGTTTTGGGGCAATTCATGCCAATCCACAATCACCCTGCCTCGTGGCACAAGCGCGCAGCTACATGCTTAACGCCCTGTTAACAGAGTCTGGCAGCCCAGCGCTTCACCTCTGCTTAACACTCCTTAACGAAGCCTTAACGGGCCGACTCCGGAGTCAACGATTCGCTTTTGCATGTGCATAAGCGCTTGGCCGCAGCAGCAGCGCCTCCAGCACTTATCCCCATAGCTATCAGTTGCCCGACGGAACCGGGCTACGGGGTCGACGTGTTAACAGTTCGGTAACCAAGTCGAACAAGTTTGCCGATCGACCAAAGTCATGAGTCATTGTCACAGCTTGGGCTTGAGCTGTGCATGACAGTGTGGAAAACATGCTAGCCATGTTGATCCTCGCCTCCCAGAGTACCACGCGCAAAGCCTTGCTGGAGCAGGCCGGATTGCGCTTTTCCACCGCCCCCGCCCGGCTGGACGAGCGGGGGCTGGAATCGGCCGCTTTGGCGGCCGGCGGCGACGGTCGTGACGTCGCTGCCGTACTGGCCCGGCACAAGGCCGATTGGGTGGCCCGCGACCATCCCGGCGCGATTGTGATCGGCGCCGACCAGACCCTGAGCCTGGGCACCGAACTTTTACACAAGCCGGTGGACCGCGCCGACGCCGTCGCCCAGCTTGAGCATCTGCGCGGCAAGACCCATCGGCTGCATGCCGGCATTGCCCTGGTGCGCGACGGCCAGCTGCTGTGGTCCGATGTGCAGACCGCCGAACTGACCATGCGGGACTTCACCCCCGCCGAGCGCGACGACGTGCTCGACCGTGAGGGCGACGCCGTTCTGGCTTCGGTCGGCGGCTATCGGCTTGAGGGCCCGTCGATTCACCTGTTCGAAAAGGTCGTCGGCGACTATTTCACCATTCTGGGTCTGCCGCTGCTGCCGCTCCTGGCCGCCTTGCGCGCCATTGCCCCCGAGACCCTGACGTGACCCGCAAAGCCTTCGTGATCGGCCACCCGATCAAGCATTCCCGCTCCCCGCTGATCCATGGCCAGTGGCTGGCTGAGCACGCCATTGACGGCAGCTACGAAGCCATCGATGTGGCGCCAGACGCCCTGCCTTCGTTTTTCGAGCGCTTGCGCCGCGGCGAATTCGTCGGCGGCAATGTCACCATTCCGCACAAGGAAGCCGTGTTTGCGCTCTGCGACAGCGTTGACCCGCTGGCCGCCACCATTGGCGCGGTCAACACCCTGGTGGTCACCGATGGCAGGGTGCACGGCACCAATACCGACTATCTCGGCTTTCTCGGCAATCTCGACGCTGCTGCGTCCGGCTGGGATCGCCCCGACCGCCCCGCCATCGTCCTGGGTGCTGGTGGCGCCGCGCGTGCCGTGCTGGTGGCGCTGAAAAGCCGTGGCCTTGCTGTCCGCCTGCTCAACCGCACTTTGGTCACCGCCGAGGCCTTGGCCCATGAGTTTGGTGGCGACATTACAGCCAGCGAGCTCGATACATTCAATAATGTGGCCCCAGGCGCCGGCCTGGTGGTCAACACCACCTCGATTGGCATGCAGGGCAGCCGCTTTGATGGGCTGGACCTGGCCATTCTGCCCGCCGATGCACTGGTCACCGATATCGTCTATGTGCCGCTGCAGACCCCGCTGCTGGCCGATGCCCGGGCGCTGGGTCTGGCCACGGTGGATGGCCTGGGCATGCTGCTGCACCAGGCCGTGCCCGGCTTCGAGGCCTGGTTTGGCGTTCGGCCCACGGTGACGCCGGTGCTGCGGGCGCGCATCCAAGCCACGCTGGAGTCCTGACATGTGGCGCATCGGTCTCACCGGCTCCATTGCCACGGGCAAGTCCACGGTGCTCAAGGCCTTTGCCGATCTGGGCGTGCCGGTTTTTTCCGCTGATACTGCCGTGGCCGAGCTCTATGCCGGTGATGCTGTCGAACCCGTCGAGGCCCTGTTCCCCGGTGTGGCCCGGGATGGGGTAATCGATCGGGCCATCCTCTCGCAACGGCTGGCCGCCGATCCGTCCGGCTTTGCCCGGCTTGAGGCCGTCGTTCATCCCCTGGTGCGGGCGCGCATCGCCGCCTTTCTCGAGGAGGCCGAGGCACAGGGGCACCCCCTGGCCGTGGTGGAAGTGCCGCTGCTGTTCGAGAGCGGCTTTGACTATGGCTTTGACGCCGTGGGCGTCACCTGGGTCGATCCGGCCATCCAGCGTCAGCGCGCCTTGGCCCGGCCGGGAATGAGCGGGGAAAAACTCGACACTATCCTTGCCCGCCAGCTGTCGCAGGACCACAAGAAGGCCCGGGCCACCTATCTTTTCAATACCGGCCTGCCCCTTGCCAGAACGGTGGAGATGGTTGCCGCGCTGGTGGCGGCCATCCGCGCCAGAGAGCTAAAAAAATGAACCGTGAGATTGTGCTCGATACCGAGACGACCGGTCTGTCGCCGGCCTCAGGCGATCGCCTGGTGGAAATCGGCTGCGTCGAGCTGATCAATCACATCCCCTCCGGCCAGCACTTTCACGTCTATGTCAATCCGCAGCGCGCCATGCCCGAAGAGGCGTTCCGGGTGCATGGGCTGAGCGACGAGTTCCTGGCCGACAAGCCATTGTTCGGCACCGTGGTGGACGATTTCCGGGCCTTTATCGGCGACGCGACGCTGGTCATCCACAATGCGCCCTTCGACATGGGTTTTCTCAATGCCGAGCTCGAACGGGCCGGGCACAAGCGGCTGGCCAATCCGGTGATCGACACCGTAATGCTGGCGCGCCAGAAGCATCCTGGTGCCCGGGTCAGCCTTGATGCCCTGTGCAAGCATTACGGCATCGACAATGGCCGCCGCACCCTGCACGGCGCCCTGCTCGACAGCGAGATTCTGGCCGAAGTCTATCTCGAGCTGATCGGCGGCAAGCAGGTCAGCCTGGCGCTGATCGCCGAAAATACCGTCTCGGGCGCCGATGCCATCGCCACCAGGACCACCGTCCTGCAACGGCCGACCGCGCTGCCGCCGCGGCTGACCGCGGACGAGGCCGCGGCCCATGGCCTGTTCATTGCCGCCATGGGTGAAGCAGCGCTGTGGCAACGTTATCCTGATGAGACCAGCGCAGCGCCTTAGGCAGGCATGAAAAAACCCCGGATCGCTCCGGGGTTTTGTTTTCGGTATCAAACAATCAGTTCGGCTTGCCCGAGCCATCGGTAGGCGCTGTCAGTGGCGCGGCGCCCTGCTGGGCGGCCAGCTTGGCCAAGTTCTGCCGGTAGATGGCGGCAAAATCGACGGGCTCCATCATCAGCGGCGGGAAGCCGCCCTGTTGGGTCACGCTGGCCAGCACCTGGCGGGCAAACGGGAAAATCAGCCGCGGGCACTCGATCATCAGCAACTGGCTGAGCGTCGCTTCGGGCACGTTCTTGAGGCGGAAGACGCCGCCATAGATCAGCTCGACATTGAACAGCACGACCGCTTCGCGATTGGCCTTGGCGTTCAGCGTCAGCTCGACCGCGTAGATATCGTCGGCCTGCTTCTTGACCGCGACCGAGATCGAGACATTGAAGGCCGGATTGCCGCCGCCCGCCATGATCGAGCCGGGCGCGCCGGGATTTTCGAACGACAGATCGCGGATATACTGGCCCACCATGTTCATGCTGGGCGGGTTTTCCTGGGCTGTTGCGCCGCCCTGGTTCTCGTCGGTCATAGACGGTTCCTTTGTCGAAAAAGCGTTGCTGCTGGCTACCATCTTTGCCGGTGGGCCACAAGCACGGCCCCGGTCGGCCGGCTAGTGTGGCCGGTAATCGTCTTCATCAAGATCAATGGTTCCCGGACCGCCGACGCGCGGATCATCCGGCTGGCGCGGCGCGCGATAGCTGGTCGTGGCGCTGACCACGGTGACCCGGCTGGCGAGCCTGGCATAAATCCAGCCGCGTACCGGCGGCAGCAGCAGCGCCAGCGCCACCGCATCGCTCAGAAAGCCCGGCAGCAGCAGCAGCAGCGCCGCCAGCCCGATCATCATCGCATCGGCAATGGTGCGGCCGGGCAATTGGCCGCTGCCCATATTGCTGCGCAGCTGGCCGATCACCTGTATTCCTTGCGCGCGCAGCAAGAGGCCACCGGCCAGCGCGGCGCCGATGATCAGCGCCAGCGTCGGCAGCAGGCCGATGCTTTGCCCCACCTTGATGAAGATGGCGATCTCGACCAGTGGCAGCAGGAGCAGGCTCAGAACAAAGATTCGGGCCAAGATCGGGTATCCTTCTCGCAAAAAGCGCGGCAAAACGGCATTGACCCCATCGTGAACTGGTTTTGGGGTGAGGCTTTGCCTATATATAGGGTAAATCGCGCGCTCCACGAGCGTTCCCGCGTCATTTTCCGACGTAGCCGACCGTAAGGTGCTTGCCCAATGGACGAATTCTTCGATCTGCCTACCCTCATCGTCATTGCCATCGCGGTTTTCGTACTGTTCCGCCTGCGCTCGGTGCTGGGCACAAGGACCGGCACGGAACGGCCGCCGCTCGAGCGCCGCAAGCCCGCCGATGCGCCGGCCAATGAGGATACCGTGGTGCCGCTGCGCCCGCGCAGTGCCGCGGCTCCCGAACTGGACGACGATCGTCGGGCCCGCAAGGTCGAGGCCGAGATCGAGCAGTTTGCCCATGGCGACGCCGAACTGGCCGCCGGCTTCCGCGATGTTGCCGAGGCCGACGTGACCTTCACGCCCAAATCCTTCCTCGAAGGCGCCAAGCAGGCCTATGAGATGATCGTCACTGGCTACGCCACCGGCGACCGCACCACGCTCAAGAACCTGCTGGAAAAGGATGTCTTTGACGGCTTCCAGCGCGCCATCAGTGAACGCGAGGCCGCCGGCCAGACCGTCGACTTCACCTTTGTCGGCCTGCCCAAGGTGGAATATGCCGACGCCGAATATGACAAGAAGAATGTCATGCTCACGGTCCGATTCCATGCCGAAGTGGTTTCGGCCACCCGTGACAAGGATGGCAATCTGGTCGAAGGCAATGCCGACCAGGTCCAGACCATCGCCGATGAATGGACCTTCGCCCGCAATCCCAAGTCGCGCGATCCGAACTGGAAGGTCGTCTCCACCAGCCAGCTCGACTAGGTCCGGCTGCGCCGCGCCCGGTTCATTGCCATGTCCAAGCGCGATCCCAGGCGCCTGCCGCACGATTTTCACCTCTGGACGACCGTCGCCGCGACGGTCGATCCTCTGCGCCGCAAGGGCCTGCTCAAGCTGAGCCATGGGCCCTTGCCGCTGCCAGCACCGGAAGAGGCCCCGGCGCCGCCGGCCAAGCCGGCGCCCAAGCGCCAGCCGCCGCGCCAGCCCTTCCTGCCACCCTATCAGGCACCGGCCCCGGGCACCGCCGCGCCGGACAAGGCGGTCGATCCGGCCATCCGCAAGAAGCTCGGCCGCGGCAAGATCGAGATTGATGGGCGGATTGATCTGCATGACATGACCCAATTGGAAGCGCGGGCGGCGCTGCAGCGCTTTGTCCACGCCAAGGCCGGCCAGGGTGCCCGCACCATCCTCGTCATTACCGGCAAGGGCCTGCGGACCGATGACGATTATATCGCCGCCATGACTGGGCGGGGAATATTGCGCACCATGCTGCCGATCTGGCTCAACGAGCCATCGCTCGCCGCGCTGGTATCCGGCTGGTCCATGGCCAGTCGTGGCCATGGTGGGGAGGGGGCGTGGTATGTGCGCCTGCGCCGCCGATGACCCCGCTCGGCGCCAAGATCCGACAATTGCGCGAGGAGCGCGGCATCTCGCTCAAGGACATGGCCAAGGCGCTCAATATTTCGAGCGCCTATCTCTCGGCGCTCGAGCATGGCCGCCGCGGCAAGCCCACCGGTTTTCTGCTGCACCGGATGATCACCTTTTTCAACGTGATCTGGGACGAGGCCGAGGAATTCCAGCGCCTGGCTGAAATCAGCGACCCCAAGATCACCATCGACACCGCCGGGCTGCTGCCCGAAGCCACCGAGTTGAGCAACCGGCTGGCCGCCGATATCGGCAAGCTCGATGCCGAGGACCTGCGCGCCTTGCGCGACGATCTGGTGCGCCGCAGCGGCAAGACACGGTAATCTCCCTCCCCGAGGGGAGGGAGAACCAGGGCTACAAGACGAACTTGCTCAGATCGGTATCGCCGGCCAGCTTGCCCACCTTGTCGGCGACGAAGGCCGCGTCGATGGCGATGGTCTGGCCCTGCTTGTCGGGGGCGTCAAAGCTGATGTCTTCCACCAGCCGTTCCATCACCGTCATCAGCCGGCGGGCGCCGATATTTTCCACCGTGTCATTGACCAGCACGGCCGCATCGGCAATCGCCTCGATGGCGTCCTGGCTGAACGCCAGCGTCACCCCTTCGGTCGCCATCAGCGCGATATACTGCTTGATCAGGCTGGCCTCGGTATCGTTGAGGATGCGGATGAAATCGCGGCGCGTCAGCGCTTTGAGCTCCACCCGGATCGGTAGCCGCCCCTGCAGCTCGGGCAAGAGGTCACTGGGCTTGCTGACATGGAAGGCACCCGAGGCGATGAACAGGATATGGTCGGTATTGACCGGGCCATACTTGGTCGCAACGGTGGTGCCCTCGATCAGCGGCAGCAGATCGCGCTGCACGCCTTCGCGGGACGGACCGCCCTGCGCCCCGCCTTCGCGATGGGCCACCTTGTCGATCTCGTCGATGAAGACGATGCCGTGGTTTTCCACCAGGTCGATGGCTTCGCTCTTGAGCTGGTCCTGGTCGAGCAGCTTGTCGGCCTCCTCGGCGATCAGCGGCGCATAGGCATCCTTGACCTTGACCTTGCGCTTGACCCCGCGCCCGCCCATGGCCTGCTTGAACATGTCCGAGAGGTTGATCATGCCGATCCCGCCATTGGGCATGCCGGGCATTTCAAAGCCGCCGGTATTGCTGGCCGGCTGCATTTCGATCTCGATCTCGCTGTCATCGATGTCGTTGTTGCGCAGCTTGCGGCGGAACGAATCGCGCGTCGAGGGCGTGGCGGAGGTGCCTACCAGGGCGTCGAGCACCCGGTCCTCGGCATTCTGGTGCGCCTGCGCTTGCACATCGGCGCGCCGCTTTTCACGCAGCACGGCAATGCCGGCTTCCACCAGGTCGCGGATGATCTGTTCGACATCGCGGCCGACATAGCCCACCTCGGTGAACTTGGTGGCTTCCACCTTGATGAACGGGGCCTGGGCCAGCCTGGCCAGGCGACGGGAAATCTCGGTCTTGCCGACGCCGGTCGGCCCGATCATCAGGATGTTCTTGGGGCTGACCTCGCGCCGCAATTCCGGCGGCAGCTGCTGGCGGCGCCAGCGATTGCGCAGGGCAACGGCCACGGCGCGCTTGGCGTCGTTCTGGCCGACGATGTGCCGATCCAGCTCGCTGACGATTTCGCGGGGGGAGAAGTTGGTTTCAGTCATTTGCTTGCTTTCCTGGTGCCTTGTCGAGGAAGCGCACCATCAAATGTTCGTCGATAAAGCGATCGTCCACTTTCATGAAACGCGGATCGGTCCCGTAAATCTCAAAGCCGGCTTGTCTGTAGAGGCGCAGCGCCGGCGCATTGTCCGCGGCCACGCCCAGATGCACCTGCAGCACGTGGACCCGGGCATGCTTGAGCACGGCGTCGAGCAGCGCCTGGGCACAGCCGGTGCCGCGCCATTCCGGCCGCACATAGACCTGCAGCAGCCAGCCCCGATGCGCCTCGCGCTTGCTGCCCTGGTCGAAGGCCATGATGCCCACCAGCTGCCCGTCGGGACTTTCGGCGCCAAAAAAGGCCAGTTTGTCGAGCACTGCCGAAAGGTCGATCACGGCCTGCAGGGCAAAGTCCTCCGCCGTGCGGGTAAAGGCTTCCGGATGCAGGGTCAGCGCCTCGAGCCGGATGGCGCGATAGGCGTCGACGTCATCGCGGGTCAGGCGCCGGACGGAAAAGCTCATGCATCGAGCTCGATGGTTTCGACCGTCACATTGCCATTGGTATAGACGCAGATTTCTTCGGCGATCTTCATGGCGCGGCGCGCCACGTCCTCGGCATCGAGCTCGGTTGCCTGATGCAAAGCCAGGGCGGCGGAATGCGCATAATTGCCGCCCGAGCCGATGGCGATGACGCCATGATCGGGGGTCAGCACATCGCCATTGCCGGTCAGCACCAGCGTATCCTTCTTGTCGGCGACGATCATCATGGCTTCGAGCTTGCGCAGGTAGCGGTCGGTGCGCCAGTCCTTGGCCAGTTCGACGGCGGCCCGCATCAACTGGTCGGGATATTGCTCGAGCTTGGCTTCGAGCCGCTCAAACAGCGTGAAGGCGTCGGCGGTGGAGCCGGCAAAGCCGCCGATCACCTTGCCGCCGGCGAGGCGCCGGACTTTTCTGGCGGTGTGCTTCATGACGGTCTGGCCCATGGAGACCTGGCCGTCGCCGGCAATCACCACCTTGTTGCCCTTGCGCACGGAAACGATCGTCGTCCCGTGCCAGCCGGGGAATGCTGAATCACTCATGAGGGGAAATACTCCAGAACTGTTGAATGATATTTAGGTGGTGACGACGCGATTGCAATGCGTGCAAAGGCGCCGCGCGGTCGCAGGACCGGGCGGTTTGGGCAGGTGAGCGGACCCCGAAGCGGCCATCGCCCCTGAGTAAGTTAAATAGTGAGACGGTAACCGCCTCGGGGTGCCGGTTTTTGGAACTGTCCGGTCCTAGGGGTCGCTCGCCCTGTCGCAACCGAAGCGTGGAACCTGTGGCGGAGGCAAAGCCGCCACCCGGCTCACCCCGCCACTGTTCGCCTGCAGGCCGCCCATGCGGGATGATGGGTATAAGTATGCGCGCAGGTTTCGGGGGCGGGGATAAGAAGCACAAGTCGCACTGCCTTGCTTGGCGGCCGTCCGGCAACGCAATCTTTATGCGTTTGGCCTTATCTGCTAGGACAGCGCCGAACTTTGACAAAAGAGCCGCCCATGCGGACTGCCAGCATTGCCCGCAAGACCAACGAGACCGAGATCGCCGTGACGATCAATCTCGATGGCACGGGCGCCCATACCATGGCGACCGGCATCGGCTTTTGAGCCGCAAGATCATCTTACGCCGAGCTCATTTTTCCTAAAGTAATTTCCAAACGCCTGCTTGTCCTGAGCACTCATCGCCAGCCACTTGTCCCGTGCAGCCGGGTGGACGTGTTCGACGATCTCTCGATCCAACTCCTGGTCACGCAAACCTTGCGCGCGCGCCAATTCGACAAAGCTGAATATGTTCGCGGCGCGCACGCGCCGATAGATTTCGAGATGCCGCCCCAAAAATCGGTTCACCAGCAGCTCTTCCGCCTCCGGCGATAACTCCTCGCCACTCAACTGCTTGTTGAAAAAGCGCCAGCCCCGCCTGAACGCATCCTCAGTCCCCAACACAAGGTACATGGGACGATATTTCCTCAACATCACATAGGCGAATAATAGATAGCAAATTCCCAGCAGGACCAGGACAGTTGCCAGGCTCATGAGCCATTGAACGCTAACCGACATTTTCCCGACCAACAGTTGCGTGGGTTGCCATATCTTTAGCGCTTGGGATCGACCAGGCAAAGAGGAGATCAACCCAATCTTCACGCGCTCATGCCTATCTGCTACTGAGCGGCCGCATTCCCGGAGACCACCATGCGTAAAGCCAGCATTGCCCGCAAGACCAACGAGACCGAGATCACGGTCGCGATCAATCTCGACGGCACGGGCGCCCATACCATGGCGACCGGCATCGGCTTTTTCGACCACATGCTCGACCAGCTCAGCCGCCACTCGCTGATCGACATGGACGTAGCCTGCAAAGGCGACCTGCACATCGACTTTCACCACACCGTGGAGGATGTCGGCATCGCGCTGGGCCAGGCCGTGGCCAAGGCGCTCGGCGACAAGAAGGGCATTGTCCGCTATGCCTCGTCCGACCTGCCCATGGACGGCACGCTGACCCGAGCCGCGCTCGACGTCTCGGGCCGGCCGTTCCTCGTGTTCCGGGCAGAGTTCAGCCGCGACAAGGTCGGCGAGATCGACACCGAGCTGTTCCGTGAATTCTTCCAGGCCTTTGCCATGAATGCCGGCATCACCCTGCATATCGAGAACTTCTACACCGACAACAACCACCATCTGGCCGAGTCGATGTTCAAGGCGGTGGCAAGGGCGCTGCGGATCGCGGTGGAAATCGATCCGCGCGCGGGCGACCGCGTGCCCAGCACCAAGGGCACGCTCTAGGCTTTTGTTTTCGCCCCGTTTGCACTAGATCGTCCCCATCTACGGAGTCACCCCGGCTCAGGCCGGGGTCCATCCTGAGATCTCAAGATGGATTCCGGCCGGAGCCGGAATGACATTGAGGTGTTGGAGAAAACTGTGACCCTTTATGCCATCTTCGATCCCAAGCCGGGCCACACCGCCCTGCCCGCGGCGATTCCGGAACAATTCTCCTGGTTGGCCGCCATCTTGCCGCCGCTCTTCCTGCTGCGCCATGGCCTCTGGCTGGAGCTGATCGGCTTCGCGCTGGCCGTGGTGGCGCTGGTGCTGGTGGCGTCGGTTATCGGCGATGATGTCGCCTTCCTGCTCTATCTGCTCGGCGCGCTCTGGCTCGGCTTTGCGGCGCCCGATCTGCGGCGCTGGGCCCTGCGCCGGCGCGGCTGGAATGGACGCGGTCCGCGTGTTGCCGCCAGCGCCGATCTGGCCCAATTGGAGGCGCTGTCATGAGCCTGGTCACCATCGTGGATTACGGCGCGGGCAACCTGCACTCGGCAGCCAAGGCCTTCGAGCGTATGGCTGCTGTCGTCGGCGACATCACCATTGAGGTGACCGCCGATCCCGAGCGCGTCCGCCAGGCCGACCGCATCATGCTGCCCGGCGTCGGCGCCTTTGCCGATTGCAAGGCCGGGCTCGATGCCGTGCCCGGCATGGTCGAGGTGCTCAACGAGCGCGTCATTGGCGGCGGCACGCCGTTCCTGGGCGTCTGCGTCGGCATGCAGCTGATGGCCTCGGAAGGCCGCGAAAAGGCCGTGACCCCCGGTCTGGGCTGGATCCCGGGCGCGGTACAGTTCATCACCCCGTCCGATCCGGCGCTCAAGGTGCCGCATATGGGCTGGAACACCATTGCCATTACCCGGGCCCATCCCCTGTTCGACAGGATCCAGGATGGCCCGGATGGGCTGCACGCCTATTTCGTGCACTCCTATCACCTGGTGCCCGAGGACCCCGGTCACCTGCTGGCGACCACCGATTACGGCGGACCGCTCACCGCCTGTATCGGCCGCGACAATATGTTCGGTGCCCAGTTCCACCCCGAAAAGAGCCAGGCGCTGGGCCTGCAACTGATCGAGAATTTCCTGAGGTGGACGCCGTGATCCTGTTTCCTGCCATCGACCTGAAAGACGGCCAGTGCGTGCGGCTCAAGCTGGGCGACATGGACCAGGCCACCGTGTTCAACGACAACCCGGCGGCCCAGGCCAGGAGCTTCGAGGACCAGGGTTTCGAGTATCTGCACGTGGTCGATCTCAATGGCGCCTTTGCCGGCGAAAGCGTCAATGGCGCGGCGGTTGATGCGATTCTGGCGGCAGTGAAATTCCCGGTGCAGTTGGGTGGCGGCATCCGCACAATGGCCCATATCGAAGGCTGGCTCGACAAGGGCCTGGCGCGGGTGATCCTGGGCACCGTCGCCGTGCGTGATCCGGCTCTCGTGAAGGAAGCGGCGAAAAAATGGCCCGGCCAGGTCGCCGTCGGCATCGATGCCCGCAAGGGCATGGTGGCGGTGGAGGGCTGGGCCGAGACCTCCGAGCTCAGCATCATCGAGCTGGCCAAACGCTTCGAGGGCGCCGGCGTGGCGGCCATCATCTATACCGATATCGACCGCGACGGCGTGCTGGCCGGCATCAACTGGGAGTCCACCATCGCGCTGGCTCAGGCGACATCCATTCCGGTGATCGCCTCGGGGGGCCTGGCCTCCATGGCCGATATCACTCGCCTCACCCAGCCGGACTGCGCCGTGCTCGAAGGCGCCATTTCCGGCCGCGCGCTTTACGATGGCCGCATTGATTCACGTGAAGCACTGGCTTTGCTGAGACGCGCGGCATGACCCTGGACCCGTCAGGCGCGGTACAGCGCCGCTTTCCCTGGCTGGGCTATGGCATCATCTGTGCGGTAATTCTGCTGTTGACGCTGTTGCCGCTGTTCTCGGTACTGTTCACGGCCGCGGTCGCCGAGGCCAATGGCTGCCAGGTGGACGAGGGCAGTGCCCATGTCTGCATGGTCATGGGCCAGGACTGGGGCGAGCTGCTCTACTTTACCGGCGTCATGGGCTGGCTCATGCTGGCCACCTTCCCGCTGGGCGGTGGCGCCCTTATCGTCTCGCTCATCGTGCTGACCATTCATCGCCTCGCCTGGCGGCGGGCACAGACCAGGCCCTCGTCATGACGGGCAATTCCAAGCGCAAGGACTCCCGCCGGTGACCCTAAAGATCCGTCTCATTCCCTGCCTCGATGTCATGGACGGCCGCGTCGTCAAGGGCGTCAACTTTGTCGACCTGCGCGATGCCGGCGACCCGGTCGAGGCCGCCATGGCCTATGACGCGGCCGGCGCCGACGAGCTGACCTTTCTCGACATCACCGCCAGCCATGAGGGCCGCGACACCATTTTCGACGTTGTCTCGCGCACCGCCGAACACTGCTTCATGCCGCTGACGGTGGGCGGTGGGGTGCGCAGCATTGAGGACATTCGCAAACTGCTGCTGGCCGGCGCCGACAAGGTGGCGATCAATTCGGCAGCGGTGAACGATCCGGACTTCATCGCCCGCGCCGCCGACAAGTTCGGCAATCAGTGCATTGTCGTCTCGGTCGATGCCCGGCAGCGCCTGAGCCAGGCCCTGGGCGGCGACAACCGCAGCCAATGGGAAGTGTTCACCCATGGCGGTCGCAAGGCCAGCGGGCTCGATGCGGTGGAATTTGCCGTTCGTATGGTCGAGCGCGGCGCCGGCGAACTGCTGGTGACCTCGATGGATCGCGACGGCACCAAGTCCGGCTTCGACCTCAAGCTGACCCGCGCCATTGCCGATGCCGTGGCCGTGCCGGTCATCGCCTCGGGCGGCGTCGGCAGCCTGCAGGATCTGGTCGACGGCGTGGTCGAGGGCCATGCCAGCGCCGTGCTGGCCGCCTCGATCTTCCACTTCGGCACCTTCACCATTCCCCAGGCCAAGGCCTATCTAGCGGCCCATGGGGTTCCCGTGCGCCAGGACCGCCCGGCTTAGGTCGTAGTGACGGCGACGAAAAATTTTGCTCTAAGCCAATCCAAACTGAGGTGTTACCCCGGCGAAGGCCGGGGTCCATCCCGAGATCTCAAGATGGATCCCGGCCTGCGCCGGGATGACATCGTGGATGAGGAGCCGTGACTGCCATGACCTTGGACGACCTCGACCTGCGCCTTGCCGAGCGCGCCGCCGCGTCACCCGACGACAGCTACACCGCCAAGCTGATTGGCCGCGGCGTGGAAAAATGCGCGCAGAAACTGGGCGAGGAAGCCACCGAGGCGGTGATCGCCGCGGTCACCGGCAACCGGCCCGAACTGGTCAAGGAAAGCGCCGATGTGCTCTATCACCTGCTGGTGCTGCTGCGCGCGTCCGGCGTGCCATTGAGCGACGTCATGGCCGAACTCGATTCCCGCACCGCCCAGTCGGGCCTGGCCGAAAAAGCCACCCGCTCGGACCCGTCCTGATGAGCAAGCGCAACCCGGTCCTGGCGCCCTATCACCATTTCACCAAGGCCCAGTGGGGCGCCCTGCGCGCCGACGAACCCATGACGCTGACGCGCGAGGACATCGCCCGGCTGCGCACCCTCAGCGATCCCATTTCGCTCGAAGAGGCCGAACAGACCTATCTGCCGCTGACCCGCCTGCTCTCGTTCTATGTCGAGGCCATCCAGAACCTGCACTCGGTCTCGACGCGCTTTCTTGAAACGCCCGACCAGCGGGTGCCCTTCATCATCGGCGTCGCCGGCTCGGTGGCGGTGGGCAAATCCACCACGGCGCGCATCCTGCAGGCCCTGCTGCAGCGCTGGCCCGCCAGCCCCAAGGTCGATCTGGTGACCACGGACGGCTTTCTTCATCCCAATGCCGAGCTGGAAAAGCGCGGCATCATGACCCGCAAGGGCTTTCCCGAAAGCTATGACCGCCAGCGCTTCGTGCAGTTCCTTGCCGACATCAAGTCGGGCAAGTCCGGCGTCAAGGTGCCGGTCTATTCCCACCTGGTCTATGACGTGGTGCCCGGCAGCGAGGTGGTGATCGACCGCCCCGACATCCTGATCGTCGAGGGGCTCAATATCCTGCAGCCGGGCGAACTGCCCAAGACCGGCGCGCCGATCCTGTTCGCCTCCGACTTCATCGATTTTTCCATCTATATCGACGCCGATGTCGACGATCTGGAAGTCTGGTTCATGGAGCGCTTCTTCCGCCTGCGCGAGACGGCCTTCAAGGACCCCAGCTCGTTCTTCCGCCGCTTTGCCGAAATGAGCGAGGCCGAGGCCGGCGAGTTCGGCCGCATGGTCTGGCGCACCATCAACCTGCCCAACCTGCTCGACAATGTGCTGCCCACCCGCGGCCGCGCCGACCTGATCCTCAAAAAGGGCAAGAGCCACCTGATCGAGGAGGTCCAGCTGCGCCGGGTCTAGAGCATTTCGCCGTTTCGCCGAAACGGCTCAATGACTCTAGGTCTTTGATTTGTCGCGTTTTTGAACCGCAAAAGTGGGGCCACTTTTGCTGAAAACCCTCTAATAGGTCCCGTGCTGGGGCTGGCTGAGCACGATCTGGTTGCCGTCGCCGTCGCGGAACTTGGCGGTCTTGAAGAAATCGCCCATCGATTTGGCCACCGGCGTCAGCCCGTGCAGGCTGAGCCGCCCCAGCTCTTCGGCCAGGTCATCCACGATCAGGGTCAGCACGGCGGCGCCGGCGCGATCGCTGTCGGTCACCACCTGGACCCAGCCGCCGCCCGGCAGTTTCCATTCGGCGACATCGCTCATCGGCCGCGCATCGGCGGTGCGGCCGAACAGCCGCTCGTAGAAGTCGAGCGCCTCGGTCATGTCGTCCACCGCGATACCGGCCAGCGCGTTGGTGATGGTCAAATCAGCGTCCTTGGTTCTGGTGCCAGCTCAACCCTACCATGTTGACGGCAATGGGGCACGCTGTTGGCGTTTTGTCACGGCGCTGCTATAGCCCAGACCAAAGCGGGAGAGCAGAATGGCCGAACTCAAGGTGGTGGTAGCCGGTGCTGGTGGGCGCATGGGCGCAGCCAATATCCGTGCCGTGGCGGCCCAGTCGGGCCTGGTCCTGCATGGCGCCCTGGCCAGTCTGCGCCTGCATGCGGCGGTCGACCGTCCCGGCAGCGCCGCCATCGGCCAGGATGCCGGACTCTTTGCCGGCATTGCCGCGCTCGGCGTCACCATTACCGACGATATCGATGTCGCGCTGTCCGGCGCCGATATCATCATCGACTTTACCGCACCGCAGGCCACGCTGACGCTGGCGGCGCGCGCCGCGGCTTTGGGCCTGGTCCATATCGTCGGCACCACCGGCTGCTCGGAAGCCGATGACGCGGCCATTGCCCGCTCGGCCAGTGAGGGCGCCCGCATCGTCAAGTCCGGCAATTTTTCCATGGGCATGGTGGTGCTGGCCAATCTGGTCGAAAAGGCCGCCGCGGCACTGGCCGATTACGACATCGAAATCCTCGAAATGCATCACAACCGCAAGGTCGATGCGCCTTCGGGCAGCGCCCTGCTGCTGGGCGAGGCCGCGGCCAAGGGGCGGGACATTTCCCTCAAGGCCCATTCGGTGCGTGTCCGCGACGGCCATACCGGCCCGCGTGAAGCCGGCAGCATCGGCTTTGCCACCCTGCGCGGCGGCACCGTGGTGGGCGATCATTCGGTAATCCTGGCCGGGCCGGGCGAACGGCTCGAACTCAACCACCGCGCCGAGGACCGCTCGATCTTTGCCAATGGCGCCGTGCGCGCCGCAATCTGGGCTGCCGGCCAGGCGCCGGGGCTTTATTCCATGGTCGACGTGCTCGGCCTCAACGACTGAACAAGGACCCTATTGATGACCGGAATCCTGATCCTCGTCCGCCACGGCCAGAGCGAGTGGAATCTCAAGAACCTGTTTACCGGCTGGCGCAACCCGAACCTGACCGAGCTCGGCATCGAAGAGGCCCGGGCCACTGGCAAGGCGCTCAAGGCCAAGGGCATCGTCCCCGACCTTTACTACACCTCTTCGCTGCGCCGCGCCCAGCACACGCTTGACCTGATGCTCGAGGAAATGGGTATCGCCAATGTCACCATCATCCGCAATACCGCGCTCAACGAGCGCGACTATGGCGACCTCAGCGGTCTCAACAAGGATGACGCCCGCGCCAAGTGGGGTGAGGAGCAGGTCCATATCTGGCGCCGCAGCTTCGACGTGCCGCCGCCCGGCGGCGAGAGCCTCAAGGACACCGCCGCCCGCACCCTGCCCTATTACGAGAGCGAGATCCTGCCCCGGCTCGAGGCCGGCAAGACCGTGCTGATCGCCGCGCATGGCAATTCGCTGCGCGCACTGGTCATGGCCATCGAGGGCCTGACTCCCGAGCAGATCCTGGCCCGCGAAATCGGCACCGGCGAGCCGACGGTCTACAAGATCGGCCCGGACGGCAAGCTGGTCGAGCGCGTGACGCTCTGAGGCCTGCCGGTTCCCAGCAGGACCGGATGCTCTTCGCGCGGCTCGACATAGAGCTTGAGCACCAATGTGCGCACCACCGCAAAGATCGGCGTCGCCAGGGCGACGCCCATCAGCCCGAACAGGCTCCCCAGCACCGCCATGACGCTCAGTGACCAGGCGGGCGACAGCTTGATGATGTGCTGCTGCAGCATGGGGGTCAGTATATAGCCCTCCAGATTCTGGATCAGCAGCAGGCCGATGGCGCCGATCAGCAGGGTATTGCCGTCCTCGGCCGCCAGCACCAGCAGCACCGGCACGGCGGAGATGATGGGGCCCAGGAACGGGATGAAGTTCAGCGCGCCCGCCAGAATACCCAGGATCAGCGCATTGGGGACATTGAGCACCCAGAGCATGGTGCCCACCAGCGTGCCGATCAGCACCATCAGCGCCAGCTGGGTGACCATCCAGCCGCGCAGCGATTCGCCGGTGGCGCTAAGGGCATCCTGGATCCGCGCGCGATGCTGGGGCGGCATCAGCAGCAGAAACCCGTCGCGATAGCCGGCCGGATTGATGGCGAAGAACAGGCCGAGAAAAAGCACGACCACCAGATCGCCGATAATGCCAAGCGTGCTGCCGAACAGCGAGCTGGCCTGGGTGAACAGGCCTGTCGGGTCGGGCAGCATCTCGCGTATGGTGGTTTCGAGTTCGGTCTGGTCGACGCCGCCCACCAGCCCCTGTTCCTTGAGCTGGCCATAGAGCTGGGCCGTTTCCGTACTCAGCAGATTCCACAGATCAAGCACACTGCGCCACAGGCTGACTCCACCGAGGCTGAAGGTGAGAGCCAGGATGGCAGCAATGACGATGGTCACGATCGTCAGCAGAATTGGGCGGGGCAGGGGAAGCACGCGGCGCAGCCCTCGCACCGCAGCGTCAAGCACGGTGGCGATCAGGATGCCGGAAAAGATCACCAGCAGCGAATGCGACACATGCCAGGCCAGCATCAGCGCTGCCGCCACGAAAACGGCAATGATCAGGGAATGGGCGCTGATGGGCATCGGGTCTCCGGGGCTGGGTTGTGTATGACCAAGCCGCCGGACCCCCGTTTGTTCCAGGCCTTTACCGATTCACGTGAAACTTCGCGCCGTGCCAAAGGCAATTTTGCGCCGGTGGAGCGAAATTCGGTGCGAAGGCCATGCGAACTACGCTCGAATGGCAGGAACCCTCGGCCTCAATGCGCCGCCGAGATCACGCCAGCTTCCCAGCCCAGGATCGCCCGCTTGCGCGGCACGCCCCAGTGATAGCCGGTCAGCGCCCCTGCCGTGCCCACCACGCGATGGCAGGGCACCACGAAGCTGATCGGGTTCTTGCCCACGGCCGCGCCCACGGCGCGCGACGCCGTGGGCCGCCCGATATGATTGGCCACGGCCGAATAGGTTGTCGCCTGGCCAACCGGAATCCGCAGCAGCGTTTCCCAGACCTTGACCTCGAAATCGGTGCCGATCAGCACCACCCGCACCGGCTGCTCGGCCGACCAGCGGCCCGGATCGAAAGCCTGCGCCACCAGCGGGGCGATTCGCGCATCGTCGCGGGTGAAGCGCGCCCGCGGCCAGCGATTGGCCAGGTCGGCAAAGGCCTGCTCGATCGTGGTCTCGGCATCGGCAAAGCCCAGCCCGCTCATGCCATAGTCGGTGGCCGTGACCACCGCCATGCCAAAGGGCGAGGGCGCGGCGCCCCAGATCATGTCGAGCCCCGCCCCGCCGGCGCGGAAAATGCCGGGCGGCATGGCCTCATAGGCCACAAACAGATCATGCAGCCGCGAGGTCGAACTCAGCCCCACCGCATAGGTGGTATCGAGCACGCTCTGGTTGGCGCGTAGCAGGCTCTTGGCATGGTCGAGCGCCACCGCCTGGGCAAAGCTCTTGGGGGAAAGGCCGCACCAGCGGCGGAACAGGTCGGTCAGCTGCCGTTCAGTCAGGCCCAGCGCCCGGGCAAAGCGGTTGAGATCGGCAATATCGGGACCGTTTTCGCTGAGATAGCGAATGGCGGCGCGAATCGTGTCGTAGTCGCCATCCAGGGTCATCTGTGCCATCTGGTTCATCGCCACCCCCATTGTCAGCAGGTTGTCCTGGCGTCTGTTTAGAACCGATTGCGGCGCAGTGCGACCCGGTTTTTACCGGCGTCTAGCTGCGCGCGCGCCGCAGCGCGGTGCCCAGCGCCTTGGCAAAGCTCGACTTGTCTTCCGGGCTCATGAACGCGCCCAATTCGCAGACCTCGGTCCCATCGCGCAGCTGCACGGCGATGGTTCTTTCATAGGCGTCACGGGTCAGCATCAAGCGCGCCGTGGCCGGGGCGAAGCGGCGCAGCGTCCTGGCGCCGGTCCGGTCGGTCACCTGCCATTCGATCTGCTCGGCCCAGACGGTGATCCGTTCGCGCCGCTTGCCCTGGCGCAGGCCGAGATAAAGCCCGGCGGCGATGCCACTTGCCGCCAGGGCCAGCAGGATCATGACCGCAATTGTGCCCGGCGCCAGCAGCAGCAGGCCCGGCGCGGCAAACAGCAGGACCGCCAGGCCGGCCAGCAGCCAGATGCCGCCCGCGCCCATCTGGCGGTGGGGCGTCAGTTCGGCAACGAACAGCGGCGCGGTGGTCGTAGCTTGCATTGGCATGGCGGTCTCTTGGAGACTAACTATAGGCCCAGAATCAGAGGCGAGAAAATGCCCGTACCCAAAAAAGTGAAGACCCTGCCCAGGGCCGATGTCGAGGCTATCTTTGCCCGCTTCGCGCAGATCGAGCCCGAGCCCAAGGGCGAGCTTGATTTTTCCAGCGCCTTTACCCTGCTGGTGGCGGTGGTGCTGTCGGCCCAGGCCACCGATGTGGGGGTCAACAAGGCGACCAGGATGCTGTTTCAGCTGGCCCCGACACCAGCCGCCATGGTGGCTTTGGGCCCCGAGCGGATCGAGGAGCTGATCCGCACCATCGGCCTGTTCCGCACCAAGGCCAAGAACGTCTATGCCCTGAGCCAGCTGCTGCTCGAGCGGCACAATGGCGAGGTGCCGGCCGATCGCGCGGCGCTCGAGGCCCTGCCCGGCGTCGGTCGCAAGACCGCCAATGTGGTGCTCAATATCTTCTTCAAGCAGCCGGCCATCGCGGTGGACACCCATCTGTTCCGCGTCAGCAACCGCACCGGCCTGGCCCCGGCCAAGACGCCGCTGGCCGTCGAACAGATCCTGCTCCGGGTCATCCCCGCGCCCTATCTGCTGCACGCCCATCACTGGCTGATCCTGCACGGCCGCTATATCTGCAAGGCGCGCAAGCCCGAATGCTGGCGCTGCCCGATCGCCCAATGGTGCCGCTTCACCCCCAAGACGCCCCAGCCCAGCGTGCCGGCCACCCGGCATCAGGGCTAGCGCCTAGCCGCGCGCCATGATGGCGGCAAAGATCGGGATCAGCAGCAGGAAGCCGGCCTGGATATGCAGGAAGCGTCGATTGCGGCCGATCGCGGCTGCGTGGGGACTGTAGCCGGCATCGGCCTGGAAAGCCGCCTGCCATTTGCGGATCGCCAGTGTTGGCGGAATGGTCAGCAGGCCCATGATGAGGAAAGCGCCCATCTTGCTCCAGAAGGCGTGGCTGGACACATAATATTCCCAGCCCGCCGCGCCGAAGATCACCCGCAAGACGCCGACCACGACAACCAGCCCGGCCACGCCGCCATAGGCCGCGTCGAGCCTGGCCAGCTGGCCGATGCGCGCTCCGCTGAGGCCCGGCCGCAGCAGCGCGAATTCGGCGGCAAAGATGCCCACCAGGGTAAAGACCGCCAGATGGTGGGCAATGGTCAGCAGCAGATCGATCATCATTGGCCGGCCCTCAATGTCATGTTATCAGTGATCACATCATGCCAGCCAGAAGTAAGCAATGTCAACATCCATCGCCAATGCCCCCTATCACCACGGCAACCTGCGCCAAGCCCTGTTGCAGGCCGCCCTGGTGATTCTGGAGAAGGAGGGGGAGGCTGGCCTGGGCCTGCGCGATCTGGCGCGGGCGGTGGGGGTGTCGCCGGCAGCGCCCTATCGCCATTTCGACAGCCGGGCCGCCCTGCTCGAAGCCCTGGCGGTGACCGGCTACCAGCGCTTTACCGCGCTGATGCAGGCCGTGACCAGCAGTGACACGCTCGACCCGATGACGGCCATGGGGCGCATCTATGTCAAGTTCGCCCTCGACAACCCCAACCTCTTCCGCCTGATGTTCTCGCCGGTGCTGCGGCGCGACAATCGCCCCGGCCTGCAGATGGCCGCGCATGCCGCCTACCAGACCCTGCGCCACGTCACCGGCCAGGATCTGGCCAGCGGCCGGGTGGTGGCCCTGGCCGCCTGGGCGCGGGTGCATGGCCTGGCCGTGCTGCTGCTCGACGGCCAGATCGCCATCGAGGCCGGCGAGGATATCGAGGCCCTGGTAACCGCCATCATCGAGCAGCGCTGAATGGCAGGCGTTGCGCCGAGCCCGGCCTTGCTCTAAACCGGCATCCGGCTTTCTCACCCCGGATCCGTTCATGACCCAGACCCGCTTTGACGTCCTCACCATCGGCAATGCTATCGTCGATATCATTGCCCCGGTCGAGCCGGGCTTCATCGAGCGGGAGGGCATGCAGGAAGGCATCATGCACCTGATCGATACCGATCGGGCCGAGGACCTCTATGCCAAGATGCCGATCAGCCGGCAGCAGATCTCGGGCGGCAGCGCCGCCAATACCGCCGCCGGCATCGCCTCTCTGGGCGGCCGCGCCGCCTTTGTCGGCAAGGTGGCCGATGACGTGCTGGGCGATGTCTTTGCGGTCGATCTCGACGCCATCGGCGTGCATTACAATACCAGCCGCCTCAAGAACGGCGCGCTGACCGCCCGCTCGATGATCTTTCTCAGCGAAGATGGCGAGCGCACCATGAACACCTATCTGGGCGCCTGCCACCAGCTGACCGAGGCCGATATCCATCCCGACGAGATCGGTGGCGCCGCCATCACCTTCATGGAAGGCTTTCTCTGGGATCCCGTGGAAGCCAAGAAGGCCTTCGTGCTGGCCGCCCATTATGCCCACAAGCATGAGCGCGCCGCCGCGCTGACCCTGTCCGATCCGTTCTGCGTCGACCGCTTCCGCGCCGAATTCTTGGATCTGATTCGCTCCAAGACCATCGACTATGTCTTTGCCAATGTGCATGAGCTCAAGTCGCTCTACGAGACCGATGACCTGGGCGAGGCCGTGCGCCAGATCGCCAAGGATGCCGAAGTCGCCGCCATCACCATGGGCGCCGATGGCGCCATGGCCGTGTTCAACGGCGAGATCACCTCGGTCCCCGCCTTTGCCATCGACAAGGTGGTCGATGCCACGGGCGCCGGCGACCTCTTCGCCTCCGGCTTCCTGCTCGGCCTGGCGCGCAACCAGTCCATGGAATCCGCCCTCAAGACCGGGTGCCTCGCCGCGCACGAAGTCATCAGCCATATCGGCGCGCGGCCCCAGGTGGCGCTGGATGGCTTGGTGGAGAAGCATGGGCTGGCGGGCTAGTCAGCCCGCTTATCCCCGCACCGCCCAGCCATGAGATTCTTGTCCCGGAACCTATCCGGGGCGAGGCATGGGACAGCGCGCAGGGCATTATGGGACAAGTTCACGCCAGCAAATATGTCGCTTCAAAGTCCGGGAAGTTTTGCACTGCTGCTCACTATGAGATTTTGAGGTGTGCCGCCGTCTAACAGCTGGGGGTATGGCTCTGGCGTTCCCTTGTAGTAGTATAGATTTAACACCAATAGGCCTGACAACGCCTCTAGCGCGTTTCGTTGATTTGCTTTTGGAAAGTTCACCACACGATCGTGCTTTATGGAATTGTAGGCTCGCCACCAAGCTGGAGACTGATTGGCCCCGTTAGGGTCCCAACTGGTCCACGGCAGCACGCGGTCGCCGTTACGAACGACGGCTATTTCAACGGTATGCAATCCGGGATAGGCGCCGGTCAAAACACCCTGATAATGCAAGATGTTTTCGGCGGGCGATTGCGGCGAGACACTTTACATAGCGCCTTGGCAAGAACATCCACTTCGCTACCTACGGCGAGGATGAGCTTTGCAAAATTGTCGCTATAAGTGGGCTGGTTTGCAGGCTCCAAGGCCACAAAATCTATTGTTCTTATGAAGTCGCGCTCAAGCGAGATGAAGTAGTTCCAGTAGGCAGTGGTCATTCTACGTCCCTTGCCGGCATTGGGCAGCTGATCAGTTTTAGCGCTTACTGACCAAAATACCCAAGGACATTGCGAAGCGCCTCGCTGATAATTATCCTAGAATGATCATATTCATCATCGAGGTCCGACCCAGGCCATGACGACGGTTGCAGAGGTGAAGCGCTGGACGCGGCCAATTCTTGCCGAACATGCCGATCTGGCTTTGAAGCCGCGCAAGCTCTATCTGCGTCCTGTTCATCACATTTATCGGTACATCCATTTCCTTGGCTCTTCTGACCGGACCTTTTCCAAGCCAACGGCTCATTTCAGCATCCTGTTCGCTCCGCCCACGGGGCGCCTCGACAATAACTGGTGGCGGGAATTGATTGTCGGCTGGTCCACCGACGCCGGTTTTCAGGACACGCTGGCCGCAGCCATCCGGCAGACATTGGACCACCCGTTTCGGCCGCTGGCCTCGATCGAGGACTTGTACCGCCTGATGCAGGAGGACCGCCTGCACTGGCAGCACCAGAATGAATTGCTATTGGAGCACGACGCTTTCCTCTACGCCTCTGTGCTCGCCGCCCTGGGGCGATTATCGGAGGCCAGCGCGGTGGCACAGGCCTATATCGACAAAGACGAAGGCCAATGGCTCGCGATAAAGGCGAGGGGCGAAGCCCTCCTTGAAAAGCCCCGAAAGCGATGGGAGGGGGAAATGGATATCCGGCTGGCGAACAATTTTCTGAAGCCGATGGACCACATGCGGCAGCTTATCGCACTGGCCAGTGCCAATGATCGTCCTGCCGTCGCGGGCCTTCTGCGTGATTGGGAAAAGCAGAATGCCAAGCGATGCGACATCGAAGACGTTTGGGAGCCGACGCCCTTCCCGCTTGAACAAGATCTTTAGGCGCGGGGCCTAGCCGAGCGTCCCCCGCATCATCGCCAGTGCATCCGCAGTCGTCCCCGTCGGCCGGAATTCCAGGCCCACCGCGCGGGCATAACCCTGCGCCTCGAGCCAGGCCAGTTTCTGCCTGATGGGCAGCTCCCCGCTGCCGGGCTGGTTGCGGCCGGGATGGTCGGCGATATGCACGTGGAACACCCGGTTCAGCCGGCCCGAGAGGACCGTCTCGGGGTCCTCACCCATCACCATGGAATGATAGAGGTCATAGGTGAGGCCGATCTCGGGCCGGTCGACGGCGTCGACAATGTCGAGAGCCTCGGCGGTGCTGGTGAGGTAATAGCCGGGATGGTCGACGCGGTCATTGAGCGGCTCCAGTGCCAGTCTGACGCCCGAACCGGCCAGCACCTCGGCCGAGCGGGCCATGGCGGTGACCAGGGCGTCATGCTGACGCGCCCGATCAATGCCCGCCAGCAGCGGCCCCGACTGGCAGATCAGTATCGGCGCGCCCAGGCGCAGGGCAACGTCGCGGCTTTGTTCGAGGCCGGCGAGGAACCGGTCATGATCGCTCTCTCGCGTCAGCTCGGCAAACGGCTCGGCGACAATGCCGGCCAGTTTGACGCCGGTCTCTGCCAGCGCCCGCTCGACAGCGTCGAGATCCTTGTTGGACCAGAGCCAGAATTCGGCCAGGTCGAAGCTCGCTGCCTTGGCCAGCGCGATGCGGCGCGGGATATCATCCGTCTCGGGGACGAACAGCATCTCGATGCAGGCGGAATATTGGGTCATGCCAGGCGGGTCCCGCCGGCCATTTCAGCCAGGATCGCTCTTGCTGCTGCGGCCGGATCGGCCGCCTCGATGATCGGCCGCGCCACCACCAGATGGCTGGCGCCGGCGCTGAGCGCTTCACCCGGGCTCATCACCCGCTTCTGATCGCCCAGGGCGCTGCCCGCCGGGCGGATACCGGGGGTCACCACGGCCATTTTGGGCCCGACAATGGTCCGCACCATCTGTGCCTCATGCGCCGAGGCGACCAGCCCGCCAATCCCGGCATCGCGCGCCTGCTGCGCCCGCAGCGCTACAAGGCCGGCGGTGTCGCGGGCAAAGCCGGCTTCCTTGAGGTCGGCATCATCCATCGAGGTCAGCACCGAGACGCCCAGGATGGTCAGATCCGAGCCGGCGGCGCCCTTGACCGCGGCGCGCATGCATTGCGGATAGGCGTGCACGGTCAGCATGGTGGCGCCGGTCTCGGCGATGGCGGCGACACCCTGTTCAACCGTATTATCGATGTCGAGCAGCTTGAGGTCGAAGAACACCTTCTTGCCGGCGGCGAGCAGCGCCTTGCCCAGGGCAAAGCCGTCAGCGCCGTAAAAGCACTGATAGCCGATCTTGTAGAAGTCGACATCATCGCCCAGCAGCGCCACGATCTCCTCGGCGCGCGCGCGTGACGAAACGTCCAGACCCACGATCAACTGGCCAGCCATGGTCTTCCTCCGATGTGTTTGATGGGCCCGGACTAGAGCAAAAGACCACAGTCGGCAAGCCATGAGGTCTCAGGCAGCCTGGAACTTGTCGGCCGTTGGCGGGACTATCCTCTGCCCATTGCCACCACAGGATATTGCTGATGTCCAAGCTGTTGCTCACCCATCTCAACCACGACCTGACTAACAACACGTCCTATGTGCATGTCGTCTGGTCCGACGATCCGAACCGGCGGCTGGGCATGGTTGTGCCGTTCGGCACCACGCTGGCCGATGCCGAGCGCGAGGCGATTGCCGCCGTGCGGGCTCTGTCGGCTGAACTGGCCGGGGCCGAGATCGAGGCGCCCTCGTCAAAAACCTAGCCGAACCAGCCGGGCGCAAAGTCTTCCATGGCCACCCATTCGCCGCCCAGCCGCGGCGGGTCGAGGTCAAAGGCAAAGCAGTTGCCGCCGCCTGTGTTGCCGTGCCGGCTCTGGTCTTCGACCCGGGCAATCGGCCTTCCCGCCAGATGGCATTTGAGCAGCGTGCCCACCGCGCCATGGCCGCAGAATACCGCGGGCGTGTCAGCCGGGACGCTGGCCAGGACGGTGGTGACCGTGTCGACAATGCGCCGTTGCGCGTCCACCGCCCGCTCCCAGCCCTCAGCACTGACCTTGGGTTCGGCAAAGAAGCGGTCCGCCATGGCCTCGAACAGGCTTGGCGGCAGAAAGCCGGTGGCGCTGCGGTCGTTCTCGCCCATCAGGTGGTCGCTCAGCACCAGCGTGCCGGCCGCGGCGGCCAGGATATCGGCCAGCTCCATGGCCTTGGTTTCCCGGCTGGAAAAGATCATCGCTCCCGCCGGCACCACGCCGCGCGCGGCAAAGGCCTGCGCCCGCTGCCGGCCCAGTTCGGACAGGCGCCACAGCGGCACCGGAATCTGCGCGTCCATCTCTACCTGCGGATGGGTGACATAGAGCGCGCGCATCCTAGCCTCGGCTGAAATGGGTCAGTTCATGCACCATCTGCTCGACCTTGCGGATGATGGCGGGCTCAAGAAAATCGCCATTGACGTCAAAGGCGTCCTCGGCCGGGCCGATGCCCAGCAGCGTCGGCACCACCAGCGCTCCCACCTTGGTCAGCGATTCGCGCAGGTGGCTCAGCGACCAGATGGTGCCATATTTGCCCGAGCTGACCCCGCCAATGCCGAAAATGGCGTGGCGGAACGGGCTCGGCTTCTGCCGGCTGATCCAGGTAATGGCATTGACCAGCAGCGGCGGCACCCCGCCATTATATTCGGGCGTGGCGATGAAGACGATGTCGTGGCTGCGCCACAGCGCCGCCAGCCGCACCGCCGCCGCCGGCACCTGGTCGGCCTCGAGATCCTCGTTGAAGATGGGCAGGTCGAAATCGCCCAGGTCGAGCGCGGTGACGGCGACCCCGGCGGCGTCGAGCTGGCGGCCCATATGGGCCTGCAATTTGCGGTTCTGCGAGCCCCTGCGGATGGAGCCCGAAAGCGTCAGTGCGGTCTTCATCTTGCATTCCTGTTGCGCAGATGTCGAAATTGACCGCTCTGGCGCGTCGCTGCAAGACAATTGGCAGGCCCGCGCTCATTCGGCAGCTTGCCACCACAGGGAGACCAGCAATGGCCGCTTCGATCTTCGTCAATATTCCGGTGCGCGACCTGCCCGCATCAATGGCCTATTACAAGGCCCTCGGTTTTGACCACAATGCCCAATTCAGCAACGAGACCGGCGCCTGTATCGTGTTCAGCGAGGCCATCTACTTCATGCTGCTGACGCATGAGAAATTTCTGAGCTTTTCGCCCGCGCCCATCCCTGATCCCAAGACGCACACCCAGGCACTTTATGCCTTGTCGCGCGACAGCCGGGAAGCGGTGGACGCCATCGCCGCGGCGGCGCTCACGGCGGGCGGCACCGAAGTGCGCGAGGCGCAGGACCATGGCTTCATGTATGGCCGCTCCATCGCCGATCTGGACGGCCATGTCTGGGAATATTTCTGGATGGAGTTCAGCCCGCAGCAGGGGGCGTGAAACGCTAAAGAGAAGCAAGGGGCCGGAAAGGGCGACAGCGTCGTGCCATTCGAGCCTGGCTCTCATGGCCTTGAGGCGGGAAATCGCTCCACCGGAGCGATTTCTCTTCCGCCTCAAGCCTCAAACATCTTCTTGAGCTTGTCGAAGAAGCCGCCCGAGGTCGGGTTGGTTTCCTGCGTTTCGAGCTTGGCAAATTCCTCCAGCAGCTCGCGCTGCCTGCGGCTGAGTGCCTGCGGCGTCTCGATATCGAGCTGCACATACATGTCACCGACATCCTTGCTGCGCAGCACCGGCATGCCCTTGCCCTTGAGCCGCACCCTTTGCCCCGGCTGGGTGCCGGCGGCCACCTTGACCTTGGCGCGGGCGCCATCAAGCGTCGGCACCTCGAACTCGCCACCAAGCGCCGCAGTGGTCATGGCGATGGGCACGCGGGCGAAGAGATCGGCGCCGTCGCGCTGGAACAGGTCATGCGGCCGCAGCGAAATGAAGATGTAAAGATCGCCCGGTGGGCCGCCGCGCAGCCCCGCCTCGCCCTCATTGGCCAGCCGGATACGGGTGCCGTCCTCGATGCCCTGGGGAATGTCGACGCTCAGCGTGCGGTTTTCCTGGCGCCGGCCCTGGCCACCGCAATCGGTGCAGGGCTGGTCCATCATCTGGCCGCGGCCCTGGCAAACCGGGCAGGTCCGCTCGATGGTGAAAAAGCCCTGGGCGGCGCGCACCTTGCCATGGCCATTGCACTGCCGGCAGGTATGGGTGCCGGTGCCCGGCTTGGCGCCCGAGCCCTCGCAGGTGGTGCAGCCCACCAGGGTCGGCACGTCGATCTCGACCGTGCGGCCCTCAAAGCTCTCTTCGAGACTGATTTCCAGATTATAGCGCAGGTCGCTGCCGCGCAGCTTGGCCGCGCCGCCGCCACCGCGCCGGCCGCCCCCACCACCCATGAAGTCGCCGAAGATATCGTCGAAGATATCGGACATCGAGGAGGTGAATTCCGGGCCGAAACCGGCCGGGCCGCGGCCACCGCCATTTTCGAAGGCGGCATGGCCGAACCGGTCATAGGCGGCCCGCTTCTGGCCGTCCTTGAGCGTGTCATAGGCCTCGCTGATTTCCTTGAACTTGGCCTCGGCTGCGTCATTGCCCGGATTGCGGTCCGGGTGATGCGCCATGGCAAGCTTGCGATAGGCGCTCTTGAGCGCAGCGTCATCGGCGCCCTTGTCGACGCCGAGCACCTCGTAGAAATCGCGTTTGGACAAGAAGCACGTCTCCAATGCATTGCCGGTCGCGACAGGCGCGCCCGACCAAACCTAGCCCCTAGATGGCCATCGCCCCCGCAGCCCGCAAGGGGCTCGGCGTCGCAACACTGCTTTCATCGCCCCGGATGCATTTTTGGGGCGGCAAGAGCCGTGTCGGCGCCAGAGGGTCAACCAATTCCCCGCTCTGTAGCAAGAGCGCGCGCCCTCTTCAACATGGCTGAGCAGGCTTTGGCTAACGCGCCGGCGGTGCAAAGGCCCGCGCCAGGGCGTCGGCCAGTTCGGCCTGGGCAAACAGTGCCTTGGTGACGATCTGGCCCAGCCCGAAAAATCCCTGCGTCACACCGGCATAGACCGTGCAGCTGACCGGCACACCGGCCTGTTGCAGCGCCGCCGTCAGCAGTTCGCCCTCCGAGCGCAGCGGATCGACCTGCGCCAGGATGATGCTCGCCGGCGGCAGGCCGGCCAGGTCGTGACGCGTCGCCAGATTGAGCAGCGGCTCGTCTTCGGGCAGGCCATCGGCAAAGAGCTGCCGCAGCCGCCAGCGCATGGCTGGCATGTCAATCGGCAGGGCCCGCAAGGTCTCGCCATAGGCGGGTGTGCTGAAATCGGTTCCGGCCATGGGGTGGATCAGGGCCTGATGGATGGGCCGGTGTCCCCGGCCATCGCGCGCCCGCAGCGCCACATGCACCGCCAGATTGGCGCCGGCATCTTCGCCCGCTACAGCCACCCGGCGCGGATCCCCGCCCAGGCGGTGGGCCTGATCGCCCAGCCAGGTCCAGGCCGCCCAGGCATCCTCATGGGCGCTTGGCCAGGCGTGTTCGGGCGCCAGGCGATAGTCCACCGCGAGCACGATGGCGCCGCTGCGCCGCGCCAGGCCGCGGGCCGAGCCGTCATGGCTGTCCAGATCGCCGGTGACAAAACCGCCACCATGGAAATAGAGCACCATCGGATTGAGTCGCGGCAGCAGGCCGGCCGGCCGATAGAGCCGCCCCGGCAGGTCGCCCGCCGCGCCGCCGATCGTCACGTCCTCGCTGACCACACCGTCGTCGTCGGCAACGGTCCCCGCCACGGCCATCAGCGCCGCCACGGCATCGGGCAGCCCCGGCTGCGCTCGGGCGGCCGATGGGGTCAATTGGTCCAGCCGCTGCGCGCCCAGCTGCGTCAGCATGTCCAGCACCGCCTTCATGTCGGCATCCAGGGCGGCCGTCGGATCGCCGCCGATCAGTTCGGCGAGGCGCCCGATCGAGTCCTGCGGATCGCCGGGAGAAGTGCTGTCGGTCATGGCGACGCCTTGTGGGTTGCGGTCCCCCTTTGGACAGGGGGAACCGGCCCGCAATTGGGCTCAATCATGAAGAATTTGCGGCAATGGGACCCGGCTCGGCGAGCTGGTCGGCCTGATTCACGTGAAACGCCGGGCAGGCCTTGGTAAATGCGCTGTGGCGCTCAACAGGGCGCGCCGGCAGGATGCAGGGGATTGACGGGCAGCGTCCGGCGCGCGGCGCCATGAGCGGAGGCGCGGGGGATGAACAGGCCGCCAGACCAGGATCCATTGGCAGCCCGTTGGGACCATCGTGGCCCTGCCCGTACGGCAGCGGCCACCTCGAAATGGACTTAGCCGGCGACGTCGGCGACGGCGACGCCCTTGTCCATCAGCTTCTTGCGCGCCGCATTGACCACGTCGACGCTGAAGGTGTCTTCGTGGCGCATCACAATGGCTTCGCCGGTCAGGTCGCCCCGGCCGTGCTCGACCAGCTTGTCAAAGCCGTCGCTGAGCGCGTCTTCCATCATCTGGTCGCTCAGCACCTTTTCGGCGCCGACGCGCTTGTGCTTGGCGCGCACCTTGACCAGGCGCGTTACCCGGCCATTGTCGGCGGTGCGCAGCTCTTCGGCCGCGGCCAGGCCGGTCCAGAACTCGCGTTCGACCGGGCTCTCATTGTGGGCGGCGCCCACCAGCTCGGCGATACGCATTTTGCATTGAAACGCCAAGTCGTCATAACCAAGGCGGACGGCATTGGCCATCAGCTTGCGCAACTTGTCGGGGTCGGTGAAGGTTTGGGGGTCTGGAATGTTCATGGATCACCATACCCACTTCTATTTCAAACAAAAAGGGGCCCGGCTGCTGCCGGACCCCTTTATCTGGTGGATTGACGCCGCTTAGGCGGACTTCTTGTCGTCGTCGTCGCTGACTTCTTCGAAATCGGCATCGACCACGTCGTCATCGCCGTCATCGTCCGAACCATTGGCCTTGGCCTCGGCTTCCGCCTGGCTGGCCTTGTACATGGCTTCGCCCAGCTTCATCGCGGCCTGGCCGAGCGCGTCGGTCTTTGCCTTGATCACTTCGGCATCGTCGCCGTCGAGCACGGCCTTGAGTTCGCCAATGGCGGTCTCGATGGCGGCCTTGTCCTCGGCCGACACCTTGTCGGCATATTCACTGAGCGACTTCTCGGTCGAATGAATCAGGCTCTCGCCCTGGTTCTTGGCTTCCACCGCTTCGCGCTTGCGCTTGTCGGCATCGGCATTGAGCTCGGCTTCCTTGACCATGGCTTCGATATCGGCGTCGCTCAGGCCACCCGAGGCCTGGATGCGGATCTGCTGCTCCTTGCCGGTGCCCTTGTCCTTGGCCGAAACCTGCACGATGCCGTTGGCATCGATGTCGAAGGTCACTTCCACCTGCGGCACGCCGCGTGGAGCGGGCGGGATGCCGGCCAGATCGAAATTGCCCAGCAGCTTGTTGTTGGCGGCCATTTCGCGCTCGCCCTGGAACACCCGGATCGTCACGGCGCTCTGGTTGTCCTCGGCGGTCGAGAAGGTCTGGCTCTTCTTGGTCGGAATGGTCGTATTGCGATCGATCAGCCGGGTGAACACGCCACCCAGGGTCTCGATGCCCAGCGACAGCGGGGTCACGTCGAGCAGCAGCACGTCCTTGACGTCGCCCTGCAGCACGCCGGCCTGGATGGCCGCGCCCAGCGCCACGACTTCGTCCGGATTGACGCCCTTGTGGGGCTCCTTGCCGAACAGTTGCTTGACGATTTCCTGCACCTTGGGCATGCGGCTCATGCCGCCGACCAGCACGACTTCGTCGATCTGGGCCGCGGTGACGCCGGCATCCTTCATGGCCATCTTGCACGGCTCGATGGTCTTCTGGATCAGGTCATCGACCAGGCTTTCCAGCTTCGACCGGCTCAGCTTGAGCGTCAGATGCTTGGGGCCCGACGCGTCGGCGGTGATGAAGGGCAGGTTGATTTCGGTCTGGGTCGAGCTGGACAGCTCGATCTTGGCCTTTTCAGCCGCTTCCTTCAGACGCTGCAGCGCCAGCTTGTCGGTGCGCAGGTCGATGCCCTGTTCTTTCTTGAACTCGTCGGCCAGATAGTCGACCAGGCGGTGATCGAAATCCTCGCCGCCCAGGAAGGTATCGCCATTGGTCGACTTCACCTCGAAGACGCCGTCGCCGATCTCAAGGATCGACACGTCGAACGTGCCGCCGCCAAGGTCATAGACCGCGATCGTGCCGGTATTGCGCTTGTCCAGGCCGTAGGCCAGAGCGGCCGCCGTCGGCTCGTTGATGATGCGCAGCACTTCGAGGCCAGCAATCTTGCCGGCGTCCTTGGTGGCCTGACGCTGGCTGTCGTTGAAATAGGCGGGCACGGTGATGACGGCCTGCGTGACGGACTCGCCGAGATAGCTTTCGGCGGTTTCCTTCATCTTCTGCAGGATCATGGCCGAGACCTGGCTCGGCGAGTACTTCTCGCCGGATGCCTCGACCCAGGCATCGCCATTGTCGGCGGCCACGATCTTGAACGGCACCAGATTCTTGTCCTTGCCCACGACCTTGTCGTCATAGCGACGACCGATCAGGCGCTTGACGGCAAACAGCGTGCCCTCGGGATTGGTCACGGCCTGGCGCTTGGCCGGCTGGCCGACCAGACGCTCGCCGTCCTTGGAGAAGGCGACCATGGAGGGGGTGGTGCGCGCACCCTCAGCGTTTTCGATAACCTTGGGATTGGCGCCGTCCATCACTGCGACGCAGCTATTGGTGGTGCCCAGATCGATACCGATGACTTTAGCCATTACTCTAGCCTCTCTATTCAGCAAACCCATGCTGGAGCCCCTCTCGCGAGGCAGTTCCGTGGCCCCGAAGGACCGGGTTCCTTGCAATTGAAATTGCGCCCATTGCCGGGCCTGTCGGGTATATAGGGGGGTCCCCGTACGGCTTCAAGCGCTCATAGGGTACATTTGCCGGCTGGCGCCGCATTGCGGCGGCTCTGGGCGCGGTCAGAGGCGCTGGGGGACCGGCCCGGCGGCCGGTCCCGCGTAAGGCCTAGTCCTGCAGCGTGTAGCTGTTGAGCGAACAGATATCGACGGCCATGACTTCAAGGATGGCGCCTTCGCCGGTCTCGAAGCGGAAATCATACTCGCACTGGTCCGAACCATCGCCGATGGTGACGGTGCCCTGCTCGCCGGGCTCCAGCGTGCCGTCCGGACCGAGCAGGTCGTCACCCCACTCCTCCATATTGCTGGGATTGGTATAGAAATAATGCAGCGACTGGCTGCTGCCATTGATCAGCGTGAACTCGACGGTCTCGGCCAGGGCCGGCACGGCACCGGCAAGCAGCACCAGGGCGACAAGGCTGCCCTTCAGGAAGGTATTCATGACAAAATGTCCCCAAAGCCGGGCGCATCGGCGGCCGGCACCGCACTATCTTCAGCGGCAGGAATTAATCAAGATGCCCGCGCCGGGCGGCGCACTTTTCTTTGCGCCTGCGAAGCCCTAGAACCACGCCATGTTCACGCCCGGCTCCATCCTGCTGCACGATACGCTCAATCCGGGCGCGACCAGCCTGCTGTTCACTGCACCAGGCGCGATGCTCGTGGCCCATGACGCCGATGGCGTGCGCGCCGCGCTGGCCCGACTGGAGCAGGCCCAGCGCCAGGGCCTCTGGGCCGCTGGCTACCTGGCCTATGAGGCAGGCCTGGTCTTTGAGGAGCGCCTGGCCGCTCTCTTGCCCGCGCGCAGCGCAACGCCGCTGCTGTGGTTCGGCCTCTATGAGGCCCCGCAGCGGCTCGATGCCGCCGCCGCCGCTGCCTATCTGGCCGATCTAGTCGGCACCCGCAGCGGCCGCGCCCGCGATATCGTCCCCAGCCTCAGCCTGGCGCAATATGCCAGGGCCTTCGAGCGGGTCAAAGCCCTGATTGCGGCGGGGGACACCTATCAGGTCAACCTCACCTTCCCGGCCGAGTTCCGGCTCGAGGGCGATCCGGTCGCGCTCTATCTGGCCTTGGTTCGCCAGCAGCAGGCAGCCTATGGCGCCCTGCTCAATACCGGCGAGCACTGGATATTGTCGCGCTCGCCCGAACTCTTCGTCGCCCGCCGGGGTGACCAGCTCACCGCAAGGCCGATGAAGGGCACGCGCAAGCGCGGCCGCAGCCTTGCCGAAGACCAGGCCGGCCGCGCCGCTTTGGCCGCCGACCCCAAGAACCGCGCCGAAAACCTGATGATCACCGATCTGCTGCGCAATGATCTGGGCCGCATTGCCGAGATCGGCTCGGTCAGGGTCACCGACCTGTTCACCGTCGAAACCTACCGCACCCTCCATACCCTGACCTCGGGCATTACCGCGACGGCGCGGCCCGGCATCGGCACCACGGCCCTGCTGGAAAACCTCTTTCCCTGCGGCTCGATCACCGGCGCCCCCAAGCTGCGCGCCATGGAAATCATCCGTGATGTCGAGGCCGGTCCGCGCGGCGTCTATACCGGCTCGATCGGCTACGTGGCGCCCAGTGGCGACCTGGAATTCAACGTCGCCATCCGCACCGCCATCATCGACGCTCAAGGACGCGGCAGAATCGGCATTGGCGGCGGCGTGGTCGCCGACAGCACGGCCGAGGATGAATATCGCGAGGCTTTGCTCAAAATGGCTTTCTTCACCAATCCCCCCGATCCGGTCACCCTGATCGAGACCCTGCTCTGGACGCCCGAATCGGGTTATGCCCTGCGCCAGCGTCACCTCGACCGCCTGGCCGCCTCGGCGGCTTTTTTCGACCTGCCCTGCGATCTGGCCGCGATCGACGCCCTGCTTGACGCCCAGGTCTTCACCCAGCCCATGCGGGTCCGTCTGACCCTCGACGCAAGCGGCCCGGCTTTGACCGCGGTGCCGCTGCCGCCCAATCCGCCGGTCTTCCGCTTCATGATCGCCGATGACCGCCTCGACAGCCAGAGCCTCTGGCTGGTGCACAAGACGACCAATCGCGATTTCTACGACGCCCCGCGCCAGCGGGCCCAGACGGAACATGGCGTGGACGAGGTGGTGTTCCGCAACGAGCGCGGCGAGCTGACCGAGGGCTCGATCACCAGTCTGTTTGTCGAACGGAACGGCATGCTGCTGACACCGCCCCTGACGTCGGGCCTGCTGCCCGGCACGCTGCGCGCCGAGCTGCTCGCGAAGGGCAAGGCGCAGGAAGCGGTTTTGACGCTTGCCGACCTTGAGTCCGCCGAGGCAGTCTGGCTGGGCAATTCGGTGCGTGGGCTTATGCATGCACAATGGGTGCAGATTTGATATTTTGGGAAGGCAAGCCATGACCATCGAAATTTCGCCGCGCGACGTGCTGCTCGTGGTCGATGTGCAATATGACTTCCTGCCCGGCGGCAGCCTGGCCGTGGCCGATGGCGATGCCGTGGTGCCGCTGATCAACGCCCTGGCCAGGAAGTTCACCCATGTCGTCTGCACCCAGGACTGGCATCCGGCCGACCATATCTCCTTTGCCAGCCAGCATCCCGGCAAGGTCCCTTTCGAGACGGTGCACCTTTCCTATGGCAACCAGGTGCTCTGGCCGGACCATTGCGTCTGGAACAGCCATGGCGCGGCGCTCTCGGCCGATCTCGACATTCCGCAAGCCCAGCTGATCCTGCGCAAGGGCTATAACCGCGCCATCGATTCCTATTCCGGCTTCCAGGAAGCCGACCGCGAGACGCTGACGGGACTGGCCGGTTATCTCAATGAGCGCGATCTCGGCCGGCTCTATGTGGTGGGACTGGCCACCGACTATTGCGTCGGCTGGACTGCCATCGATGGCGCGGCCGCCGGCTTTGACGTCACCGTCATCGAGGATGCCACGCGGGCCATCGACAATGATGGCAGCCTCGAAAGGGCTTGGGCGGACATGGCAGAGGCCGGTGTCGAGCGGGTGATGAGCCGGGAAATCCTGGGATAGTAGAGCCGCAGAAGACCAGAGTCGTATCAGCAAATGCTGCTTCCAAGGCGATAGCGGGCATTCTTCGTACAATTCAGGCCTCTAGCTGTGCTTTGCGTGTGGCAGTCTATTTTGTTATTGTGGCGTACACAGCGAGGGACGCCAAATGGATTACGTTGAACGCAGCGGTGAGTTTGCCGGCGGCAGCGGCGGCGTGGTCCCAGAACTTTGGGTTTTGCTTAATGCCGCCTACAGCACCGACTCCGTTCGGACAAAGCCATTGCTTGAGGTCCTGAATGCCTTCGACAAGTCGCTTGGCAAACATATCCGGATAAAGCTGCCGCACGATGGACTTGAGCAAAAGGATATCGACGCAGTCATCGCTCGCCCCTGGAGTAAACAACAGCGGGAAATAATTGCGCCGCCGCAGCTGCTTTTCTTGAACAATAGCCTTTCCGCTTTTGATCCAAGTCATTCACCCTGGGCCTTGATCGATCTGCACGGCTATTCGGGCAAAGACGACGGAACGCTGGCATTCAAGCCGCTTAATCACCTTTTCACCGCGATAAGGAAGGCGGTCATCAGCGGGACATCACTTGTTGATGCCGTAGAAGACTATCGGCTGGCATTCAACAGAGGCTTGTTCGCGGATTCGCTTGACCTCGAAGTCGGTATCAACCTCCTGATATTCAAGGCGACTTGGAAGATGCCAAAGGGGATGTCAAAGAAGGCACGGTAAGCCAGCTTTCCCTGCCCATAAAAAAATCCCCGCTGGCGCGGGGATTCACGTGAAACGCTGATGGTGGCTGAGTCAGATCAGACGCTCTTGTCGATCGCTTCGTCAGCCGGCGCGTGGCTCGGGCCGCCCTTGGCGACGCCGACCATGGCCGGGCGCAGGATGCGGTCGCCGATGGCAAAGCCAGCCTGCACCACCTGCACCACCGTGCCCTCGGGCTTGCTGGGATCGGGGACCTCGAACATGGCTTGATGCCGGTGCGGGTCAAATTTCTGCCCCTCCGCCTCGATCGGCTTGACGCCATGCTTGGCCAGGAGGCGCTGCATTTCGCGCTCGGCCATCTCGATGCCTTCGATCAGCGTCTTGGTGGTCGCGTCACCCGAATCGCGGGCTTCGGGCGGCAGCATCATCAGCGCGCGGCTCAGCGCATCGGTGGCGCTCAGCATGTCGCGCGCAAAGCCGGCAATGGCATAGGTGCGTGTATCGCTGACTTCCCGCTCGGTGCGCTTGCGCAGGTTTTCCATCTCGGCAACGGTGCGCAGCACGCGGTCCTTGAGCTCGCTGTTTTCCGCCCGCAGGGCCACGGTCGGATCGATGCTCTCGATGTTCTCATCGGTCTGTTCAACCGGGACTTCGACTTCAGGCACTTCGCCTGAGGCGGCGTTCTCGTCGCTCATCATTGCTGTTTCCGCACATACCAAAGGATTTGATCCGCATATCGGCTAATATCGGGGTGATTTCAACCCTGCCTGCGCCGATAGGCCTCCGCGTCACCGCTTGCGCGCCATCATCGCGGTGATGACATGGGCGGTGTAATCCACCACCGGCACGATGCGCGCATAGTTGAGCCTGGTCGGCCCGATCACCCCCAAGACGCCCACGACCTTGTCATTGGCATCCTTGTAGGGGCTCAGGATCACCGACGAGCCCGAGAGGGAAAACAGCTTGTTCTCCGAGCCGATGAAGATGCGCACGCCCTGCGCCTTGTCGGCATCGCCGAGCAGTTCGAGCAGCCCGTCCTTGCTTTCGAGCTCGTCGAACAATTGCCGCATGCGCAGCAATTCGTCTGATGCCATGGTGTCGTTGAGTAGATTGGCTCTTCCACGCACGATGACGGTCGGCGCGCTGGCGGGCGAACTCTGGCTGAGCGTGGCAATGCCGGCATCGACCAGCTTCTGCGTCAGCTCGTCGAGCTCGGCCCGCTGCTCGGCCCGCTGCGCCGCCAGCACCTTGCGCGCCTCGGCCAGGGTCCGTCCCACCACGTGATGGGCAATGAAATTGCCCGCCTGGGTCAGCGCGCTGGCGGTAAGCCCCGGCGGCGTCTCCATGATGCGGTTTTCCACCTGCCCGTCCTGGCCGACCAGGATGGCCATGGCCCGGGTCGAATCGAGCCGCACGAATTCGAGATGCCGCAGCACCATGTCAGCCTTGGTGGCGATCACCACGCCGGCGCCATGGCTGAGCCCGCTGAGCAGCTGGCTGGCTTCCGTCAGCACATCCTCGACCTGCCCCTTCTGGCCCTGGATAGACTGGGCGATCTGGCTGCGCTCGCTTTCATTGACCGCGCCCACTTCGAGCATGGCATCGACGAAAAACCGCAGCCCCTCCTGCGTCGGCGCCCGGCCGGCCGAGGTATGCGGCGCCGCGATCAGCCCGAGATCTTCGAGATCGGCCATGACATTGCGCACCGAGGCCGGCGACAGCCCGCCCTGCAGCATGCGGCTGAGATCGCGCGAGCCCACCGGCGCCCCGGTATCGAGATAGCGCTCGACGATGCGGCGGAAAATGTCCTGGCTGCGGGCATTGAGCACGCTCAGAAAGTCTTGCGGCAGCTGGCTCATGGTTTTTGCTAAAATCGTCCGCTTTAACTGTGGTCACTCATTTAGGCGCATTGCTGCCATCCGCCAAGCGCCCGCGGCTTGTGAGCAGGCTCAAGGAGGGTTAAGAGGCGGTTAACAGCAATTGCCAAGTGGAAAACTGATGCGGCCTTCCGGACGTCAACCCAACCAGCTGCGCGCCGTCGCCATCGAACGCAACGTCGCCATGAAGGCGGAGGGCTCCTGCCTCGTCTCGTTCGGCAATACCAAGGTACTGGTCACCGCCTCGGTCGAAACCAGCCTGCCAAGCTGGCTGCGCGGCAAGGGCCAGGGCTGGGTCACCGCCGAGTATGGCATGCTGCCGCGCGCCACCGGCAGCCGCAACCGCCGCGAGGCCACTGCCGGCAAGCAGACCGGCCGCACCCAGGAAATCCAGCGCCTGATCGGCCGCAGCCTGCGCGCCGTGGTCGACATGCAGGCGCTGGGCGAAGCCCAGATCACCCTCGATTGCGACGTGCTCGAGGCCGATGGCGGCACCCGCACCGCGGCCATCACCGGCGCCTATGTGGCGCTGGTCGACGCCATCAAGTGGATGGAGGAGCGCAAGCTCACCCGTTCCAACCCGCTGCGTGATTCGGTCGCCGCGGTTTCCTGCGGCATCTATCGCGGCGCCCCCGTGCTCGATCTCGACTATCTCGAGGATGTCGAGGCCCATACCGACGCCAATTTCGTCATGACCGGCAGCGGCAAGTTCGTCGAGATCCAGGGCACCGCCGAACAGGCTCCCTTCAGCCGCGATGAACTCAATTCTCTGATGTCCCTGGCCGAACAGGGCATTGCCGACCTTACCCTTCTCCAGCAAGCGGCGCTTTCAGCATGATCACCTGGTTCAAAAAGCTCGTTGCCGGCAAATCGGTCGCCCGTCAGGCTGGCCCCCAGCGGCAGGCCTCGCCGGAAAACTGCGCGCTCTGGCGCGACGTGGCCCGGGCACTCGATGCCAAGCCCAAGAATTCGACCATGAACACGACCATGAACACCTCCAAGATGGGTAGCGGCAAATGAGCCTGCCCCGCCTGCGTTCGGGCGATCGGCTGGTGCTGGCCACCCACAATGCGGGCAAGCTCACCGAATTCCGCGAGCTGTTCGAGCCTTTCGGTCTCGACATAGTTTCGGCCGGCGAGCTCGGCCTGCCCGAGCCGGAAGAGACCGGCACGACCTTCGCAGAAAATGCCCGGCTCAAGGCCCACGCTGCCGCCCAGGCCACCGGCCTCTTGGCGCTCAGCGATGATTCGGGGCTCTGCGTTGACGCGCTCAATGGCGATCCGGGCGTCTATACCGCCGACTGGGCCGGCGTGCCGCGCGATTTCAACCACGCCATGAAGCGGGTCGAAGATGCGCTGCAGGCCGCCAATGCCACCTCGCCCGGCCTCCGAGGCGCCTCGTTCAACGCCACCATGTGCCTGGCCCATCCCGATGGCCGCGACGTGCTCTATGTCGGCAAGGTCGAGGGCACCCTGGTCTGGCCGCCCCGCGGCGCGGTCGGCCATGGCTATGACCCGGTCTTCATGCCCAAGGGCTTTGACATCACCTTCGGCCAGATGCCGGCCGAGATGAAGCATTCCTGGGCCCCCGGCCAGCCCGGCCTCAGCCACCGCGCCCGCGCCTTCGCGCAGTTCTACGAGGCCCAGATTGAAAAATAACCCCAACGATCTGTTCGGGGTCTATGTGCACTGGCCCTTCTGCGCGGCCAAATGCCCCTATTGCGACTTCAATAGCCACGTCCATCGCGGCGCTTTTGACGAGGATGGCTATGTCGCCGCCTATGAGCGCGAAATCGCCTATGCCGCCCAGCTGGCGCCCGGTCGCGTCGTGCAATCGATCTTTTTCGGCGGCGGCACGCCCTCGCTGATGTCGCCGTCGAGCACGGCCCGGATCATCGACGCCATTGCCCGGCACTGGACCGTCGAGCCCAAGGCCGAGATCACGCTCGAGGCCAATCCCACCAGCGTCGAGGTCGATCGCTTCCGTGGTTTCCGCGCCGCCGGCGTCAATCGCGTGTCGCTCGGCGTACAGTCGCTGCGGCCCGGCCCCCTGGCCGAACTGGGCCGGCGTCATTCGGTCGAGGAGGCCGTGGCCGCCGTGCGCGTCGCGCAATCGGTGTTCGAGCGGTCAAGCTTTGACCTGATCTATGCACGGCCGCGCCAGACGCTTGAGGACTGGGAAGACGAGCTCAAGGAAGCACTCTGGATGGCCCAGGGCCATATCAGCCTCTACCAGCTCACCATCGAGCAGGGCACGCGCTATTTCGACCTGCAGACCGCCGGCAAGCTCACCATTCCCGGCGAGGACCTGGCCGCCGATTTCTATGAAATGACGCAGGAATTGACCGCGGCAGCGGGCCTGCCGGCCTATGAGATTTCCAACCATGCCCGCCCCGGCCAGGAGAGTGAGCACAACATGCTCTACTGGCGCTATGGCGAATATGCCGGCATCGGCCCGGGCGCCCATGGTCGGCTGATGATCAACAACCAGCGCCACGCCACCGCCGACGAAAAACTGCCCTTCGAGTGGCAGAAGCACGTGCTGGCCAAGGGCCATGGCATGGTGGTGGACGATGTGCTGACCTGGGAGGAGCAGGGCGACGAGTTCCTCGTCATGGGCCTGCGCCTCAAGGAGGGCATTTCCCCGGCCCGCTTTACCGCTTTGTCGGGCCGCCAGATCAACCCGGCCCAGATCGCCGCGCTCAAGGGCTATGGTTTTGTCGAGACCCTGCCCAATGGCAATCTGCGCGTCACCGACCGCGGCTGGCCGGTGCTCGACGCGGTGGTCGCCGACCTGGCAGCTTAGACATTTAGGCGGTCGGCAAGGACTAGCTCGGGGGACGCGGTGCTTTTCTTGGCCTCTTTCGAGATTTACAAATTGGCCACCCCCGCGGCACAGAGGTGCCGGCGGGCTGTGGAGCCGCTTCTCAACACCTTGTTCCAAGACAGTGGCCTTGCAGAATTTGACTGCAAGCTTCTCTATGTGCCGATCATCATGCCGCCGGAAATGGCGGTGCGGTATCCCGCCAGGTCAAGCGTTCGGAAGCGTGAGCGTGCGTGCGATTGTGCGCCCCAACTGGATTATGACGTCTTTGTCACCGGCGCGTTCGAGCAGCAATTAGCCGAATACGTGGCGGGTATCCGGACCTCTGCGCCACACCTGGCCAAACTCGGGGCGTCCCCGGCGCAGGTCGAAGAATTCGAGCAGCTCTTGTCGCGCGCGGTTGAGCACATTCTGGCAAACCAGCTTGATCAAACGCGGCATTGACCGCAAAGGCAGCTAGACCAGAGCTGCAATATAGCGTGCGGCCGAGCGGGCCACCGCGGCCTTGGCGTCGCTGGCAATGACCTTGTCCCACCAGCCGCCATAGATCCGGTCAAACGCCAGGTCAGCCACGCGGTCGGCGATGTCCCGCACCGTGTGGGCCGGCAGCGGGATCAGGTTGGGATAGGAGCGCATGAAGCTCACCCAGCCTGCGGCCGGGACGACCTGAATGGTGTCGCCGACCAGCAGCGCCCCCTGGCCATCGGCGCCGGCACCCCATTCCAGCACGCTGCTGCCCGCAAAATGGCCGCCCAGCCGATGCACGGTGACGCCGGGCAGGATGTCCAGGCGGTCTCCGCTCCAGGGTTCGATCAGCGGGCTGGGACGCATCACATGGGCCAGGTCCGCCTCGGGCAGCCGGATCGGCACGCCGCCCAGCGCCTCGCTCCATTCCACCATGCCGGTATAAAAATGCGGGTGCGAGAAGCATATCGCCTTGACCCCGCCCAGCGCCAGCAGGCGCGCCGCGGTGGTGTCGTCGAGCATCGGCACGCAATCCCACAGCACATTGCCATCCGGCGTTTGCACCAGCAGCGCCCGCTGGCCGATGGCGATGGTGGGCACGAGACCAATGCCGCTCAGTCCCGGTTCGACCTCGCGCCAGTCATTGGCATGACTGGCACAAAGGCTGTGGCGAGCAAGCCATTCCTGCCCGTTCGCACCGACATATTGCCGCTCGTCCAGACAGATGGCGCAGCCAGGCGGTGGCGCATCGCCAGGGGGGTGCTGGGCACCACAGGTCTTGCAGATCCAGACGGTCATCGGACATCTCCGGTTCGGGCCCAGATTACACGACGGCGGACACGGGAAAATACCCTGCTAGAGCTTTGCGCCCTCGACCTGTACCGCGCCGCCCGGCGCCACGCGCATGATGGCCAGCGCATAGTCGCTGCGCCCGTCGGCGCGGAAGCGGAACACCCCGTCGCGGCCATTAAAACCGGTCGGGCTCGTCAGCAGTGCCGCGCCATAGGGCGGATTGGCCAGCGACAGCGTGTTCACATTGGCCAGGATCGTTGCGGTATAGGCCAGGGTCGCCAGAGCGTGCGGCGCAGCGCCAAAGCGCGCCTGGTAGTCTGCCCGGATCGCGCCCAGGCCGGCCGGGTCGACCGCTGGATAGATCGCGCCCGCCAGGCCCGGGGTCGCCAGGATCGTGGTATCGCCCTGCCAGTCGGCCGAGCCGACGATCTGCACAGCGCTCGGGCTGACCCCGGCCTGGGCCAGCGCCGCGGCAAAGCCGGGCGCGCTCGCCCGGTCGGGCAGGAACAGCGTATCGATCATCCCCTTGTCGATCAGCGGCTTGGCCTGGGCGACGATCTGGGCCGCCTCGGCAGGGCTGCTGAACGTATAGACCGCGCTCGGCGCGAAGCCGGCCAGCATGGCCTGTTGCCGGAAGGCGGCCTGCTGCGCCTGGCCGAAGGCTGAGCCCGGAAAGGCCCCGGCCACGCCGCGCCTGCCGGCGGCCTTGACCGCGTCGAGCGCCCGCTTCATCTCCATGTCCGGCAACACGCTGAGCAGATAGACCCCGGGCACGGCGGCGCCTGGATTGTTGGAAAAGCCGATCAGCGGCACGCCGGCCGAGCGGGCCACGGCGCCCGCCGCCATCACCGCATCGCCCTGCAGCGGCCCCAGGATCAGCTTGGCGCCGCCAGCGATGGCCGCGCTGGTGGCGGCCGTCGCGCCGGCGACCGAGCCGCCGGTATCGCGCAGCGTGATGGTGGTATTTTCCGCAATGTTCGGATTGGCCTCGATAAAGGCCATGGCCAGCTGGCTGGCATTGGCCATCGATTGCCCGACGGCGGCAAGGCCCGGATCCCCGCTCAGCGGCAGCAGCAGGCTCACCTGTACCGGGCCGCGGCCGAATTGCTGGCTGGGTCCGGTCGGTGTCAGTGGCGTCAGGGCGGGGTTGGCCGGGGCCTGCTGGCTCGGGCCCAAGCCGAAATCGATGGTGCGCGAGGCAATATGGATCGGCGAACAGCCGGCCAGTACCAACAGGCCGACGGCGCCCAGCACCCGTGCTATGCCATCACCTGCCATTCGATCTAACGTCGCCTTTGGCCGTAAATTGCGAACAGTATGTTAACATTCTGGTCGCAATTGCTTAACCAAGTCTCAATGCCCTCTTGTTGCCAGGAAACCGTCGCGCATGGCTGATCCAACCCCCGGCTATTTCATCGCCGGCACCACCTTTGTCGCGCCCCCGCTCGCCCCCGGCCTCTATGTCGTGGCGACCCCGATCGGCAATCTGCGCGACATCACCATAAGGGCGCTGGAAACCCTGGCCGCCGTCGACGCCGTGCTGTGCGAGGATACCCGCATGTCGGCCCGCCTGCTCGATCACTATGGCATCCGCACCCGCCGCATCGCGATGCACGAGCACAATGAGCGGGCCAAGGCCGACGACATCGTCGCCCGCATCGCCGCCGGCGGCTGTTTCGCGCTGATCTCCGATGCCGGCACGCCGCTGCTCTCCGATCCCGGCTTCCCGCTGATCCGGGCCATGGCCGAAGCCGGCTTGCCCGTCTTTGCCATTCCCGGCGCCTCGGCTCTGCTCTCGGCTTTGGTCGTGGCCGGTCTGCCCACCGACGCCTTTGCCTTTCACGGCTTCCTGCCACCCAAGGCCGGCGCCCGCCTCAATGCGCTCAAGGCGCTCAGCGATTCACGTGAAACCATGGTGTTCTACGAAAGCCCGCGCCGGCTCGACGATAGCCTGGCTGCCATGGCCGAGGTCCTTGGTGATCGCCAGGCTGCCGTGGCACTGGAACTGACCAAGCGCTTCGAGCGCGTCCATCGCGGCACCCTGGCAGCGCTCGCCGCCGAGTTTGCCGGCACCGAGACCAAGGGCGAGGCGGTGGTCGTGGTGGCCGGTGCCGCCGCGCCAGCCGCCCCCGCGGTGGCCGACTGGCAGGCCGCGCTGGGGGCTGCGATGGCCGACCAGCCGCTGCGCGCCGCCGTTGACGCCATCGCCGCGCAATACAAGCTCAAGCGCAAGGATGTCTATGATGCCGCGCTCGCCCTTAAAGCCCGGCAATAAGGCGCGCATCGCCGCCTATCGCGGCGGCCACCGCGGCGAGGCGCTGGCCGCCTGGTATCTGCGACTCAAATTCTACCGCATCCTGGCCCGGCGCTACAAAACGCCCTTGGGGGAAATCGATCTCATCGCCGAACGCTGGGGCACCATCGTCTTTGTCGAGGTCAAGGCGCGCGCGAAGGCCGCAAGCCTGCTCGATACCCTCGAATCCATCAATGAGGGCCGCATCGTCCGGGCGGCGGACCACTGGCTGTCCCGCAACCCCAGTCGGGCCGCAGGCGACCGGCGCTTCGACGTGATCTTTCTCGTGCCTTGGCGCTGGCCCTATCACCTGGTCAACGCCTTTGGCGCCTAGTCGGCGATCTCGGCCCAGATCACATGATGGTCGCTGGCGGCATGGATCGGCTTTTCGAGCTCGGGGAACACTGCCCAGCGCGGTGGCCGCGAGCCTGGCCAGGCACCGCGCCGGAACAGGCCGGCCGCCGTCACCCGGTCGAACAAAGCCGGCGAGAGCAGCAGGTAGTCGATCTTGTTGCTGTCATTGCCCAGGCCATAGGTGCCCTTGCCGGCAAATTCGCCGCTCGAGAACCGAGCATGTTCCGAAACGTCACGCAGGTCGGTTCCCGCCAGCAACGGCTGCAGCGCGGCGGCATCGGGCGGATCGTTGAGATCGCCCAGCACCACGATCTTGTCCTGACCCTCGCTGCGCAGCCGCTGGTAGATCTCGGCGGTCCGTCGCGCCTGGGCCATGCGCTTGTTGGCCGAGCTCTGGTCATTGCCGCCATATTTGGATTTGAAATGGTTGGGCAGTACCCAGATGGCTTCCCCACCCGGCGTCAGCACCTCGAATTCGGGGCAGTCGCGCGAATAGACCCGCTCGCCATTGGGCAGCATGTCGGCAATATGGCTGCGCATCAGCCCCACCGAATAGCCATTGGTCAGCATCAGTCCGACATCGATGCCGCGCGTGTCATTGCCATCGATGAGCATGACCTCGTCATAGGGTTCGCCGCCCAGTTTCTTGAGCACCTGATCGGAGAACTGCAGCAGCGCCACCCGGTCTTCCGCCTCCACCACCGCCAGGATATCGGCCGCCACCGCCTGGATCACCCTGCCCGTATTCATCACCGCGCGGGCATTGTTATGCTCGGTCCGCAATTCCACCCAGCCCACCCAGTCGGCGCGGTGGTCGGCGACGATCTGCAGGGCGGCATTCTTGGGCTTTCTCCAGAACGTGCCGCGGATCTTGCGGAAGATGGCAAAGGGCGGATTGGGCTCGGTCAATTCGAGCTCGATGATCAGCTCGAGCATACGCGCCTTGTCGGCGGCACTGTAGTCGTCCTTGTTGATCAGGCGGTTGAGCTCGGCCACCGCGTCGGCAATGGCCGCGCCTTCGGCAGGGTCGTCGAGGTTGAACGCCCGTGGCCGGTCAAACAGATTTTCCACATTGAATGCTGCGATCTTCATGCTGTCCTCCCATTGCCAGCAGACCCATCATGCGCCCGCAATGTGACAATGGGCAGTCAGGGCAATCCCTGCCCGGCAGGGACGAGCCTTGCCCGAAAGCTCTTGCGCCGAAGGGCGGGTCGGGTCATGTCATGGTGCCCCTTGGGGCGTGTGTCGAAATCCCATAGCCAGGGGGCATAAATGCTCAAAGTCGCGGTCCAGATGGACCATGTCGCCACCATCAACCCCAATGGCGATTCCACCTTTGCCCTGATGCTCGAGGCGCAGGCGCGCGGCCATAAGCTGCTGCACTATACCCCCGATACCCTGGCGCTGCGCGACAATGTGGTGAGCGCGCTGGCAGCCCCGATCGAGGTCTTCGACAAGCCCAGGGGCGAGCACTTCACCCTGGGCGAGGCCAGCCGCGTGGATCTGTCGACCCAGGACGTGATCCACATGCGCCAGGATCCGCCCTTCGACATGAACTATATCACGCTCACCCACATGCTCGAGCGGCTGCACCCCAAGACGCTGGTGGTCAATCCGCCCGCCGCCGTGCGCAATGCGCCCGAAAAGATCCTCGTCACCGAATTCCCCGAATTGATGCCGCCCACTTTGGTGACGCGCGACCGGGCCATGATCCACGCCTTCCGCCGCGAGCATGGCAATATCATCGTCAAGCCGCTCTACGGCAATGGCGGGGCCGGCGTGTTCTTCATCCAGGAGGGTGACCATAACCTGGCCAGCCTGCTCGAACTGTTCGAGCAGAATTACCGCGAACCCTTCATGATCCAGAAATATCTGCCCGACGTGCGCAAGGGCGACAAGCGGATCATCATCGTCGATGGCGAGCCGGTGGCCGGGCTCAACCGCATCCCTGCCGATGGCGAGGCGCGTTCCAACATGCATGTCGGCGGCCGACCGGAACTGAGCGCCCTGACCGCCCGTGAGCGGGAAATCTGCGCCACCATCGCCCCCGCGCTCAAGGAGCGCGGCATGATCTTTGTCGGCATCGACGTCATCGGCGACTACCTCACCGAGATCAACGTCACCTCCCCTACCGGCATCCGCGAGATCAAGCGCTTCGGCGGCCCCGACATCGCCGTGCTGATCTGGGACGCCATCGAAAAGCGCCGCGCCTGATGGCGCTGCTGGCCGGGCTGGTCCTGGCGGCCCTGTCCTGGTTTCTGTTCCGCCGCTGGCGACGCAACCAGCCGGCCAGCCAGACGCTGACCCTGCCCTATTGGCGCAATTCCGCCGCCATGACCGGCGCCTATCTGCTGGTCATCCTGCTCGGCGCCGGCATCACCCGCATCATGGTCGGCTTCAACCGGTCCGGCTGGGCCGATCTGGTCATGGTGGCCTTCTTTGGCGTCTGGGTGCTCTATGGCGCGCTCTGGCTGGTCCGCTTCCTGCCCACCACCCGGCCAAGGCCGGCCTGGCTCGGCCGCTCGCGCGGCTGGCTCGATGCCCTGGCCCTGCTCGCTCTGGCCGGCCTGGCGACGCTGGCACGGCTGCTCTAGGCGCCGGCAAACAGCGTCGGCAGGTCGGCAATGCTGTCGACGATGATATCGGCCAGCCCCGCGAGCTCTGCCCACGTGCTGTTTCCCGACAGCACGCCGATGGCCAGCCCGGCGCCGGCGGCATGGGCCATGTCGAGATCGTGGCTGTTGTCCCCCACCATGGCGATGGCGCTGGCCGGCAGGCCGGTGCGGGCGGCAAACAGCGCCAGCTGGTCCGGCCAGGGCTTGGGCCGGGCCACGCAATCATAGCCGATAATGCTGGCAAAGTGTGCGCTCACCCCCAGCGCTGCGGCCGTGGCCCGCGCGCCGGCCAGCGAATCATTGGTGGCAATCCCCAGCAGCAGGCCGCGTTGCCCCAGCGCGGTCAGCGTTTCGTTCAAAGGACCAATGCCGACGGCCCGGCGGCTGCCCTCGCTGACCGCGACGGCGTCATAGGCGGCGATACGGGCGGCCCGCTCGGACCCGGCCAAGGTCGGGTGCCAGAGATCGACGAGATCCTCGATCGTGCCGGCCGCCACTACCGAACCGCCGACAAATTTCTGCTGGCTCCAGTCATAGCCGCCCTGCCCTATCAGCACGCGTGCGGCGCTGTCATTCCCGCCGCTGGCCTGATGGGCCAGAGCGGTGATGATGCAAAGCCAGGTCTGGTTGAAGTCGATCAGCGTGCCGTCCTTGTCGAACAGGATGCCGCGGATTTCGCCAGTTTCACGCATCTCGAGGCTCCGGCTGATCAGCCCCGACCCTAGGAGCGGCGACTGCAACTGGCAAGGTTGGCCGCGTGTCGCAAATGCCGTAGAAGGGAGAAAACCGGAGCAGCGTCATGCCCACCACGACCTTCCTGGCCGCCTTTGCCACCCTGTTTGCCACGGTGGGCGTGGCCGATATCGCCTTCATTTTTGCCGCGCTGACCAAGCACAATACCGCCAAGCAGCGCTTTGCCTTCGCCACCCGCGGCGTCATCATAGCCGGCGTCATCCTGCTGCTGTTTGCCGTGCTGGGGAACGGCATTCTGGGTGTCTTCGGCATCACCATTCCGGCCTTGCGCACCGCGGGTGGCCTGCTGCTGTTCCTGATCGCCATCGACATGGTGTTTGCCCGCCATTCCGGCGGCACCGACATTACCGACGAGGAAGAGGTCGAGGCGCGCTCGCGCGACGACATCGCCGTTTTCCCGCTGGCCATGCCGCTGCTGGCCGGACCGGGCGCCATCAGCGCGGTGATCCTGCTGAGCACGGGCACGCGGTCGCCTGCCGAGTTCTGGGCCGTGCTGGCCGCGGTGGTGGTGATTCTGTTCCTGGCCTGGCTGACGCTGCTGCTGGCCATTCCCATCCAGCGCCTGCTCGGCGTCACCGGCCTGGCCGTGGTGTCCCGCGTCGTCGGCATCCTGCTGGCGGCCCTGGCCGTGCAGTTCGTCTTTGACGGCATCCGCTCCAGCGCGCTGTTTGGCGCCTGAGGCGACCGGGTCGGCAGCGTTAAGCAAGTCTTAAGGCCGGCGTTGACCGGGCGGGTCGATCGGTTCAAATCAACGGACCTGCCGCAACGCAAGGTGCCCTCATGCGAATTGCCGTCGTCCTGACCCTGTTGATTCTGGCGCTCTGCGCTGCCAATGCCGGCTCGGTGGCGGCGCCACGCTCGGAAATCCTGCTGCCGCCGATGAGCAGCGGCGGCTGAATACGGCATGCCGGCCCGGCGCTGGTCGGCAAAAAGGGCGATCGACCCCGTCGACCGCCCCCCAATCTTCCGCAGACCTACTTCTTGGCCGAATTGCCGGCGCTGCCTGAACCCAGACCGGTGACCTGCTTGACGGCAGCCACCTTGTCCTTCTTGGGCTTCTTGGCTTCCTTGTTGCTCTTCATCTGACCCTTGGCCATCGCTTGTCTCCTCAGTGCGGGCCACAGGACCCGCATCAATACCGTTTGACGCTAGCCCTGCCCCCCAGCGCTGGCAAGGCCTGCCTTGCCCGCTGGTTCGCACGTCGGCCTACTTGGACGGCAGGCAACGCCCGGTTGGCGCCAGACTGGCTATGGCGCGCGGATCGCAGCCGGTCATCAGGAAGGTCAGCCAGTCATTCTGGTTGCCATAGAACGCGTTGCGGTCGACCTCGCCGCGCACGCCGCGCACCACCCCGGTCTGCGTCCACTGCCAGAAGGTCCAGGTGCGGTTGCTGTAGCGCTCATGCGGCTCGGCCGCAGTCGAGCGCAGCCAGAACGCATTGGGGAAATACTCGTTTTCCAGTACTTCGCGGTGGAAGGTCATGTCGGTATAGATGATCGGCAGCTTGCCGGTATGCCGCTCCATGGCGTCCAGCATCACCCGGATCTTCTCGAGCGCATCGGCCCGGCTCGGCTTGGCCTTGCAGCTCGACAGGTGATTCCACTCCAGGTCGAGCACCGGCGGCAGGGCATCGGGATCATTGGGCACATTGGCGGCGAACCAGGCGGCCTGTTCGGAGGCCAGCGAACACCAGGCCATGAAGTGATAGGCGCCGCGCGGCATGCCGGCCTCGCGCGCCCGGGCCCAGTTGCTGCGGAAATTGGGGTCGATGTAATCCTTGCCCTCGGTCGCCTTCATGAAGACGAAATGGATGCCGGACTGGAAGGCGGCGCGGAAGTCGATGTTTTCCTGGTAACGCGCCACGTCGATCCCCTGCACCGGCATGCCGCGCGCCCGGTCGACCCCGGCATGGGGGCGGTTGTCGCCCTGGATCGGGCCATAGAGCCCGCCGCCCGAGGAGCAGGCGATCAGAATGCCGGCCAGCAGCGCCCCCAGCACACCCTTTGCGATCGTGACGGACGAGGGAAAAGGACGGCGGAACTTCATGAGGGCAGCACTCTACGCGGAACGGGAACCTGTCTTTCAATCAACATGTCGCGGTTAATGGAAGCTTAGGTTAACCCTTGTGGCAGCTGCCGTGGTTAACAGGCCATTTTTCGTTCGCTCTACGTTCTTGTTTGCCGGAACCGGCTTTGCTAGATTTGCCAGCGGGCTCAGAGGGAACAGGCATGGTCACCCGTGTCGCCACCGTTGCATTTGAGGGTATCGAGGCCGTGCCGGTCGACGTCCAGGTGCAGATTGCGCCGGGCAATGCCAACTTCATCCTGGTCGGCCTGCCCGACAAGGCGGTCAAGGAATCGGGCGAGCGGGTGCGCGCCGCTTTGTTCGCTTCCGGCATCGGCCTGCCGCCCAAGCGCATCACCGTCAATCTGGCGCCCGCCGACCTGCCCAAGGAAGGCAGCCATTACGACCTGCCCATTGCCCTGGGTGTCATGGCGGCCATCGGCGCCATTCCCCAGGATGCGCTCGATGGCTATCTGGCGCTGGGCGAACTGGGGCTGGACGGGCGGCTCGCCCATGTCGGCGGCGTGCTGCCGGCCGCCATCGCCGCCCAGTCCCGCGAGCTGGGGCTGATCTGCGCCGCTCCTTCCGGTCCCGAGGCCGCCTGGGCCGGCGAGAACCTCGACATCGTTGCCGCCGAAAGCCTGCTGGCTCTGGCCAATCACCTGACCGGCCACCAGCGCGCGCCCCGCCCGCTGCCGGCTCGGCACGTGCCCGGCGCTGCCCTGCCCGACCTCAGCGAGGTGCGCGGCCAGCTGGTGGCGCGACGGGCGCTCGAAGTCGCCGCGGCCGGGGGCCATAACCTCTTGATGATCGGCCCGCCCGGCGCCGGCAAGTCCATGCTGGCGGCGCGGCTGCCCTCCATCCTGCCGCCGCTCAATCCGCGCGAACTGCTCGATGTCTCGATGATCCAGTCGATTGCCGGCGAACTGGTCGGCGGGGCGATTTCCGACCGCCGGCCGTTCCGCGCCCCGCATCACTCCGCCTCCATGGCCGCCCTGGTGGGCGGCGGGCTCAGGGTTCGCCCCGGCGAGGTCAGCCTGGCCCACAATGGCGTGCTGTTCCTCGATGAACTGCCCGAATTCGCCCCCGGCGTGCTCGACAGCCTGCGCCAGCCGCTCGAATCGGGCGAGACCGTGATTGCCCGGGCCAATGCCCGCATTTCCTATCCCAGCCGCGTGCAGCTGATCGCCGCCATGAACCCCTGCAAATGCGGCCTGGCCGGCACGCCTGGCCATACCTGTCGCCGCGGCGCCGCCTGCGCCCACGATTACCAGGCCCGCGTTTCCGGCCCCTTCCTCGATCGCATCGATATCCGCATCGACGTGCCCGCGGTCACGGCGGCGGACATGATCGCGCCGGCAGCAGCCAGCGAAAGCTCGGCTTCTGTCGCCGCCCGGGTGGCTGTCGCGCGCGACCGGCAGCGCCAGCGCTTCCTCGAGCACGGCGCCACAAGCCTGCATACCAATGCCGCTGCCGGCCCCAGCCTGATCGAGGAACTGGTCAATCCGGACCGCGAAAGCCAGACTCTCTTGTTGGCGGCCGCCGAACGCTTCAACCTCTCCGCCCGCGCCTATCACCGCGTGCTCAAGGTGGCGCGCACCCTGGCCGACCTGGCCGGGAGCGACCCCGTCACCCGCCCGCATATCGCCGAAGCGCTGAGCTACCGGCTCAATCTGGGGCCGGCATGAACGAGCCGGCGCCCGCGGCCCTCTGTGCACAAGCTGTGCATAAGTGTTTCACGTGAATCGGCCTCAACGCAGGCTGCCATAGCCGCCCAGCACGCCCTTGGGAGAGAGCACCACCTGCCAGAGGCTGATCTGGCGCGCCCGGAACGAGGCGGCAAAGACGTTGAGATAATAGCGCCACATCCGGTAGAAGCGCTGGTCGTAGCGGCTGGCCAGTTGCGGCCAGGCGGCCTCGAAACGCGCCAGCCAGGCCATCAGCGTAGTGTCGTAGTCGGCGCCGAAATTGTGCCAGTCCTCCATCATGAACAGCCCCTCTATGGCGCGGCCGATCTGCGCGACCGAGGGCAGCATGCCATTGGGGAAGATGTATTTCTCGCTCCAGGGGTCGCCATGGGTGGTGCTGGCATGGCCGCCGATCGTGTGCAGCAGCATCAGCCCGTCCGGCACCAGCAGGTTGGCTGCCTTCTCGAAATAGGCCCGGTAATTCTTGTAGCCGACATGCTCGAACATGCCGATCGAGATGATGCGGTCGAAGCTGCCGTCGAGCGCCTGGTAGTCGAGCAGCCGCGTTTCCACCGGCAGATGTGCCATGCGCGCATTGGCCAGCGCCGCCTGTTCCTTGGAGACGGTGACGCCGACGCCGGAGACGCCATAGCGCTCGGCGGCAAATTGCAGGAAGCCGCCCCAGCCCGAGCCGATATCGAGAATGCGCATGCCCGGCGCCAGCCCGATCTTGCGGCAGATCAGGTCGAGCTTGGCCTCCTGCGCGGCGTCCAGGTCGCTGGCGTGCTTCCAGTAGCCGCACGAATAGATCATGCGCCTGTCCAGCATGGCGGCGTAGAGGTCATTGCCGATGTCATAGTGTTTCTCGGCCACCTCGGTGACGCGCCGCCGCTGCAGGTTGAGCAGCTTGCCCCGCGCCAGGCTCCACATCACCGCCAGATCCTTGGGAAAGGCCTTCTGCACATCGGCCCGGATCAGCCGGAAGAGGCACTGGTCGAGCGCTGCGGCATCCCACCAGCCATCCATATAGGCCTCGCCCAGTCCCAGCGTGCCGTCGCGCAGCACCCTGCCCCACAGGGCCTCATTATGGATCTGCGGATCGGCGGGATCGGGGCCGTTGGGCACGAGCCCCGTCCGCTCGAGCTGGCTGATGACAAAACGCTTGGCAGATTCTGACATGGCAACGGCAATGAATGGTTGAACCGCTCGGCAATTCGACGCAATGACTGGCAGACAGCAATGGCCCAAGCCTAACGCCGGACAACGCGCGCAATCAAGCCCCCGCGCAGACCGCGTTGACGCCGCCGCCCGGCTTGCCGGCTGATATACGAAGGATGCTATGCGGCGCTCTGGCGAACTGGTGCAGTGGAACAACAAGGGTGGCTTCGGCTTCGTGCGCGATGCTGCCGGCAACGACTTCTATGTCCATATTTCCAAGCTGGCCGAGGGCCAGTCGCGCCCGCGCATCGGCGACCTGCTGTCCTATGACATTGCCACCGGCCGCAATGGCCGCCCGGCGGCGATCAATGTGGCGGTGGCCACCGCCGCGCCGCTGACCGAGCGCAGCATGGCCGACATCAAGCGGCCGTCCGGTGCGGTGTCGCGCTACAAGGTGGGCCTGCGCACCGCCGCCGCCACCATGATGACGTTGCTGATCCTGCTGGCCATCGGCACCCACCGGGTGCCGGTCTGGCTGGGCGGCACCTATGCCCTGATGGGCGCCGCCTCGGCGCTACTCTATCGCTTCGACAAGCTTTACGCGCTCAACGGGCGGTGGCGCGTCAGCGAGCTCAACCTGCATGTCGTCGATTTCTGCTTCGGCATTATCGGCGGCCTGGCGGCCCAGGAAGTCTATCGCCACAAGACGGTCAAGCCGCGCTTTGTCGCCACCACCTGGGCCATCGCCCTGGTCCATGTCATCGGCCTGGCGGCGCTGGCCCTGGGCTGGGTCAGCGTCGCCCTGCCCTAGGCGCCTAGTGGAACTGCGCCGTTTCGGTGCTTTCGCTCATGGCCGTGGTCGCACTCTTGCCCTCGCTGACGGCCATCGCGACGGCGTCGAAATAGCTGGTGCCCACCTCGCGCTGGTGCCGCACGGCGGAAAAGCCGTGCTTTTCGGCGGCAAACTCCGCCTGTTGCAGCCGGCTGTAGCCGGCCATGCCCTCTTCCTTGTAGGCCCGGGCCAGCTCGAATGTGGTCAGGCTCAGATTATGGAAGCCCGCCAGCGTGATGAACTGGTACTTGTAGCCCATAGCCGCGATCTCGCGCTGGAACGACGCCATCGCCGCCTCGTCCATATGCTTGGCCCAGTTGAAGCTGGGCGAGCAGTTATAGGCCAGCATCTGCTCGGGATGCACCTTGCGCACCGCCTCGGCGAACTTGCGCGCTTCGGCCAGGTCCGGTTTTGAGGTCTCGCACCAGATCAGGTCGGCATAGGGCGCATAGGCAATGCCCCGGGCAATGGCCGCATCGATGCCGCCCTTGAGCTTGTAAAAACCCTCCGGCGTGCGCTCGTCGGTGACGAAGGGCGCGTCATAGGGGTCGATATCGGAGGTGATCAGCCGGGCTGCCTCGGCATCGGTGCGCGCCATGATCAGCGTCGGCACGCCCATGACGTCCGCCGCCAGCCGCGCCGCATTGAGCGTGCGGATGAACTGGCTGGTCGGCACCAGCACCTTGCCGCCCAGATGGCCGCATTTCTTCTCGCTGGCCAGCTGGTCCTCGAAATGCACCGCCGCGGCCCCCGCCTCGATCATCGCCTTCATCAGCTCGAAGGCATTGAGCGCGCCGCCAAAGCCGGCTTCGGCATCGGCAATGATCGGCACGAAGAAGTCGAGATCGGTGGTGGCCACGCCCTCGGCCTGTTCCATGGTCTGGATCTGGTCGGCGCGCTGCAGCGCCTTGTTGATGCGCTTGACCACGCTGGGCACGCTGTCGACCGGATAAAGGCTCTGGTCGGGATACATATTGCCCGAACTATTGGCATCGGCCGCCACCTGCCAGCCGGAAAGGTAGATGGCCTTGAGCCCCGCCTTGACCTGCTGCACCGCCTGGTTGCCGGTAAACGTCCCCAGTGTCGGCACGAAATCCTCGCTTCTGAGCAGTTCCCAGAGTCGCTGCGCCCCGTTCTCGGCCAGCGTGTGCCGGATCGGCAGCGAGCCGGCCAGCCGGGTCACGTCCGCCGGACCATAGCTCCGTTCGATCAGGCGCCAGCGATCGGGCGCATAATCGGGGGTGGGGAAGGCATGGGGCAGTATTGGCTTGTCGAGCATGTCGGTTCTCCTCGGTTTGGACATGGCTCCGCCGGTCCGGTGGGCCGGCGGTGTTGCTGATTCACGTGGAACAAGGGGTTAGGCGGGCCCGTCCTGAGCCTGTCGCAGACGAGGCCGTGTTACGCCCTCCTGGTTCGCCAGGCTCACCATCAGGGCTGTTGAAAGCTGGCTTCTAGCCGGCCACCCGCCGGCTGAAGGTGGCGGCGATCAGCCCTTCGCCGGAAAACAGCGTGCTGCTGCCCTCGGCGCCGACCAGCGAAAACTGGTGCCGGCCGATCTTGCCGGCAATGGCATAGCCCTGCGCGGCCAGGTCCCGCGCCTTGAACTGGGCCATGGCCGCACTGGCCGTGGGGGCGATGATGGTCAGATATTCTTCGCGTTCACTGCTGGCTGGGCTCATCCTAAAGTCTCCTCACGCTGTTGCTGTAAATATTTGACAAGCGGCGGTGATATGCAAGAAATAAGCGCCACGGGCCCAGTAAAGCTGTAAATCGCCGCACAAGATGGCAGGCAGATTTGTAAAGCCTGTAAAGAGTGGCGAGGAGGCCAGCATGAACCAAAGCCCGGACAGCCAGATTGGCGGCGCCATCAAGCGGCTGCGCCGCGCCCGACACCTGGCCCAGGCCGACCTGGCGGCGGGGCTGGGCATTTCGGCCAGCTATCTCAACCTGATCGAGCACAATCGCCGCAAGGTCACCGTGCCGCTGCTATTTGCCATTGCCGGCTATTTCGGCGTCGAGCCGGGCGAGCTGGTCGACAGCGACGAGGGCAGGTTGCTGGGCGACCTAATGGAGGCCTTCGGCGATGACCTCTTTGCAGATAGCGACGTGACCAATCTCGACATCCGCGACCTCGTCCAGGCCAATCCGGCCGCCGCCCGCGCCATGCTGCGGCTCTATGACCGCTACCGCCTGGTGGCGCGCACCGGCCCGGCGCCAACGGTGGCGGGTGCCGCCGAACCCTTTCATCTCGCCACCGACGCCATTTCCGATTTCCTGCAGGAGCATGCCAACCACTTCCCGGCGCTCGAGGCCGCCGCCGAGCGCATCCGCGCCGATATCGATCGTGCCGCCGACAATCTCGAGCTCGGGCTGCGCAGCTATCTGCTCAATGTCTTTGGCATCGAGCAGCGCCTGGCCTCGCTCCCCCATGGCATTGCCCGCCAGTTCGACCCGCAGCGCAACCATCTGCTGATCTCCGACATCCTGCCCGCCGAATCGGGCCTGTTCCTGACCGCCCACCATCTGGGCCAGCTGGCCGCCAGTACCGAGATCGATTCCATCATCGCCGCTGCCGAGCTGCCCGAGGGCGACGCGCCGGCGCTGGCGCGCAATGTGCTGGCCGCCTATTTCGCCGCGGCTTTGCTGATGCCCTATGCCCCCTTCCTGCGCGCCTGCCGCGACTATCGCTATGATATCGAACGCATCGGCCGCCGGTTCGGCGCCAGCTTCGAGCAGGTCTGCCACCGCATGACCACGCTGCAGCGCCCCGGCGCCGCCGGCATTCCCCTGCACCTGGTGCGCACCGACATTGCCGGCAATATTTCCAAGCGCTTCTCGCTGTCGGGCATCCACATCCCGCGCCATTCCGGCGCCTGCCCGCGCTGGAACATCTACTCGGCCTTCCTGGCGCCCGAGCGCATCAACCTGCAATTGAGCCAGATGCCCGATGGCCAGCGCTATTTCTGCATCGCCCGTACCATCGTCAAAGGCGACCACCGCTACAACGCGCCGCGCCGCTACATGTCGATCGGCCTGGGCTGCGCCATCCAGCACGCCAGGGAAATGATCTATGCCGACGGCATGGACCTGGCCGGCGACAGTCAGCTGGTGCCTATCGGCGTGGGCTGCCGCATCTGCCCGCGCCTGCAATGTGGCCAGCGCGCCCACCCCCCCGCCGATCACCGTTTCGAACTCGATGCCAATATCCGGCCGGAAAGCCTCTATGGCCGCATGGCCTAGACGTTGACAGTTCGGTAAAAGACGAGCTATCTGGTGGATATTTCGGCTCTATACGAACTATGGAGATTGCTATGGCGCAGGCGCCGCAAAAACCCCATGTCATCAACGGTTTCGGCCATTTCGACATTGCTGGCCCCGAGCTTAAACCGCTGCAGCGCTTCTATACCGCGCTGTTTGGCTGGGACATCACGCCCCGCGGGCCGGGCTATGCCATGGTGGCCACACCGGCAGGCGGCCCCGATGGCGCCCTTGTCGAAACCCCGACCGCATCGCTGACCTTCGGCGTGGTTGTGGCCGACCTGCCGGCAGCCCTGGCTCTTGCCGAGCGCCAGGGCGGGCAGGTCGTGCTGCCCGCGACCGACAATGGCTGGGTGAAAAAGGCCCGCATCGCCGATCCCGCCGGCAATGTCCTGACCCTGATTCAGGCGTGACCGATATCGATCTCGATGCCGTGTTGCGGGCGCTGTCGCATCCCGATCGCCGGCTGTTCCTGCGCGCCTGCCGCGACCGGCCGCGCGCCGCCGGGGAACTGGCCGACCTGTCCAGCCTGGCGGTAGCCACCATATCCGAGCATTTGCGGGTGCTGCGCACGGCCGGCCTGCTGCGGCTCGACAAGCAGGGACGAAACTGGTTCTACCGCACCGATCCGGCCGTGCTCAAGGCGGCCCGGCGCGCCCTCAAGGGTATCCTCGCCGATTGATCGCGGCGCTGGTCGAGGCCTAGCGCCCCTGCCCGCCATTGCCGGGGCCTTCATGCTGCCAGCTATCGCGCCATTCGCGCTCCAGCACGGCGCGGCGCTTGCCATAGCGCTCCTCGGTCACCGTCAGCGCGACGATGCGGTCGGTGCGGAAATTGCGGAAGGCCTCGCGCAGGCAGCACCAGGCGGCAATGGTCTGCTTGCCCTCGTAATAGGCCAGCTGCACCGGCCAGATGACCCGCTCGCTGGGGGTGCCGGCCTCGTCCTGATAGGATATCTGCAGTGCCTTTTCCGTGCGCATGGCCTGGCGCACCTGACCCAGGATCGGCATCGGGCGTCGTGAATTTGCGCTCCATACCGCCACCGGCCACAGGCCGGTATCATTGATGCGGTCGCGCAGATCCTCGGGCGAAGCGGTGGCGATCTTGGCCAGGGCGTTTCGTGCCGCCGCCCCCAGCCCGTCATCGGGCTGCGCCCCCACCCAGCGCGCGCCCAGCACCAGGGCCTCGAGCTCTTCGGGGGTAAACATCAGCGGCGGCAGAAAAAAGCCGGGTTTCAGCATATAGCCGACCCCCGCCTCGCCATCGATCGGCGCGCCCAGACCGATAAGCGTCTGCACGTCGCGATAGAGCGTGCGCACCGACACGCCCTGCTCTTCGGCAAGGCTGGCCGCGGTGACCGGCCGGCGATGGCGCCGCAGCGCGTCCATGACGGCAAACAGGCGCTCGGTCTTGTCCATGTTTCGTTCTCCCGCCCGAACTGGATGCCAGATTCTGTGCGTGGGGCCAACACCCCCACCCTCCCCTGCCGCTTTGTGGCGAGGGAGCCAGGGTAGGGTCCAAGCCCCCACAGCTGGCTAAGAAATCTGCCCATGGAACGCCCGGATGTCATGGGCCATGGCCTCTGGCACTTCAAGCGCCGGGAAGTGGCCGCCTTGATCGAGTGCCGTCCAGCGCACGATATTGCGCAGATGCCGTTCGCCCCAGGCGCGCGGCGCCGGATTATCGGCGGGCGGCAGCAGCACGGCATGCGGCACGTCGTGTTCGAGCGCTTTCTGGGTCAGTTCGCTATCGGCAAAAGCTTCCTTGTAGAGCCGCACCGAACTGCCAATGGTCTGGGTGAACCAGTAGACTGAAAGAATCGTCGCCAGGTCTTCGAACTCGAAGGCATTGGCAATGTCCCCGCCATCATCGCTCCAGCTGCGATATTTCTCGAGGATCCAGGCGGCCAGCCCGGCCGGGGAATCATTGAGCCCCACGGCAAGCGTTGCCGGCTTGGTGCCCTGGATCATGGCATAAGCGCTCTCGGCAAAGGTCCAATAATCGACCTTGCCGAAATAGGCCTGTTCTTCGGCTGTCGGCTCGTCCGGGCGCGGAAAGCCCGAATAGACGTTGACATAATGCGCCCCGATCAGCCGCTGCGGAAAGTCGCGCACCAGCGCCATTTCGGTGCCGCCGCCCATATCCGAACCGGATATGAGGAATCTTTCATAGCCCAGTCGCGTCATCAGCTCGGCCCAGAGCGGCGCCACGGCGCTGAGATTCATGCCGGGCCGGGTCGGCTGGCCTGAAAAGCCAAAGCCGGGCAGCGAGGGAATGACGACATCGAAGGCCATGCCATCCACCGGCTCGGTCAGCAGCGGCACCAGCGGCAGCAGCTCGACGAAATTGGACGGCCAGCCATTGGTGAGCAGGATCGGCACATTGGTCTGGCCGCGGCCGCGTATCTGCACGAAATGCACCGTCTCGCCATCGATCTCCTCGAGGAAATGCGGAAAACTGTTGAGCCGAGCCTCGGCAGCGCGCCAATCGTACTCATTGCCCCAATAGGCGACGAAGCGGCGCAGGAAGTCGTCCTCGATGCCATAATTCCAGCCGACGCCTTCCAGGACCTGCGGGAAACGCGTTGCCGCAAGGCGGGCTTTCAGGTCGGCAATCTCGGCGTCGGGGATGGCGATGGTGAAGGGCTTGGGCATGGTGTCTCTCCGGTTTGTTGGAGAGACGATGCCCCATGGCCCTGACAGGCGGTGGCAGCAAGCCTGCTGACAGGATCTGGCAGCATGCTCTTCCCCCTCCCTGATGGACAAAAGCCCGCCCGCAGCACGCGTGGACCATGCCGCTCCCCCAAGGGGAGGGAAACAACCGCTGCCTAGCCGATCTCGATCTCGCACCAGTGGCTATAGGGCCGCTCGGGCGAATAGATCACATGGGGGAAGTGCGGATTATGCACCGCATCGGCAAGGGCCTGGTCTTCGAGGCAGAAGCCGGCATGCTTCTTGTAGCTCCTACCGCCCAGGCCCGGCACCGGGATATCGGTCCAGACGCCGTTATAGACCTGCACGCCCGGCCGGTCGCTCCATAGCTTGAGCGTCAGTGCCTGGTCGGGCCCGACCACGGTGGCGATCGGATCGGCCAGCTTGCGACCGGTATCGAGCACCAGGCCCATGTCGTAGTCCACCGGCTGTCCGGCGCCGTCGCGCATGCTGCGCGGCTTGCGCAGGTCATAGATGGTGCCGCGCGAGGGCAGAATGGCGCCGGTCGGCGCCAGGTCGGCGCCCAGTTCGGTATAAGCGCTCGAATTGACCGCGATACTATGGTCGAGCACGGTGTCGGTGGTGCCCAGGTTGAAATACTGGTGCTGCACCAGGCTGATCGGCGTCGCCATGTCGGTGGTGGCGTAAAGCTCGAGCCGCAGCACATTGCCCTTGAGGCTATAGGTCGCCGAGAAATTCACATTGCCCGGATAGCCCATGGCGCCGTCGGGCGAAAAATGCGTGAAACGCACCGCATTATTAGCCTCGTCGGCCTGCCCCTTCCACACCTGCCGCCCCAGGCCCTCGCTGCCGCCATGCAGCTGCAGGTCTCCCGCATTGGCCGGTAGGCGATAGGTCATGCCGTTGAGGTCAAAGGCCGCGCCCTTGATGCGGTTGGCGACGCGCCCGGCCAGTGCGCCGAAATGCGGGCTGTGCTCGACATAGGCGTCGAGGCTGTCAAAACCCAGCACCACCGTGCGTTCGCCGCCCGCTACCGGCACGCGCCAGTCCCGCACCGCCACGCCATAGCCGATCACGTCGACGCTGACCCCGGTGTCGCTGACCAGGGAAAACTGGTCTACCCGCTTGTCGTCCTGCATGCCGAAAGTTGATACCGCAATGGCCATGGTCTGCTCCCCCATCAATTGGCGCAATGCTGTAGCCTGCTTTTCTGTCCCGCTGCAACGTTGCCCTTGACCTTTTGTCGAGCCCTGCCAAAGCTCGCGCCAGACAACCCAGGGAGTTCGCGTGAACGAAATCGGTCTGCAACGCCGCGCCACCGTGCATGATGTGGCCCGCGCCGCCGGCGTCTCGCTGGCCACGGTCGATCGCGTGCTCAACGGTCGTCCCGGCGTGCGCCCGGCCACGGCGGAAAAGGTGGAGGCCGCGATTGCCGAGATCGGCTTCCAGCGCGACCTGGGCGCCTCGCTGCTGGCCCGGGCCCGCGACCTGCGCATCACCTTTGTCATTCCCGATGGCTCCAATGAATTCATGGCCAGCCTCGCCGATGCGGTGGCGCGCCGGGCCGGTCCGGCCCTTACAGAGCGCATGCATGTCCAGACCAGGCGCATCCGCGCACTTGATGGCCGTGCCCTGGCGCAGAGCCTTGACGGCCTTGATCCGCGCGACTGCGACTGCGCCATCATCGTTGCCAGCCAGGAGCCGGTCGTGGTCGCCGCGGTTGACGCCGCCAGCCGGCGCGGCGTCGTCGTCATGACCCTGGTATCGGACCTGCCCGGCACGCTGCGCCGCCATTTCATCGGCATCGACAATATCGCCGCCGGCCGCACCGCGGCGGCGCTGCTGGGGCGCTTCCTGCCCCAGGGGGGCACCATTGCCGTCATTGCCGGCTCGCTGCATCTGCGCGATCACGCCGATCGCCTGGCCGGCTTTGCCGCCGCATTGGGCGAGGCATTTCCCGCCATCACCCTGATCGGCCCCATCGAGGGCCATGACGAACGGCGTGAAACCGAGGCCCTGGTCGGCGACCTGCTGGCCCGTCGCCCCGATCTCGGCGGCCTCTACAATCTGGGGGCCGGCAATGGCGGCCTCGTCACGGCGGTGGAGGCCTCCGGCCGTGCCGGGCGCCTGCGCGTCATCGCCCATGAACTGACCGAGCCGACCCGGCGCGGCCTGCAATCGGGCGCCATCGACGTGGTGCTGGACCAGAATCCCGACGGTGAAATTCGCGCCGCGCTGGCGGCCGCCCGGGCCCTGGCTTTGGGCAGTCATGGCAGCGTCACGGCCGACCCTATTGAAATCGGTATTTTCCTGCGCGACAATCTGCGCTAGTAACAGCGCCAATCAACCAGACTGGCGGGCCCGAAAACGGGCCGGGAGGACCTTCACATGCAGTTGTTGCCCTTGTCTGAGGTACGTGCCTCATGACCTATCTCGGCATTGATATCGGCACCTCCGGGGTCAAGGCGCTGCTCATCGACGAGCATGGCCGCGCCTTGGGCGAAGCCACCGCCGCCGCGGTCGAGCCCGTCCGTCCGCATCCCGGCTGGTCCGAGCAGAACCCTGCCGACTGGTGGACCGCAACGCTGGCCGCCGTGGACAAGCTGTCCAAATCCCATCCGACCGAGCTGGCGGCCGTGCGCGGCATCGGCCTTTCCGGTCACATGCATGGCGCCACCCTGCTCGACAGAAACGACGATGTCCTGCGCCCCTGCATCCTGTGGAATGACGGCCGCTCGGCCGCCGAGTGCCGGGAAATGGAGGCCGCGCTGCCATCCCTGCGGGCTCTGGCCGGCAATATCGCCATGCCGGGCTTTACCGCCCCCAAGATCGCCTGGGTGCGCAAGCACGAGCCCGAGATCTTTGCCCGGATCGCCAAGGTCCTGCTGCCCAAGGCCTATATCCGCCTGCTGCTGACCGGCGAGCATGTCGAGGACATGAGTGACGCCGCCGGCACGCTCTGGCTCGATGTCGGCAAGCGCGACTGGTCCGACGAGCTGCTGGCCGTCACCGGCCTCAACCGCAGCCACATGCCGCGCCTGGTCGAGGGTTCCGATCCATCGGGCACGCTCAAGCGCGACTTCGCCCAGCGCTGGGGCATGGATGCCAGCGTCGTGGTCGCCGGGGGCGCCGGGGATAATGCCGCGGCCGCCTGTGGCATCGGCGCCATCCGGCCCGGCGAGGGCTTTGTCTCGCTGGGTACGTCCGGCGTGCTCTTCGTTTCCAACGACAAGTTCCGCCCCAATACCGAGGGCGCCGTGCACGCCTTCTGCCACGCCGTGCCGGAGACCTGGCATCAGATGGGGGTAATCCTGTCGGCCACCGATTCGCTGAACTGGCTGAGCAAGATCACCGGCGAGCAACAGGCCGCGCTGTCGGGCGCCGCCGAGGCCCAATTCACCGGCCCGGGCGAGGAAATCTTCCTGCCCTATCTATCGGGTGAGCGCACGCCGCATAACAATGCCGCCGCTCGCGGCAGCTTTGTCGGGCTCAGCCACCTCTCCGATCCGGCGCGCCTGGCCCAGGCGGTGATGGAGGGCGTGACCTTTGCCTTCCGCGACAGCCAGCGCGTGCTGGCCGATGCCGGCACGAAAATCGATCGGCTGCTGGCGGTGGGTGGCGGCTCCAAGTCGGCGCTATGGCTGAAAATGATCGCCACCAATCTGGACATGGAAATCGCTTTGCCCGAGGACGGCGATTTCGGTGGCGCGCTCGGTGCGGCCCGCCTGGGCCTTTGCGCAGCCGAGGGCGCCGAGCCCGCCAGCGTCATGACCATGCCGACAATCAAGACCGTCATCAGCCCGGATAAAAACCTGTCGGCAGCCTATGCCGATCAATATGCGCGCTACCGTGCACTCTACCCCGCCATCGAGGAGGCAATTTCGTGAGTGATTTTTTCAAGGGCATTTCGCCGGTCAAGTTCGAGGGCGCCAATAGCGTCAATCCGCTGGCTTATCGCCACTACAACAAGGACGAAATGGTCGCCGGCAAGACCATGGAGGAGCATATCCGCCCCGCCATCGCCTACTGGCATACCTTTGCCTATGAGGGCGGCGATCCGTTTGGCGGCCGCACCTTCGATCGCCCCTGGTATGATACCGGCATGGATGGCGCCAAGCTCAAGGCCGAGGTCGCTTTCGAGTTCTTCGACCTGCTCGATTCGCCCTTCTTCTGCTTTCACGATGCCGATATCGCCCCTGAAGGCGCGACGATCGCCGAGAGCAACCGCAATGTGCGCGTGATCGGCGACATCTTTGCCAAGAAGATGCAGTCCAGCCGCACCAAGCTGCTCTGGGGCACCGCCAACCTCTTCTCCAACCGCCGCTACATGGCCGGCGCCGCCACCAATCCCGATCCTGAGGTCTTCGCCTATGGCGCCGCCCAGGTGAAGAACGTGCTCGAGCTCACCCATGAACTGGGCGGCGAGAACTATGTGCTCTGGGGCGGTCGCGAGGGCTACGAGACCCTGCTCAACACCAAGATCGGCCACGAGCAGGACCAGATGGCCCGCTTCATTCACCTCGTGGTCGAGCATGCCGAAAAGATCGGCTTTACCGGCCAGATCCTGATCGAGCCCAAGCCGCAGGAACCCAGCAAGCACCAGTATGACTTCGACGTCGCCACGGTCTATGGCTTCCTCAAGAAGTACGATCTCGATACCAAGGTGAAGTGCAATATCGAGGTCGGTCACGCCTTCCTCGCCAACCACTCCTTCGAGCACGAGCTGGCTCTGGCCGCCTCTTTGGGCATGCTGGGCTCCGTCGACGCCAACCGCAACGACATCCAGTCCGGCTGGGATACCGACCAGTTCCCCAACAGCGTTCCCGAGACCACGCTGGCCTTCTACCAGATCCTCAAGAATGGCGGTCTGGGCAAGGGGGGCTTCAACTTCGACGCCCGCGTCCGTCGCCAGTCGCTCGATCCGGCCGACCTGCTGCATGGCCACATCGGCGGCCTCGACGTGCTGGCCCGCTCGCTCAAGGCGGCACAGGCCATCATCGACGACGGCAGCTATGACAAGATCGTCGACGCGCGCTATGCCGGCTGGAGCCAGGGTCTGGGCAAGGATATTCTGGGCGGCAAGCTCAGCCTCGCCGATCTGGCCGCCAAGGTGGAAGCCGAGAACATCAACCCGCAGCCCAAATCGGGTCAGCAGGAATATCTCGAAAACCTGATCAACCGCTTCGTCTGATGCTCAACCCGACCCGGGGCGCCCTGCGCTCCGGGTTTCTATTGCAGCAGCGCCGCCGGCGGAATGCTGACGACAAAGGCAGTCCCCTTGTCCAGCCGCTCTACCGAAAGGGTAGCGCCGATATGGTCGATCTCCCGCAACAGCATGCGCATGCCAAAACCGCTGACCCGGCGGGGGTCGAAATCGGGGCTGACGCCGCGCCCGTCATCGCGCACCGACAGCCTGATGCCACCGCTGTCGCGTCGCGCCGTCACCGCGATAATGCCGCCATCCTCACTGTCATAGGCATGCTTTTGCGCATTGGTCACCAGTTCAGAAACGATCAGCGCGATGGGCGTCACCAGCGCCTCGCCAATCTCGATCCGGTCCGACGAGGCCGCCACATGCGCCCGGCTGATATGGTCGAGCTTGGCGCAGATCGAGCCGATGATCTCGCTGACCTCAAGTTTGGTATCGAGTTCGACATGCTCAATGATGCGCTGGATTTCCACGATGGCGCCGATGCGGCTCAGCGCCCCGATCAGGGCATTGCGCGCGGTATCGTCCTTCAGGCTCGACAGCTGCATGCGCAGCATGGCCTGGATCAGGGCCAGCGAATTGCGCACGCGATGGGTCATTTCGCGCGCCATGTGATGGGTCTGCTCGGCCTGGTCGCGCAACGCCTCGGTCTTGGCGTCGAGAGCCACGCGCAGATCGTTCTGCCGCTGCACGCGATCGGTCACATCCACCTGCGTGGCAATGTAGTAGAGCAGTTCGCCGCGGTCATCGAGCATCGGCGCGATGTGCAGCTCGTTCCAGAACGCGGTGCCATCCTTGCGATAGTTGAGAATTTCCAGGCTCGTGGTGGCGCGATCCTGCAGCGCCGCACGAATGGCGGCGCGGTCCTCCGGGCGCGTGTCCTGCCCCTGCAGGAACCGACAGTTGCGCCCCAGCACGTCATCCTCGTCATACCCCGTCAGGCGCAGGAATGCCTCATTGACGAAGACCAGCGGCTCGTCCGGCTCAAACGGATCGGAGATGGCGATCGGCACCGCGCTCGATTCCACCGCATGCACAAAAGGCTGCAGCCGCATCTTGGATTTGACGTTCTTCCAGTAGCTCAGCTCACGAATATGATGATCCAAATTCCGTTCTCATTTCTGCCGCCGGCGTACCACAGCCGGTCTTTGAATTGCCGTTCCTGACCGGGCCAGTCCAGTCAGCCAAGGCAATTTCCACCCCACAACCCTCAACAATGCGTGAGGGACCCCATCAGTCGCACCGAGGAGCAAAAATGCCCCAGCTTACCAATCCCATCCTGCCCGGCTTCAATCCGGATCCGTCCATTCTGCGGGTCGGCGACGACTATTATATCGCCACCTCGACCTTCGAGTGGTTCCCCGGCGTGCAGATCCATCACAGCAAGGACCTCGCCAACTGGGCGCTGGTAACCCGTCCGCTGACCCGCAAGGCCCAGCTCGACATGCGCGGCGATCCCGACAGCTGCGGCGTCTGGGCGCCTTGCCTCACCCATGACGGCGAGAAATTCTGGCTGGTCTATACCGACGTCAAACGCAAGGACGGCTCGTTCAAGGACGCGCACAACTACATCATCTGGGCCGACCGGATCGAAGGCCCATGGAGCGACCCGGTCTATACCAATAGCTCGGGCTTTGACCCCAGCCTGTTCCACGATGATGACGGCAAGAAGTGGTTCGTCAACATGATCTGGGACCACCGAGTCCGCCCGCTGCTGTTTGCCGGCATTGCCCTGCAGCAGTTCGATCCTGAAGCCGGCAAGCTGGTTGGGCCGGTCAAGAATATCTATCAGGGCACCGATCTCAAGCTCGTCGAAGGTCCCCATCTCTACAAGCGCAACGGCTGGTATTACCTGCTGACCGCCGAGGGCGGCACGGCCTATGACCATGCCTGCACCTTTGCCCGCTCGCGCAATATCGATGGGCCCTACGAGACCCATCCCGACAAGCATATCCTGACCTCCAAGGACGCGCCCTTTGCTGCTCTGCAACGCGCCGGTCATGGCGATATCGTCGAGACGCCGGACGGCAAGACCTTCCTCGTCCATCTTACCGGCCGCCCCACTACCCAGGAGCGCCGCTGCGTGCTGGGCCGGGAAACCGCGATCCAGGAGGCCTATTGGGGCGAGGACGACTGGCTCTATGTCAAGAACGGCCCGGTACCGTCGCTGCATGTCGAGGTGCCCGGCACCCGCGACGAGGAAAAGTACTGGGCCGAACAGCGCTACAGCTTCGAAGCGGGACTGCCGCTCGACTTCCAGTGGCTGCGTACCCCCGAATCCGAGCGGATATTCTCCCTTCAAGACAACAAACTACGTTTGTTTGGCCGCGAGTCCATCGGCTCCTGGTTCGAACAGGCGCTGGTTGCCCGCCGGCAGACGCATTTTTCCTATGATGCCGAGACGGTGGTGGAGTTCACTGCCACCGACGAGCGCACCATGGCCGGGCTCACCGCCTATTACAGCCGCTACAATTTCTTCTACCTGGCGGTAACGGCCCATTCGGATGGCCAGCGTGAACTGCTGATTCTGGCCTCCGAAATGAGCTGGCCCGACGGCAGGCTGAATTTCCCCGCCGCGCCGGTACAAATTCCCAATGGCGGCAAAGTCAGGCTGGCTTTGACTGTGCGTGGCCGCGACCTGCAGTTCTTCTATGCCTTGGAGGGTGAGGAACTGCAGCCCATCGGCCCGGTGCTCGATGCCAGCCTGCTCTCGGACGAATGCGGTGGCCACCAGGCCCATGGCAGCTTTACCGGCGCCTTTGTCGGTGTCGCGGCGCAGGATCTCAACGGCACGGCCAGCCCGGCCGACTTCGACTATTTCACCTACCGACCGGTGCATCACCACAGCGATCGCTACGAAGTCTGAGCTAGATCACGTTTTCCTGAACCAGGGGCGACAAGCCCCCGGTTCAGGCCTAGTCTTGCCACTCGCAGACCGCGTTCGCTTTCGCGCCGCCCTGTATGCCTCCCGGCCGAACCGACGAGCGCCCTCGCAGCGAGAGGGAGAATAGTCATGGCCCATTTTCACGTCATTACCGGCACCGGCGACAAGCTCGACCTGCCCATCATCCGCAGTATCACCATCGCTGACCTGGGTGATGTGCTGCGTCGCGGCGCCGCCGACTTCTGGGAGCGACCGAGCCACTATGCGATGCTGGCCGTCATCTATCCCATCATCGGCATCGTGCTGACCGTGTGGATGAACGGCTATCACACCTGGCCGCTGCTCTATCCGCTGATCGGCGGCTTTGCCCTGATTGGCCCCTTCGCCGCCATCGGCCTGTATGAAATCTCCCGTCGGCGCGAAGAGGGGCTGGACACGTCCTGGCGCCATGCCTTCGGGGTGCTGAAGTCGCCCGCCATCGGCGCCATCATTGCCGTGGCGGCCATGCTGCTGGTGGTCTTCACGCTCTGGCTCACCGCGGCCCAGGCGCTCTATGAAAGCCTCTTCGGCGCCGCCACCCCGCAGACCCTGGGCGGCCTGCTCAACCAGATCCTGACCGAGCCGGGCGGCGTCACCCTGATGATTGCCGGCACCCTGATGGGCGCCGTCTTCGCGCTGGTGACGCTGTGCACCACTGTCATCGCCTTTCCGCTGCTGCTCGACCGCGATGTCGGGGCCTTTGTCGCGGTCGAGACCTCGTTTCGCGCCGTGCTGAAAAACCCGCTGCCGCTGCTGGCCTGGGGCTTTGTGGTTGGGGCTGGCCTGATGCTGGGCGCGGCGCTGCTGTTTGTCGGTCTGGCCATCATCATCCCGATTTTCGGCCACGCCACCTGGCACCTCTATCGCAAGCTGGTTGAACCGGCCTCGGCCATTCGCGGTCTCTGATCGGACGGGCAAAGCCGGTTTCCCCCGGTTGGAATTTGTTGCCAAAGCCCATATGGTCTCGGCTTCCGCGCCGAGACCTGTTGCTTTGATGGATCAGTCGACAATCGAACCCGCCCAGCCCCCGGCCCTGACGCCGATGATGGCGCAGTTTTTCGAGATCAAGGCGGTCAATCCCGGCTATCTGCTGTTCTATCGCATGGGCGACTTCTACGAGCTGTTCTTCGAGGACGCCGAGATCGCCAGCGCCGCTTTGGGCATCGTGCTGACCAAGCGGGGCAAGCATCTCGGTCAGGATATCCAGATGTGTGGCGTGCCCATCCACGCCGCCAACGATTATCTCAACAAGCTCGTCAAGCTGGGCCATCGCGTCGCCCTCTGCGAGCAGATGGAGGACCCCAGGGAAGCCAAGAAGCGGGGCGCCAAATCGGTGGTCCGCCGTGGTGTCGTGCGGCTGATCACCGCCGGCACGCTGACCGAGGACGAGCATCTCAATGCAAGGGCCTCCAATTTTCTCGCGGCTTTGGCCATGGTGCGGCATGGCGAGACCGATTTTGCCCTGGCCTGGGCGGATGTCTCGACGGGCGAGAGTTTCACCGCCGACCTGGCGGCCGAACAGCTGGCCGACGAGCTGGCCCGCATCGATCCGGCCGAACTGCTGCTGAGCGACGCGACCCGGGCGGCGCTGGTGGAGCGGCATCTGTTTGCCCCCGCCTGGACCGCTATCGCCCATGCGGCGCCGGCCGAGAGCTTTGACAGCGAAGCGGCCTCTGCCACGCTGCGCCAGGCTTTTCCCGACGATCAATTTGACGCCTCCATCCTCTCGCGCGCCAGCCGGTCGGCGCTGGGCGCCATTGTCGCCTATGTGCGCGACAGCCAGAAGGGTGTCGGCATTGCCCTGCGCGCTCCGCGGCGCCAGAGCGCCAGCGCCTTTCTGGTCATCGACGCAGCTACCCGCGCCAGTCTCGAGCTGCACCAGACCCAGCGCGGCCAGGCCCGCGGCTCGCTGCGCGATGTCATCGACCTGACGGTCACCGCCCCCGGCTCGCGCCTGCTGGCAGCCCGGCTTGCCGCGCCGCTGGCCGATGCCGCCCCGATCAATGAGCGGCTCGATGCCGTGGCCCTGCTGGCCGACGACACCATGCTGACCGGGCGCCTGCGGGCCGAGCTCAAGGCCGTGCCCGACCTGGCCCGCGCTTTGACCCGACTGGTGCTCGAGCGCGGCGGGCCGCGCGACCTGGCCGCCATCGGCAAGGCAGTCAGCGCCGCGGCGGCGCTCTCGACCCATCTGACCGGCCTGCCCGAGCGCCCCGCCATCCTCGAGCGGCTGGCCGGGACCCTGGCGGCGGCGCCGCTGCCGCTGGCCAGCCAGCTGGCGCTAGCGCTCGACGACGAGCTGCCCCTGCTCAGCCGCGACGGCGGCTTTGTCCGCCGCGGCTACGACCAGGCGCTGGACGATGAACGGGCACTGGCCAGCCAGACCCGCGACGTCGTGGCCGCGCTGCAGGCCCGGCTGATCGATGAGACCGACGTCCGCTCCCTCAAGATACGGCACAATGGCGTCCTCGGCTATTTCGTCGAGGTGCCCGCGGCCCATGGCACCCGCCTGCTCGAAGAGCCGCATCGCCAGAGTTTCATCCACCGCCAGACCATGGCCAATGCCATGCGCTTTACCACCAGTGAACTGGCCGATCTCGAGGGCCGCATCGCCCGGGCGCACGAGGCCGCGCTCGATATCGAGGTCAGGATCTTTGCCAGCCTGCGCTATGAGGTGCTCGGCCGTACCGACGAGCTGCGCGCTTTGGCCGATGCGCTGGCCGAGCTGGACGTTACGGCGGCCCTGGCCCATCTGGCCGCCACCCGCCGCTATACCCGGCCCGAGGTCGACAATTCACTGGCCTTTGCCATCGCCGATGGTCGCCATCCGGTGGTCGAGGACATGGTCATGGAACAGGGCCAGAGCTTTGTCGCCAATGACGCAGACCTATCGGGTGATGACGCCAGCGGCGGTGGCCGGCTCTGGTTGGTGACCGGCCCCAATATGGGCGGCAAGTCCACCTTCCTGCGCCAGAACGCGCTGATCGCCATCCTGGCGCAGATGGGCAGCTTCGTGCCGGCCAGTTCTGCCCATATCGGCGTCATCGACCGCGTCTTCTCGCGCGTCGGCGCCAGCGACGACATTGCCCATGGCCGCTCCACCTTCATGGTCGAAATGGTCGAGACCGCCGCCATCCTCAACCGCGCCACAAGGCGATCCCTGGTAGTACTCGACGAAATCGGCCGCGGCACCGCCACCTTTGACGGGCTCTCGATCGCCTGGGCGGCGGTGGAGGCCCTGCACGAAACAACCGGCTGCCGGGCCTTGTTTGCCACCCATTTCCATGAACTGACCAGCCTGGCCAAGACCCTCAGCCGCGTCGCCAATGTCACCATGAAGGTGCGCGAATGGCAGGGCGACGTGGTGTTCCTGCACGAGGTCGGGCCCGGCGCGGCCGACCGCTCCTATGGCATCCAGGTGGCGCGCCTGGCCGGCCTGCCCGAACCGGTGCTGGCCCGGGCCCGCCAGGTGCTGACCGTGCTCGAGCAGCGCTCGGCCGGAACCGCCTCTTCCAGCCAGAAAGCCAGCGTGTTAGATGATTTGCCACTCTTTGCGCACCAGCCCTCCCCTGCACCGGCGCAAACCGATCCCGTCCTCACAGCGCTCGACGCGGTTCGCCCCGACGAGATGACCCCCAAACAAGCGATCGAAGCGCTCTACGAACTGAAGAAAATCCGCGATGACGCTCGTCGAAGCTGAAGCCAAGCCGCGAAAATCGCTGTTCGCCCTCAAAACCGCCGAAACGCTGCTCGACGAGTTCGATGCCGCCATTGGCGAGCATGCGCCCAAGTCGACCGCCGCCCGCGCCGCCGTGCTGGCCCATATTCGCCTGACCCTGGCGACCGCGCGCCTGGAGGCCGAGGCCGAACTGCTGGCCAGCGGCAAGGGCCTGCGCTGCGCCCACAACCTGAGCAATGCCCAGGACGAGATCATCACCGCGGTGCACCTGTTTGCCACCCGCCGGGTCTATCCGGTCGACAATCCCTCCGGCGCCGAGACCATCGCGCTATCGGCCGTCGGCGGCTATGGCCGCGGCACGCTGGCCCCGGGCAGCGACATCGACCTGCTGTTCATCCTGCCCTACAAGCAGACGCCCTGGGGCGAGCAGGTCACCGAATATATTCTCTACATGCTCTGGGACCTTGGCCAGAAGGTCGGCCACGCCGTCCGCTCGGTGGACGAGTGCATCCGCATGGCCCGCGCCGACATGACCGTGCGCACCGCCACCCTCGAATCGCGTTTCCTCACCGGCGACAGGACGCTGTTCAACCAGCTGGTGCGGCGCTTTGAAACCGAGATCATGCCGCGCACCGGCCCCGAATTCATTGCCGCCAAGATGGCCGAGCGCGACGAGCGCCACAAGGCCATGGGCAATACCCGCTATGTCGTCGAGCCCAATATCAAGGACGGCAAGGGCGGGCTGCGCGACCTCAACACGCTGTTCTGGATCGGCAAATATTTCTACCAGGTCAAGACCAGCCACGAACTGGTCGGCAAGGGCGTGCTCAGCGCGGCCGAGAACCGCATCTTTTCGCGCGCCGAGGATTTCCTCTGGGCGGTGCGCTGCCACCTGCATTATGCCACCGGCCGCTCGGAAGAAAAGCTGACCTTCGACATGCAGCCCGAACTGGCCCGGCGCATGGGCTATGCCCAGCGCATCGGCATGCTGGGCGTCGAGCGCTTCATGAAGCGCTATTTCCTCGTCGCCAAGGATGTCGGCGACCTCACCCGCATCATCTGCGCCAGCCTCGAATTCAACCATGCCAAGGATATGGATCTGGTCGGCCGCGTGCTGGCCCCGTTCCGGCCGGGCCGGAGCAAGATCCGGGGCGAGACCGACTTTGTGCTCGATACCGGCCGCCTCAACATTGCCGGCCCCGATATCTTCGAAAAGGATCCGGTCAACCTCATCCGCATGTTCCTGGTCGCCGGGCGCGAGCAATTGCTGTTTCACCCCGACGCGATCAAGCACATTTCCCGCTCGCTCGGCCTGATCGACCGCACGCTGCGCGCCAGTCCCAAGGCCAATGAGTTTTTCCTTACCATCCTGACCGCGCCGCAGTCGGTCGAGCGCATCCTGCGCCAGATGAACGAGAGCGGCGTGCTGGGCAAGTTCGTGCCCGAATTCGGCAAGATCGTCGCGCTGATGCAGTTCAACATGTATCACCACTATACGGTGGACGAGCACCTGATCCGCTCGATCGGCGTCATGGCCGATATCGCCAATGGCGGACTGGCCGACCAGCTGCCGCTGACCCACGAACTGCTGCCCCAGCTCAATGACAGCCGCCTGCTCTATGTCGCCCTGTTCCTGCACGACATCGCCAAGGGCCGTCCGGAAGACCATTCCATTGCCGGCGCCCGTATTGCACGCCGCTTCTGCCCGCGGCTGGGCCTGTCAGCCGCCGAGACCGACACCGTCGCCTGGCTGGTCGAATACCACCTGCTGATGAGCGAAATCGCCCAGGCGCGCGACATCCAGGATCCCGAGACCGCCAAGGCCTTTGCCGATGTGGTGCAGTCGCCCCAGCGCCTGGCCCTGCTGATGATCCTGACCGCCTGCGACATCCGCGCCGTCGGCCCCGGCGTGTGGACCGGCTGGAAGGGCAGCCTGCTGCGCGCGCTGTTTTACGCCACCGAGCCGCTGCTCTCGGGTGGCCACAGCCAGGTGACCCAGTCCGACCGCATCAACCAGGCCCGCCATGACCTGTCCGAGGCGCTCGCGGCCTGGCCCGAGGCCGAGGTGCAGACCTATGTGGCGCGCCACTATGACCATTACTGGCTGCGCGCCGAGCCCGAACTGCAGGTCGAACATGCCCGCATGATTCGCCTGGCCGACAAGACCGACGAACCCTTTGCCGGCTCGATCCGCATCAAGGCCTTTGAGGGCATTACCGAGGTCAGCTTCTATACCCCTGACCATCCGCGCCTGCTCTCGCTGATCGCCGGGGCCTGTACCATGCAGGACGCCTCCATTATCGGGGCGCAGATTTTCTCGACCCGTGACGGCCGCGCCATCGATACGTTCCGCCTGCGCCGCGCCTTTACCAGCGACGAGGATGAAAAGGTCCGCGCCACCCGCATCATCGACACCGTCAAGGCGCTGCTGCAGGGCAAGCGGCATATCCTGATCGATCTGGGCAAGGACAGCCGTCTAAACCGTCGTCTCAAGCCCTTCGCCCTCCCCACCCAGGTCACGGTGTCCAACGCCCTGTCGGAAAAATTCACCGTCATCGAGGTGTCCGGCCTCGACCGCACCGGCCTGCTGCATGCGCTGACCCGCGAGATTGCCGATCTCAACCTCACCATCGGCTCGGCCCATATCGGCACCTATGGCGAAAAGGCGGTCGACGTCTTCTACGTCACCGACTTGACCGGCCAGAAGATTGTTAGCAAGCCGCGCCAGCGCAAGATCCACGATGCGCTGATGGCGGTGTTTCACCCCAAGGCCGAGGTCAAAGTGGCCAATGGCTAGCCAAATCCCGACCCGATGAGCCTCTATCGCAATTTCCTCTCGGTGGGTGGGCTGACCCTGCTCTCGCGCCTGGCCGGCTTTGTCCGCGATGCGCTGATGGCGGCCGTGCTGGGCATTGGCCCCACGGCCGACGCCTTCAACGCCGCCTTCCGCTTTCCCAACCTGTTCCGGCGGCTGTTTGCCGAAGGCGCTTTCAACACCGCCTTCGTGCCCATGTTTTCCACGGCGCTCGAAAATGATGGCGCCGACAGCGCCAGGGACCTGGCGGGCCGCATCATGAGCTGGCTGGTGGCGGCCATTCTCGTCGTCACCGTGCTGGCCGAGATCTTCATGCCGCAGCTCATGCTGCTCTTCGTGCCCGGCTTTGTCGACGATCCGGCGAAGTTCGAGCTGACGGTCTTCCTGACGCGGCTGATGTTCCCCTATCTGGCCTGCATGTCACTGATGGCCGCCTATGGCGCCATTCTCAACAGCCTCGATCGCTATTTCGCTGCCGCCTTCGCGCCGGTGCTGCTCAATATCGTCAATATCGCCGTGCTGGTGCCGCTGGCGGTGCTGACGCTGGAAAACCCGGCTGATGTCGCCTTCTGGATGGCCATGGCGGCCCTGGCCGGCGGGGTGGCGCAACTGGCCCTGGTCTATGGCGCCATTCGCCGCTCCGGCTTCACGCCGCGCTTTTCCTGGCCACGCTACGATGGCGATGTGCGCCGCTTCTGGATCCTGGCCATCCCCGCCATCCTGGCCGGCGGCATTACCCAGATCAATATCTTCGTGGGCACCATCATCGCCTCGGGCGCCGACGGCGCCATTGCCATCGTCTACAATGCCGACCGGCTCTACCAGCTGCCTTTGGGCATTATCGGCATTGCCATCGGCACGGTATTGCTGCCCGAGCTCAGCCGGCATCTGGGCGCCGGCCGCGAGGTCGAGGCGCGCGCCACCCAGAGTCAGTCGCTGCTGCTCTCCATGCTGTTTTCCCTGCCGGCCGCCGCGGCACTGATCGCCATTCCGGTGCCCATCGTCCGCGTGCTGTTTGAACGCGGCGCCTTCGATGCCCTCGCCACCGAACAGGTTGCCGCTACGCTGGTCGGCTTTGCCGTCGGCCTGCCGGCCTTCGTGCTGATCCGGGTGCTGCAGCCGGGCTATTTCTCCCGCAAGGATACCCGAACCCCGACGATCTTTGCCGGCATATCGGTGGTCGTCAACATCGCGGTATCGCTGCTGCTCTTCCCCAGCCTGCAGCATGTCGGCATTGCGCTGGCCACCTCCATTTCGGCCTGGATCAATGTCGCCTGCCTCGCTTTCTTTTTGGCCCGGCGCGGCCACTTCACCCTGACTGGCCGCGAACTGCGCCAGCACGGCCTGCTGCTGTTCGCCAGCGCCGTGATGGGCGCGACGCTGTATGTGCTGGCCACGCGGGCCCATTCCATCATGGCGCCGGGGGCCTTCTTTCCCATCCAGGCGCTGGCGCTGCTGGCCATCTGCGTCTTCGCTACCGCCACCTATTTCACCCTCGTCCACATCACCGGCGCCCAGCCCCTGGGCCAGCTGCTGGCCCGCCTGCGCCGGCGCTGACTTGCATCCACCCCGCCCGCCGGTGTAATTCGGCAGGCGCTAATCCTGATGGGTACTTCTCCTATGGCTTTTACTCCCCGCGTCTTTTCGGGCATCAAGCCTTCGGGCGACCTGCATCTGGGCAACTATCTCGGCGCCATCCGGCGTTTTGTTCCACTGCAGGAGACGCATGAGACCATCTATTGCGTGGTCGACATGCACGCCATCACGGTCTGGCAGGACCCGGTCGACCTCAAGCGCTGGACCTATGAGATCGCCGCCGCCTATATCGCGGCCGGGCTTGATCCGAAGAAATCCATCATCTTCAACCAGTCCCAGGTCATGGAACATGCCGAGCTGAGCTGGATCTTCAACTGCGTCGCCCGCATGGGCTGGATGGAGCGGATGACCCAATTCAAGGACAAGGCCGGCGAGAACGCCGAGAATGTCTCGCTGGGTCTGTTTGCCTATCCCAGCCTAATGGCCGCCGATATCCTGCTCTACCAGTCCACCGCGGTGCCGGTGGGTGAGGACCAGCGCCAGCATCTCGAACTGACCCGCGACATTGCCAAGAAGTTCAACCACGACTTCAAAAAGCAGATCAAGGCCAACGGCCACAAGGGCGACTTCTTCCCCATTACCGAGACCCTGGCCACCGGCCCGGCCATGCGGGTCAAGAGCCTGAAGGACGGTTCCAAGAAGATGAGCAAGTCCGATCAGTCGGACCTCTCCACCATCTACATGATGGACGGCGCCGATCTGATCGCCAAGAAGATCAAGCGCGCCACCACCGATGCCGAGGCCCTGCCCAGTGAGGTGGCCGGCCTTGCGGGGCGCCTGGAGGCCGAAAACCTCGTCGGCATTTTCGCCGCCCTGGCCAATCGCAGCGTCGATGACGTGCTCGGTGAATATGGCGGCCAGGGCTGGGGCAGTTTCAAGCCGGCCTTGGCCGACCTGGCCGTGGCGGTGCTCTCCCCCATTGCCGAGGAAATGCAGCGCCTGGTTGCCGATCGCGGCGAAATGGATGCTATTCTGCGTGACGGCGCCCGGCGTGCCCGGGCGATCGCCCAACCCGTCATGGACGATGTCCGCAACATTGTCGGCTTTGTCCGCTAAGGAGGTCCGGCCATGTACGAGACCGAATACAAGCGCAAGTTCCTGGTCGTCATCGACGAGACGGTCGAATGCGATCGGGCGCTGACCTTCGCCGCCTATCGCGTCAAGCGTACCGGCGGCACCGTGGTGCTGATGAGCATTGTGCAGACGCCCGAATTCATCGGCCTGGGGGTCGAGGACGTGCTGCGGGCCGAGGCGGTGGAAGAGGCCGAGCGCAACCTTGATGCCCGTCTCGCCCGTCTGCGTGACCTCGGCGAGGTCAAGGTGGAATCGGTGATCCGCGAAGGCGAAGGCCCCGAACAGATCGAACGGGTCATCGCGGAGGATCGCGACATTGCCATCCTGGTGCTGGCGGCATCCTCCATGGGCGAAGGTCCGGGCCCCCTGGTGACCCACTTCGCCATGCGCGCCCATGCCTTGCCCATTCCGCTGACCGTCGTGCCCGGCCGCATGAGTGACGCCGAGATCATCGACATCTGCTGATCGGGCCGGGCGCATCGCTGCCCTTCGTCCAAAGCCCTTGCGCTCAGCCGCTAAAAGACTATTTTAGAAGCGTTCTAATTGCATTTTTCCGAGGCAGACCGATGTTTATCCAGACCGAAGCCACCCCCAATCCGTCGACCCTGAAATTCCTGCCCGGGCGTGACGTGCTGGTGGGCGAGCCCCGCGATTTTCGCAGCCTGGAAGCCTCGGCCAATTCGCCGCTGGCTACCGGCCTGTTTGCCATTTCCGGCGTCACCGGGGTCTTCATGGGCGCCGACTTCATTTCGGTGACCAAGGACGATACGAACTGGGCCCATATCAAGCCGGCCATCCTGGGCGTGATCATGGATCACTTTCTCTCGGGCAAGCCAGTCATCGTTGAGGGCGGCGTCGAGGTGGCCAATCTCGACGAGGTCGACGAGTTCTTCGAGGAAGACGACAGCGAGACCGTCGAGGTGATCAAGGAATTGCTGGCCACCCGCGTGCGCCCGGCCGTGGCCATGGATGGCGGCGACATCACCTTCAAGGGTTTCCGCGACGGTACCGTATTCCTGCACATGCAGGGTGCCTGTTCGGGCTGCCCGTCCTCGACCGCCACGCTCAAGAGCGGCATCGAGAACCTGCTCCGCCATTTCGTGCCGGGCGTGGAATCGGTCCAGCAGGTCTGAGTTCTGCGGCCCCTCATCAGCAAAAAGCCCCGATGCGTCTGCATCGGGGCTTTTTTGTCTGTGATCCGGGCCAGTGTCGCGACAGCAGTGAATAACGCCCCGGTGACTACGGAATCCGAAGCGAGGCCCCCCGCTGCCGCGGCATTGACCCGGAAGGCGGCAATCAGGCGTTGATCACCACCACCTTGGCCCCGGTGGGGACGCGGCGATAGAGGTCGATAATGTCCTGGTTCATCAGGCGGATGCAGCCCGACGAGACATTGGTGCCGATCGTATAGGGCTCGGTGGTGCCATGCAGGCGGAACAGCGTGTCGCGGCCATCCTTGTAGAGATAGAGCGCGCGCGGCCCCAGGGGGTTCTCCGGGCCGCTATCCATGCCGCCGGCAAACGGGCCGTAACGGTCGGGCTCGCGCTCGATCATCGAGCGCGTCGGGGTCCAGCGCGGCCATTCGGCCTTGCGGCCCACCGTGGCGGTGCCCCGGAACACCAGGGCTTCGGTCTTGCCGACGCCGATGCCATAGCGCAGCGCCCGGCCGCCTTCCATCACCAGATAGAGGAAGCGATTGGGCGTATCGACCACCAGCGTGCCGGCGCGCTCGGACGTGACATAGGGCACTTCCTGGCGCCAGAACTGCGGATCGACGCGGCGCAGGTCGGTGGCTTCCACCGGGAACGTGCCGCTGTAATCGGCGCCATACATGGCCTGGTAATAGGGATCAATCTGTGGCTCGGTGACGACCGGGGTACGCGTACCCGAGCAGGCGGCCAGTGCAGTGGCCGACAGGCCCACCATAAACAAACGACGAGAGATCAAGGCTATACCCTAAAACAGAAACTGACGCGGAATGGTCTGCGAGAGCAATGAGCTATGCCGGGACCAGAGGCTGCGCTAGTGCAGGAAAGCCTCACTGCGCCAACGCCTGACGGACCAGGGGGTTCCTCGCGTCAATGTGATGAATCATCGCCGTGTTGCCATTCTGCCACGGCAAAAAAGGCCCGGATCGCTCCGGGCCTTGGCATTTGCATGCGGCTTGCGCCAGCGGATTATTCGGCGGCGGCGCCGTCGATTTCCTTGCCGGTAGCCTGGTCGATGATCTTCATCGACAGGCGAACCTTGCCGCGCTCGTCAAAGCCGAGCAGCTTGACCCAGACCTTGTCGCCCTCCTTGACCACATCGGTGGTCTTGGCAACGCGGGCTTCGGCCAGCTGGCTGATATGCACCAGGCCGTCCTTGGCGCCGAAGAAGTTCACGAAGGCGCCGAAATCGGCGGTCTTGACCACGGTGCCCTGGTAGATGGCGCCCACTTCGGCTTCATCGGTGATCGACTTGATCCACTTGATGGCCGCTTCGATCTGGCTGCCGTCCGAGGACGAGATCTTGATCGTGCCGTCGTCATCGATATTGATCTTGGCGCCGGTCTTCTCGACGATCTCGCGGATCACCTTGCCGCCGGTGCCGATCACTTCACGGATCTTCTCGGTCGGGATCTTGATGGTCTCGATGCGCGGCGCGAACTCGCCCACTTCCGAACGGGACGCGGTGATGGCCTTGGCCATTTCGCCCAGGATGTGGATACGGCCGCCCTTGGCCTGCTCGAGGGCGATCTTCATGATCTCCTCGGTAATGCCAGCGATCTTGATGTCCATCTGCAGGCTGGTAACGCCTGCTTCGGTACCGGCCACCTTGAAGTCCATGTCGCCCAGGTGATCTTCGTCACCCAGGATGTCGCTGAGCACGGCGAACTTTTCGCCTTCCATGATCAGGCCCATGGCAATGCCGGCCACCGGACGTGCCAAGGGCACACCGGCATCCATCAGCGCCAGCGAAGTGCCGCAGACGGTTGCCATCGAGGACGAGCCATTGGACTCGGTGATCTCGGAGACGACGCGGATCGTGTAGGGGAACTCTTCCGCCGATGGACGCACCGGGTTGATGGCGCGCCAGGCCAGCTTGCCATGGCCGATTTCGCGACGGCCGGGCGAACCCATGCGGCCGGCTTCACCCACCGAATAGGGAGGGAAGTTGTAGTGCAGCAGGAAGTTCTGCTTGTAGGTGCCTTCGAGGCTATCGATATACTGCTCGTCGTCACCGGTGCCCAGCGTGGCCACGACCAGCGCCTGGGTTTCGCCACGGGTAAAGATGGCCGAACCATGGGTCCGCGGCAGCACGCCGACTTCCGACATGATCGGGCGCACGGTGCTCAGATCGCGGCCGTCGATGCGCAGGCCGGTATCGAGCACGTTCCAGCGCACGACCTTGCCCTGCAATTCCTTGAACACGGCGCCGACGTCTTCGGCGGTGATGTCACCGGCTTCGACACGGGCTGCGAAATGCGCCTTGGCAATTGCCTTGACGGCATCCACGGCAGCATAGCGCTCTTCCTTCTTGGTCTGCTTGTAGGCAGTACGCAGATCGGCTTCGATCACGCTCAGCATTTCGGCTTCCAGCGCCGACGTGTCATGCGGTTCGAAATCGCGCGCATCCTTGGCAGCCAGTTCGGCCAGCTTGATGATCGCCTGGATCACCTTGCGGCTTTCGGCATGGCCGAACATCACGGCGCCCAGCATGACCTCTTCGCTGAGTTCCTTGGCTTCCGATTCCACCATCAGCACGGCGTCGTCGGTGCCGGCCATGACCAGGTCGAGCTTGGAGTCGGCGCGACGGTCAACGGCCAGGTTCAGCACATATTGCCCATCGACATAGCCGACGCGGGCAGCGCCGATCGGGCCCATGAAGGGGACGCCCGAAATGGTCAGCGCGGCCGAAGCGGCCACGATCGCCAGCACGTCGGGGTTGTTTTCCATGTCATGCTGCAGCACGGTGATGACCACCTGGGTCTCGTGCTTGTAGCCGGCGGGGAACAGCGGGCGGATCGGGCGATCGATGAGGCGGCTGGTGAGCGTCTCGTTCTCGGTCGGGCGGCCTTCACGCTTGAAATAGCCACCCGGGATCTTGCCGGCGGCAAAGTACTTTTCCTGGTAGTTGACGGTCAGCGGGAAGAAGTCGATGCCGGGCTTGGCGGTCTTGGCGCTGACCACGGTGGCCAGCAGCACGGTTTCGCCCAGCGTGGCCAGCACGGCGCCATCGGCCTGGCGGGCCATCTTGCCGGTTTCCAGCGTCAGGGGCTGACCGCCCCAGTTGAGCTCGACCTTGTGGTGATCAAAATTGATCGTCATCTGTTTCGTCTTTCCATTTCTGCCGGCTGAGCGGTAACGCAGGGGCGTAGGTCATCCCGCGAACTCAGTTCGGTGCGCCCGCACCCGCTGTCCCACCCCATGTGTGACCCGGGCTCAAAATCAGGCGCTGTTGCGTCTGGCAAAGACGAAACATGGGCAAGACAACAAGCCGCTCCTGAACCTTCAGGTGCCTCACAGCTGCAAAACCAGGGCTGATTTTGGGGTGAGGCGGGGGAGCGGCCAATAATCCTGCCATGCTCCGGCATTCGCCGGTCTACGCAGTCGCCACATTGTCGTCACCGGTATGACCGGCTGATGAATGCGACGGCGGCGGATGCGGAGACTGCTCCCCGCACCCGCAATTCACCTGGCGCGCCTAGCGGCGCAGGCCGAGCTTTTCGATCAAGGTCTTGTAACGGGCATCATCGACCTTCTTGACGTAGTCGAGAAGGCTGCGACGGGTCGAAACCAGCTTGAGCAGGCCGCGACGGGAATGGTTGTCCTTGCCATGGCCCTTGAAGTGCTCGGTGAGGTTGGCAATGCGCTCGGACAGGATGGCCACCTGGACTTCCGGCGAACCGGTATCGTTTGGCTTGATGGCATATTCCTGAATCAGAGCGGTCTTGCGCTCAGCAGTGATCGACATCGGATAGATCCTTTCAGAAGAGGATTGGGGTCGCCCCGGCCGGGATGTCGTCCAGGAGGGGCCATGAGTGCCGCCGTGCAAAGCCCGGCAGCAGGCGTCCCTATAGGGCAAATGCCGCTATAATGCCAGAATTATTCGCCCGCCCCGTCCCCGACCGGCGGCGGCCCGCGTTCGGGATCGATGGCCTCGAGCGGAATGGAGAAGCGCCATTCCATGCCGCTGGGATGGACGATGCGCTCGACGCCGGCGCCCAGGGCATGCCCGACCATGGATTTGAGCACCGTGGTGCCGAAGCCGACGCGCTCGCCATGCTGCAACAGGTGCGGCACGCTCTCGCGCCAGACCAGGTCGAGCCGCTCGTCGGTCAAGGACCACTGCACGGTCAGCGTGCCGCCCGCCTCGCCAAAGGCACCATATTTGGCCGCATTGGTGGCCAGTTCATGCACTGCCATGCCCAGGATCTGCGCGGCCTGCATGTTCAGGCGCACCGGCGGTCCGGCCAGGCTCACCCGTCCGCGGTCGGGCGGGCTGAAGGGAGCGATCTGGCTTTCCACCAGCTCCTGCAGCGCCACGCCAACCCGGCCATGGGTCAGCAGCAGATCGGTGGACCGTGCCAGACCCAGAATGCGCCGCTCGAAAGACTGCACATAGCCCGGCACATCGTCGGCGCCACGCGCCGTCTGGCGCGCCATGGCGGCAATCACCGTCATCTGGTTCTTGGAGCGGTGCGCCACTTCGCGCATCAGGAAGCGCACTTCGCTGTCGGCCGCCTGCCGCAGGGCCGAGGCATCGGCCAGCGCCCGCGACACTTCGGCAATTTCGGCGACGGGGTAGGACTTGGCCTCAACCGCCTCGCCGCGCCCCAGCCGCTGAGCATCGCGCCGCAGACCGCGCACCGACAGCGCAATGCGCTCTGCTATTACAAAGGCCAGCAGGGCCGCCATGGCCGAGATGACTACGCCCCAGGCCGCCAGCCAGATCAGGCTTTCCCCCAGTGGCCGGTCCACCGCGTCGGTCGAGGCCCAGGCGATCACCCGCCATCCGGCCAGCCCGGACCGCCACTCGGCCGTGACGACCTGCTGCCCGCCAAACCGCTCGCGCTGCCACTCATCCGGATTCTGGGCCTGGCTCTGCCGCATCGGCAGCACGCTGCCGGTGACGAACTCGGCGTCGGGGGTGGCCGCGATCACCAGGTTGGTGGTGTCCACCAGCGCCGCATGCCAGCCGGTCGGCAATTGCCGCGACTGCAGCGCCACCGCCAGATTTTGCGCGTTCTGCGTCAGCGCCAGCAGGGCCACGGTGTCATTGTCGGGAACCGGCAGCAGCACATTGAAGACCCAGCGATCGGCCGTCTTGCCGAAGAACAGGCCCGACACAGTGGCGCCGGGACGCCCCAGAGCCAGCGTCGCCGTGGCGGGATCAGAGGTGCCCCCCAGGGGCGTGCCATAGGGCACGCGGGTATTGAGCAGCTGGGAAAAATCATTGTCCAGCGCGATCAGATAAGCGCCGCTGCCGGCCAGCGCGGTAACCACCCGGTCATGGAAATCGGCGAGCTGGTTGTCCTTGAGCAGTTCGCTGGTCGAGAGCACGCGCAGGGTCGTCACCATGCTGGCGATTTCCCGCTCCACCGACTGGCCGATCGCCTGCGCCGTGGCATTGGTGAGGCTGCGCACCACCTCTTCCTGCGCCTGGTTGTTGCGATTGAGCAGGAGCAGCGACACCAGCAGTGCGGGCAGAATGATGACCAGGACGAGTGCGAACAGATAGAGGGCGACCGGCAGGCTGCGGACAGATCCAAGCCAGCCTGTGCCGCGACCGGCCGGTTCAGCTGCGTCTTGCAAGGTTTCGGTCATGCCGCGCTTTCTTGGCAGAGCTTGAGGATAGGGCCGCGGCCAGCGCCGACCATAGCGGCATGTCCATTTGGTGCGAAGCGGCAGCGGGGACAAGTCTATAGGCCCCCGCCGCCGCCGCAAGATGGTCAGGAGACGGCTGCCTCAGTATTTGGCGGTGGCGTCGCTGGCGGGAAAGCTCTCGTCCAGCGCCTCGTCCTGTGCGTCCCAGTCCTTGGTCTTGTCGGCATGCGCCTCGTCGCCGGCATTGCGCACCTGGACGGGCGACTTGTCCGGACCGGGCTTCTTGCCGCCCTTCATCGCCGCCGCATCGTCGCCGGTCTTGGCGGTATCTGCCTTTGGCTTGCTCGTATCGGTCATCACGGTTCTCCAGGACTTGGTACGCACCAGAACACCCGAGTGACCACAAGGGTTGCAGGTGCTTTGATAAGCGCGCGTCCTCTGGTATGAGCCGGCTATGACCGAGATGCGCGCCAATACCAAGAAACTCTTCATCAAGACCTATGGCTGTCAGATGAATGTCTATGACAGCGACCGCATGAGCGATGCGCTGGCGCCGCACGGCTATGAAACCACGCTCGACATGGCCCAGGCCGACCTGGTGCTGCTCAATACCTGCCATATTCGCGAAAAGGCCAGTGAGAAGGTGTTTTCCGAACTCGGCCGGCTCAAGGAGCTGCAGGGCGAGCGCCGTGCCATGGGTGGCGACATGCTGATCGGCGTAGCCGGCTGCGTGGCCCAGGCGGAGGGCGAGGAGATCGCCCGCCGTGCCCCCGTGGTCGATATGGTCTTCGGCCCGCAGGCCTATCACCGCCTGCCGCAGATGCTGGCGCGCGCTGAGGCGCAGCGCCATCTGCATCCTGCGCTCAAGACCCCCATCGTCGATACTGATTTCCCCGAGGAAGACAAGTTCGAGCACCTGCCGGCGGCGCGCAAGGAAGTCACCATCAAGCGCGGCCTGACCGCATTTTTGACGGTGCAGGAGGGCTGCGACAAGTTCTGCAGCTTCTGCGTCGTGCCCTATACCCGCGGTGCCGAAACCAGCCGCCCGGTCAGCCAGGTCATTGCCGAGGCGCGCGGCCTGGTCGATGCCGGGGTGCGCGAAATCACCCTGCTGGGCCAGAACGTCAACGCCTATCACGGGCTGGACGCCAGCGGCCGCAGCACCAGCCTGGGCGAACTGGCCTATCTGCTGGCCGAAATCGAGGGGCTCGACCGCCTGCGCTACACCACCAGCCATCCGCGCGACATGGATGATGGGCTGATGGCCGCCCATCGCGACCTCGATATCCTGATGCCCTATCTGCACCTGCCGGTGCAATCGGGTTCGGACGCCATCCTTAAGGCAATGAACCGACGTCATACGGCCGCCGAATATCTGGATGTGATCGGCCGCATCAAGACGGCGCGGCCTGACATGGCTCTTTCTGGCGACTTCATCGTCGGCTTTCCCGGCGAGACCGACCGCGATTTCGAGGACACGCTCAAGATCATCGCCGATGTCGGCTATGTCTCGGCCTATTCCTTCAAATATTCCACCCGCCCCGGCACGCCCGGCGCCAATCTGGGCGATCAGGTGCCCGAAGCGGTCAAGAACGAGCGGCTGTGGCGGCTGCAGGATCTCGTCAACGCCCAGACCACGGCCTTTCATGCGTCCTGCGTGGGCAAGACCCTGCCCGTCCTGATCGACCGTCCCGGCCGCATGCCTGGCCAGGTCGGTGGCCGCTCGCCCTATCTGCAGGCCGTGCACCTGGATGGCTCGCCCGACCTGATCGGCGCGGTGCATCAGGTCGAGATCGTCGGGACAAGCACCAATTCGCTGGTCGGCCGGCTCAAGGCAGCGGTGGCGGCTTAGGCGACGGCCTTCGCCACCATGTCGGGATGCTGGGCGATGACCCGCACATAGGCAATGGCAAAATCGGGCGCGGTCACGCGCGCCTGTTCCCAATCACGCAGGGTGCCGACCGGGACATGGAATCGGCTGGCGAACTCGGCTTGCGAGAGGCCAAGATCGGTCCGTGTCATCCGGATCAACCGCGCACGCTGACCCCGATCGAGCGCTTCTGCCGTGACGTCAAAGTCTTCGGTGTCAGACGGGTCAGCGGGAAGCACGATATTGTCTTTCTTCATTTCTGTTGCTCCTTCGCACGGACATGAACCGCGGCAAGTCATCTCGCCAGGTGAATACGCCGGTAAACAGCCGGTCTTCCACCAGGCCGACCACCTTGAATCGCTCTTCCTGATCCACCGTCCTGATGGAGGGGATGATGAGGTGGGCGCGGTCCTCAAAGATCCGATCGCCAAACGCCAGCGACAGCTGATGCTTGGCGATATTGATCGCATCCTTGCCTGGGTCGAACCTGTCCGACATGGTGGCACTTTATACGGGATTTCCGCATAAAGTGCAAGATTTCGAACAAGATGCCTGCTTCCATTTGCCTTTGGCATAGCCTGTGTCCCCATTCCGCCAATAGGACAGAGGTCGTGGGACGAAGAACAATAAGGGTTCGGAAGATTTAAAACCGCGGCGGCGGCTCAGGCGCGCGGCGGCGCTATAATCTCGATATCGGGGAAATAGGTCTGGTACTTTCTGGCGTCGCGCGTCAGCAGCGGCAATAGGCTGACCGCTGCGTGAGCGCCGACAAAGAAGTCGGCAAGGATGTTGGATCGTGACCCGCCCGCCGGGCGATATTGCGCAAATGCTTTGCCGGCGAGAAACAGAGCGGATGTTGGGAGGTGGTGCATTTCGATGCCGGCGGCTTCAAGAAAGCCATCCAACTCTTCGATGCGATCAAATCCCACAGAGAGTTCGGCATAGATGATGTCGTTTATGAGCAGGGCCCCCCGAAGCGAGGCAATTTCCAGCTTTTGCTGCGACCAGTCTGCCCAGTTCGGGTCATCGGTGGCCACATCAATAAGGACGCTGGTATCGATCAGCGTCACGGCTCGCCACGCAGCATTTTCATGATCTCATCCGTATTGAGGTCTGTTGTCGCACGCCCCCGCAACTTGGCGAACCGGCTGGGCCGCGCCGCCGTCCCGTCAGCTTTGCTCAGGACGATCTCGCCTTTGTCATTGCGGTGGAAATCTACCCGCATACCGGGCTCGATGCCGAGAAGGTCGCGCACGGGCTTCGGGATTGTAACCTGACCTTTGCTGGTGACTGCTGCACTCATGGGTTTCTCCACGGTAAGGAACGGTATCTTGAAGGTATTACCTGTGCCTCTTCAGTTCAAGCGGTGGCTGCCCGCGCTGCCATTCGGGCATAGCCCTCATGGCCTTCTTGCCTCAAATCGCTCCACCGGAGCGATTGTGCCCTTGGCAACGGCTCGAAGCGTCACAATATTGCTACAGACAGGGCAACCAAATCGGCCTAGCCTTGTTTTGTAGTCGCGGCGCAAGCCCGCAGCCGCGCTGAGCGTGGAGCCACACCAGTTTGAGCAGGCATTTGTCCCCGACCGCAGACAACGCACTCGCATCCCAACTCGAACTCGCTTTTGAAGACAATCGCCTGGCTGCCCAGCTCTATGGCGACTTCGACCAGAACCTGGCGCTGATCGAACAGCGCCTCAAGGTCTCAGCCATTCCCCGCGGCAATCATGTTCTGCTCAAGGGCGCCGCCAGCGCCGTCGATCAGGGCCGTCGCGTCCTCGAATCGCTTTATGGCAGTCTCGAAGAAGGCCGTACCGTCGACATTTCCGAAGTCGATGGCGTCATCCGCATGATCCAGACCGAAGACAGCCAGCTCACCCTCCCCACCCTCGAGCGCAAGGGCAAGGTGCGCATGGCCCAGATCGCCACGCGCAAATCCACCGTTGTCGCCCGCACCCCGTCCCAGGACGGCTATATGCGCGCCATGGATCGGGCCGAACTGGTTTTCGGCGTGGGTCCGGCCGGTACCGGCAAGACCTATCTGGCGGTGGCCCATGCCGCGAGCCTGCTCGAACGCGGCGATATCAACCGCATCATCCTGTCGCGACCGGCTGTGGAGGCCGGCGAGCGCCTAGGCTTTCTGCCCGGCGACATGAAGGAAAAGGTCGATCCCTATCTGCGTCCGCTCTATGATGCGCTCTACGACATGATGAAGCCGGAAAATGTCGAGCGCTGCATCACCTCGGGCATTATCGAAGTGGCGCCGCTGGCCTTCATGCGCGGCCGCACCCTGGCCAATGCCGTGGTGATTCTCGACGAGGCCCAGAACACCACTTCCATGCAGATGAAGATGTTCCTGACCCGCCTGGGCGAGAATTCCAAGATGATCATCACCGGCGATCCGACCCAGGTCGATCTGCCGCGCGGCGAGAAATCCGGGCTGGTCGAGGCGGTCAATCTGCTCGACGGGGTCGAGGGCGTCCATATCACCCGCTTCAACGACAAGGATGTGGTGCGTCACGCCCTGGTGGGCCGCATCGTGCGCGCCTACGAGGCCGACACCGCCAAGCGCCTGGCCGAAAAGGCCATCGAAGGGGCATCCCGCTGAGCGACCTTCCCCTCGAGATTGCCATCATCCGCAATGACGACGCCTGGCCGGAGGATCTCGATCCTCTGGCCGAGCGCGCCGTGCTCGAAGCGCTCAAGCAGTCCGGGGCCCGGGTCAAGGGCGCCGCCGAACTGGCCATCGTGCTCACCAATGACGAGGAACAGCACGCGCTCAACCAGCAGTGGCGCGGCAAGGACAGCTCGACCAATGTGCTGAGCTTTCCCCAGATCGAGCCCTTCGGTCCCGTGCGCGGCATTCTGGGCGACATCACCATGGCGCGCGAAACCCTCGAACGCGAAGCCGTCCAGCAGGGCACCACTTTCCCCGATCATTTCACCCATCTCGTGGTGCATGGATTTCTGCACATTTTAGGCTATGATCACCTTACCGATGTCGAAGCCCTGCAAATGGAGGGCCTCGAAACCCGGATCCTGGCCAGCTTGGGGATCGCCGATCCCTATGCCGACTGAGACCGGACCCAGATCGACCGGCGAATTTCGCCCTTGCAAGGACAATGAGCTGCCAGCGGGCAGCGAGCAAACATGAACGACAGCGACACTCTGGCCCACTCGGCGCCTGCCAAATCCGAGCCTCCTTCTAGTCCCGCCTCCGTGCCTGCACGGAGGCCATCACTCTGGAACCGTCTCAAGGCCATGCTGGCCCGCAGCACCGTATCGCTGCGTGACGATCTGCAGGTCGCCCTCGACGAGCAGGGCAGCGCCGAAGTCGCCGACTTCTCCGAGAGCGAACGCACCATCCTGCAGAATGTGCTCAAGCTGTCCAACGTCTCGGTTGGCGACGTCATGGTCGAACGCAGCGACATCCAGGCCATCGACATCGACGCCAATCTGGGCGATCTGCTGGCCCGCTTCCGCCATGTCGGCCATTCGCGCCTGCCGGTCTATGACAACGGGCTCGACAACATTCTGGGCTTCATCCACGTCAAGGATGCGCTCAGCAAGATTACCGCGCCGGTGGAGGACACCACCAAGGCCGTGCCGGTCAAGCTGATCTCCACCGTGCTCAAGCAGAAGCTGAGCAAGTTTGACGGCCTGCGCACGGCAATGTTCGTGCCCACCTTCATGCCGGTGGGCGATCTGCTGCAATCCATGCGCGCCAGCCGGGTGCACATGGCCATCGTCGTCGATGAGTATGGTGGCACCGACGGTCTGGTGACCATTGAGGACCTGCTCGAGGCGGTGGTCGGCGAGATCGAGGACGAGCACGACGAACTGGCCGCTTCGCTGATCCGCAAGGTCGGCGTCGATACCTATATTGCCGATGCCCGCGCCGAACTCAGCGACGTTGTCGCCATGATCGGCCCCGAATTCGATCCGGGCGAATATGCCGACGAGGTCGATACCATTGGCGGCCTGGTGTTTGACCTGGCCGGCCATGTACCCAAGCGCGGCGAACGCGTTACCCGGCTGGACGGCTTTGATTTCGAGGTCCTGGCCGCCGACAGCCGGCGCATCAAGCGCCTGCGCATCATCCGCAAGCGCGACGCCGGTTCCCAACTCGCCATTACCGACCAGCGCAGCGACGGCCAGAAAGCCGCGGCCGAGTAACGCGCGGCCGGTTGCAGACCCTCAGACAGCAAAAAGGGCGCGGTTCACACCGCGCCCTTTTTCCTGTTCTTGATAGCCGCTGACTAGAGCGTGCGCTGCACGGTCTCGACGCGGAAGCACTCGATGACGTCGCCGGCACGCATGTCTTCGTAGTTCTCGAAGGCCATGCCGCATTCCTGGCCGGTCTGGACGTCCTTGACCTCGTCCTTGAAGCGCTTGAGCGTCTTGAGCTTGCCTTCGTGGATCACGACGTTGTCGCGGATCAGGCGCACGCCGGCACCGCGTTCCACGATACCCTCGGTAACCCGGCAGCCGGCAACCTTGCCCACCTTGGTGATCGTGAAGACCTCCAGGATCGAGGCATTGCCAATGAAAGTCTCGCGACGTTCGGGCTTCAGCAGGCCGCTCATCGCATTCTTCACGTCATCCACCAGATCGTAGATGATGTTGTAATAGCGGATTTCGATGCCGTCGCGCGTCGCCAGCTCGGTGGCCTGCTTGTTGGCACGGACGTTGAAGCCGATCACGATGGCATTGGATGCCGCTGCCAGGGTGACGTCGCTCTCGGTGATGCCGCCTACCGCGCTCATCAGGATCTGCGCCGACACTTCGTCGGTCGAGAGCTTGTTGAGGCTGGCCACGATGGCTTCGACCGATCCCTGCACGTCGCCCTTGATGATCAGCGGGAACTTGGCGATGCCGGCAACCTTGAGCTGATTCATCATCTGCTCGAGGCTGGTGGCGCCGCCGCCGGCCGTCTTTTCACGGATGGCGCGCTGACGATATTCGGTGACTTCGCGGGCCCGTGCTTCGGTTTCGACCACCGAGAAGCGATCGCCCGCGCTCGGCACGCCGGTAAAGCCCAGCACTTCCACCGGCGTGGAGGGACCGGCTTCCTTGACCTGCTCGCCCTTGTCGTTGATCAGGGCGCGCACACGGGCAAATTCGGTACCGGCGACGAGAATGTCGCCGATCGCCAGCGTGCCACGCTGCACCAGCACCGTCGCCACCGCACCGCGGCCGCGATCAAGCTTGGCTTCAATCACCAGGCCTTCGGCACGGCCATCGCGGGCCACCCGCAGCTCGAGCACTTCGGCCTGCAACTGGATGGTCTCGAGCAGCTTGCCCAGACCGTCGCCGGTCTTGGCCGACACTTCCACGTCCAGCACGTCGCCGCCCATCGATTCGACGAACACTTCATGCTGCAGCAGCTCGGTGCGGACCCGCATCGGGTCGGCATCGGGCTTGTCCATCTTGTTGATGGCCACGATGATCGGCACACCAGCCGCCTTGGCGTGCTTGATGGACTCGATGGTCTGCGGCATCACGCCGTCATCGGCCGCCACCACCAGCACCGCAATGTCGGTGGCCTGCGCACCACGGGCACGCATGGCGGTGAACGCCTCGTGGCCCGGGGTATCGAGGAAGGTGATGCGGGCGCCGTTCTTTTCCACCTGATAGGCGCCGATATGCTGGGTGATGCCACCGGCTTCACCCGAAACCACGCTGGCCTCGCGAATGGCGTCGAGCAGGCTGGTCTTGCCGTGGTCGACGTGACCCATAATGGTCACGACCGGCGCACGATCGGTCAGATCCTCGGCCTTGTCGTCCGCGGGCAGATCGTAGAGACCTTCTTCGACGTCCGCTTCCGACACGCGCTTGACCGTATGACCCAGCTCGGTGGCGATCAGCTCGGCCGTATCGGCATCGAGCACGTCATTGATGGTAGCCATCTGGCCCTGCGCCATCAGCATCTTGATGACGGTGACCGAGCGCTCGGCCATGCGGTTGGCCAGTTCGGCAACCGTAATGGCTTCGGGAATGATGACTTCGCGCAGCAGCTTGGGCGCTTCCTGCTGGTTGCGGCCCATCTTCTTGTCGCGGCGACGACGCATGGCGGCCAGGGACGGACCCTTGTCGCGATCGCTCTCGGCGCCGGCATTGGTAACGGTCAGACGGCCACGCGCATTGGCATCGGCACCCGCACGGCGGGTGGGACGTTCCGGGGCAGCACGCGACGCGCGCCGGGCATTTTCAAGCTCGGCTTCGGTGGTCGGACGCACCTGCGGGGTACCGGAGCGGATCTTGCGGCCATCGGCCTCGTTCGGGCCGGCGGGCGGCACATTGCCGATCGGCGCCATGCCGGCACCAACGGGACGGCGTTCGCCCGGCGGACGCGTAGCGGTGCCGGACGGACGCGCCGCGGCAGCCCCGGCCTTGATATAGGCATTGGCGCCGCGTTCGCTTTCCGGACGCGCATTGCTCGGGCGTTCCACCCGCGGTGGCCGGGGTGGCTGGCCGGGACGGCCGGCAACCACGCGCACGCTGGACGGACCGGCATTGCGCTGCGAGGCAGGTGTCTCTGGTTCGGCGTCGCCAGCCGGTGCAGCAGCGGCAGGTGCTGCTGCTGTCGCCGGTGTCGGCGCTGCGGCCTCGGCGGGGCCCGCCTCGGTCGCGGCAATGGCAGGTGCCTCGGCAGCAGGCTGCTCGACAATCGCTTCCACAGCCTGACGTTCTTCTTCGGCGCGGGCGGCCTCCTCACGGATCTGGCGCCGGCGGGCGTCATCTTCCATGCGGCGGGCTTCGTCAGCTGCGAAACGCTCCTTGTCCTCGGCCTGACGCGCACCGGCCAGGGCCAGTGCATTGCGGCGGGCCTCGGCCTCTGCCGCCGACAGCCCCAACGGCGCGCGCGTCTGCTGGCCAGGACGGCCGGCAGGCGGGCGCTGATTGGCCGTGCTGGCGGGCGGGCGCTGTGGCGCGCCGCTCGGCACATTGGGCTTGGGGACCAGGCGGGTGCGCTTCTCGACGACCACCGTCGAGCGGGAAGGACCGCGCGACACGCCCGGACGGTTGCCCAGGCCTGGGCCGCCCTTCAATGTCAGCGTCTTCTTCGCGCCGTTGTCGTCGGTGCGCTTGTCGTCGTTTTCAGCCATGTATCTCGCGTCTTTCGTCGTGTTCCTCGGGCAAAACGTCACCGTCAACCGCAGGGCGGCCGGTGTCATTTTCCGTCAGTTTGGCAGTGAAAAGCGCCAGTCTTCTGGCTTTTTCTACTGCCGCTTGGGCTGCAGCCCCTCTTGTGAGGGCAGCATGTATCACATTTTCCATCCCGAGTGCCAAACCCATTTGCTCTGAGTCGAGCAATTCGAAATGGGGCACGTCGAAGCCGTTAATTTCTTCTTCCGCCGCAGCGTAATGCAGCGCCTTGAGCGGTCCAACCATCTTGCTGCGCCCGTCCTCGGCCGCATCGGTCGCCGTGATCAGCGCGATCAGGCTGCCCGTGGTGATCAGACTGCGCACTTTGGTGGCGCCGAAGGTCAGCTGGCCGGCCTTCCGCGCCATGCCCAGCGCATTGAGATAGCGCTGCTGCAGCCGCAGTTCGGTCAACCCCGGCAAATCCTCGGGCAGCGTCACCTCTTCCTTGAGGCTGCGCGCAAAAACCTTCTTCTTGACGGCTTCCGCCACCAGGGCCCGGTTGAGGCTGATCCAGACGCCACGCCCTTCGGCCTTGGCTTCCGTGTCGGGTACTAGCACACCATCGGGGCCGAGTACAAAGCGGATGAGCTCCGCCACGGGTTTTTCAACCCGCGTCAGAGCACACATCCTGGTCGTTTCTGCGCGCCGGGCCATTTCTGGTGCCCTCGCTAAGGTTTCGGCCGCTAGGCCGAAACCTCGTCAGTAGCAATCGCTTCGAGATCGGCTTCGTCTTCGGCCGGTACGTCCTCTGCGGCAATCCAGCCGGCCTTGATGCGGGCCTGCATGATCATGTCTTCAGCCTCTTCACGGCTGACCGGGAAGTCCTTGAAGGTGCCTTCAAAGCGCTTGGTCTCGCCATCCTTGCGTTCGCTCCAGCCGATCAGGTCGTCGGCGGCACAGCCGGCAAAGTCCTCGACCGTCTTGATGTCTTCCTTGCCCAGGGCCACCAGCATGGCGGCCGTCAGCCCGGCAATTTCATAGAGCTCGTCCTCGACGCCAAGCGCCTTGCGCTCGTCGTCATGGGCGCGGTCGATGGCGGCCAGATATTCGGCGGCCCGGTTCTGGATCTCGCCGGCAGTCTCTTCGTCGAAGCCGTCGATGGAGGCGATTTCATTGGTGTCGATATAGGCCAGTTCCTCGACCGAGGAGAAGCCTTCCGACGCCAGCAGCTGGGCGACCATCTCGTCGACGTCCAGCGACGCCATGAACAGGCTGGAGCGCTCGGTGAATTCCTTCTGCCGGCGTTCGCTTTCTTCCTGTTCGGTCAGGATGTCGATATCCCAGCCGATCAGCTGGCTGGCGAGACGCACATTCTGGCCACGACGGCCGATGGCCAGCGAGAGCTGTTCATCGGGAACGACGACTTCGATGCGCTCGGCCTGCTCGTCGAGCACCACCTTGGCCACATCGGCCGGCTGCAATGCGCTGACCACGAGGTCGGCAATGCTGTCGGTCCAGGGAATGATGTCGATCTTTTCGCCCTGCAGCTCGCCAACCACGGCCTGCACCCTGGAGCCGCGCATACCGACGCAGGCGCCCACGGGGTCGATCGAGGAATCAGAAGAGGTCACGGCGATCTTGGCGCGGCTGCCCGGATCGCGGGCGATCGAGCGAATGGTGATCACGCCATCATAGATCTCGGGCACTTCCTGCATGAACAGCTTGGCCATGAACTGCGGATGGGTGCGGGAGAGGAAAATCTGCGGGCCGCGCTGTTCGCGGCGCACGTCATAGACATAGGCGCGGACACGGTCGCCATAGCGGAACATTTCGCGCGGGATCAGCTCGTCGCGGCGGATAATGGCTTCGCCACGCCCCAGGTCGACGATCACATTGCCATATTCGACGCGCTTGACCGAACCGTTGACGATCTCGCCGATGCGGTTGATGTATTCGTCATACATGCGCTCGCGCTCGGCATCGCGCACCTTCTGCACGATGACCTGCTTGGCCGACTGGGCGGCAATACGGCCGAATTCCATCGGTGGCAGCGGCTCGGTCAGGAAGTCGCCGACCTTGGCCTCGGGGGACTTGATCTGGGCGTGCTTGAGATCGACCTGGCGGCTGGTTTCTTCCACCGTCTCGACGATTTCGAGCAGGCGCCACATGCGCGTCTCGCCCGAGCGGGGATTGATCTCGACCTTGATCTCGGTCTCGGCGCCGTAGCGGCCCTTGGCGGCCTTCTCCATGGCGTCCTGCATCGCTTCGATCACGACCATGCGGTCGATCGACTTTTCACGGGCTACAGCATCTGCAATCTGCAGGAGCTCAAGTCGGTTCGCGCTAACGGCCATTTAGTGTGTCTCCTCAGAGATGTCGTCATCATTGTCGATTTCGACCGTTTCGGTCTCGTCGTCGTCAAGCGGGTGCTGTTCCTGGTCTAGCCGCGCCTTTTCCATCAGCGCATCGGTCATCACCAGCTTGGCTTCGCCGATCGAGACGAGCGGCAGATGGTGGTCCGGATCAGTGCCGGCGGGCGCGTCGGGCAGGGTGATGGTCACCGTATCGGCATCCACCGCCTTGATGAAGCCGCGGAACCGCTTGCGGCCATTGAGCATGTCGCTGAGCTCGATCTTGGCCTCGTGACCGATATGGGCGGCAAAATCGCGCTGGCGCACCAGCGGCCGGTCAATGCCCGGCGAGCTGACTTCCAGGTGATATTCCCGCTCGATCGGGTCTTCCACATCCAGTACCGGCGAAACATCCTTGGACAGGGTCTCGCAGTCCACGATGGTGAAGCGGCCATTCTCGTCTTCGGCCATGATCTGCAGCGTCATGCCGTTTTCCTGGGTGATGCGCACCCGGACCAGGGCATAGCCCAGGCTGTTGGCGACGGGTTCGACAATGGCCGACACCCGGGCTTCCATGCCCGTTTCCTTGATATAGCGCTTGGCGGTGAGATCGAAGCTCATCGGTCCCTTCGGATAATAAAAAAGAGCGGGGCCGGGAGGCGCCCACTCTGCAAACCTGCTGAGATGTTGGCCTCTGTATAGCGCCGAACCGAAGTTACCGCAAGGGCAGGCGAAGGAGGCAGGTACGACGGCCGCCCGCCGCCCGCCGCCACTCGTCCATGGCCTCACCCCGACCTGCAGGGGTCGCAGGGGAGCCGGTCGGCCAATCCCGCCCCCACCTCCCCCTCAATGTGACCGGAAATGGCCGCTTTGGGGCTTGCCAAGCGGGTTGCTCGATGGTCAGCTCGACTGGCGAAGAGGTCCGGCCCGAATACTTTTCGGTTTTTCGACGTTTTTTTTATCGTCGGCGGGGCTACCGCAAAAAGGCCAGATTTGCCGTCCGCTGGCGGCAGGTTCAAGCTGGTTTTGCCGCCCTGACCGGCCTTTCGACGGGACCGGAACGGCCGCTCAGGCCCGCGTTGCCGGACCGTCACATAGTCGAAACACAGTCACTCAAAGCATACTGACGCACATCGTAATGCCTTGATATCCTTTGGAAAACTCTCGGCAGTCGCGCTGAAAGTTCAAGCCCCCGATGGCGCGATTTCTGCACTTGAGGATCCCTCCGGTCAGGATCATTTCCAGGGTGTTCAAAACGAAAGGAACACTCGAAATGATCAAGAACACAGTAATCGCCCTCGTTGCCGCTGCCTCCATCTTCGGCGCTGCCGCTCCCGCAATGGCCGGTGCCTTTGGCGACGGCGATGCCGATTCCCGCCAGTTCGTCTCGGAAATCATCCTGGCCGGCCTGCATGACAAGGGCGTGAATGCCACGTCGGTTGAAGAATGGGGCGATCTGGTCCGCGCCTATGTGGTCCAGGCCGATGGCACCGAGACCATGCAGTTCTTTACGCCGGTCCAGCTGCAGCCCGTCTCCCTCTAGACTGGCCGACCACGGCGCCGCCGGACCTGGGTCCGACGGCGCCCGTATGCTAGGCGGGATGGATGAGCCGGATCACCGGCTCGCCGCCCGCGGCATCGAACTGCCGTCTTGCCGCTTCCACCTGGGCGCGATTGCGCGCCGCAAAGACCCGCCAGCGATCGGCCAGTTCCAGCAGCTCCACGCCCAGTTCGGTCAGCTCATAGTCGACGCGCGGCGGAATGGTCGCAAAGATCTTGCGCGTGACGAAGCCGTCGCGCTCGAGATCGCGCAAGGTGGTGGTGAGCATTTTTTGGGAGATGCCGCCGGCATGGCGCTTGAGTTCGGAAAAGCGCAACGTTTCGGCGCGCAGCAGCGTTACGATGATGAGGGTCCATTTACCCGGTCGCACCACCAGCACGGCGTCATCGGGCTGAAAGCTTTGCGATAGGGACATGACGCGCCTCGGAAACGATAAAGCAAGCTCCGCATATGGGGGGGCGGCGCCCGCAGTCTAGTGTCCGGCAGATTAAAATTCTGACAGGGCAGCCATGCGCCTTGTCACGACCTGCGCACAAAACTCAGATAAAAACTGATCATGCGGCCTTCGCGGCGCGCCTTTTGCTCGTAGCGCGTAGCCTGCCAGCCCGGATAGGGCTCGTGCCAGTCGCCAGGCTGCTGCGGGATCATGGCGAAGTCTGGACTGCGCACGATATGGGCCAGCGTCCAGTTGGCATAATCCTCGATATCGGTGGCAAAATGAAACATGCCGCCCGGCCGGATCACCCGCGCCAGGGCGTCCAGCGTGGTGGGCGACACAAAGCGCCGCTTGTGGTGGCGCGTCTTGGGCCAGGGGTCGGGATAGAGCAGGTAGACTTCGTCCAGGCTGGCATCGGGCAGGGCCGTGAGCAGCTTGAGCGCGTCGTCGGTATAGAGGCGGATATTGCTCAGGCCCTCGGCCGCAATGGTCTGCACCATCTTGCCGATGCCCCCGGTAAACACCTCGCAGCCGATATAGCCGGTTTCGGGATGGCTGGCGGCCTCGAGCGCCAGATGCTCGCCCCCGCCATAGCCGATCTCGACGATGATCTTCTTGGCAGCGGGAAACAGGCTGCCCGGATCCAGCGTTCCGTCCAGCTTGATCTCGAGGTCGGGCAGGGTGGCATCGAACAGCGCCTGCTGTCCGCCATGCAGTTTCTTGCCCGAGCGCCGGCCGAAAAAGGCACGGGGCGCGCCATCGCGCGTCTTGGGCAGCTGGTGGTCGGGCTTGCTCATCGGTCTCGCATCATCAAAAAAGCACCTTGTCCCCGACGGCGCAGAGACAAGGTGCATGGTAGCAGGCTTTTGATCGGTCAGCGTTACTTCACGGCAGCCTTGAGGGCGGCGACCAGATCGGTTTTTTCCCAGGAGAAGCTGCCGTCGCGACCAGCCTTGCGGCCGAAATGGCCATAGGCCGAGGTCTTGGCATAGATGGGCTTGTTGAGATCGAGATGGGTGCGGATGCCATGGGGCGACAGGTCCATCACCTTGGAGAGGGCCGCTTCAACGGCTTCCTCGGCGACCGTGCCGGTATCATGCAGGTTCACATTGATCGACAGCGGATGGGCGACGCCGATGGCATAGCTGAGCTGGATGGTGGCGCGCTCGGCCAGGCCCGCCGCGACGACATTCTTGGCCAGATAGCGTGCGGCATAGGCCGCCGAACGGTCCACCTTGGTCGGATCCTTGCCCGAAAACGCGCCGCCGCCATGCGGGGCCGCGCCACCATAGGTGTCCACGATGATCTTGCGACCGGTCAGGCCCGCATCGCCATCGGGGCCGCCGACCACGAACTTGCCGGTCGGGTTGACGTGCCAGACCGTGTCCTCGGAGATCCAGCCCTCGGGCAGCGCCTGGCGGATATAGGGCTCGACGATCTTGCGCACATCGGCCGAGGTCAGGGTGTCATCCAGGTGCTGGGTCGACAGCACGATCTGGGTGACGCCGACGGGCTTGCCGTCCTCGTAGCGCACGGTCACCTGGCTCTTGGCATCGGGGCCGAGCGCCTTGGCCGGGCCGGTGCCCTCCTTGCGGGCGGCGGTCAGCACTTCGAGAATCTTGTGCGCGTAAAAGATCGGCGCCGGCATCAGCTCGGGGGTTTCGCGCGAGGCATAGCCGAACATGATGCCCTGGTCGCCGGCGCCCACATCCTTGTTGCCGCTGGCATCGACGCCCTGGGCAATGTCGGCCGACTGGCCATGCAGCAGCACATCGATGCGCGCCGTCTTCCAGTGGAAGCCGGACTGCTCATAGCCGATGGCGCGAATGGCCTTGCGGGCGGCGGACTTGAACTTGGACGGGTTGACCACCGGATTGCCGGCAGCGTCGAGCAACTGCTTGCCTTCCTTGTCCTTCTTCAGCAGCGAATCGGGGACGCGCACTTCGCCGGCAATGATCACGCGATTGGTGGTTGCCAGCGTTTCGCAGGCGATGCGCACGGCGCCAGCGTCCATGCCGGCCTTCTTGGCCTCGCGGAAAACCAGGTCGACGATTTCGTCGCTGATCCGGTCGCATACCTTGTCCGGATGACCTTCGGAGACCGATTCCGAGGTGAATACAAAAGACGACCTGACCACGCAAAATCCCCTAGGCTGGCTGAAAAGGGCTCAAAACAAGCCATTCGGACAGGTTTGTGACACCCAAAGCCTAACCGGTCAAGGCGGATATAAAGAAAGCTTGATATGATTTGCCGCGGTTGACGGGCACGTTTTGCCAAGTCGGCGCGGATGCCGCACACGCGCCGGTCACCAGAGGACCGCCCAAAACCAAAGACCCCGGCCGCGACTTTCGTCGGACCGGGGTCTAAACTTGGTGCCCAGAAGAAGACTCGAACTTCCACACCTTGCGGTACACGGACCTGAACCGTGCGCGTCTACCAATTCCGCCATCTGGGCAGGCAGGGGGTGATTAGGGGCACTAGACACTGATGTCAATCACCTATTCGCGCAGCGCCGCAATTGGCACTCTCCCCAAGGTGGCGTGCCGGGCGGCAACTGCCGCTCTGTCCTCATGGCCGTCGGCCCGCCAGCGCCTTGTGCCGCAGGTCCGGGCCTCGACAGCACCGCGGGGCGTGCGCTAGAAGCGGGAGCGTTTTGCCCTTCTGCCGGAGCCCACCCATGGAAAGCCTTGACCCTAAACTTGTCACCGTGTTTGGCGGCTCGGGTTTCGTCGGCACCCAGATTGTCCAGTTGCTGGCCGCCAAGGGGCATCGGGTGCGCGTTGCCGTGCGCCGTCCCGATCTGGCCGGCCATGTGCGCCCGCTCGGCACGGTGGGGCAGGTGGTGCCCATCCAGGCCAATATCCGCAACCTGGCCTCGATCCAGCGCGCCGTAGCCGGCGCCGACGTGGTCATCAACCTGGTCGGCATCGGCGCCAATAGCGGCGCCCAGACCTTTACCGCTGTCCATGTCGATGGCGCGCGGGCCATTGCCCAGGCAGCCAAGGCCGCCGGCGCCAGCGCTCTGGTGCATATGTCGGCGCTCGGCGTCGACAAGGCCGCCGAGATCAGCCAGTACGCCGCCTCCAAGCTGGAAGGCGAAGCCGCCGTCTTTGCTGCATTCCCCAATGCCGTGGTGATGCGGCCCTCGATCCTGTTTGGGCCGGGCGACGGCTTTTTCAATCTGATGGCGGGCCTGGCGCGCCTGTTTCCCGTGCTGCCGCTGATTGGCGGTGATACCAAGTTCCAGCCCGCCTATGTGGCCGACGTCGCCGAGGCCTTTGTGCTGGCCGCCGAAGGCAAGCTCAAGACCGGCAAGGTTTATGAGCTGGGCGGGCCGCAGGTCGAGACCTATCGCCAGCTGATGGATCGGGTGCAGCGCGAGGCGCTGCGCAACCGGCCGCTGCTGCCGCTCTCCTTCGGCGTCGCCAGGCTGCTGGCCGGCGTCATGGCTTTCCTGCCCTTCCCCGCTCTGCTCACCGCCGATCAGGTCGAGCTGCTCAGCGTCGACAATGTGGTTTCGGACGCCGCCATCAGGGAAAAGCGCACCTTTGCCGGCATGGGCATCATGCCCACCTCGATGGACACCATCCTGCCCACCTATCTCTGGCGCTTCCGCAAGCATGGCCAGTTCGACAAGGCACTCCCCACGCCGGCCGACGACTCCACCGCCGCCTGATCGGCCTCAACGCTGCAGATTCCAGGCCCGCAGTATCACTGCGGGCTTTTTGCTGGGCGCGTCCCATCGGCCAAATTAAACCTGCGATATATCTTGAATCGTGGGTGCGTCACGCCGATCTCTTAGTACAGATAGAGCTAAGATATATCGGAGAATAATAATGACCTATTGGAAGGATGGCGAACCCAATTGGCGCCGCATGGAAGCCATGGCCCGCCGCGGCTGGGAACGGCTGGCCGCCGGCGTCGATGGCGCCGAAAACTGGGGCAATATGGGCGGCAATTTCCGCATTGGCCGCATGCTCGCCTCGGGCGATCTGCGCATGGTCGCGCTCTACCTGATCGAGGCCCAGCCGCGCCATGGCTATGACCTGATCAAGGCGATCGAGGAGAAATCGGGCGGGTTCTATTCCCCCAGCCCCGGCGTGGTCTATCCGGCCCTGACCTTCCTTGAGGAGGCCGGCTACGTGACCTCCCATGTCGATGGCAACAAGAAGCTCTACACCATCACCGAGGAGGGCCGCGCCCACCTCAACGACAACCGCGAAGCCATCGAATCGACGCTGGCCTTCCTGGCCAAGGCCGGCGAGCGGATGCGGCACTTCCGCGACTTCGCCAAGGCCGACTGGTCGGCACGGCGCGAGGAGCCGGCCGAGGCCGGTTTCGAGCCCTCGGCACAGCGGGCCGATCGCGATCTCAAGGATGTGGTCCCCGAGCTCAATGATGCCCGCCGCGCCCTCAAGGCGGCGCTCAAGAAGGCCCGGCGCTCCAGCGAGGAACAGCAGCGCCATGCGGCCGATGTGCTCAGGCGCGCCGCTGCCGAAATCGAGGCCCTGAGCGACGACGACGTCGACATCTGAGCCTTTCCCGTCGGGCGGCGACAGCACGCGCCGCCCGATTGTCTTCGCCCCGGATTCCCTTCATGCTCCCCGGGCTGGGCAACGCGTTGAGGGAGATGCGCCATGTCTTTGTCCGATCGTGACCGCCAACTTGGCATGGACCGCCCGATCAGCCGTCGGGATTTCCTCAATGGCATGGCCCTGGCCACGGCCGGCATCGCTGCTACTGCGCTGCTTCCCGGCGCGGCCCAGGCTCAGGCGCCATCCTATCCGCCCAAAATCGCCGGGCTGCGTGGCCACAGCGAAACTGCCATGAACATCATGCACGCGGTGCGCGACGGCACCTTCTGGGACAGTGCCCCGGCGCTGACCGAAACGGGAGAGAGCTACGACCTCGTGGTGGTCGGCGGTGGCATTTCCGGGCTTGCCGCAGCGCGGCTCTACCAGCGCCAGGTCCCGGGCGCCCGCATCCTCATTCTCGAGAACAATGACGATTTCGGCGGCCATGCGCGGCGCAACGAATTTGTCGCCGGTAATGGCAAGACCATTATCGGCTATGGCGGCAGCCAGTCGCTGCAGACGCCGAGCTATTTCTCGCCGCTGGTCAAGGATGTGCTGGCCGATATCGGCGTGCAGGTTGAAAAGTTCGAAACCTATTATGACCAGGCCTGGCACGAGGAGCGCGGGCTGGGTGACGCCATCCTGTTCCGCGCCGGCGACTGGGGCAGTTCTGGCGACGTGCTGGTGGTGACCAGCGACTCCGCCGCCGAATGGGTGCCCAGGACGCCGCTCAATGATATTGCCAAGGCCAATCTGATCGAACTGCTGGATGCCCCGCCCGATTATCTGCCGGGCAAGACTCGCGAGGAGAAGCTCGAGATCCTCTCGACCACCACCTATGCCGATTTCCTCACCAAGATCTGCGGCTATGACGCGGAACTGGTGAAATATTTCCAGCATTCCACCGAGGCCTATTTCGGCATGGGCATCGAGGGCACCACGGCGCTCGACGCCTGGGGCAACTGGAATCCGGGCTTTGACGGTATGGATCTGGGCGACATGCCCTACAAGACCATGAGCCCCTCCGGCCGCCTCGCCCTGACCGATCCCGACCCCTATATCTACCACTTCCCCGACGGCAATGCGGGCGTGGCCCGCTCCCTGGTCCGCACCATGATCCCGGCTTCCTTGCCCGGCTCGACCATGGAAGACTTGGTGACCACGCCTGTCGACTATGACCGGCTCGATGTGGAGGGCAGCGACGTGCGGCTGCGGCTCAATGCCTCGGTGGTGCGCGTCAAGCATGACGGCGATCCGGCGGACGCGCCAAGCGTGACGTTGACCTATCTCGAGGGCGAAACGCTCAAGACCGTCGCCGGCGCCCAGGTGGTGCTGGCCTGCTGGCATCGCGTCATCCCCTACCTCACCGACGAGTTGGCTGTAGCACAGGTCGAGGCGCTGCAGGACCAGCACAAGGTACCGCTGATCTATACCAATGTGCTGCTGGCCAACTGGCAGGCGCTGGACGCGGCCAAGATTGCCGGCTTCAGCGACCTGACCGGCTTCTGGAGCGGCGCCGAGATCGATTTTCCGGTCTCGATGGGCCACTACAAGTTTGCCGACGTCCCGGCCGATCCGGTCCTGCTGCACCTCTCCAAGATCCCGCTGACCGGCGATCCGTCGATGACAGCGCGCGAGCAGGCTGCCGCCGGCCGTCAGGCGCTGACCGCCATCACCTTCGAGGATATGGAGCGCGAAATCCGCGACATGCTGCAGCGCGCGCTTGGACCCCATGGTTTTGACGCCGCTCGCGATATCGAGGCTATTACCTGCAACCGCTGGAGCCATGGCTACGCGCTTGAATATATGCGGCCCTGGGACCAGTTCTGGCCCGACGGTCCCTTGCCCATCGAAACGGCGCGCCAACCCTGGGGCCGCATCGCCATCGCCAATTCCGATTCGGGCGCCTATGCCTATGTCCATTCCGCCATCGACCAGGCGGCGCGGGCCGTGCATGACCTGCTCGGCGAGACGGCAAGCCTCACCGATTACAGCAAGTTCCCGGGCCCGCCGCCTGACATGCTGGGGCTCTAGGGGCGCACACGATTGGCGGAAGCTGCGTGAAAGGTCTTCGCAGCCGCGAACTAACATGTTAGTTCTGGGGCATGCAGCAAGCCCCTTTCTCCGTCCCATCCCCGGTTCATCAGGTCACCCCCGAACGGCACGCTGCCGGCGAGCGGCTGGTGGCGCGGCTCAAGGGCCAGGTGCGCGGTCAGATGTTTACCGACCCGCTGATGACCTATGCCTGGAGCGGCGACGCCAGTTCCTATCGGCTGATTCCGGCCGCGGTCGTGTTCATCAATTCCGAGGACGAGGTGCGCGCCGTCATGGCGGCAGCGCGGGCCGAGCACCTGCCCATTACCTTTCGCGCCGCCGGCACCTCGCTGTCCGGCCAGGCGGTGACCGATGGTGTGCTGGCCGTGCTCGGCGATGGCTGGCGCAAGCTCTTCATCCATCCCGGCGCCGAGCAGATCACCCTGGGCCCGGCCATCATCGTCGCCCAGGCCAATGCCGCACTCAAGCCCTATGACAAAAAGATCGGCCCCGATCCGGCCAGCCAGGCCACCTGCAAGATTGGCGGCGTGGTCAACAACAATTCATCGGGCATGTGCTGCGGCGTCAGCCAGAATACCTATCACACCATGGCGCGGTTGCGCCTGGTACTGACCGACGGCACCATGCTCGATTCCGGCGATGCGGAAAGCTGCGCCGCCTTTCGCATCAGTCATGCCACCATGCTCGAGGGCTTGCACCAGCTGCATCACCAGGTCATGGCCGATCCCGAACTGGTGGCGCTGATCACCCGCAAATATGCCATCAAGAACACGGTCGGCTATTCGCTCAATGCTTTGGTCGACTACCACGACCCGCTCGATATCCTGATTCACCTGATGGTGGGCTCGGAGGGTACGCTCGGCTTTGTTTCCGAGGTGACCTACAATACCGTCCCCGAGCACCCGTTCAAATCCACCGCTCTGGTGCCCTTTCCCGATCCGCAGACCGCCGGCCGCGCCATCATCGAAATGGCCAATGGCGGGGTGCAGCTGACCACGGGCGTGACGGCGGCCGAATATATCGAGCGCCGGGCCCTCGCGACGGTCGAGCACCTGGCCCCCATGGCGCCGCTGCTGCCCTGGCTGACCGACAATTCGCCGGCCGTGCTGATCGACGTCACCGCGCCCGACGCGACCACCCTTGAGAGCGAAGTGGCCAAGGCGGTGGAACTGCTGACCCGCCACGGCGCCACCCATGTCGATTTTTCCACCGACGAAGGCCGCAGCCACGCGCTGTGGGATATCCGCAAGGGCTTTTTTGCCTCGGGCGGCGCAGCCCGGCCCAAGGGCACCTCCATGCTGACCGAAGACGTGGCGGCGCCCATCGAACGCCTCGCCGAATTCGTCCTCGACATGCGCGCGCTGCTCGATGAGCACGGTTATGCCGACGCCATTATCTTTGGCCATGCTTTGGCCGGCAATCTGCACTTCCAGATGAGTGACGATTTTTCGCAACCCGACGCGGCCGACAAGTTCGACAGGTTTTCCAAGGCGCTGAGCGACCTGGTCTCGGTGCAATATCAGGGCTCGCTCAAGGCCGAGCATGGCACCGGCCGCGCCATTGCCGCCTTTGTCGAGGCCGAATGGGGCGCCAAGGCCTATGGGCTGATGCTGGCCATCAAGGCGCTGTTCGATCCCGAAGGCCTGCTCAATCCGGGCGTGTTGCTCAATACTGACGACAAGATCCATATCAAGCATCTCAAGGTCATGCCGCCGGCCGACGAACTGGTCGATCTGTGCATCGAATGCGGCTTTTGCGAACCGGCCTGCCCCAGCCACCAGATGACGCTGTCGCCGCGCCAGCGCATCGCCGTCACCCGCGAACGCGAGCGGCTGCGGGCCAGCGGCGAGGATCCGGCCCGCCTCAAGCGGCTGGACGACGACTTCCAGTATCCCGGCCTCGACACCTGCGCCGCCTGCAATCTCTGCTCGGTGCGCTGCCCGGTCGGCATCGAGACCGGCACCATGATCATGGGCCAGCGCGCCCAGCGTCGTGGTGGCACGGCACAGGCCATGGCCGGTTTCGTGGCCGATCACCGCGGCAGCGTCGAGAGCCTGATGCGCGCCGGCCTGGGCCTGGCCGATGTCGCGCGCACCATCATTCCTGCCCCCGCCGTCGCAGCGGTGACCGATACGGCGCGCCGCCTCACCGGCAAGCGCGTGCCGCGGCTATCGCCGCAACTGCATCGCGGTCCGGGCGCGCCAAAACCGCGCGAAACGCGGCAGGATCCGCGACGCAGCGGCTTTCCCGTTCCCATCGCCCAGAGCCCGCGACCATCGGTGGTCTATTTCCCCAGCTGCGCCACCCGCATGTTCGGCGCGCCGCAGAGCGATCATGAGCTGCTTGCCGTGCCCGACGCCATGCTGGCTTTGCTCGAGCGGGCCGGCTTTGACGTGGTCATGCCTGAGCACCTCAATGGCCAATGCTGCGGCCAGCCCTTCCAGTCCAAGGGCTTCCCCGAAGAGGCGGCCCGGGTGGGCGGCGACCTGTCGCGTGAACTCTCGGCGCTCTCGGACGCCGGACGGCTCAGCGTGGTGACCGATGCCTCGACTTGCGCCAAGCATCTGCGCGACTTTCCCGGCGACGCTCCGGTGCTCGATTCCGCTCAGTTCCTGCTCGCCCAGGTGCTGCCGCGCCTGACCATCACGCAGCAGCTGCCTGTCGTGGCGGTTCACCATAACTGCTCGGCCCAGCGCCTGGCCGAACAGCCGCTCACCGAGGCCATTGCCCGCGCCTGCGCCCAGACCATCGCCGTGCTGAGCTCGGTCACCTGCTGTGGCTATGCCGGCGACAAGGGGCTTTTCGTGCCCGAGCTCAACGCCCACGCCACCCGCTTTGTCAAAAACGACATTCCCGCCGGCTGCACTTTGGGGGTCTCCACCGTCAGCACCTGCGCCTCGGGGCTGAGCGAGCATGCCGGCCTGCCCTTTGTCGGCCTGGCCAGCCTGCTCGAATGGGCCAGTCGCCCGCTGCACTAGACCTGGCCGGGGCTTGCCGCTACTGAACGGGTTCAGCAAGCCCCGGATCATCATGACCACCATCACGACCATCACCAGCCTCGGCCACAAGGGCGAGGGCGTCGCCGAGATCGACGGGCACAAGGTCTTCGTGCCCTTCGCCCTGCCCGGTGAACGCGTCGAGCTCGAGATCGATGGTGACCGGGCCACGCTGCTGGGGGTGATCGCGCCGGCGGCAAATCGCATTGAACCGTTCTGCCCGCATTTTGGCGCCTGCGGCGGCTGCCAGCTGCAGCATCTGGATCGCCCCAGCTACGAGGCCTTCAAGATCGGCCTGATCGAGACGCCGCTGCGCTTTGCCGGCATCGAGCTGCCGGTCTCGCGCTTCATCGACGCCGCTGGCGCGGGTCGCCGCCGCGCTACCCTGCATGCCCGACGCGAGGGCGTCGGCTATATGCGGCTGCGCAGCCACCAGGTGCACGATATTGATGCCTGCCCCATTCTGGTGCCGGGCCTCGACAAGGCGCCCGACATTGCCCGCGCCGTGTTCCAGGCGGTTGGCGAGGCCGATGTGAGCCTGGTTGCTACCCTCTCCGGACTCGATGTCGCCATCCGCACCGAAAAGAAGCAGGCCCGCCATGACCGCGTCGCGCCGCTGGTGGCCCGCTTCCGGATGGCCCGGCTGGCGCTCAATGGCGAGATGGTGCTGCAGGCCCAACCGCCCGTGGTTGAAATGGGTCGCGCCCGGGTCGAGCTGCCGATTGGCAGTTTCCTTCAGGCCACCGCCGCCGCCGAAAACCTCTTGGCCGACTATGTGCTGGGCGCGGTGGACCGCAAGGTCAAGACCGTGGCCGACCTGTTCTGTGGCCTCGGCCCCTTTGCCCTGCGGCTGGCCGAACAGCGCCCGGTCATGGCGTTTGACAACGACCGGGCCGGCATCGCCGCGCTGGATCAGGCCCGTCGATTCACCAAGGGCCTGCGCGAGATCACCGCCAAGTGCCAGGACCTGTTCCGCGACCCGCTGACCCAGTATGAGCTCAACTATGACTTCGTCGTGCTCGATCCGCCGCGCTCGGGCGCCGAGGCGCAGGTGCGCGAACTGGCCAAATCCAAGGTCAAGACCGTGGTCATGGCGGCCTGCGATGCGCGCACCTTTGCCCGCGATGCCGCCATCCTGGTGGCCGGCGGCTACACGATGAGCGACCTCGTCGCCATCGATCAGTTCACCCAGTCCACTCATATCGAAATGGCCGCAACCTTCCGGCGGTGATCAGCAGTTGTGATCGACGCGCCCGTCAGCCGCGGCAACCAATGCGCTTTTGCCGACGTTGGGTAAGCATTCAACAATCATAGCGATTGCCCTGGGCGGGAGCCGTCGTGATGGAGATCACCATGAACATCTTGAAAACGACCTTTGCCGTGACTGCCCTCTGCGCCAGCCTTGCCGCGCCAGCCGTGTTCGCCCAGGAGGCCATTCCGACCGGCACCTTTGTCGACCAATATGGCACTTCGTTCGAGTTTCAGTCCTGCGGCGACGGTGGCACCACGCTCTGCGCCGTACTGACCAACCTCGAGGGTGAATCGGCAACCGAGGACAATCTGGCCTTTGTCGGCAAGCAGGTGATTGCGGCCGAGCAGGTTGCTGAAAACGAGTGGAAGGGCGAACTCGTCGCCGGTGGCCTCAGCGCCGCAGCGACCATTACCCAGGTCAGCGAAGATACCGTTGAAATCCAGGGCTGCCGTGCCGGCATTCTGTGCCAGACGCTGTCCTATACCAAGGCGTCGTAAGATCCTTCAATGCACAGACCCCCGAGGCGCGCCCCGGGGGTTTTTATTGCCTAGCAGACGGTGGCGACGCGCTCCTTGATGACGGCGAGGACTTCGTCCCCAGGGCGTTTCCACCAGTTGTCCTGGCTGAAGATTTCCACTTCCTGCGGACCGAAAAAGCCGGCATCTTCAATCATCTTTCGGATGGCGGGCAGGTCGATCACCCCATCGCCCATCATGCCGCGATCGAGCAGCATGTCCTTGGTCGGCACCAGCCAGTCGCAGATATGATGGGCAAAGATGCGGTTCATCCGCCCGGCCCGGGCAATGGCGCCCGCCAGCCGCGGGTCCCACCACACATGGTAGACGTCGATGGCGACGCCGACATTTTCGCCCAGCGTCTCGCAGATATCGAGCGCCTGATCGATGGTGTTCACGCAGGCCCGGTCGGCGGCATACATGGGGTGCAGCGGCTCGATGGCGATCTTGACGCCGCTTGCCTTGGCATGCGGCAGCATGGCGGCAATGCCGTCGCTGACCATGCCGCGGGCACCCGGCAAGTCCTTGGAACTGCCGGGCAATCCGCCCACCACCAGCACAAGGCAATCGGCATTGAGCGCGGCGGCTTCATCGATGGCATGGAGGTTATCGTCGATCTGCGCCTGGCGTCCGGCTGCGGTTTCGGCCGGGAACATGCCGCCGCGACAGACGCCGGTGACCTGGATCTTGTTGTCGCGCACGATGCGCGCCGCTTCGTTGAGGCCGATGGCCGCGATCTGGTCGCGCCAGGGGGAAATGGCGGTGATGCCGGCTTTGAGGCAGCCATCGACCGCCTCGGCAAAGCCCCAGACCTGGCGCGTCGTCGCCAGGTTCAGCGAAATCTTGCGCTGCATGGTCATGCCGGCACCCCATTGACCTGAAGCATGGCCTGCATGCGTTTTACCGCCAGATCGGGGTCACCCAGAACCCGTGCCTGGTCTGCCAGGCGGAACAGTTCCGCCAGGTGCTGCACCGATCTGGTGGACTGCTGCCCGCCGATCATCTGGAAATGGTCCTGCAGCCCGTTGAGATAGGCCAGGAACACCACGCCGGTTTTGTAGAACCGGGTCGGGGCGGCAAAGATATGCCGGCTCAAGGGTACCGTGGGTTCGAGCAGGGTGAAGAACTCTTTGTCATCGCCCTTGCCGAGCGCCGCCAGGGCGGCGGAGGCCGCCGGCGCGATGGCGTCGAAAATGCCAAGCAAAGCGTGACTATAGCCCTGCGCGTCGCCGGCGATCAGCTCGGCATAGTTGAAATCGTCGCCGGTATACATCTTGACCGATGCCGGCAGGCGACGGCGCATGGCGATCTCCTTTTCCGCCGAGAGCAGCGAGATCTTGATGCCGTCGACTTTGTCGGCATGGGCGGCGATGACGTCGAGACAGACGTCCATCGCCCGGTCATGGTCGATATTGCCCCAATAGCCCTGCAAAGCCGGATCGAACATTTCGCCCAGCCAGTGCATCACCACCGGCTGCTGCACCTGGCTGAGGATGTGGCCATAGACGCGCGCATAATCATCGGGGGACTTGGCGGCAGCCGCGAGGGCACGGCTGGCCATCAGGATGACGCGGCCGCCCTGGGCCTCGACAAAGCCGACCTGCTCTTCATAGGCCTTGATGATCTGGTCGATGGTGACGTCCGGGCCAGCCATAAGGTGATCGGTGCCGGCGCCATAGGCGATCAGGGCATCGTCCCGGGTACGGGCTTCGGCCTGGGCGCGGCGGATCAGTTCCTGCGCCTCGGGCCAGCCCAGACCCATGCCACGCTGGGCTGTATCCATGGCTTCGGCGACGCCCAGCCCCAGATCCCAGAGGCGGTGGCGGAACTTGAGCGTCGTGTCCCAGTCGATCGCCGGGGTCAGCCAGGGATCGTTGCTGGCCAGCGGATCGGCCACCACGTGAGCCGCCGCATAGGCGATGCGATTGAAGTCGCTGGCCTTGTGCTTGACGAAGGCGATGGGTTCGCCGGTCAGCGCATAGGGGGTGATGGAGCGGTCGGCATTGGGCAGGTTGATGGTGGGCATAGGGCGTCTCCGGAGGAAGCCACAACAAACGCGGTGTCACCCCGGCGCAGGCCGGAATGACACCCACAACGGTTAGTCTGTCGCCTAGAATTCGAGCTTCGGCACGTCGAGCCAGCGGCGTTCGGCCCAGCTCTTGAGGCCGAGCTCGGCCAGCTGCACGCCCTTGGCGCCGGCCTCGAGGCCATATTCCCAGGGCGCGTCTTCGGCGACGTGGCGCAGGAACATTTCCCACTGCGCCTTGAAGCCGTTCTGCGCCGGCCAGTTGTCGGGCACTTCTTCCCAGTCGTTGAAGAAGTTCATCGTCTGCGGCTGGTCGGGGTTCCATACCGGCTTGGGCGTATTGACGCGATGCTGGGTCCAGCATTTGTGCAGCCCGGCCACGGCCGAGCCATGCGTGCCGTCGACATGGAAGGTGACCAGGTCGTCGCGCCGCACGCGGGTGGTCCAGCTTGAATTGATCTGGGCGATCACGCCGCCCTCGAGCTCGAAGGTGGCATAGGCCGCGTCATCGGTATCGGCCTTGTAAGGCTGGCCCTTTTCATCGACGCGATTGGGGATGTGGGTGGCGCCCAGGCAGGAGACGGCCTTGACCTCGCCGAACAGGTTGTCGAGCACATAGCGCCAGTGGCACAGCATATCGAGGATAATGCCGCCGCCATCCTTCTTGCGATAGTTCCAGCTCGGGCGCTGCGCGGGCTGCCAGTCGCCCTCGAAGACCCAATAGCCGAACTCGCCGCGCACCGACAGGATCTCGCCGAAAAACCCGCTATCGCGCAGCATCTTGAGCTTCATCAGGCCGGGCAGGAACAGCTTGTCCTGCACCACGCCATGCTTGAGCCCCGAAGCCCGGGCGGTCTTGGCCAGGTTGACGGCGATTTCCAGCGAATCCGAGGTCGGCTTTTCGCAATAGACATGCTTGCCGGCGGCCAGTGCCTTTTCGATCAGGCTGGCGCGCATCAGCGTGGTGCCGGCATCGAAGAACACCGTATCGTCCGGATTGGCCAAGGCCGCATCGAGGTCGTTGCTCCAGCGCTTGATGTCGTGCTTTTTGGCCAGCCGCTCGATCTTGTCGGCGTCGCGGCCGACAATGATCGGGTCGACCACCAGGCGGTCGCCATTGGCCAGCGCAATGCCGCCCTGGTCGCGGATCGCCAGGATCGAGCGCACCAGGTGCTGGTTGTAACCCATGCGTCCGGTGACCCCGTGCATGATCAGGCCAAGCCGTCTGTCCGCCATCGCAAATTCCTCCCTGCGCGCATTCTCGTGTAACTGATTAGTTACTTACGTATACGGGCAGATCGATGTCCGTCAAGCCGGCATCGGCAGATTTGTCGGCCGCCGGCTCAGAACCCCAGCACCATCTTGACCCCGATGGCGCCCAGAAAGACCAGGATCATGCGGTCAAAGGCGGCGCGGCTGAGCTTGCCGCTGACCCATTGCCCGATCGGCATGAAGATCAGGATCGGCACCAGGGCCAGCAGCCCCTGCAGCAGCCAGAGCGGCTGCATCACCCCGGCCACAAACAGCGCCGGCAGCTGCACCACCGAGAACAGCAGGAACATGGTCGAGACGGCATAGACATGGGCGGCCCGGTCCAGCCCCATGGCGTGGATGAAGGTGACCCCGATGGGCGCGGAAATGCCGGTGGCGCCCTGCAGCGTGCCGCCGCCCAGTCCCGCCAGCGGGCCGAATCGCTTGGCCATCACCAGACTGAGCGACCAGTGCGGGGTGGCCAGCCGCAGCGCCACATAGGCCAGCAGAATCACGCCGAGCCCCAGCACCAGCAGCCGCTCGGGCAGGCTGGTCAGCGCCCAGGTGCCCAGCATGATGCCCAGGGCGCCGCCCACCAGAAACCAGGGCATGAAGGCCATGCGCGGTGTTGCCGCCTCGGCGCGAAAGCGCCAGACCTGCCAGGCATTGGTGACGATCAGCGGAATGGTCATCAGCCCCACCGCATGCTGCAGGCCGAACACCGCGGTCAGCACCGGCAGTGCAATCAGCGGCAGGCCCATGCCGGTGGCGCCCTTGACCACGGCCCCGGCACCCAGCGCCAGCACCATGATCAGTATCGAACTCAAATCCATGCCGCCCTCGCCTGTCGCCATCCCGGTGCCGGCCGCAGCCGCATGGGCGCCAATCTTGCCCGCATTGTCCGGCCCGGCAATCGAAATATCGGGCACAACGCGCCATTCGACGTCACCGCGCGGTTACTTGTCATTGACAGCGCGTTCCCGCCCACCCAGTCTGCCTGCTGCTGCACCAGCGCTGGCCCGGGCCGCAAGGCTTGCTGCCGGTCACGGGATCGGCGCCGTCCCGTTCTTTACCCGTCCCGTCGGTGCTGGTATCTGGCGGACCATTGTTGTCATCATCCTCAAGCCCATTTCGGCGGTATCCAAGCGTGTCAGAGCTGTCTCCCACCGCAACCAAGCCGGCGACCCCGCCCAAGGCCGAGACGCCCAAGCCCAAGACGCCCCGGGTCAAGCGCGCGCGCGACAGTGCCAAGACCAAGGCGGAGATTCTTGTCGCCGGACGGGCTGAATTTGCCGAGCGCGGTTTTGAGGGCGCACGGGTGGATGCCATTGCCGCACTGGCCGGCGCCAACAAGCGCCTGCTCTACCACTACTATGGCAACAAGGAAGATCTCTACCGGGCGGTGCTGCTTGACGCCTATCAGGAGATCCGCCGCGGCGAGAAGGCGCTGAGCCTGGACCAGTTCGGCCCCGTCGAGGCCATGGACCGGCTGGTGCGCTTCACCTTCCGGCACTTTCTCGCCAATCCCTGGTTTCCGCGCCTGCTCAATACCGAAAACATCGAGAATGCGCGTTTCCTCAAGTCCATGCCCGATATCCAGGCACTGCATTCGCCGCTGGTGGGGCAGATCACCACCATTGTCGAGCGCGGCGCCGATGCCGGCGTCTTCCGCCGCGATGTCGATCCGGTACAGCTTTATATTTCAATCGCCGCCTTGGGCTTTTTCTACGTCTCCAACATGGCTACGCTCTCGGTGATCTTTGCCCGCGACCTGGCCGCCATCGACATGGTGCAGGAGCGCGAGGCCCAGGCGGTGCAGATGGTGCTCGACTATCTGCGCACCAAGCCGGCCTAAGCCAGCGGCGGCAGCACGGCCCGGGCGGCGCTCTGCAGCCAGCCGATCAGTTCGGCCACGCGGGGCTCCTCGGCGCGCTCGCTCAGCACGTAAAGCCCGATCGTGTTCTGTCGCGTCGGCTCGGTCAGCGTGATGCGCCCCAGCCCGCGCCGGGAAAATTCGGGCTCCATCACTTCGGTATGGGCGATCACCGCATCGGTGCGCTCGACATAGTCCAGACACGCCGCCAGCGAATTGGAAGCAAAGGCATATTTGCCCTGATCGAAATTGGCACTGGCGGCGGTGGTGCGGCTCCAGGTTTCAAAGAACCGCTGATGCCGCGTTTCGGGCAGGGCGCTGGTCACTGCCGGATAGGTCTCGATCTCGGCCAGGCTGCGCGGCGCCTGCAGCAGGCCATGGCCCTGGCGCACGAAATAGCCCTGGCCGACCCGGGTCAGCGGCACGAACTGCGCCCCGGTGCTGCGGTTGAGCCCCTCGATCTCGTGCCCGACGAACAGCGAGATGTCGCCGGTCAGCAACTGGTCCATCAGGCGCAGCTGGTTGCCCAGGCTGACATGCACCCGCGCACTGGCGAATTCGCTTGCATAGTCCACCACCATGTCGCGGATGAACAGCGTCCACCACGAATAGCCGGTGCCGATATTGAGCCCCTGCTCGATGCGGCCGCGCTGCTGCTCGATGGCCTTGAGCGTATTGTCATGCAGCCGCCGCATCAGCCGCGCATTCTGGTAGAGCGTTTCGCCATAGGCGGTCAGCTCCACCCCGCGCGACGAGCGCGTCAGCAGCGGCACGCCCATGGTTTCCTCGAGCTTGCGCATGTTGAAGGTCAGCGTCGGCTGGGTGATGAACAGCGCAGTGGCGGCGCCGCTGATTGTCCCCGCCTCGGCGACGGCCAGGAACTGGTTCAGCAATTTGTCCACGCCGCTCTCCCATAGATTTTATCTATAGTAGACAGGGTATTTCGTATTTTTCTTTTGGTCCAGTCTGAGCCAGACTTGTCGACAACAAGACCAGTTCGTCCCCCAAGGACGACGGAGGCGGCGCTTATCGGGATCCGGTTTTGCGTCATAAAGACACACAAATTCAAGGATCTAGCAAACGATCACGGTCTGGTCAGCGGGATGTTAACGACCCTCGGAAATCTTCCATACAAGTCGATTGCGCCCCGCCAAATCAGTATGCTATGTCGTAACCAGTCGGTTATTTGTGCAATTTGCGAATGCGTGATTTCGCAGAAGGCATTGAGGCTTGCCAAGGACAGCGATGTCAGGTAGCGCCATTATGTAACCGGTTAGTGATTTAGCGGCGGGAGGCTGCTGCGTTACACCCGTTCCAAGGCTCGGAACGACCACATTCATGGGAGGAAAACCTGATGTCTATTCGTCTTGATCGCCGTCAATTCCTGATGGGCAGCTCCGCGCTGCTCGCTGCCGGCGCTGCCGGCATTTCGCCCAGCTTCGCCCAGGCCGAGAGCCTGCGCCTGATCTTCTGGGGCGGCCAGGCCCGTGCCGACCGTACCTATGGCGTGACCGACCTCTATACGGCGGCCAAGGGCACCCAGATGGAAGCCGAGTTCCTCGCCTGGAACGACTACTGGCCCAAGCTGGCGACCCAGACGGCCGGCGGCAATGCCCCCGACATCATCCAGATGGATTATCGCTACATCGTCGAATACGCCAAGCGCAACGCCATCGCGCCGCTTGATGAATTCGTCGGCGGCGCCCTCAACCTCGCCGATTTCGACGCCGACCAGCTCGAAGGCGGCAAGGTCGACGGCAAGCTCTATGGCATTTCGCTGGGCGCCAACTCGGTCGCCATGCTGGTCAATACCGCCGCTTTCGAGGAAGTCGGCGTCGCGGTGCCGACCAATGCCTGGACCTATGACGACCTGATGACCATTGGCGAGGCCTTCAAGACCGCCAATATCCGCGGCGGCATGAAGGCGATCATGGACGGCTCCTATTCCGAGCCCATGCTCGACAACTGGCTGCGCCAGCGCGGCAAGGCTCTCTACACCGCCGACGGCAAGCTGGGCTATGACGAGGCCGATGCGGTCGAGTGGTACACCATGTGGGCCAAGCTGCGCGAAGCCGGCGTCTGCGTCTCGGCTGAAGACCAGGCTCTCGATACCGGCCCGCTCGAAACCACCATGCTGGTGCTGGGCAAGGCGGCGCTGCTGCCCTCCAATTCCAACCAGCTCGTGGGCTTCCAGGCCATCATGCAGGACAAGCTCGACATGGTCGGCTATCCGCGCATCGAAGCCGGCAAGGGCGGCGGTCACTACCGCAAGCCGTCGATGTTCTTCTCGATCGCCGGCTCGTCGGCCAAGCAGGAAGCGGCTGCCGAGTTCCTGAACTTCTTCATCTCCGATCCGGAAGCTGCCAAGATCCTGGGCGTCGAGCGCGGCATTCCCTGCTCGGCCGCCACGCGCGACGTTGTCGCGCCGACGCTGGACGAACAGAGCCAGATCGCGCTCAACTTCGTGGCCAATCTGGGCGACCTGCTGGGGCCGCTGCCCCCATCCCCACCCGCTGCGGCCGGTGAAATCGACGCCTCCCTGATCCGTACCCTCGGCCAGGAAGTCGGTTTCGGCGCCAAGACGCCAGAACAGGCCGGTGCCGATCTGGTCAATGGCGCCAACGACATTCTCAGCCGCGCCTGACACTGATCCTTGCCGCGCGTCCCCCCGGGGCGCGCGGCTTTCTATTCCAGTCGCTAGGAACGGTCCTTCATGTCGCATGTTCTTTCCCGCCAGATCCTGACGGATCACGACCTGTCTGATCCCCTGGCGCGTGCCGCCACCGCCACCCCGCCGGGGGCGCGCTGATCATGGCCATGCAGGACACCTCCCGCTCCAGCGCCGACCACCAGCCGGTGGTCCATACCGCCTGGTCGCGCTTCTGGCAGAACGATGCGCCCGGCTATCTCTTCCTGCTGCCCTGGATGATCGGCTTTCTCGGCCTCACCATCGGGCCGATGGTGACTTCGCTCTATCTCAGCTTTACCGATTTTGACCTGCTGACCAGCCCCGACTGGGTAGGCGCGGACAACTATATCCGCATGTTCAGCAACGATCCCAAATTCTGGACCTCGATGCGCGTGACCATGTTCTTCGTGGTCTTCTCGGTGCCGCTCAAGCTGGCCTTCGCGCTGGCCGTGGCCATGCTGCTCAACCGCGGCATCCGTGGCCTGCCGCTCTATCGCGCCCTGTTCTATCTGCCCAGCCTCCTGGGTGCCTCGGTGGCCATCGCTATCCTGTGGCGGCAGATCTTTGCCGGCGACGGCCTCGTCAACAAGCTGCTGGCCATGGTCGGCATCATCGGCCCGAGCTGGATTTCCAACCCCAACTATTCGCTCTGGACCCTGATCGTGCTGTCGATCTGGCAGTTCGGCTCGCCGATGATCATCTTCCTTGCCGGCCTGCGCCAGATTCCCACCGACATGTATGAGGCGGCAAGCCTGGATGGCGCCAGCAAATGGCGGCAATTCGTCAAGATCACCCTGCCGCTGCTGACCCCGGTGGTGTTCTTCAACGCCATCATCCAGACCATCGAGGCCTTCAAGAGCTTCACCCCGGCCTTCATCATCTCGGGCGGCACCGGCAATCCGATCAACTCAACGCTGTTCTATACGCTCTACCTCTACCAGGAGGCGTTCAGCTTCTTCCGCATGGGCTATGCCTCGGCGCTCGCCTGGGTGCTGCTGGCGCTGGTCGGGCTGTTCACTGCCTTCTCCTTCTTCACCTCCAAATACTGGGTGCACTACGATGAGTAATGCTGCTCGCCTGACGGTCGTCACCGGCGCCGCGGCTCCCGGTCGCAAGCGCCTGACCTCTATCCTGATCCATGTCGCCCTGATCGGCGCCTCGATCGTCATGCTCTATCCGCTGCTCTGGCTGCTGGCCGCCTCGGTGCGGCCGGAGAACGAGATTTTCAGCTCGGCCAGCATCATCCCCAGCTCGTTTAGCCTCGATGCCTATTTCCGCGGCTGGAACGGGCTGCGCACCGGCTTTGGCGTCTTCTTCACCAACAGCTTCATCATTTCGGGCCTGTCGGTGGTGGGCAATGTGCTGGCCTGCTCCATGGCCGCCTATGCCTTTGCGCGGCTGGAATTCAGGTTCAAGAGCTTCTGGTTCGCCATGATGCTGATGACGCTGATGCTGCCCTACCAGGTGACGCTGATCCCGCAATATGTGCTGTTCCGCCAGCTCGGCTGGGTCAATACCTTCCTGCCGCTGGTGGTGCCCAAATTCCTCGCCGCCGATGGCTTTTTCATCTTCCTGATGGTGCAGTTCTTCCGCGGCCTGCCCAAGGAACTCGACGAGGCCGCCCAGATGGACGGCTGCTCGCCCTGGCGCATCTACTGGAAGATCATCATTCCGCTGTCCATGCCGGTGCTGGCGACCGCCGCCATCTTTACCTTCATCTGGACCTGGGACGATTTCTTCGGGCCGCTGATCTATCTGAGCGAGATGAAATCCTACACCGTCATGCTCGGCCTGCGCACCTTCACCGACAGTACCGGCGAGAGCGACTTTGGCGGCCTGTTCGCCATGAGCGTGCTCAGTCTCGTGCCGATCTTCCTGTTCTTCCTGTTCTTCCAGCGACTGCTCATCGAGGGCATCGCCACCACTGGTATGAAACGTTAGCCCTATGACCGATATCAAGTTTGCCGCCATCGGCATCAACCACAGCCACATCTATGGTCAGGTGGAATGCCTCAAGCGCGCCGGCGCCCAATTCGTCGCCTTCCACGCCGTGGAAGACGACCTGGCCGCAGCCTTCGCCGAGAAGTTTCCCGAGGCAAGGCGCGTTGCCGAAGCCCGCGAAATCCTCGAGGATCCCTCGATTGCGGTCATCACCACGGCGGCCATTCCGGCCGATCGCGCCGCCATTTCCATCGCCGCCATGCGCCATGGCAAGGACGTGCTCTCCGACAAGCCGGGCATGACCACCTTTGCCCAGCTCGCCGAGATCAAGCAGGTCCAGGCTGAAACCGGTCGCATCTATTCGGTGATCTATTCCGAGCATTTCGAGGTGCGGGCCACCGTCGAGGCCGGCAACCTGATCGCCCAGGGCGCCATCGGCCAGGTGATCAACACGGTGGGTCTCGGCCCGCACGCCATCCGCAACAACCAGCGTCCCGACTGGTTCTTCGAGCGCGCCCGCTATGGCGGCATTCTCTGCGATATCGGCAGCCACCAGTTCGAGCAGTTCCTGTTCTTCTCGGGCGCCATGGATGCCGAGATCACCTCGGCCAGCGTCGCCAACCGCGCCCATCCCGACCGGCCCGGCCTGCAGGATGTCGGCGACGTGCACATGAAGACCGCCACAACCTCGGGCTATGTCCGCGTCGACTGGTTCACCCCTTCCGGCCTGCCCACCTGGGGCGACGGGCGCCTCACCATCCTGGGCACCGAGGGCTATATCGAGCTGCGCAAATATATCGATATTGCCGGCCATCCCGGCGAGAACCACCTGTTCATCGTCAACCAGGACGGCCCGCGCCATATCGACTGTTCCAATGTCGACCTGCCCTTCGGCCGCCAGTTCCTCGACGACGTGCGCAACCGCACGGAAACCGCCATGCCGCAGGAACGCTGCTTTAACGCCATGAAACTGGCGCTGACGGCGCAGGAAATGGCCGAACGCGGCACGGAGTGGGCACAATGAGCCAGATCTTCAAGGTTGCCATCGTCGGCGTCGGCATCGGCCGCAGCCATCTGGTGGAGGGCTATCTGCCCAATGGCGACAAGTTCAAGGTGGTCGCGCTCTGCGACCTCAATGCCGAGCGCATGGGTGCCGTGGCCGACGAGTTCGGCATCGAGCGCCGCGTCGCCAGCTATGACGACCTGCTGGCCATGGACGACATCGACATCATCGATGTCTGCACCCCGCCCATGCTGCACCACCCCATGGTGATCGCCGCGCTCAAGGCCGGCAAGCACGTGATCTGCGAAAAGCCGCTGGTCGGCTCGCTCGCCCAGGTCGACGAGGTCATGGCCCAGGAAAAGCTCTCCAAGGGCAAGCTGATGCCGGTCTTCCAGTATCGCTTCGGCGACGGCATCGAGCAGGCCAAGGCCATCATCGATGCCGGCATTGCCGGCAAGCCCTATACCGGGACGGTGGAAACTTTCTGGCGCCGCGACGCCGATTATTATGCCGTCCCCTGGCGCGGCAAATGGGCCACCGAGCTCGGCGGCGTGCTGATGGGCCACGCCATCCATCCCCATGACATCTTCACCTATCTGATGGGCGACATTGCCCGCGTCTTCGGTCGCGTCGCCACCCGCGTCAACCCGATCGAGGTCGAGGACACCATCTCCGCCTCCTTGGTGATGCAGAACGGCGCGCTGGCCAGCCTGACCGCCACGCTGGGTGCCGCCGACGACACCACCCGCATTCGCCTGGCTTTCGAGAATGTCATGATCGAAAGCGATCACGCGGCCTATAATCCGGGCGAAAAGCTCTGGAAGATCCAGCCGCGCAACCCGGAGACCAAGGCGAAGATCGACGCCCTGCTGGCCAACTGGCAGCACGTCCCCTCGCGCTTCCAGACCCAGATGGCGCGCTTCCACGCCGCGCTGACCGGCACGGCGCCGCTGCCCGTATCGAGCGCGGATTCGCGGCGCTCGCTTGAACTGGTCACGGCCTTCTACCATTCTTCGGCGACCGGCGAGGACGTCGTCCTGCCGCTCGGTCCAAGCCATCCCCTCTACCAGAGCTGGGTCCCGGCCCAGTTCCGGACCCCATAGGAGTTCGCCATGGCGACCAACATCGCGCTGAACAAGATCGTCAAGTCCTATGGCGACATCCCGGTCATCCACGGCATTGATCTGACCATCAATCCTGGCGAATTCACCGTCTTCGTCGGGCCGTCGGGCTGTGGCAAGTCGACCTTGCTGCGCATGATCGCCGGCCTTGAGCCGATCACCGGCGGCGACCTGCTGATCGATGGCGAGCGCATGAACGACGTGCCCGCGGCCAAGCGCGGCATCGCCATGGTGTTTCAGTCCTATGCGCTTTACCCGCATATGAATGTCTACCAGAACCTGGCCTTCGGGCTGGAAACCGCCAAGATGCCCAAGGCCGAGATTGAGCAGCGCGTCGCCAAGGCCGCGGATATCCTCAAGATCGAGCCGCTGCTCAAGCGCAAGCCCAAGCAGCTCTCGGGCGGCCAGCGCCAGCGCGTGGCCATCGGCCGCGCCATCGTGCGCGAGCCGCGCATCTTCCTGTTCGACGAACCGCTGAGCAATCTCGACGCCGAACTGCGCGTGCAGATGCGCGTCGAGATCGCCAAGCTGCACAAGGATCTGGGTAACACCATGATCTATGTGACGCATGATCAGGTGGAGGCCATGACCATGGCCGACAAGATCGTCGTATTGCGGGCCGGCGTCATCGAGCAGACCGGCGCGCCGCTCGACCTCTACAACAAGCCCAGGAACCTGTTCGTGGCCGGCTTCATCGGTTCGCCCAAGATGAATTTTCTGACCACGACCGCCGAGGGCGCTACGCTCAATGTGGCGGGTGGCAGCCTGACGCTGGATCGCCCGGTCACCGGCGCCACCACGCTGGGCGTGCGCCCCGAGCACATTACCCTGACCCCCGGCAGCGGCACCAAGCTGGCCGATGTCCGCGTCGACCTGGTGGAAAACCTGGGCGGCCAGACGGTGGTCTATGCCACCACCCTGGACAATCAGCCCATCAATATCGTGCTGGAAGGCCAGAGTCCGGTGACGCTGGGCTCGACCGTCTCGGCCCATATCGACCCGGCCCGACTGCACCTGTTCAACGCGGCAGGCGACGCCATCTAGACTTCGTCTGCCTGAGGCAAAGGCAAATAAAAGGGCAGGCCATCGGCTTGCCCTTTTTCATGTCGTGCCGCTGGGGCTTGTCAGTCCTTGAGGTCGTCCTCGACCTCGGTTTCCGGCCGGTCGCCACCATCGGCCATTTCCTCGTGCCAGGTGCCGCTGCGGTCCTGGTACTGGATGGCCTCGTCCTGCCCGCCCAGCTGCTGGCGCTGTGCCGCAGCGGCGGCGGCATCGTGGGCGGCCTGATGGGTGGGGAAGGTTTCGGAGAATACATCCCCGACCTTGTAGGCGAAGCCGCCATCATGCTCGACAATGTCATAGGTTACGTGGGCCATCATATTCTCCTTGTGGGGGGAGCAACCCGGCTGCGGCCCGGAAGTTGCCTGGCTTGTACACTTGTGGCTGCATACTACATGGTGCCTGAACCACCGGGAGCCAAGTGCGTGCCACTAGACAGTCCCGCCATCCGCGCCGCGCTCAAGCTCGACATCGTCGTCATCGGCGCCGGGCAGGCAGGCCTCAGCACCGCCTATCACCTCAAACAGGCGGGCCTGGTGCCCGGGCGCGACTTTATCGTGCTTGATGCCGCCCCCAGGCCGGGCGGCGCCTGGCAATATCGCTGGCCCTCGCTGACGCTCTCCACCGTCAACCGTGTGCATGACCTGCCCGGCATGAGCTTTGCCGACAGCGCCGGGGGTGATGCCAGCGTCCAGGCCGCCATTGCCGTGCCGACCTATTTTGCCGCCTATGAAAGCCATTTCGACCTGCAGGTGCTGCGCCCGGCTAGCGTTGGCGTCGTCTGCAATCGCGGCACCCGCCTGCGCGTCGAAACCGACCGCGGCCTGTTCTCGACCCGCGGCCTCGTCAATGCCACCGGCACCTGGGAAAAGCCCTTCATTCCTGATTATCCCGGCGCCGCCAGCTTTGCCGGCCGTCAGCTGCACACGAGGGATTACAAGAGCGCCACCGACTTTGCCGGCCAGCACGTGCTGGTGGTGGGCGCCGGCATTTCGGCCATCCAGCTGCTCGACGAAATTTCCCGCGTCACCACCACCAGCTGGGTCAGCCGTACCCCGCCGCATTTCCGGGACGGCAGTTTCACCCCCGAAGACGGCCGCGCCGCCGTCAAGCTGGTCGAGGACCGGGTGCGCCAGGGCTTGCCGCCCGGCTCGGTGGTGTCGGTCACCGGCCTGCCGCGCAGCCCGGCCATTGAGGCCATGGCAGCGCGCGGCGTGCTCAACAACCAGCCCATGTTCGAGACCATCACCCCCAAAGGCGTGCGCTGGGCAGACGGCAGCACGCTCGACGTCGATGTGATCCTCTGGTGTACCGGCTTTCGCAGCGCCCTCGACCACCTGGCGCCGCTGCAGCTGCGCGAGGCTTCGGGCGGCATCACCATGACCGGGCGGCTGGCCACCCAGGTGGCGGCCGATCCGCGCATTCACCTGGTCGGCTACGGCCCCTCCGCCTCCACCATCGGCGCCAACCGCGCCGGCGCTGCCGCGGCAAGGGAGCTGCTGGATCATCTGGCGGCCAGCCCGCTGGTGACTGGCTGACATGGCCAAGCCCGGTCGGGGCTGCTAGCCTGCCGCCACCCATCCTGCCCTCTGAATTCGGAATATTGTCCCCGTGAAAACCTATACAATACCCCATACCGACCGCGCGGTTTCCAGCGTCGTGCTGGGCCTGATGCGCATCGTCAAGATGAGCGATGCCGAGGTGCAGGCGCTGGTCGGCGCGGCACGTGACGCCGGCATCACTGTTTTTGACCATGCCGATATCTATGGCGGCGCCCGCCATGCCTGCGAGGCCCGTTTCGGCGAGGCCATCCAGTTCCTGGCGGCCGAGCGCGACCAGGTGTTCATCCAGTCCAAGGCCGGCATTCGCCCCGGCTTCTTCGATTTTTCGGCCGAGCATATCCTCAATTCCGTAGACGGCTCGCTCAAGGCGCTGGGGACCGACTATCTCGACCTGCTGCTGCTGCATCGGCCCGATACCCTGGTGGAGCCCGAGGAAGTGGCCGCAGCGTTCGACACGCTCTTTGCCGCCGGCAAGGTGCGCCATTTCGGCGTCTCCAACCAGACCCCCGGCCAGATCGACCTGCTCAAGACCGCGGTCACCCAGCCGCTGGTGGCCAACCAGGTCCAGCTCTCCATCACCCATGCGCCGCTCTTTGCCCAGGGCGTGGCCGCCAATATGGCCGGCCTCGACCAGTCGATTTCCCGCGACAATGGCCTGCTGGAATATTCCCGCATCAACAAGATGATGCTGCAGGCCTGGTCGCCGTTCCAGAAGGGCTTTTTCGATGGCGTCTTCCTGGGCGACCGCGAGAACTTCGCCGAGCTCAACGACGCCCTGGATGAACTGGCGGCCCAGTATGGCGTCACCCCGACCGGCATTGCCGTGGCCTGGATCACCCGGCACCCCGCCAATATCCAGGTCGTGCTGGGCACCACCAATCCCGGCCGGGTCACCGAGTCGGCTGCCGGCGCCGATGTGACGCTGACGCGGCCGGAATGGTACCGCCTGTTCACCGCCGCCGGCCACAAGCTGCCCTAGGCCCTTTGGGCGGGCGCCGCGCTCAGTAGAACGGGCGCACCTCGACCGGGGCGCGGCAGGCCACGGCAGCCTTGCGGCCCCAGTCGAGGGCCGCGTCGAGATCGGCGACGTCGAGCACCCAGAGGCCGCCAATATGTTCCTTGGCCTCGCTATAGGGCCCGTCGGTGATCACCGTGTCACCGGCGGCACTGGCGCGCAGCGATCTGGCGCGACGTGCCGGCTGCAGGCCGCCCACGAAGGTTCGCACGCCTGCCGCGACCATGTCGCGGTTGAGCGCATCGATATCGGCGGTCATGGCCGCAGATTCGCGGGAGTCGTCATAGTCATCGGGACGGTAGATGGCGACAAGGTACTGCATGGCAAATCCTCCTCAAACTGGCCCAGCCCCCGGCCGGCCGAGCCTCTGATCTGACGACGAATGAGTTGTGCCCGCGCCGACAGAGGTGCCACCGTGACGGCAAACGGTCGAAAACCCCGCCACGATCCGGTTGAGCAGGTCCGCCTTAGGGCTTTGTTAACCATGACGCCACTTGATGGAGGAGGGCACCAGCGCCTGATTTGGAGAGACCGACATGAGCCAGACCGGCGCGCATATCATTGCCGTGGGCAATGAAAAGGGTGGCTCGGGCAAGTCGACCACGGCGCTGCACCTGGCCGTCTACCTGCTGCACCAGGGCCATCGCGTCGCCACCATGGACGTCGACAGCCGGCAGCAGACGCTGACCCGCTATATCCGCAACCGCCGCACCACCATCGAGGCCAGCGGCCGCCCTATCCCCATGCCCAAGCATGCGCACCTGCCGACCGCCTGGGGCGATTCGATCCGCGAGAACCAGGTCATCGAGCGCGACATGTTCACCAAGGCCGTGGCCGGCCTGCGCGACGAGGTCGACTATATCGTCATCGACACGCCCGGCTTTGACGGCAATCTGGCGCGGCTGGCGCATGGCCTTGCCGATACGCTGGTCACGCCGGTCAATGACAGCATGATTGATCTGGACGTGCTGGCCCGGGTGGATCCGGTAACCGGCGAGCCCATCGAGACCAGCCCCTATTCGCGCAATGTGCAAAAGGCCCGCGCCGAGCGCCTCGCCGCCACCGGCGCCGGCATCGACTGGGTCCTGGTGCGCAACCGCATTTCCAACCTCGGCTCGCGCAATGCCAGCCAGGTGCAGACCACGATCGAGCGCGTCGCCGCTAAGCTCGGCTGCCGGGTGGCCGACGGCATTGCCGAGCGCGTCATCTTCCGCTCGCTGTTTCCCATCGGCATGACCGTGTTCGACCCGCTCGAGGCCGACCTGTTGGGCGGCGCGCCCTCGATGAGCCACGTCAATGCGCGCCAGGAATATCGCAGCCTCGTCGCCGCGCTGCGCCTGCCGTTGCCGGTCCAGTCCAGCAGCGTGGCCGAGCCGGCGCGACGCTCGGCCTGATTGGGGTCTGCGCAGCGCCGGGCAGGGCGCTGGCCCGGAATGACGAAAGGCCGGACATTGCTGTCCGGCCTTTTCATCGTGTCTTCCCTTGCGAGGGGGAAGATTGGAGCGGGCGATGGGATTCGAACCCACGACCCTAACCTTGGCAAGGTTATGCTCTACCCCTGAGCTACACCCGCACTCCATTGTCTGCGACTGGTCTTGTTCGCCGCCGACGCGGGCCTATATGCCTAAAGGTGACCCCGATTGCAACCCACATTTTGACCGAAGCGTCATCTTCATGTCGGCTTGTGGATTGGGGGGCTTGTCACATCCCGGTTCGCGGGCGCAAGAAGGGCTCCGAACTTCCAGATTTCGCCTAGCTGCAAGGGCCTTTTTGATGTCCACCCCGATGATCGACCTCGCTTCTGCTCCCGCCAATGCCGTCCCGGCCGGGCTGATCAAGGAATCCAGCGACGCGGCCTTTAAGGCCGACGTCATCGATGCCTCGCTCGACCAGCCTGTGCTGGTCGATTTCTGGGCGCCCTGGTGCGGCCCCTGCCGCCAGCTCACGCCGGCCCTTGAAAAGGTCGTCAACGAGAAGGCCGGCGCGATCAAGCTGATCAAGATCAATATAGACGAGCATCCCCAGATTGCCGGTCAGCTCGGCGTGCAGTCCATCCCGGCCGTCTTTGCCTTTGCCGGCGGCCGACCGGTCGATGGCTTCATGGGCGCCATGCCAGAAGCCGAAGTACGCCGCTTTGCCGACAAGGTCATCGCCGGCGCCCCACCCCGCGCCCCCGATACCGGTTCGATCGACGCCCAGATCGCCGAGGCCCTGACGGCCGCCAGCGCCGCCCTCGCGGCCGGCGACCTGGGCACCGCCGCCCAGGTCTTCGGCATGATCATCCAGCACCAGCCCGACCATGTTGCGGCCCTGGTGGGCCTGACCCAGGTCTATCTGGCGGCCAGCGAGGCCGAACAGGCCCAGGCCACGCTTGACCTCGTGCCCGAGGTCGAGCGCAAGGGCGACGCTTATCTCAGCGCGCTCAATTCCATCAAGCTATTGGCCGAAGCCGCCAATCTCAGCGATACATCTGCGCTTGAGGCCGCCCTGCTGGCCGATCCGGACGATCATCAGGCCCGCTTCGACCTGGCGCTGGCGCTCAATGCCGATGGAAGGCGTCTCGAGGCGGCCGAGGCTCTGGTCGCCATAGTCAAGCGCGACCGTACCTGGAACGAGGATGGCGCGCGGGCCAAGTTGCTCGACTTCTTCACCGCCTGGGGTCCCAAGGACCCTGCCACCGCCAAGGGCCGCCGCCTGCTCTCGGCCGCCCTGTTTTCGTGAGGCTCAATCTGCATGCTGAGGCGCCCCGCCACTCCCGCTGACCTGCCCAAATCGGTGCCGCTGTTCCCGCTCTCGGGTGCGCTGCTGCTGCCCTTTTCGCATCGCCCGCTCAATGTGTTCGAGCCGCGCTATGTCGACATGGTCGACGCCGCCCTGCGCGGCGACCGGCTGATCGGCCTGATCCAGCCCGAGGACACCACCGAGGAAAGCCCGCGCGGCCGCGATCCGCTGCAGTCGGTCGGTTGCCTCGGCCGCATCACCCATTTCGAGGACAGCGCCGAGGGGCGCTATTTCATCATTCTCGAAGGGGTGACGCGCTTCCGCCTGCTGCATGAGCTGACCGTCATGACGCCCTATCGCCAGGGCATGATCGACGCCAGCGCCTATGCCACCGACTTCACCCGCGATTTCGGCGAGGATGCGGTGGACCGCGAGCGCTTCGTCAAGTTGATGCGCGACTATGCCGAATTCGCCAATATCGAGCTCAACTGGGAAGAGATCGAGCGCACCGGCACGGCCGAGCTGGTCAATTTCTGCTGCATGGTGGGCCCCTATGATCCGGCCGACAAGCAGGCTTTGCTCGAGGCGCCGACGCTGGAGCAGCGCGCCGAAACCCTCATTGCCATGACCGAATATGAAATGGCCCGGGGCAGCGGTGGCAGCGCGCCGCCGCTCAACTGATGGCCACCTTGCCCGAAGCCGATCCGCGCCACGTCGTCGACGTCAAGACGCTCGAAATGCTGGTCTGTCCGCTGACCAAGACCAGGCTGACCCTGTCCTCGGACCGCCAGACGTTGATCTCGGTAGCGGCCCGCTTGGCCTTTCCCATTGTGCGTGGCGTGCCGCTGCTCAGCCTGGATGAAGCCAGCAGCGTCGATCCCGATGCCTTGCGCCGCCTGCCCGATTTCGAGTCGCGGCAAGATGGGCGGTGAAACCGATCTGGCGGCACTGCTGAGCGGGCTCGACCCGGTGCTGCATGCAGTGCCCTATGGCTTTGCCCTGATCCCGCCCGGGCAGGCCCTTCCGGCCGGGCTGGCGCCCTTTGCCCTGATTCGCGAAACCGAGGGGCTGACCGTGATCGGCACACTTGATGATCTGGCTTCCGCCGGCATCACCCCGGTCAGCCAGTGGGCGCGCATCACCATGATGGTGCATTCCGCGCTTGAGGCCGTGGGCATGACCGCCGCCATGGCCGGCGCGCTGGCGCAGGCCGGCATCGCCGCCAATGTGGTGGCCGCCATTCATCACGATCATCTCTTCGTGCCCTGGCCCCGCCGCCATGACGCCGTGGTGGCGCTGCAGGCGCTCGGCGGCAAGTCTGCGCGCTAGATCGGCAGGCCGCTGAGCAGGCGCGGCCCGCCCGGCGCTACGCCGGCAGCGGCGCGGATCAGCGCCGTTTTGACCGGGCCGGCCCGATCGACCAGGCCCAGCCCGAAATCGCGCAGCGCCCGCACGGGCGCCACATCATTGGAAAACAGCCGGTTGAGCCCGTCGGTCATCGCCGCCATGCTGGCGGTATCGAGCCGCCGCCAGGCCTGGTAGCGCTCCAGCACATCGTCGCTGCCATGGTCGAGCCCCAGCCGGACCGCCTCGATCACCACTTCGGCCAGCGCCGCAACATCCTTGAGGCCCAGATTGAGTCCCTGGCCGGAAATCGGATGCACGACATGGGCAGCGTCGCCCACCAGCGCCAGGCGCGGCGCCACAAAGGCGCGCGCCAGCTGCAGCCGGAGCGGAAAGCCCGTCAGCTTTTCCTCCACCGTGACGGTGCCCAGCGTCGCGCCCATGGCCACTTCGATTTCCCGGGCCAGGGCGTCATTGTCGAGGCCGAGATAACGGGCTGCCGCATCGCGCGTTTCGGTCCAGACCAGCGACGAGCGGTTGCCCGGCAGCGGCAGGCTGGCAAAGGGGCCGGCCGGCCGGAAATGCTCATAGGCCACGCCGTCATGGGGCAGGGCATGGGCGATCGTGGTGACGAGGCCCGTCTGGCCATAATCGTGCCCGGTGACGCCGATCCCGGCCATGGCCCGCAGCGGCGACTGGCTGCCATCGGCACCCACCAGCAGCGGCGCCCGCAGCACCCTGCCATCGGCCAGCACCAGCTGCGCCAGATCGCCCGAACTGGAATAGCTGGCCACCTCGGCCGGGGCGATGATGGTCACGCTATCGCCCAGCCCGTCCAGCAGCGCCTGCGCGCTCACCTTGTTGGGCACCATATGGGCAAAGGCCTCGCCGGGCGCCACCGCGCCCTCAAAGGTCAGGAACAGCGGGCGGGCGATATCGTCCGCGCCCGAATCGGTGATCCGCATGGCCGTGATGGGCTGTGACTCCGCCAGCATGGCCGGCCAGACGCCCAGGGCCTCGAACACCCGGCGCACACCGGCCGCAATGGCCGAGGCACGATTGTCGCGTGGCACGGCGAGCGGGCGTCGATCCACCAGCGCCACGCTGATGCCGCGGGCCGACTGGGTCAGCGCCAGCGCCAGCGTCAGGCCGACATGCCCGCCGCCCACGATGATGACGTCAAAACGATCCTGGTCTGCCATTCCGGCCTCCGTCTCTGCCCCTCGAGCCCTACGCCCATCTCGCCACGCTGCCAAGCTGGCGATCTGCCACAGCCGTGCGCCCGGTGGCAGCTGAAGCGCCTGTCATACCTGGGCGCGCAGAGGAATCCCGTTGTCACGTTTGGCCGCTCCCTGGCCCGGCCAAACGTGGCGAAAATGTGCACAGACAATCGCCGCCCTGCTTAAATACTAGGCAAAAACTTGGGGCAATTTGCGGCGGTGGTCGTCCTCATTCTGTAAACCATTGGAAATGCTTGGAATTCATCCCCGCCGGCCAGTTGGCACGGCGCTTGAGTCTATTGGACCATTCCAGACCATGCACAAAGCTGCAAAGGGGGCACACGTGAAACTGGTTATTGCCATCATCAAGCCATCCCGCCTCGAAGAGGTCCGCCAGGCGCTGACCTCGCTCGACGTCCACGGCATGACCGTGACCGAGGTCAAGGGTTACGGCCGCCAAAAGGGGCACTCGGAAATCTATCGCGGCACCGAATATGCCGTGCATTTCCTGCCCAAGCTCAAGCTCGAGATCGCCGTCGATGATTCCATCGCCGACGAGGTCTCCAACGCCATCCGCGACAGCGCCCAGACCGGCCGCATCGGCGATGGCAAGATTTTCGTGCTCGACCTGCTGGCCGTCACCCGCATTCGCACCGGTGAAACCGGCGCGGCCGCCCTGTAAGCGTCATCGGAGAACCAAGATGAAGACGTCAAAAATCCTCGGGGGCACCGCACTGGCCTCCCTCCTGCTGGCGCTGCCAGCCTTTGCCCAGGACGCTGCCGCGCCAGCGGTCGAAGCCGCCGTTGAAGCTGCCGCCATTGTCGACAAGGGTGACGTGGCCTGGATGCTGATTTCCACCATGGTCGTGATCGTCATGACCGTGCCGGGCCTGGCCCTGTTCTATGGCGGCCTCGTCCGCTCCAAGAACGTGCTGTCGACCCTGACCCAGGTCTTCCTGGGTTTCTGCATGATCTCGATCCTCTGGGTAGCCTATGGCTATTCGCTGGCCTTTGCCGGCCCGACCGAAGGCGGTCTTTCGGCCTTTGTCGGCGATTTCTCCAAGTTCTTCCTGTCGGGCGTGACCCTCGATTCGCGCGCAGCGACCTTCTCGGCCGGGTTCGAACTGCCCGAAATGGTGTTCGTCGCCTTCCAGATGACCTTTGCCTGCATCACCTCGACCCTCATCGTCGGCGCCATTGCCGAACGCATGAAGTTCGGCGCGCTGATGGCGTTCCTCGCCATCTGGTTTACCTTCTCCTACATCCCCATGGCCCACATGGTCTGGGCCGGCCCCGGCCTGCTCTATGGCCTGGGCGCCTATGACTTCGCCGGCGGCACCGTCGTGCATATCAACTCCGGTGTGGCCGCGCTGGTCGCTGCCATGGTGCTTGGGCCGCGCCTGGGCTATCTGCGCGAGCCTATCGCGCCGCATAACCTGGTCTGGACCTATGTCGGTGCCGGCCTGCTGTGGTTTGGCTGGTTCGGCTTCAATGCCGGCTCCAACCTTGAAGCCAATGCCCTGACCGCCGTTGCCCTGATCAATACCGTGCTGGCCCCGGCTGCCGGTGCGCTGGCCTGGGCGATCGGTGAAAAGGTCACCCGCGGTCACTCCTCGACCCTGGGTGCCGTTTCCGGCGCTGTCGCCGGCCTCGTGGCCATCACCCCGGCTGCCGGCTTTGCCGGCATCGGTGGCGCCATCGTGCTCGGCGCCATTGCCGGCGTGGTCTGCCTGTGGGCTGTGGTCAACCTCAAGCCCCTGCTCAAGTATGACGACAGCCTCGACGTGTTCGGCATCCATGGCGTGGGTGGCATTGTCGGTGCCCTGGGCACCGCCATCGTCGCTGCCCCCGGCTTCGGCGGCTATCCGCTGGGTGATGCGGCCGAATACTCGATCGGCGGCCAGTTCATGATCCAGCTCACCGCCGTCGGCATTGCCGTGGTGTGGTCCGGTGTCGTGGCTCTGGTGGCCATGTTCATCGTCAAGGCCATCTTCGGCGGCGCCCGCGTCCCCGAATCGGCCGAAAGCGATGGCCTCGATCTCTCCAGCCATGGCGAACGCGCCTATAACTAAGCTGACCCTGACCCGGTGGCGTCTGCGCCACCGGGTCAACCTGGCCACCGGTTGAGCGTGGCGTGCGGCTCGTGTCCCTCTTGGCCCGCCACAGAGGCTTCCCACTCGCAAACTGCACGGGCTGCACTCCCCGCTCAATAGCCTAAAACGTGATCAAGGCTCGCCCTCCAGGCGGGCCTTTTTGGCCTTTTGCCAGGCTTGCCGTGGCCACGGCGGCCCGATGGTTAGCCTTAGGTTAACCCGGCCCTACTAGCATGAGCGCTGATTGGGCCCGGATCGGACCGGGCCATTCCGGACACGCCCATGCCCAGCTCTCCTTCGCCCGTTCTCGACGAAATCCGCTCGGTGCCGCAGCGCGGCACGCGCGCCTCGACCAAGCCTCTGCCCACGCCGCCCCCGGCATTGGCCATCCGCATTCCCGTGCGCCTGGCCGGCCTGCTGCTGCTGGCGCTGGTGGCGGCCTGTCTGGCGTCCCTGGCGTCCTGGTCGGTCGATGATCCCAGCTTCACCTATGCCACCACCAAGCCGGTCGCCAACTGGCTGGGCTTTCCCGGCGCCGTGATTGCCGACACGCTGTTTCAGGTCTTTGGTCTGGCCGCGCTGATCCTGCTGGTGCCGCCGGCCCTTTGGGGCTGGACCCTGTCGCGTCGCCGCATGCCCAGCCATATGGGCCTGCGTCTGCTCGGCTGGACCGGTGCCTCGCTGCTGGCCGCCGGCGTGCTCTCCTTTGTCACCATGCCGGCCTCCTGGCCGCTGCCCACCGGCCTGGGTGGGCTGGTCGGCACCGGTTTCACCACGCTGGCAACCCTGGTTACCGGCGCCCAGCCGCAGGCCGTCACCAGCGTGCTGTTTGCCATCATCATCGCCGTCCCGGCCTTGGCCCTGTTCTGGATCGCCATGGGCCTGGGCAGCTCCGTGCCCACCGGTCCGCGCAAGTCGGCTGCCGGCGCCGCCCGCAGGGGCGGACCTGCCGCTGCCTCGGCCGACGAACCCGAGACCAATCCGGTTGTCGACATTGCGCTGGGCGCGGTGGTGCATCTGGGCTATTCGCTGCGAACCGCCTTCCGCCGCGCCCGCCAGAGCCATGCCGAACGCCGCGCCGCCGATGCCAGCAGCTGGCGCGAGGACGAGGTCGAGCCCAGCCTCGATGGCCATGCCCCGCCAATGGAGCGCCAGGAGCCCGTCGTGGCCCCCAGCCAGCGCCGCATCCATGCTCCGCGCGACGCCGCCATCGAACCCGGTTTCGCCAACGAGCCCGGCTTTGCTGCCGAGGCGGCTTTCGTGGCCGAGCCCTCGGCCCGTATCAACGCCCGCCCCAGCTATGACGATACCGAGATCGACTATCCCGACGAGCTCGAGGACGACATGGCTTTCGTCCCCGAGCTGGCAACCCCGCCCGCCAGCCATCGCCAGCAGGGCGATTCGCGCTTTCATCCCGTCGATCCGGCCAAGCCCCGCGTCACGGCACCGGCGCCGCGCCCGCAGCCCGGCAACCGGATGCTGCGCGAGGCCCAGACCTCCTTCTTCAGTGAACCGGGCGGCTTCGAGCTGCCACCCCTGAGCCTGCTCTCCGAACCCAAGCATAATGGGCCCTCGCCCGAGCATGCCCCCGAGCGGCTGGAGGCCATGGCGCGCCAGCTCGAGGCTGTGCTCGCCGATTTCGGCGTCAAGGGCGACATCATCAATGTCCGGCCCGGCCCGGTCGTGACCCTGTTCGAACTCGAGCCGGCCCCGGGCATCAAATCCTCACGCGTCATCTCGCTGGCCGACGATATTGCCCGCTCCATGAGCGCCATTTCCGCCCGCGTTGCCGTGGTACCGGGCCGCAATGCCATCGGCATCGAACTGCCCAACCAGAACCGCGAAACCGTCTATTTCCGCGAAATGCTGGCCTCTTCCGACTTCGAGAAGATGAAGGGCAAGCTGCCCATCTGCCTGGGCAAGACCATCGGTGGCGAGCCGGTGATCGCCGATCTGGCGCGCATGCCGCATCTGCTCATCGCCGGCACCACCGGCTCGGGCAAGTCGGTGGGCATCAATACCTTTATCCTGAGCCTGCTCTACCAGATGACCCCGGCCCAGTGCCGCATGATCATGATCGATCCCAAAATGCTCGAGCTGAGCATTTATGACGGCATTCCCCATCTGCTGACCCCGGTCGTCACCGACCCGCAAAAGGCTGTCGTGGCGCTCAAATGGGCCGTGCGCGAGATGGAAGACCGCTATCGCAAGATGAGCAAGATCGGCGTGCGCAATATCGACGGCTTCAACCAGCGCGTCAGTGAAGCGGCTACCGAAGGCAAGATCATCAGCCGCACCGTGCAGACCGGCTTTGACCGCGAAACCGGTGAGGCGATCTTCGAGACCGAGGAATTCCAGCTCGAAGTGCTGCCCTATATCGTGGTCGTGGTGGACGAAATGGCCGATCTGATGATGGTGGCCGGCAAGGATATCGAAGGCGCCATCCAGCGCCTGGCCCAGATGGCCCGTGCCGCCGGCATCCACATCATCACCGCGACCCAGCGTCCGTCCGTGGACGTCATCACCGGCACCATCAAGGCCAACTTCCCCACGCGCATCTCCTTCATGGTCACCTCCAAGATCGATTCGCGCACCATTCTGGGCGAGCAGGGCGCCGAGCAGCTGCTGGGCAATGGCGACATGCTCTATATGGCCTCTGGCGGCCGCACCAAGCGCCTGCACGGTCCGTTTGTGGCCGACAGCGAAGTCGAGGCGGTTGTGGCCCATCTCAAGAGCCAGGGCTCGCCTGACTATCTGGACTCGATCACCGAGGAAGCGGAGGAGGGCGCCGAATATGGCGGCGATAGCGGCGGCGGCGGGGGTGACGACTATGCCGGCTCGGGCGACGAGCTCTACGACAAGGCCGTCCATATCGTGCTGACCGACAAGAAGGCCTCCACCTCCTATGTGCAGCGGCGCCTCGCCATCGGCTACAACAAGGCGGCCACCCTGATCGAGCGCATGGAACGCGAAGGCGTCATCAGCGCCGCCAACCATGCCGGCAAGCGCGAAATCCTGGTGGGCAACGACTAGTGGAGGCGGGCCGCATCGGCGCGGGATTGCTCAAGCGTCTGTGACGGCTGGTCGCCCCATGGAACCCGCTGTCGCCGCAATTGCTTTCTAGGGTAACCTCAATACCGTCAACTTACCCGGGACCTTTCCATGATTCGCCGTGATGCCCTGCTGCTCGGCCTTGCTGCCGCCTTTGCCGTAAGCACCTCCGCCTGGGCGCTGGACCGGGCGCTGACGCCCGAAGAGCAGCAGATGATCACCAATATCGGCGCGCACAATTCGGCCATCCGCACCATGGTGGGCCGTTTCCTGCAGATCGATACCAATGGCGGCCGCACCGAGGGCACCTTCTTCCTTGAGCGCCCCAACAAGATTGCCTTCCGCTACGCCCCGCCCAGCCGCGACGAAATCGTTTCGGTCGGCAATGGCTTTTACGTGCTCAACCGGCGCGACGAGACCTATTACGCCTATCCCCAGGACACCATTCCGCTGCGCCAGTTCCTCGGCGATACCATCAACCTGATGGACGCCAATGTGGTCGATGTCTCGACCTCGGACGGCTATATGTCGATTACCGTGATCGACGAGACCATTGCCGGCACCGTCCAGGTCTCGCTGGTCTTCGGCACCGATACGCTCGATCTGGTACAGTGGAGCCTGGTCGAGCCCAGCGGCGCCGAGCTGACCTTCTCGCTCTACGATGTGGAAAAGGACCGCGAAATCCCGCGCAGCTATTTCTCCATCCCGGCCAATTACCAGCCGCTCAAGCAGGGTTAAGTCAGGCGAGCCGTCAGGCCTGACCCATCATGAACAGGGCGATAATGCCCGCGCCGCCCACGGCAATACGCCACCAGGCAAAGGGCGCAAAGCCATAGCTGGAGACAAAGTTCAGCAGGTAGCGCACGACGATCGCACCGACCACGAAGGCGGCGGCAAAGCCGACGGCCACCTGCAGCGCGATGCTGGTATCGATCAGGTCGCGGCTCTTGTAGAGGTCGTAGCCAAAGGCGCCGGTCATGATCGGCAGGGCGACAAAGAAGGTGAACTCGGCCGCGCTGCGCTTGCTCGCCCCGAACAGCATGGCGCCGACCACGGTCGAGCCCGAGCGCGACACCCCTGGAATGAGGCTGAGCATCTGGAACAGGCCGATGATCAGGGCCAGATGCCACGGATAGTGGTAGATGTCGTCATAGGTTTCCCGCTTGGGCATGCGGTCGACGTACAGCAGCACGATGCCACCAAGCAGCAGCGACACGCAGATGGTCATCGGCGATTCCCACAGCGCGCCCTGGATGAAGTCGCGCAGCAGCACGCCCACGATAATCGCCGGTATGCAGGCCAGGATCACCGACAGCGCGAAGCGCCAGGCATAGGCCTTGCCGGTCAGCGCATCGCGGATCAGCAGCCCCAGCCGGGCGAAATAGATGGTAACAATGGCCAGAATGGCGCCAAGCTGAATCAGCACGATGAAGGTCTTGGGCTGGCTCAGCCCGAAGAAATGGTCGGCCAGCAGCAGGTGACCGGTCGAGCTGACCGGCAGGAATTCGGTAAGCCCTTCGAGAATGCCCAGTACCAGCGGCACAAAAAGACCTTGATCGCCGTTCATTTGATCCCCTAATCCTGTCCGATGCCATGGGCGGCGCGCAAGCTTTAGCCTGCTTCGCCAAGAGCGCCAAGCAGCCCTGCCTGGCGCGCCAAAAAAGAGATGAGCCCCAATGCCCAGCCTGCTGCATCATCCCCTCGACCCGGCCTCCCGGCTTATCCGCCTGATGTGCGCCGAATATGGCGTGCCGCTCGACATGGAAGAGATCAAGCCCTGGCTGCGCACGGCAGAACTGCTCGAGATCAATCCGGCCGCCACCCTGCCCATCCTGATCGACGACAATGACCAGCCCATTGTCGGCCTGCTGGCCAATATCCACCTGATCGAGGATCTCTATACCCCCAATGTCGTTGCCGGCCTGATCCCGCCCGATCCCATCACAAGGGCCGAGATGTGGCGGCTGATCGAATGGGTGACCTCCAAGCTCAATGACGAGGTCACCCGCTATGTGCTTGAGGAAAAGATCGTCAAGCGCGACCACAAGGGCGCCACGCCCGACCCGGCCGTGCTGCGCGTCGCCAAGGTCAATCTCAACGAGCACATGCTCTATTTCAACTGGCTCTTCGCCAACCGCTCCTGGCTGACCGGCGACGACCTGACCCTGGCCGACTTCGCTTTGGCGGCCCATCTCTCCACCCTCGATTATCTGGGCGATATCGACTGGGGCAAGGCGGGAGAAACCCGTGACTGGTATTCCCGCATCAAATCGCGCCCGGCCTTCCGCACCCTGCTCAACGACCGCGTCCTCGCCATGCCGCCGCACAAGGGCTATGCGGATCTCGATTTTTGACGACAACCGAAGCCCTCGTCGTTGAACTCAAGGCCCGGGCCACGGCGCTCGGCTTTGACAGTTTCGGCATTGCCCCGGCCGATGCGCGGCCCGATCTGCCCGACAAGCTCAACGCTGCCCTGGCCGCCGGCTGGCATGGCGATATGGACTGGATGGCCGATACCGCCGAACGGCGCGGCAGCCCGACCCAGCTCTGGCCGGAAGCCAGATCGGTGATCCTGCTGGGCATCAATTACGGCCCGCAATCCGATCCCCTGACCCTGCTGGATGAACCCACACTGGGCGCCATTTCCGTCTATGCCCGCAATCGCGACTATCACGAGGTCATCAAGGGCAAGCTCAAGGAACTGGCCGGCTTGTTGGCGCGGCGCTCCGGCGCGGCGGTCAAGGTCTTTGTCGACACCGCCCCGCTGATGGAAAAGCCACTGGCCGAGGCCGCGGGCCTGGGCTGGCAGGGCAAGCATACCGTGCTGGTCAGCCGCGATTTCGGCTCCTGGCTGTTTCTCGGCGCCATTCTAACCGATGCCGACCTGCCCGGGGACAAGCCGCATGCGCAAAGCTGCGGCTCCTGCACCAGATGCCTCGATATCTGCCCGACCCAGGCCTTTCCGGCGCCCTTCCAGCTCGATGCGCGACGGTGCCTGGCCTATCTCTCCGTCGAGCATAAGGGTCAGATTCCCCTGGAGTTCCGCGTGCCCATGGGCAACCGCATCTATGGCTGCGACGATTGCCTGGCCGTCTGCCCCTGGAACAAGTTTGCCTCCGAAAGCCGCGAGGCAAGGCTGCAGGCGCGCGCCGATCTCGAGCGCCCGGCGCTGGCCGATCTGGTCCAGCTCGATGATGTGCGCTTTCGCACCCTGTTTGCCGGTTCGCCGGTCAAGCGTATTGGCCTCAGCCGTTTTTTGCGCAATGTCTTGATTGGCATCGGCAATTCGGGCGATGCTGGCCTCGTGCCGCGGGTGGTGGCGCGCCTGGGCGACGACAATGCCCTGGTGCGCGGCGCCGCCATCTGGGCCTTGCGCCGGCTGGACCCCTTGCGGGCGAACCTGATCAGACCGACCTGGCTGCTGACCGAAACAGACCCCGACGTTGCCACCGAATGGACCGTGGATATCGCATGAACGCTTTCTTTTTCGGCCTCGGATTCTCCGCCACCGCGGCGTCGATGCGATGCCACCTTTCCGGCCAATATGCTAACATTGTGGGCACCGTTCGCACCGCAGAAAAGGCCGCGCGGTTAAGCGCCATGGGCCTGCGCACGCACCTGTTTGACGGCACGGCGCCCGGCGCGACCCTGGGCCCCGACCTGCGGGCCGCCAGCCATGTGGTGTTCTCCATTGCCCCCGGCGCCGATGGCGACCCGGCGCTCATCCATCATCGTGCCGATCTCGACGCCGCCGAGGGCCTTGAATGGCTCTGCTATTATTCCACCATCGGGGTCTATGGGGATTTCGGCGGCGCCTGGATCGATGAAACCGCGCCGCTGGTGCCGCGCAATGAGCGCAGCGACCGCCGCGTGGTCGCCGAACAGGCCTGGCGCGATTATGCCAAGGCGCGCGGGGTCAAGCTCACCATATTGCGGCTGGCCGGCATCTATGGCCCGGGCCGCTCGACCTTCGACAAGCTCGAGGACGGCTCCTCGCGCCGCGTGGTCAAACCGGGCCAGGTGTTCAACCGCATCCATGTCGACGACATCGCCCGGGTGACCGAGCTGGCGGCGACAGCGCGGCTGGATGGCACCTTCAACCTGGGCGATGACGAGCCGGCCCCACCGCAGGACGTCATCGTCCATGCCGCCGCGCTGCTGGGCATGACGCCACCGCCCGAACTCGATTTCGCCACGGCGCCGATGACGCCGATGCAGGCCAGCTTTTACGCCGACAACAAGCGCTGCTCCAATGCCGCCATCAAGAGCGCGCTGGGCATCGAGCTGCTTTACCCGACCTATCGCGAGGGCCTGGCGCAGGTCCTGGAGACCCGCTCATGACGCCACCCAGCCCCGCCAAATCTGCCCCCGAACGCATCGTTCTTGAGGGCCGCTTCGTGCGGCTCGAGCCCTTGGAGAAGCGTCACGCCGCCGACCTCTTCGCGGTGGGGACCATGCCGGGCGGGCCCGAGCGCTATCGCTGGCTGTTCAGCAACGCGCCGGAATCGCTGGAAGGGCTGCAGACCTGGATCGACACGGTCAATGCCGGCCCCGATCGCTACGTCGCCATTATCGACCAGCAGACCGGCAAGGCCGTGGGCCAGCAGGCGTGGATGCGCATCTTTCCCGAACATGCTTCCATCGAGATCGGCGGCGTCTATTGGGGCCTGCCCATGGCGCGCACGCCGCTGGCCACCGAGGCGCTGTATCTGTTTGCCCGCCACGCCTTCGACGATCTCGGCTATCGGCGCTTCGAATGGAAGTGCAACGACCGCAATGATCCCTCCAAAGCCGCCGCCAAACGCTTCGGCTTCCACTATGAGGGCCTGTTCCGGCAGGACCGCATTACCAAGGGCGAAAGCCGCGACACCGCCTGGTTCTCCATCATCGACAGCGAATGGCCCGCTCTGCGGGCCGAATATGAGCGCTGGCTGAGCCCGGGCAATTTCGACGCCGACGGGGTGCAGAAGAGCAAGCTGGTGACGCGCGGCTAGGGCGCCGCAACCAGCCGCAGCACCGCGTCCTTCATCCGCGCCAGGTCTTCGTCCCGGCTCAACCGGTGGTCGCCATCGGGGATCAGGGTCAGCGTGACGGGATCGTGCAGGATATGGGTGACGAGGCGAATGGCATGGGCCGCCGGCACGTCGGGGTCCTGCCCGCCCTGGAGGATAGTGACCGGGCAACCTGTTTCGATGACGCTGCCGAACAGCAGGTGCAGCGCCCCATCCTCGAGCAAAGCCTGGTTGATACGATAGGGCTGGTCCGAATACTGGCTCGGCTGTTCGACAAAACCCTGCGCCTGCAGTGCCTGGTGTTCCTCCAGCGTGAAACTGGGCGACATCAGCTCATGCGTCATGTCCGGCGCCGGGGCGATCAGGACGAGGCCCCTTGCCGGCGTGCCGCGGGCGAGCAGGGCGCGCGCGAGCAGCAGGGCGATCCAGCCGCCCATCGACGAGCCGACGATGACCTGCGGACCCTCGGTGGTTGCATAGACCGCCTCGGCCTCTTCCAGCCAGCGGCTGATCGTGCCCGCGTTGAAGTCCCCGCCGGATAGGCCATGCCCGGAATAGTCGAACCGCGTCACCGCCAGGCCCTGCTCGGCCCCCAGCCCGTCCAGCGCCATCGCCTTGCTGCCGGCCATGTCGGAGCGGAAGCCGCCCAGCCAGAACAGGCCCGGACTGCCGCCGTCGCGCCGTGCCACGGCGATGGTACGCGCGGCGGGGCCGGAACCGACGGAGATTGTGGTGCTTTGGGTGGCGGTCATGGGATCGCTTTCTTGGGGAGGCAAAAGGGTATATGCTGGTTTCAGGCGGGCACTGCCTGACCGGGCCGGCAACGCGACAAGAGCTCCAGAAATTGGACCTTTTGCCAGTTGACTTATGGGCCCGGTAACACGATTTTAGCCCGAATTCACCGCTTGGCTTAACAACACAAGGATCATTTGCCATTCGCCGTCCAATGAGACCAGTCACGCCCCAGAAAGATGGGCCGCCGTCCAATGAAGATATCACCAGCGCCGATGTCCAGCTGATCGACGCTGAAGGTGAGAACCGCGGGATCGTCAACACCCGCGAGGCGCTCGCAGAAGCCCAGGAACAGGGCCTCGACCTTGTCTTGATCTCTCCCAACGCTGTCCCGCCGGTCGCCAAGATGCTTGACCTGGGACGCTTCAAATATGCCGCGCAGAAAAAAGCTGCCGAGGCCCGCAAGAAGCAGAAGGTGATTGAGGTCAAGGAAGTCCAGATGCGGCCCAATATCGACACGCATGACTACGAGACCAAGATGAAGGCCGTGCAGCGCTTTCTCGATGATGGCGACCGGGTCAAGGTGACCATGCGCTTCCGTGGCCGCGAAATGGCCCACCAGGACCTGGGCATGCAATTGCTGCTCAAGGTACGCGCCCAGACCGAGGAAATCGCCAAGGTCGAAAGCCAGCCGCGCTCCGAAGGCCGCCAGATGGTCATGGTCCTGGCGCCTAAATAGGGGTTGCCGGACTGTTAGAGATTGAAAAGGCAGGTCCGATGGGCCTGCTTTTTTGTTTGCCTTCGGCATACCTAGCAATTTGAATTTTTGCTTGGTAGATTATGCCAAGCAAAACCCGAAAGTGATAGGCATGATAGCTCTCAGCAGCATCGCCATGAGCGCCTATACCGATCTGGTTCGATTACTGCGGGACGATGCCATATCCGGCGTCGAGGGCAAACCGACCCTCAAGCAGCGCGGTAGCAAAGCCTATTGGTACGCTGCGCGCCGCATCGGTTCGGACATGCAGTTCTTGTATATCGGTGAAGATAGCGATGAGACCCGTGAGCGCATAGACCGGATTGAGGCACTGCGGACGACAGCCAAGGAGCAGCAGGCCGAACGGTCGCGGCTGGTCCGTTTGCTGCGGGCCGAGGGTTTGACACCGACCGATCGCGCCACCGGCTCCATGCTGTCTGCCATGGCGGATGCGGGAACCTTTCGGCTGGGCGGGACCCTGGTCGGCACGAACGCATTTCGCCTCTATGAGGGTGAACTTGGACTCCGTCTGCCTTTGGGCGGCATGGCAAATACCGGCGACATCGACATCGCCCAATTCGAAAAGCTCAGCCTGGCGCTGGAGGATCAGATCAGTCCGGGTCTGGCCGAGACCTTCTCGGCGCTGAAGTTCGCCCCCCTTCCAGGGCTCGACCCGGGCCGCACCTGGCGCTGGACGCAGGGCGGCAGTGGCCAGCTGGTGGAGTTCCTTACCCCCGCCTTCGGGGAAGAGACCGTCCGCGATCTGCCGGCGCTGGGCGTCAACGCGCAGTCGCTGAACTACCTCAATTTCCTGATCGCCGAACCCATCCACGCTGCGGCCATCTATCGATCTGGCGTCCTGGTGCAGGTGCCGCGCCCCGAACGATACGCGATACACAAGCTCATCGTTGCTGATCGGCGGCGCGACGGCGCAGGCAGTCTGAAAGCGTCAAAGGACCGAGAACAGGCGGCGTTTCTGATCGAGGCGCTGGCCCAGGACCGGCCCGACGATTTGCGCCGGGCCTATGTCAGCGCCATGGAGGTCGGTCCACGCTGGCGCGAACGCCTGGACAACTCGCTCAAGCGGATGCCTGACACTAGGACCATACTGCACGGCATCTAGGTGCCAGTGCGCCAGCCGTTCCCCTACCCCCTGAGCGCCGCATCCACTTCCGCGGCCAGCGGGATCGCCGGCTGCGCGCCCGGCTTGAGGCAGGCCAGACTCCCCGCCGCGGCGGCGCGGCGCAGGGCCGTTTCGAGGTCCAGCCCGGCATCGAGGCCGGCGCCGAGGTAGCCCACAAAGGTATCGCCCGCGCCCACCGTATCGACCGGCTTGATTGGCAGCGCCGGGATGGTCAGCGTCCGGCCGTGGGCAATGGCCTTCACCCCGGCGCCGCCCAGGGTGACGATGAGGATCTGGTCGTGCTGTGCCGCCCAGTCGGCCATGGCATCGTCCAGTTCGCTTTCCGGCCGCCCGCTCAGCAGGGCGAATTCGGTTTCATTGGCCACCACAATGCTGGCCAGCGGGGCGAGATCGGCCGTATCAGCGAGGAACGGGGCCGTGTTGAGCAGGCTGGTGACGCCCTGCGCCTGGGCCAGTTCCAGCGCGCGCCGGGTCGCGGCCTGCGGAATTTCCTGCTGCACCAGCAGCAGGTCATGGCTACCCAGTCCGGCCAGGGCTGTCTCGGCATCGGCTGGGGTGATGGTGCCATTGGCGCCCGGCAGCACGGCGATGACGTTCTCGCCGGCCGCATCGACAAAGATCATGGCAATGCCGGTGGCGCCGTCAGTATGGCGCAGGCTCCCCAGGTCCACCCCGGCGTCGGCCAGGAGGGCCAAAGCCGGTTCGGCAAAGCTGTCGCGCCCGACTGCCGAGACATGGCGCACCTGGGCCCCGGCGCGCCGCGCCGCCAGCGCCTGGTTGGCGCCCTTGCCGCCCGCGGCCATGGAGAAGACCCCACCGGCTACCGTTTCGCCCGGCAAAGGCAGGCGCGGCACGGTGCCGATCTGGTCGAGATTGGTGGAGCCGAAAACAGTGATCATGCCAGCATCTTCTCTATCGTGTTCCAGTTGCGCATGGTGTCGAGCACGCCCTTGCCCAGCTGGGCATAGAGCGGCTTGAGTACGTCAGCGATGCCTTCGGTATAGCGGCCATTGGGCTGGCGGTAACCGGCAATATAGATCTCGCGCACATCCACGCGGACGATTTCGGTATGGCTGGGCCGGTCGGCCAGCGTGATGCCGGCGGGCAGGGCCCGGTCGAACAGCAGTACATGGCGGGTGAGATCGGCCGCGGGGTCGAGCCGGCCAAAGGGGTGCTGCGCCAGCATCATGGTCAGTTCCGCCTCCGAGCGCAGCACGACACCGACCGCAAAGCCGAACTGAGCGGCAATGGCGGCTTCGAGCCTGTCCCTGATGGCATCGGCAGTGCCCGCGGCCCGCAGGCGCACATTGCCGCTGGCCACCGCGGTTGTGACCTCGGCAAAGCCGGCCGCCTCGAGGCACGTCCGCAGTTCGGCCATCTTGACCTGGCGCTTGCCCAGATTGATGCCGCGCAGAAAGGCGAACCATAGCCCGCTCACTTGGCCTTGCCCTGCGGATAGATGGTCTCGCCACGCTCGAGCATGGCGACAAAGCCGGCGATCTTGCGCGCCCGCGCCGCCGGGGTCTTGAGCGCGATGGTGCGGAAGATCAGCGCGAAGCGGTTCTGCGCCGTCAGGGCACGGTAGAAGGCGAGCGCCGCCGGGCTCGACTCGATGGCCGCCATCAGGTCCTCCGGCGGCGCCATCGTGGTGCCATAGCTGGCGTCCCAGCGGCCGTCGGCCTTGGCCAGGTCAACATGCCGCAGGCCATGTTCGGTCATCCGGCCTTGCTCGATCAACCGGGCGACATTGTCCTTGTTGATCTGGCTCCACAGGCTCTTGCGGCCGCGCCTGGTATAGCGCTGCACGAAGGAGACCTCGTCCCAGCTCTTGCGGATGGCGTCGATCCAGCCCCAGCACAGCACCACCTCGATGGCCTGGGCAGCCGTGATGCTGGGCGTGCCGCTGGCCTTCTTGAAAATGCGGATCCAGATCTCGTCGTCCTGGTCGTGATGCTGGCCCAGCCAGCGGTAGAACGCGTCGCTGTCGACAAATTCGCGGACCCTGTCCGGATCGACCTGCACCGGCGCCATGGCTAGTCCGCCGTCGCCTCGGGCACCACGTCGGGCGCGGGCGGCGCGATGCCGGCGGCGAGCAGGATCTCGGCCAGCTTGGCGTCGAGCGCCGCGTCGGCGGGCAGGGCAATGCCGAAACTGGTCATCAGCACGTCGCGCATCTCGGCGACGCTGGTCAGTTCCCGCCGCTCGACCTGGCCATCCTCGCCATAGCTGGTGAACTGGTTGTCCTTGAGCGCCAGGCGCTTGCCGGAAGGGGCCAGGGCGACCCGCAGCTGGTTGCGGAACGGGGAAGTGGGATCGGTCGACAGGAAGCTGTTGGACGCCGCGTAGTCGGCCGCGGTCTTTTCGTTGAGGTCGAAGGCGTAGAGCGGCGCCCAGTCCTCGCCCAGCCAGGCCTCGAGCTGCCAGACCGGGTCGCCGCCGGTGAGCCGGAAGCGCCCATGCGGTGTGCTCTGCTCGGCATCGGCCTTGAGCCGCAGCGGGCCGGTCAGCGTCAGCCCGCCAAAGCCGACATCGGCAATATAGGTGGTGCTGCTGATATCAACCGCCAGCAGCATGTGATGGGCCGGCCCGTCGACATTGCCCGGATTGTTCCACAGCACGCGCGCCGCCAGGCCGCGCACGGTGAAGTCGAGTTCCTCCAGCATCGCCTTGAGCAGCAGGTTGTGTTCGTAGCAATAGCCGCCACGCCGCTCGGTCAGCAGCTTGGCCTGCAGGCTCCCCAGATCCAGTTTGACCGGCAGCCCCAGCAGCGGATTGAGGTTTTCGAAGGCGATTGCGGCCGGATGCAGCGCATGAAGCTGTTCCAAAGTGGCCAAGGTCGGGGCGATTGAACCGGCAAAGCCGATTCGCTCGAAATAGCCGTTCAGGTTGACCTTTTGGCTCATTAACCACCCGTTTTGCTGTTGCAGGACGCGCAATATGGGTGATCACGCCTCCCGTGTCACGCTGGCCCCAGCGCAATTTCGTGGGCGCGGGGGACTGGACAGCGGCCGATTTTCTCCCAAGGGCGGCCGGCGGAGAACTCGATCAGCTCTTCGCCCTGCGCACCCTGATCACCACATCGACATGGCTGACTTCCATGCCCTTGGGGGCCTCGGGCAGCTTGGTGAACGCCACCGAGCTGGCCGGAATGTCGATCATGCGCTGCTCGTCTTCGACGTAGAAGTGATGGTGATCGGACGTGTCGGTGTCGAAATAGGAGCGCGCCGCATCCACGGCCACTTCGCGCAGCAGGCCCGCTTCGTGGAACTGGTGCAGCGTATTGTAGATGGTGGCCAGCGACACATTGACCCGCGCCGCATCGGCTTCGCCATGCAATTGCTCGGCGCTGACATGGCGGTGCGGCCCGCCAAACAGCAGTTCGGCCAGCGCCACGCGCTGCCGGGTCGGACGGAGACCGGCCATGCGCAGCACGGCGGTAAGACACGGTTTGCGCGAAGGCAGCGACCGGGCGGTCTGGGTACGATCAGTCATAGGGTCCTTGAGCGCTCTGAAGGGCCGGAAGATACTGGAGTTCTTATAACCGTCGCGCCCGCGCCACACAAGTCGCCGTGCCGTCGCAGGGTAGGGCTGGCGCCGCGTGCGTTGACTTGACCCTCCCCACGCGCCCCTATACGAGACGAACACACGGTTAACGGGGTTGGACGCATGGCCGATCGGCAGAGCGCATTTGGGTACCAGGAGCTGTTGGCACATGGCCGCGGCGAATTGCCGGGCCAGGGCGACGCGCGCCTGCCGGCCCCTCCCATGCTGATGTTTGACCGCATCACCTCCATTTCCGAGGATGGCGGCGCCTATGGCAAGGGCCAGGTGCGCGCCGAGCTCGACGTCAATCCCGACCTCTGGTTCTTCAAGTGCCATTTCATCGGCGATCCCGTCATGCCCGGCTGCCTGGGTCTCGACGCCATCTGGCAGATGACCGGCTTCTTCCTCAGCTGGATTGGCCAGCCCGGCCGCGGCCGCGCCCTGGCGGGTGAAATCAAGTTCACCGGCCAGGTGACCGATGACGTCAAGCTGGTAGAATATGGCATCGACCTCAAGCGCGTCATGAAGGGTCGTCTGACCCTGGGCATCGCCGACGGCTGGGTCAAGGCCGATGGCAAGGTGATCTACGAAGCCAAGGATTTGCGCGTCGGCCTGTTCACCGACGTCCAGATGCAGGCGCAGCAGAGCGCCTGACCCGCCTTAAAAGCGACGCTTCAATCAACGAGAACCGCCCGCATCAAGGGCGTCAGACCGAAACTAAACGAGGCCAAGATGAGACGAGTTGTCGTCACCGGCATGGGTATCATTTCCTCGATCGGCAATTCGCTCGACGAGGTCACGGCGAGCCTGCGCAGCGCGACGCCGGGCATCGTCTTTGCCGAGGATTATGCCGAATTGGGTTTTCGCAGCCAGGTCAAGGGCGACCCGCGGCTCGACCCGTTCGAACTGCTCGACCGCCGCGTCACCCGCTTCATGGGCAAGGGCGCGGCCTGGAACTACCTGGCCATGCAGCAGGCCATCGCCGATGCCGGCCTTGACGAGAGCGACATCTCCAACCCCATGACCGGCATTGTCATGGGTTCGGGCGGCGCCTCCACCCGCACCATTGTCGAGGCCGCCGACACCACCCGCAAGAATTCCAGCCCCAAGCGCATCGGGCCGCTGGCCGTGCCCAAGGCCATGGGCTCGACCGCCTCGGCTACCCTGGCCACTGCCTTTGGCATCAAGGGAGTCAACTATACCATCACCGCCGCCTGCGCGACCTCCAAGCATTGCATCGGCAATGGCATGGAGCAGATCATGTTGGGCAAGCAGGATATCGTCTTTGCCGGCGGCCATGAGGATCTCGACTGGACGCTGTCCAACCTGTTCGATGCCATGGGTGCGATGAGCTCGAACTATAACGCCACACCCGCCAGGGCCTCGCGCTGCTACGACGCCGATCGCGACGGTTTCGTGATTTCTGGCGGCGCCGGCGTGCTGGTGCTCGAGGAATATGAGCATGCCAAGGCGCGTGGCGCGCGCATCTGGGCGGAACTGGTCGGCTATGGCGCCACCTCCGACGGGCTCGACATGGTCGCCCCGTCCGGCGAAGGCGCGGCGCGCTGCATGCAGATGGCGCTCAAGCATGTCGGCCCCAAGGTCGATTACATCAATCCGCACGCTACCTCGACCCCGGTCGGTGATCTCAAGGAGATCGAGGCCATAAGGGCGGTGTTCGGCAGCGCCGACAAGTGCCCGCCCATCTCGGCCACCAAATCGCTGACTGGCCACAGCCAGGGCGCCACCGGCGTGCACGAATCGATCTATTCGATCCTGATGATGAAGCACCGCTTCATCGCCGCCAGCGCCAATATCGACAATCTCGATCCGGCCTTTGCCGACATGCCGATCATCCAGCAGCGCCGCGACAACGTCGACCTGGGCGTGGTGCTGTCCAATTCCTTCGGCTTCGGCGGCACCAATGCGGCTCTGGTCTTCAAGCATCCCGACGCCTGATCCCTGCTGCTGACCGCCCGCCGGGCTCGCTGATTCGGCCGGCGCCGGACCTGCCGCATTTCAACCATTGATTCCTGCTGCGAGGCGACAGGGGTTGGCTTTGCCGCGGTGGCCCGGGTGACCGAGGATCGCTGGGTGACCTGCCAGGTGCTCGACAATGTCGACTTCGGGCTCAAGCCGGGCGACGAACTCGGGGTCGAGACGACGCTGTGTCAGGAGGTCCGCTCGGACCTTCGGGAATTGGTCATCGATCACACTCAGCCAGGATCGGCCCCATGCGGACCACCACACCCCCCGCATCTATGGGCTGCAAAGCTATATATCGGTGCCGATCATCCTGCCGGACGGCAGCTTCTTCGGCACGCTCTGCGCCATGGACCGCGCCTCGGCCAGGCTGGACAATCCAGCCACTGTCGGCATGTCCCGCCTGGCTAGAAGGCGAATTCGGCAAAGCGGGCGCCCTGGCTGTCATAGGTCAGCACCCGGCCGATCAGCGGTTCACCAATGCCGGTCACCAGCTTGATGGCCTCCATCGCCATCAGCGTGCCGATGACGCCGGTGAGCGGACCGACAATGCCGGTGGCCTCGCAACTGGGCAGGTCGGCATCGCTGGCGCTGTCCGGATAAAGAGCGCTGAAGGGCGGCCCGCCTGGGGCAAAGACCGTTACCTGCCCGTCAAACATCGATACCGCGCCCGAGACCAACGGCAGGCCCAGCCCGGCCGCTGCCGCAGCCACGGCCCGGCGGGTCACCAGATTGTCGCTGCCATCGATCACCAGGTCATAATCGCCCATGAGCCGCCCCGCATTGTCCGCGGTCACCGCCGCGTCATGCAGTGCCAGCCGCACCTCGGGGTTCAGCGCCTGCGCAAAACTGCCGGCGCTGGCCGCCTTGCTCTGGCCGATGCCCGCGGTGGTGTGGATCACCTGCCGCGCCAGGTTGGACAGGGACACGCTGTCCGGATCGGCAATGCCCAGCAGGCCCACGCCGGCCCCGGCCAGATAGGCAATGACCGGACTGCCCAGCCCGCCCGCGCCCACCACCAGCACCCGTGCCGCCTTGAGCGCCTGCTGGCCGCTGCCGCCGAAGCCCTTGAGCACGAGCTGGCGGGCATAGCGTCGCGTTTCGGCGGGGGAGAACGGGTCAGAAGCCAAGCGGCACCACGATGAAGCGCCGGTCGGGCCCTTCAAAACCGAAGGTATAGACCGAGACAATGGCCACGGCATCGCGCAGCGGCTCGGCGGCAAAGGGCAGCACCACCCCATAGAGCCGGTAATCGACCGGGCAGCCGCGCGAGCGCGGCAGGCTGTCGTCGCGATGCACCACCCGCTTGCCGGCATCATCGACAATACTCAGCTGGTAGCCGCGCGGCACCGAACCGAACCATTCCTGGCACGGCGTGGCCGAGCTGGTGTCGAAGCGCGCCAGTTCCAGGCTATGGCTGCCCTCGACCGCACCCACCCCATAGGCCGGCACGCCGAAGCTGAGAACCTGACCGTCATTGTCGGGCAGGCCATCCCCGATCAAGGCGACGAATTCACCGGGCACGGCAATGCCCAGCATGGTGATATAGTTGGCGGCCTTGAGCTTGGCCTCGGCGCGTATTTCGGCCAGCGTCGCCAGTTCGTCTTCCGCCAGCACGCGGATCGGCGTGCCCACCACCCAGCTGTCATCGACCACATCGACGACATAGATACTGGCATAGGCAAAGCCCGAGCCGTCCTGCACGCCGAATTCCTCGAAGGCAAAATAGCTGCCGTCTTCGGAAAAGCCGATCAGGTCGATCTGTGCCCGGTCGCCCGCCAGCGCCGGCGTGGCCGGCATGAGCAGCAGGGCCAGCAGCCCGAAAAGCCTAGCGACCCGTCGAACCATGCCCACCCTCGCCGCGTTCGGTGCCATCCAGTGCCTCCACTTCGATTAAACTCACAGCGCTGACCGGCGCCACCACCATCTGCGCGATACGATCGCCCCGCCGCACCGTGAAGGGCACCATGCCGTGATTGATCAGCAGCACCTTGATCTCGCCCCGGTAGTCGGCATCCACCGTCCCGGGCGCATTGAGCACGGTCACGCCATATTTCGCCGCCAGCCCCGACCGCGGCCGGATCTGCGCCTCGAACCCTTCGGGCAGAGCCAGAGCCAGTCCCGTCGGAATCATCGCATAGGCGCCCGGCGCGATCTCCACATCGCCCTCGGCCGGCAGCGCCGCCGCCAGGTCGAGCCCGGCTGCCCCGGCCGTCTGCTGCGCCGGCAGCGCCAGTCCACGGCCGTGCTCAAGCCAGCGCAGTTGGATCAGGACGCGGCTGGCAGACATCGGGGGACTCGCAAATTCTGTCGATTTTAGTATTCTAGGTCGTGCCGGCTGGCCGGACAAGCCGCGCTCAGCCCGCCAGTGTCAGCACGCGCCACAGCACGGCCAGCAGGGTTGCCCCGGCAATGGCCATCAGCCCTATTACGCTCCAACGCATCAGCGGATCATAGCGCCGGTGTTTGACAGCATGATAATCGGCCAGCGCCAGTTCGGCCTGCGCCAGGATGACCGGCACGCGGCCGGCCGCCTCGGCCATGGTCTTGAAATGTTCGCCCAGGGTTTCGATCTGGCCCACCGGACCCGCCTGCCGACGCAGCCAGTCGCCCACCACTGGCTCGGCCACCGTCCAGATGTCCAGGTCGGGATCGAGCGCCCGCGCCACCCCCTCCACCAGCACCATGGACTTCTGCAGCAGCACCAGTTCGGGCCGCGTCTGCATGTCGAACAGGTCGGTAATGGCAAACAGCTGGCCCAGCACCCTTGCCATCGAGATATCGGCCGCGGTGCGGCCGTGGAGAGGCTCGCCGATGGAGCGGATCGCCAGAGCAAAATCATCCACCGACTGGTCCTTGCGGACATAGCCGATATCGAAATGCCGCTCGGCTACCAGCCGGTAATCCCGGGTGATGAAACCGAAGAGGATATCGGCGAGGAAGCGGCGTTCCTGCCGGTTGATCCGGCCCATGATACCGAAATCGACCGCGATTACGTCGCCGCTGCGCGCATCGGCGAAGAGGTTTCCCGGATGCATGTCGGCATGAAAGAAGCCGTCGCGAATGGCATGCTTGAGAAAGCTCTGCAGCAGATTGGTGGCCAGCGCCTTGCGGTCGACCCCGGCCCTGTCGAGCGCGGCATGGTCGCGGATCGGAATGCCATCCACCCAGCTGGTGGTGAGCACGTTCTGTGCCACATGGTCCCAGGAGACGCTCGGAATGACAAAGCCGGTATCGTCCTTGATGTTCTCGGCCATCTCCGAAATAGCCGCGGCCTCCAGCCGCAGGTCGAGTTCGAGCCGGGCCGAGCGATCCAGCGTCTCGACCACCTCGATCGGCCGCAGCCGCTTGGTCGAGACGATGAAACGGTCGGCCAGCCGGGCGGCCGCGTAAAAGCTCTCGATATCGGCCATGAAGCGGGCCTGCACGCCCGGGCGCAGGACCTTGACGGCAACCATCTGGGCCGGCCCCTTGGCCGACACCAGCCGGGCGCGGTGCACCTGGGCGATCGAGGCCGCGGCAATGGGGGCGCTGAGTTCGGTCAGCTCGGCCGCCTTGCCTTCCAGCGCTGCCAGCAGGATGGCCGGCACCAGCGCCGCGTCGAACGGATCCATGCGATCCTGCAGGCCCGCCAGGTCATTGGCGATGGTGATGCCCACCACGTCGGGGCGGGTGGCCAGGGTCTGGCCGAACTTGACATAGGTCGGGCCCAGCCGGTTGAGCGCCCGGTTGAGGCGGTCGACATGGCCGGTCTGGCGCACGCTGGGCCGCTCGATCAGCCGGCCCAGCCAGATGCCGGCGCGCAGCGGCGCCAGAGCGGGCGGCAGGCCCTTGGTCGAAATCATCGACAGCGCGCCTTCGCGGGCCAGCACAAAGCCGGCATGCAGCAGGCGAAAATAGGCGGAAAACAGCATGCGCTAGAGCTTCCATCCCGAAAACAGCGTCGCGATATTGCCCGAAAAGGCCGTCGCCTTGACGCGCTTGAAGCCCGCTTCGGTCAGCATGGACTGGAACAAAGCCGGATTGGGGAATTTGCGGATCGATTCCACCAGATACTGGTAAGGCTGCGCATCGCCGGTCACCAGCCTGCCCATGGGCGGAATGAGATTGTCTGAGAAGGCCTTGTAGACGAGGTCCAGCCCCGGCACGTCGACCTGGCTGAATTCGAGGACCAGGATGCGGCCGCCGCGCTTGAGCACGCGATGCGCCTCGCTGAGCGCCTTTTGGATTCGCGGCACATTGCGAATGCCGAAGGCGATCGTATAGGCGTCAAAGCTGTTGTCCGCGAAAGGCAGCTCCTCGGCATTGGCTTCGACAAAGCTGGCCTGTTCCGGATAGCGCCAGGCCTTGGCGCGCTCCGCGCCCACCCGCAGCATGTCCGAATTGATGTCGCTGACCACGACCTCGGCATAGCCCACCGAGGCATTGATGATGCGCTCGGCGATGTCGCCGGTGCCGCCCGCCATGTCGAGCACGCGATAGGGCCGGGAACCGGCCTTGGGCGGCGCCAGATCGGCTACCATGGCATTTTTCCAGAGCCGGTGCACGCCCGCGCTCATCAGGTCGTTCATCAGGTCATAGCGGTCGGCCACGCCATGGAACACCTGGTTGACCATGCCCTGCTTGTCGTCCAGCGCCACGGTCTGTTCACCGAAATGAGTGGTTTCTCGCGCGTCGGTCATGGTGATCGCCTCGTGCATTTCGTACTGGTCGATACGACCTGTATTGACCCAGCGATACATATTCAAAGCAAACCGACTTTGCCATGGCGCAAAGCCGCACAGGTGAAGAGACATAAAATGCCTGAACTGCCCGAGGTCGAAACCGTACGCCGGGGGCTGCAGCCCTGGCTCGAAGGCGCCCGCATCGACCATGTGACGCTCAACCGCCCCGACCTGCGCTTTCCTTTCCCTGCCGGGCTGGCCACAGCCCTGGCCGGCAGCACCATCGTCTCGGTCGGCCGCCGCGCCAAATATCTGCTGCTGGCACTCTCAAGCGGCCAGACCCTGCTCAGCCATCTGGGCATGACCGGCTCCTGGCGCTTTGCCGAGCACGGCATCGACAAGCCGCCGCGCTATTACGAGCCGGGCACCGCGCCCAAGCACGATCATCTGGTGCTCGACATTTCCCACCCCGAACACGGCAAGAGCCACCTGATCTATGCCGATCCGCGCCGCTTCGGCTTTGTCGATCTCTATGACGACCTGGCGAGCAGTCCCTATCTCAAGGACCTCGGCCCCGAGCCGCTCGGCAATGATTTCAACGCTGCCGAGATGGCCGACAAATTCGCTGGCAAGAAGAGCCCGATCAAGGCGGCCTTGCTCGACCAGCGCGTGGTGGCCGGCCTGGGCAATATCTATGTCGCCGAGGCGCTGCACCGTGCCCATATCCTGCCCACCGTGCTGGCGGGAACCCTCGTGACGGCCAGGGGCAAGCCCAAAGCCGCGCTCGAAGACCTCGCCAGCGCCGTCCGCCAGGTGCTGATCGAGGCCATCGAGGTGGGCGGCTCGACCCTGCGCGATTTCCGCCATGCCGATGGGAGCTCAGGCTATTTCCAGCATCGCTTCGCCGTCTATGACCGGGAGGGCGAGCCCTGTCCCACCCCGCTCTGTAGCGGTACGGTGGAGCGCATCGTCCAGTCCGGGCGCTCGACCTTCTTTTGTCCGGTCTGCCAGAAGAAACCCTGATCGGGGCTGGGCTGAATCCAGTTGACGCTTGCCCCTGCTTCCCCTATAGACCGGCCAACTTGGCGGCTATCGAGATGCCGCCGATTTCATTTTCATCCCGGACGCATGCGACCTCGTGGCGCGATCGGCCGGTTGGACGCCAAGAGGACCATTATGGCCAATACGCCTTCAGCCAAAAAGGCTACCCGCAAGATCGAAGCCCGCACCGCGGTCAACAAGTCGCGCCGTTCGCGCGTCCGCACCTTCATCCGCAAGGTTGAAGAAGCCATTGTTGCCGGTGACCACAAGGTCGCCATGGAAGCGCTGCATGCGGCCGCTCCCGAGATCAACCGCGCTGCGACCAAGGGCATCGTTCATGCCAATCTGGCCGCTCGCAAGATCAGCCGCCTGAACAGCCGGGTCAAGGCGCTCAGCGCCTGATTGGCTGCCAAAAGGCTCCCTGACCGGGCTGCCGACAATTGACGAGACGGGCTCCGCAAGGAGCCCTTTTTGTTTGTCGGGCCGGTGAGCAAGCTATTCCGATTTGACACGCATGTGTCATCGGCGTGACACTGCCGCCGCTACGGGCTAATGTCGCGCAGGCTCGGTATTTCTTGAGTTTTGATAGGGCTTTGCGCCATCGCCAGACCGTCACCAGACTGTCATCTGCACTGCCCGAGGCAAAAAACGGACCCTGCGGAGAAATAAAATTTTGCTGCCCCCGGACCGCTGCGAAGGCGAATCTGCGTTGAGTCACAGCGCCTTGGTTTACCGGGCTCGGGGCCAGAGGCCGGGCCCAAAAATACAACCTCAGAGTCAAGCCCCCATTTTGCAGATTCCCCGGTTGCTAGCCCAAAATCGTCCCTCTAAAGTGATCTGGTCAGCCGGCGAGAAGACGCCGCCAATGAGCGTCCGAGACAGCTGACCGGGTCATATTCGGGGCGTTGTTTTTAAGTTATTCGGGGCGTTGTTCTAGATCAAAGTTCGGCACAGGCCGAGACGGTTTGAATGGTGAAGGTTGTGTTGGCAGCTGATGTGGCTGCCGGTCCGATCTGGGCCGGCAAGATTTTTTTGAGACCTTAGGCCCGTTTTCGGCCTGGTTCATGACAGTTGCGTAGGTAACACCCCGCCGGCCCGCCCGGTGGACAAGATAGATGCGTCCGTATCAACGGGCGCAGGAGCGAAGCCATGGCTGCGTGGGCACACGGGCCAGCCATGGCACAGACAAATACCGGCCGGGCTTTGCGGACCAGCCGGAACCAATATGGGGCTGAAGGAATGACGCGACAGGCGACCGCTGACAGGGAGAATTGGCCCCCGGCCAATCCCCCAGTGAAAAGCACGATCAACAAAGGCGAAACTCCTGTCATGACCCCATCCGATTCCGGCCAAGCCCAACGCGAGCTCTGGAACCGGGTGCGGGCCCGCATCAAGACCGCCGTCGGCGTGGATGTGTTCACCTCCTGGTTTGCCAGCCTTGAACTCGAGGAAATCGTGGACGACGTCGTCCATCTGTCCGCACCCACGCGCTTTCTGTGTTCCTGGGTTCAGTCCAACTATCTCGAGCGCATCCTCGAGGCCTTCCGCCAGGACATTCCCGAGATCGGCCGCATCCAGGTGACGCTGCGCGTCAATGGTCAGGCGCGGCCGCGCTTCACCCCGGTCGTTGCCGAGCCGGTGGTCGGCGAAACCCCGAGCGCCCCCGCCCCCAGCCATGCCGCGCCCATGGCCAACGTGGCCCGCTTCAGCCGGGACAATGCGACCGCCAGGGGCGATGCCCTTTCGGGCAGCGCCATTGATCCGCGCATGACCTTTGACAGTTTCGTCGCCGGCGAGGCCAATGAAATGGCCTTCGGCGTGGCCAAGCAGATCGCCAATGCCGCCGCCAACAATGCGGTGACCTTCAACCCGGTCTATATCCATTCCACGGTCGGCCTGGGCAAGAGCCACCTGCTCAACGCCATCGCCCATGCCGTGCAGTCGGCGGATGCCAGCAAGAACATCGTCTACCTGACCGCCGACCACTTCATGTACCATTTCATCACCGCCGTGCAGCGCCAGTCGGCGCTCGGCTTCAAGGAATGGCTGCGCCGCGTCGACCTGCTGCTGATCGATGACATGCAGTTCCTGCAGGGCAAGTCGGCCACCGAATTCGGCCATACGCTGGGCACGCTGCTCACCGGCGCCAAGCAGGTCGTGGTGGCCGGCGATGCGCCGCCGCGCGATCTCGAAATGCTCGACGAGCGCGTGCGTTCGCGCCTTTCGGGCGGCCTGGTCGTGCCGATCTCCGGCTTTGATCTCGAACTGCGCCGCGCCATCGTGCAGCGCCGCGCCGACCAGTCGACCGCCCGCTACGGCATGCACTTCCCCACTCCGGTCATCGACTATATCGCCCGCGCCGTCATCAGCCATGGCCGCGACCTCGATGGCGCCGTCAACCGCCTCGTCGCCGCCAACCAGTTGACCGGCGAACTGATCACCGTGCCTTTGGCCGAAAAGACCCTGGGCGACCTGATCCGCAGCCGCGAGGCGCGCCGTGTCCGCATCGAGGATATCCTGCGCATCGTCTCGCGCCACTACAAGGTGCCGCGCAACGAGCTGCTTTCGGCCCGCCGCAGCCGCGACGTGGTGCGGCCGCGCCAGATCGCCATGTTCCTGGCCAAGGCCCTGACCTCCCGCTCACTGCCCGAAATCGGCCGGCGCTTCGGCGGCCGCGACCACACCACCGTGCTGCACTCGGTGCGCAAGGTCGAGGCCATGATCAAGGATGACGTCGAACTCGGCCAGGAGATCGAACTGCTCAAGCGCATGCTCGAGGAATAGGCGGCCATCTCCGGCATTGGAATGGCGGGTCCGGTGCCCGCCATTTTTGCGCCTAGGCCTTCGGCATCACCGGCAGATCCTTTGCCATGAAGGCGGCAAATTCGTCCTTGTAGTCCTTATGCCAGCGCGACAGGGCCGGGCGGTTTTCGATGATATCCATCGCGTTCCAGAAAATGCGCTTGTGGTCGACCGCGTTGGGCGTGTCGTCATCGGGGCAGAGGATGAAGAAGCGGTCGTCGGCGATGAGCTTTTCCATATGCTCGACCACCTGCTCTGGTCGCCAGGCGCCGGGCCGGTGTTCGGCCTCGCCCGTCGTGGTCCAGCCCGGGATCAGCAGATGCGCGCTGATGGCGCAGCCGGCCCGCTCGCGCAGGTCGCGGGCCAGGTTCTGGCTATAGGCGTTTACTGCTGCCTTGGACGTGTTGTAGGCCGGATTGCCCGGCGGATTGGTGAGGCCCTGCTTGGAGCCGGTATTGACGATGACGGCAGGCTTTGCCGCCGCCAGCATGCCAGGCAGAAAGGCCTGCACGCCATTGACCACGCCCAGCACATTGACGGCAAAGACCCGGGCCCAGTTGTCATGGGCGTCGAGGATCCCACCCGGTCCGCCCGCTACGAAGGCTGCGGCATTGTTCATCAATAGCGTCGGGCTTCCCCAGCGCGCCTGCACCTCGTCGGCGAGCGCCAGCATGGCCGCCATGTCGGCGACATCGGCCGTGCTGGTGATGACGCTGTCGCGGCCAATCGTCTCACGCAGGCTCTCGGCCGTTGCCGCCAGCTTGGCTGCGTCCACATCGACCAAAGCCAGGCGCATGCCGGCCGCCGCGGCACGGCGCGCTGCGGCCCGGCCAATGCCGCTGGCACCCCCGGTAATCACGGCAATGCCGCCGGCTGCAAAACTCTGGGCCATCGGGTTCTCCTCCTGATTGTCTGCTTCCCAGCCTAGACCCTTATGCGCCCCCGCGCAGCCCGCCGGGCCGGCTCGATAGCTGGTGGCAAACTGCTTGCTGCCCTTGCCTTTTGGTCACCAAATTGTAAATGTCCACAGCCCGGCTCGCCGGGGGTTTTTTGCTGCCGCCGTGCAGCCGCGTAGTGCCAGGGATATTGCCGCATGAAAGTCACGCTCGAACGCAATCATCTGCTCAAGTCGCTGAGCCATGTGCACCGGGTTGTGGAGCGTCGCAACACCTATCCCATCCTCGCCAACGTGCTGTTCAAGGCCGGCGACGACAAGGTCGAGCTGCGCGCCACCGACCTCGACATCGAGGTCACCGAAAGCGTGCCCGCCATGGTCTCGACGCCCGGCACCACCACAGTCCCCGCCCATACGCTTTACGAAATCGTCCGCAAGCTCAGCGATGGCGCTGAAGTGCGGCTCGAGACCGATGGCGGCGAGAACATGGTTCTGACCTCCGGCCGCTCGCGCTTCAATCTGGCCTGCCTGTCGCCCGACAGTTTCCCCGACCTCAAGTCGGGCGCCTTCGGCCACGAATTTTCCATGCCGGTCACCGCGCTGCGCGAGCTGATCGAGCGCACCCAGTTCGCCATCTCCAATGAGGAGACGCGCTACTACCTCAACGGCATCTATTTCCACACCATCGACATAACCGGCACCGGCACGGTTCTGCGCGCCGTGGCCACCGACGGTCACCGCATGGCCCGCGCCGAGATCGACGCGCCCGATGGCGCCAAGGGCATGCCCGGCATTATCGTGCCGAAAAAGACCGTCGGCGAAGTGCAGAAGCTGCTCGACGGCGCCGAGGGCGAGGTGCTGGTGGAAGTTTCCGATACCAAGATCCGCTTCACCGTCGGCTCGGTCGTGCTGCTCTCCAAGCTGATCGAAGGCACCTTCCCCGACTATGACCGGGTGACGCCCAAGAACAACGACAAGCAGATGAATGTCGACCGGCAGAGCTTTGCCACGGCAGTCGACCGCGTCTCCACCATTGCCTCCGAGCGTGGCGGCAAGGCCGTCAAGCTGCAGGCCAAGGACGGCCTGCTCGAGCTGTCGGTGACCAATCCCGATCACGGCACCGCCAGCGAGGAGCTTGCGGTGGAATTCGATACCGACGGCTTCGAGATCGGCTTCAACGCCCGCTACCTGCTCGACATCATCGGCCAGATCCGCTCCGAGAGCGCCATCTTCATGTTCAACGATGCCGGCTCGCCCACTTTGGTCAAGGACGAAGGCGAAACCCGCGCGCTCTACGTGCTGATGCCGATGCGCGTGTAAGTGCGCCATATTGCGCGCACCAATCGCGATCGTCACCCTCGGGCTTGACCCGAGGGCGCTTCACTTGCTGATGGATGTCAAGTGCAATGCCCTGGGGTCAGGCCCGAGGGTGACGGGCGGTGGGTTGAACGCTATGATGGCTGGCAAACACACATGATCCGTCATCTCTCCCGCCTGCGCCTGACCGCCTTTCGCAACTATGCCGCGGCCGCGCTTGATCTTGATTCCCGCCACGTCGTGCTGACCGGGCCCAATGGCGCCGGCAAGACCAACCTGCTCGAGGCCATTTCCCTGCTTTCGCCCGGCCGCGGCCTGCGCCGCGCCAGCTTCGAGACCGTGCAGGCCCAGGGCACCGATATCGGCTGGGCGGTTGCGGCAACCGTGGAAACCGATGACGGCCTCGCCGATATCGGCACCGGCGCCTTGCCCGATGGCGGCCGGCGCGTGCGCATCAATGGCGCCAATGCCCGCTCCATCGAGGCGATGAGCGACTATCTGCGCGTACTCTGGCTCACCCCCGCCATGGATGGCCTGTTCTCGGGCCCGGCAGGCGACCGACGCCGCTTTCTTGATCGCCTGGTGACCACGCTCATCCCCAGCCACTCGGCTTCCGTCAGCGACTACGACAAGGCCTTGCGCCAGCGCAACCGGCTGCTTGAGGACCATGGCGACGCCGCCTGGCTCAGCGCCATCGAGGCGCAGCTGGCTGAGCTGGGCGCCTCCATCCACCTGGCGCGCACAGATAGCCTTAGCCATCTGCAGGCGCTGATCGGCCAGAGCCTGGACGATGCCAGCTTTCCGGCCGCCCAGCTGGCGCTGACGCCCCTGTTCGAGGACGACGCCGAGCCCGCTTCCTCGACGGCGCTGGAGGCCGCCCTGGCCGACGCCTGGCAGCGTGGCCGCGGCCGCGATCGCGCCGCCGGGCGGGCGCTGGCGGGGCCGCATCGCGTCGACCTTGAGGTGACCTATGCGCAAAAATCCATGCCGGCCGCCCTGGGCTCCACCGGCGAACAGAAGGCGCTGCTGATCGGGCTGATCCTGGCCCATGCAAGACTGGTCAAGCTGCGCACCACCATCACCCCCTTCCTGCTGCTCGACGAGATCGCCGCCCATCTCGATCCGGACCGCCGCCGGGCCCTGTTTGCCGCCCTCGATGGCCTGGGGACGCAGTGCTTTCTGACCGGTACCGACCGCGTGCTGTTCGAGGCGCTGGGGGATCGCGCCCAGGCCATCACCGTGCGCGATGGCCGGCTGCAGCACGACTAGGGTAAAACCGGGCTCCACGGCCCTGAAAACGGCCATTTTGCTTGGGGATACCACCCCGTTCCGTTAGAACAAATGCACTCTGAAACGACTGATTCGGACCCCATGACCGATAGCGAAACTCCCGTCCCCGAAGAATATGGCGCCGACAGCATCAAGGTGCTGCGCGGTCTTGATGCGGTGCGCAAGCGACCCGGCATGTATATCGGCGATACCGATGACGGTTCGGGCCTGCATCACATGGTCTACGAGGTGGTCGATAATGCCATCGACGAGGCGCTGGCCGGCCATGCCGACCTGGTGACGGTCACGCTCAATGCCGACGGTTCGGTCACCGTCATCGACAATGGTCGCGGCATTCCCACCGGCATTCATACCGAAGAAGGCATCTCGGCGGCCGAGGTCATCATGACCCAGCTCCATGCTGGCGGCAAGTTTGACCAGAACTCCTACAAGGTTTCCGGCGGCCTGCATGGCGTGGGCGTCTCGGTGGTCAATGCGCTCTCGGCCTGGCTCAAGCTCAAGATCCGCCGCGACGGCGAGATCCACGAAATGAGCTTCACCCATGGCGATTCCGACGCGCCGCTGGTGCAGATCGACACCTATGTCGAGAACAAGACGCCGGGCACCTATGAAGGCCGCAGCGGCACCGCCATCACCTTCTTCCCGTCCGACCAGACCTTCACCATGGTCGAGTTCGACTTCAAGACGCTGGAGCATCGCCTGCGCGAGCTCGCCTTCCTCAATTCGGGCGTGCATATCCTGCTCAACGACAATCGCCATCCCGAGCCGGTCAGTGTCGATCTCTATTACGAGGGCGGCCTCGAAGCCTTCGTGCAATATCTCGACAAGTCCAAGCTGGCGGTGATCGACAAGCCCATCACCATGATCAGCGAGAAGGACGGCATCACCGTCGAGGTCGCGCTGCAGTGGAACGACAGTTACCACGAAAACGTGCTGTGCTTTACCAACAACATCCCCCAGCGCGACGGCGGCACCCATCTGGCCGGCCTGCGCGGCGCGCTGACGCGCCAGGTCACCGCCTATGCCGAAAGCTCGGGCATCGCCAAGCGCGAAAAAGTGTCGCTGACCGGCGATGACACGCGCGAAGGCCTGACCTGCGTGCTCTCGGTCAAGGTGCCCGATCCCAAATTCTCGTCCCAGACCAAGGACAAGCTGGTCTCCTCCGAAGTCCGCCCCGTGGTGGAAAACATCGTCAACGACAAGCTCGGCCAGTGGTTCGAAGAGCACCCGTCCGAAGCCAAGGTCATTGTCGGCAAGGTGGCCGAGGCCGCCGCCGCCCGCGAGGCCGCCCGCAAGGCGCGCGAGCTGACCCGCCGCAAGGGCGCGCTCGAAATCTCCTCGCTGCCCGGCAAGCTGGCCGACTGCCAGGAACGCGACCCCGCCAAGTCCGAAATCTTCATCGTCGAGGGCGATTCCGCCGGTGGCTCGGCCAAGCAGGGCCGCGACCGTTCCAACCAGGCCGTGCTGCCGCTGCGCGGCAAGATCCTCAACGTCGAGCGTGCCCGCTTTGACCGGATGATCAGCTCCGACCAGGTCGGCACACTGATCACCGCTCTGGGCACTGGCATTGGCCGCGAAGAGTTCAATGTGGAGAAGCTGCGCTACCACAAGATCATCATCATGACCGATGCTGACGTGGACGGCGCCCATATCCGCACGCTCCTGCTGACGTTCTTCTATCGCCAGACGCCCGAGCTGCTTGAGCGCGGCCATATCTATATCGCCCAGCCGCCGCTCTACAAAGCCACGCGCGGCCGCTCCGAGCAATATCTCAAGGACGAACGGGCGCTTGAGGACTATCTGCTCGATTATGGCCTCGAAGACGCCGTGTTCAAGACCCAGCATGGCATCGAACACGCCGGCGCCGACCTGATGGGCATCCTGCAGCAGTCGCGCGACATCGTCAAAGCCATCGACAACCTCAATACCCGCTACAATCGCAGCCTGGTCGAACAGGCCGCCATTGTCGGGGGGCTCGACCCCGAGGGCCTCAGCGACCCCGCCCGCATCGACAAGACCATGGACCGCGTTGCCAACCGGCTGGACCGCATTTCCGACGAACTCGAGCGCGGTTGGTCCGGCGTCATCACCGACGAAGAGGGCCTGGCCTTCTCGCGCACCGTGCGCGGCGTGACCGAGACCCACCAGCTCGACAAGGCTCTGCTGCAGAGCGCCGATGCGCGCAAGCTGCGCCAGCTGGCGGCCCGGCTGGACGAGATCTATGGCGGCGTGCCCACGCTCACCCGCAAGGACGAGACGACGCAGATCTTCGGTCCGGCCAGCCTGTTCAAGACCGTCACCGATGCCGGCCGCAAGGGAGTTTCCCTACAGCGGTACAAGGGATTGGGCGAAATGAACGCCTCCCAGCTCTGGGAAACCACGCTCGACCCCAATGCCCGCACCCTGCTCAAGGTCGAGGTCACCCAGACCGACGAAGCCGACCAGATCTTCACCGCCCTGATGGGCGACCTGGTCGAGCCGCGCCGCGAATTCATCCAGGACAATGCCCTCAGCGTGAGCAATCTGGACGTCTGAGCGGCTGTGCACACAGGCATAACTTGCGAATTAGGGCCATAACTTGAATCACTTCCCCCGCAGATAGGTCGCCCATCAGGGCGGTGAAGATCTGGTCGGCTTCGTCGGTCTGGGTGACCTCGACCTTGAGCGGTGCGGGCATTGGGTGAGTTTGGTTTCCCAGAGCTGGGAGGCGTTCATCTTGCCCTGCAGTTGATCCAGAAACGAAAACGTCATGGTTACACGTGAGCAGCTGCACGATCTGGTGTGGTCGGCACCTATGACGAAGGTGTCTGAGCAGTTTGGTGTGCCAGCCACCTATCTCGCACGCGTCTGCAGCGCGTTGAACGTACCGAGACCACCGACAGGATATTGGGCAAAGCTGGCGGTAGGTAAGGCGCCCGCCACCGAGCCCCTCCCAGCGGCCCTGCCAGGCACGCAGCTGGCCTGGAACGAGAAGGGAGGTCCGCTGCCAGCGGCGGCTGGTCCATCTCGTCCTACGGCCCCACGCAGGCGGCGGTCTGCCTCGAGGGCTACCGTTCCGGCGACCGATGTCCACCCGATCGTCCGCAGCACACGAGCCGAATTCTTTCGATCCAGGCCTGTCGAGCACGGGGGCTACCTCAAGCCTTACAAGAAGCTGCTGCCGGACGTGAGCGCCTCCGCGGCACAGATCGATCGTGCGCTCGGGCTCGCCGGCATGCTCTACAACGAACTCGAAGCTCTGGGAGCCAACGTTGCCATTGCTCCGGGCGATCAGCGTTGGCACGGGAAGAGCGTTGATGCACGGGAGGTGCCACAGAAGGAGCGGCAATACTCCTACCACTCGAGTAGTGCTTGGTCGCCTATGCGGCCCACGGTTGCGTTCTTCGATGAGGCGGCCATTGCGATAGCTGTGGTGGAGATGTCGGCTGAGATCATGCTCCGATACATCGGTGACGGCTACATCAGAGAGACCGAATACCAAGCCAACATCAGGCGATATCGTTACCAGCACACCTTCACCACGACCGCGGAACTGCCCATTGGTCGCATCCGGGTGGTGTTCCCATTCCAAGTAGGAGTTGATCCGTACAACGGTACGGACGCACCTCCTACACTTAGCCGAATGAGGGGGCAGCTTGAGCAGCATCTGGATGACTTGAGAGCGGTCTTGGTCGAGGCAGGGGTTTCAGGACCCTATATTTTCCAAATGACCTTCTCCAACCTGGATGGGCAAAAAGCCTTGAAACTGTTTTTCCCAAGCGGGTGCGACGAGGTTCGGGTGCGAGGTATGGGCATTGTCGACGACATCGAAGCTCCTCTTCATGCAAACATGGCCTATGAGGCTATAGACCGGGCATCGGGTAATCTGGGGGGGTAGGATCACCTTCGCTGCTGCAGGGGCTGGATGAACATCTCCCAGTAGTGCTCCGAGGCGCCCTCGAAGGTAAGCTGCTTGTCCTGATCCCTTCCGTACCCAGATCCGAACAGGGATTTCAGAAACATCCCCTCGCTATCGGCATCCACTGTAAGGCTGCCGTTGGACGAGGTGTCGGAGGCCGAGTCACTGTAGGAGTAGTCGATACCCCTGCCGAACATCCCGCCCATCCGGATCTTGCACCGCGACACGGCCTTGCCACCCAGATAGATGACGCCGGTGAATGAGTTGGCGTCGATCCGGCGAAACGTGCCTTCGATACCTGGGTTTCGCTTGCCCAGTTCAGCGATCGAGTTCTCGAAGAACTTGGCCATGAACTCGAACCCCTCGTTGAGGTAGCGGTCGCGGTCCGCATCCGTGAAGGACTTGGTCACCCGCAGGTTGCTGGACCTGGGGCCCACGGTATCAGCAAAACCCAGGCCGACAGTGCGGGGCGCGGCCACCCTGCCGCCGGCGTCGGACTGCTTCGGCAACGCCGCCCGGATCTGGGACACGACATCCACGAAAGCGTCATCGAGATCCGGCCACTTCACGACCGGCAGGCCGTCCTTGGGGGTGGCAAGCAGGTGGCCGAACCGAGACTTCTTCCAGTCGCAGTTCCTCAGGATCACCGGGATCACCTTGGCGTCGCCGGCTGCATGCCGCTCGAGCGCGATCCCCAGCTCGGTGTCGTAGCAATAGTCCGAGTTCAAGAAGTCGGAGGAAACCAGGATCAGGATGACGTCCGCCTTGTTGATAGCGGCATCGATAGAGCCGGCCAGGTCATCACCGGCGCCGATCCTGCGATCATGCCAGGTGTCGATCGTCCCGTCCCGCTTCAGGATCGCCAGGTGGGCTTCCAGCTTGTCACGCAAGTCTTCGTCACGGTGCGAGTAGGAGAAGAAGACACTTGTCATGGGGTCCCGGGACGAATGGAGGAATCGACACCGGATTGTCCTCGTTTTCAGGCCGCCATGCAAACCCGGGGAAACCGGCGCTTGCGATTCCGAATGATCCGGACGACCGAAATGGGAAGGTTACCAGGAGGTTCAATTGCCAGATGTTGTCGTAGGAGCTTCAACCGCTAAAGACGGTGAATACAACCAAGCGGTCGCATCATTGCATGATGGTGACTATGAGGCCGCACTTGCGATACTGAGACCTATGGCTGAACTGGGGGATCGGGACGCCCAGAACAATCTCGGCACCATGTATGGGGACGGGAAGGCGGTACCGCAAGATTATGTGGAGGCGGTGAAGTGGTATCGTCTCGCGGCTGAGCAGCACAATGCAAACGCCCAGCTAAATCTAGGCGTGGCTTTCGACAATGGATACGGAGTTGAAAAAGATCAGGTTGAGGCAGCGAAGTGGTTTCGTCTTGCTGCCGCGCAGGGAATTTCGGAGGCTCAGTACAACTTGGGAGTTATGCATGCAAAGGGCGAAGGTGTTCTGGAAGACTACGTCCTGTCTTACGCATGGCTGAATGTAGCAGCAGCTGCGGGATACCCCGAAGCGGTGGGCGTTCGAAAGACCGTTGCATCCATGATGACTGCTGAGCAGCTTGCCGAGGCTCAACGTCTGTCTAGGGAATGCCTCGCATCCAATCATAAGAACTGCCCGTAGGCCATTCGTCGTTGAATTCGCACGACAATTTCAGGTGACTCATTTTATGGCCCGAGTTCGGTACCTCATTCGCAAGTTATGCTCCGGTTCCGTCCAGGTTATGCCCCGACATCTCAGTCAGATACCCAGGTTTTCGGGGCCTACGTGATTCAGGTTATGGTTGGCTGCACAGCGGCCGCAGGCAAAATCGCTCCGGTGGAGCGATTTTAGGCGAGCAGGCCATGAGACCTGTGGTCGAATGGCAGCCGGCCATTGTGCCCTCCCGCAACGGGAGGGTGTGGACTGACAGGTGACGGCAGCCTATCGTTCGATCTATCGGCAGGCAGGCTGGGACAGCGAGCCCGATGCGTGACCTCCACTACATTGCCCTGATCCACAAGGAGCCCGAGTCCGGCTATGGCGTGTCATTTCCCGATGTGCCCGGGGTGATTGCGGTCGCTACCACGCTTGACGATGCCATCGCGGAAGCGGCGTCGGTGCTGGCCTTTGCCTTCGAGGACTGGCCCGGTGAGAGGCCTCACCCGCGGACCCTGGAGATGCTGCGCCAGGATCCTGACTTCCGATCGGCTTCGGCAGATGCGATGGTGGCGGTTATCCGCCCGTCCACCGAATATTATCACGCCGCCGAGTAACCGGCGGCGATCGTTCACCCCCACAGACCGGATAGTTCGAACAAACGGTCTTTACCCGGTGCCAGGCCGTACCTAGTTAAGGCACGCTGCGCCACCCATGGCGTCACCCCACCCAGGCATAACCATGAAAAACATCGGTTTCCTCTCCTTCGGCCACTGGTCGCCCTCGCCCCAGTCGGGCACCCGCTCCGCCGGTGACGCGCTGCTGCAGTCCATCGATCTGGCCGTGGCAGCCGAGGAGCTGGGGGCCGACGGCGCCTATTTCCGCGTGCATCACTTTGCCCGCCAGCTGGCCTCGCCCTTTCCCCTGCTGGCGGCCATCGGCGCCAGGACCAAAAAGATCGAGATCGGCACCGCCGTCATCGATATGCGCTACGAAAATCCGCTCTACATGGCCGAGGATGCCGGCGCCGCCGATCTGATTTCGGGCGGCCGGCTGCAGCTGGGCATCAGCCGCGGCTCGCCCGAACAGGTGATCGAGGGCTACCGCTATTTCGGCTATGCCCCGGCCGAAGGGCAGACCGATGCCGACATGGCCCGCGGCCAGACCGAAGTGCTGCTCGAAGTGCTCAAGGGCCATGGCTTTGCCGAGCCCAATCCGAGCCCGATGTTCCCCAATCCGCCGGGCAAGCTGCGGCTGGAGCCCTATGCGCCGGGCCTGCGCGAGCGCATCTGGTGGGGCTCGGCCACCAATGACACCGCCATCTGGGCCGCCAAGCTGGGTATGAACCTGCAGAGCTCCACGCTCAAATTCGACGAATCGGGCAAGCCATTCCACATCCAGCAGGCCGAGCAGATTCGTGTCTATCGTGCCGCCTGGAAGGAGGCCGGCCATGCCCATGAGCCGCGCGTCTCGGTGAGCCGCTCGATCTTTGCCCTGGTCAATGACATGGACCGCGCCTATTTCGGCAGCGGCCGTCCCGAGCAGGACCAGTTCGGCTATATTGAACCGGAAAAGCGCGCCGTCTTCGGTCGCGGCTATACCGCCGAGCCGGACGCCCTTATCAAACTGCTGGCCCAAGATGAGGCCATTGCCGAGGCCGATACCCTGCTGCTCACCGTGCCCAACCAGCTCGGCGTCGACTATAATGCCCATGTCATTGAGTCGATCCTGACGCTTGTGGCGCCGGCACTGGGCTGGCGCTAGGTGCTCGCGTCAGCCAGCCGATGCCGGCAAAGGTGAGCACGGCCATGACGCCTGCTCCTGCTGCCAGCAGCAGGGCGGGCGCCGTGCCCAGCAGCGTCGCCAGCAGCGAAAAAATGAACGGCGCCAGCGCCGAGGCCAGCTGCCGCCCGGCATTGACCAGGCCCAGCCGCGCGCCATAGCCCGTGGTGCCGAACAGGGTTAGCGGCAGCGTCCCGCCGACAATGCTGAACAGGCCCGAGCCCAGCCCGAACAGCACGGCAAAGGCCATGGCGCCCCAGGGCGAGGGCGCGGTGAGCACCAGCACCAGCACGCCCAGCGGCATCAGCCCGGCGGCAATCACCGCCAGCCAGGGTTGCGGCAAGCCGCTGCCCCAGCCCATATTGACCACCCGGCTGAGCACCTGGGCGGGGCCAAACAGAGCCGCCACCGCGACCCCGGCCGAGCCGATGCCCAACCCGGCCAGAATGCCCACCATATGCATCAGCACCGATGAGGCCAGCACGCCGGTCAGCGCGAAGCCGGCCAGCATCAGCCAGCCCAGCATGCGGGCCTGGTCCGGCCGGGCCATACCCAAAGCGACGGCAGGAACCCGCCCCGCAGCCCGGCTCTGCCGCATATGGCCGGCCAGCGCGAAATGCAGCGGCACGCAGGCGACAAGATTGAGCCCGGCAAACACCAGATAGGTGCCGCGCCAGCCCAGCTGCGCCACAAGGAAGGTGGTGAGTGGCCAGAACAGCGTCGAGGCAAAGCCGGCAATCAGCGTCAGATGCACGATCTGCCGCTGCGCCCCGGCGCCGGCGATCTGCGCCAGCGCGGCAAAGGCCAACGGATAGAGCACGAAGGCGGCTGCCAGCTCGATCGCCAGCAGGGCCGCCGTGAAGGACGGACCGTTGGGCGCCAGGGCGCACAGCACCAGCGACAGCGCTGCGGCCAGCGAGCCCAGTCCCATCATCGGCCCGGCGCCATGCCGGTCGGCCAGCCTTCCCGCCCAGGGGGCCACGGCCCCGCTCAGCAGCAGCGAGCCAGCCAGCGCGCCATAGAGCGCCGCCTCCGGCCAGCCAAAGCTGGCCGCCAGATGCGGCGCCAGCGGGCCGAAGCTGTAGTAAAGCGTGCCATAGCCGATCACCTGGGTGAGGCCCAGGCCCCAGATCAGCCAGGCCGGTGCCCGCGGCGGAGAAGTGGTCATTTCGGTGCTGCCGGAAAGATGGAAATAGGGATCAAGGGAAAACTCAGGCGGCCGTCTGGGCCCGGACATCGGCACAGCACTGGCTGGAGAGGAAATCCACCAGGCCGTTCATTGCCGCAAAATTGGCGCGACAGATCAGCTGGGTGCCCTGCCGGTCCTGGCTGACCAGCTCCACGGCCACCAGCCGGTGCAGGTGATGCGACAGGGTCGAGGCCGGAATGCCCAGCCCGGCCTGCAGCCCGCCAACGGGCAGCCCATGGGGCCCGGCCCGCACCAGCAGGCGATAGGCCGCCAGCCTTGTGGGATTGCCCAGGGCTTCAAGCTGGCGGGCAATGTCCTCGAGCATGGCAGGCCTCATCGCGCTATTTCGATATCTATCGAACAAGCAGATGACAGGGTGATGTCAGGGCAGGGAATAGGGTGACTGCGCGCAATTGCTGGCGGCCCAATAGGCATCGACAGGCGTCGCCGCACCGGTCGCCAGTTCTTCGATAGTAGCGGCAAAGGCCATGGCCTGGCACTCGTCGCGCCCGGCCACGACATGCACCATTTCATGCAGCACGGTCAGCACCCGCAAGTCGTCGGCGTCCGGCGTGAAGAATTGCGGGCATAGCACCAGCGGCAAGCGGCCCTGTTCCGGCGGCATGCGCACAAAGGCGGCATAGCGGCTGCACGAGCCGCTTGGTTCGCTGCGGATCTGCAACTCGACCTGGATGTCGCCACCCCAGACCACGCTGGCAAACGGCTGCAGCCGCAAAGCCGCAAGATAGTCGTCGACATCGACGCCGAAGGCGCTGCTGTCCAGAGCCGGCAATGCCCGCTCGGCCAGCGCCAGCGCCGTCGCCAGGGCGCGGTCGAGCAGCGCCTGGTCGTCCGCCCTTGCGCCGGGCATGAGGCAGCAGAGCGTCGTGGCGACCGCGATGCGCAAGAACATGCTCAATTGCGTGTCGGCCGCAGCACATTGCGGATGGCAAAGCTGGACTGGATGCGGGTGACGCTGGGCAGGCGCGACAGCACCTCGGTATGCAGCCGCTCGTAGTCGGCCACGCTCGAGGCCTCGACCCGCACCAGATAATCGGTCAGGCCCGCCATCAGATAGCATTCGCGCACCTCCGCGCAGCCGCGCAGCGCCTGCTCGAAGCGGCGCAGCACGTCATCGGTCTGCCGTTCCAGCGTGATCTGCACGATGGCCACGATGGTCTCGCCCGAGCTGGGCTCGTCGACAATGGCGGTATAGCCGCGGATCACGCCACTGCTTTCGAGCTCGCGCATCCGCCGCAGGCAGGCCGAGGGCGACAGGCCCACCGCCGTGGCGAGGCTGGCATTGCTGATCCTGCCATCCCGGCGCAGCTGGGCAATAATGGCTTGGTCGATCCGGTCCATCTGGACAACTTCCTGCACAATGGCCGCACGATCGTGCGCCTTAGTCGCATTGTTGCAATATTCATCCAACAAAGCGAAGGACATTTCATCGCTTCTGCGCCAGAATTAAGGCTTGATGACGGGCCAGCCGGTCCGGCGGTGCTGTGGGTGGCAAGCATGCGGGTGATCGTTCTGGGCGGCGGCGTGATCGGGGTGACCACGGCCTATTACCTGGCCAGGGCCGGTCATCAGGTCACGGTGCTCGAGCGTCAGGACGGGGTGGCGCTGGAAACCAGCTTTGCCAATGCCGGCGAGATCTCCCCCGGCTATTCCTCGCCCTGGGCCGGCCCCGGCATTCCGCGCAAGGCGCTCAAATGGCTGTTCATGGAACATGCCCCGCTGATCGTGCAGCCGCGGCTCGACGCCGCGACCATCAAGTGGTGCCTTGCCATCCTGCGCAACTGCACCCTGGCGCGCTACCAGCTCAACAAGTCGCGCATGATGCGGCTGGCCGAATATAGCCGCGACCAGCTCGTCGCCCTGCGCGCCGATACCGGCATCACCTATGATCATGCCAGCCTGGGTACGCTGCAACTGTTCCGCACCGAAAAGCAGGTCGAGGGCGCCCACAAGGATACCGAAGTGCTGGCCGCCGATGGCGTGGCCTTCGAAGTGCTCGATGCTGCCGGCTGCATCGCCGCCGAGCCGGGCCTGGCCGGCGCCCGCGACCGCATTGCCGGTGGCCTGCGCCTGCCGCATGACGAAACCGGCGACTGCTTCCTCTTCACCACGCGGCTGGCCGACATGGCCCGCGCGCTGGGCGTCGACTTCCGCTTTGGCGTCACCATCGAAGGCCTCGTCACCGAAGGCGACAAGGTCCGCGCCGTCCACACCAATATCGGCGAACTCCAGGCTGACATCTTCGTCGGCGCCCTGGGCAGCTTCACCCCCGCTCTGGTCAAGCCACTCGGGCTGGACCTGCCGGTCTATCCGGTCAAGGGCTATTCCATCACCGTGCCGGTCATTCACCCCGATCGGGCGCCTGTCTCCACCGTGCTCGACGAAAGCTACAAGGTGGCGGTGACCCGGCTGGGCGACCGCATCCGCGTCGGTGGAATGGCCGAAATCGCCGGCTTCGACACGACCCTGCATGAGCGCCGCCGCAAGACGCTCGAACATGTGGTCACCGACCTTTATGGCGATGCTGGGGACGTCAGCCAGGCCAGTTTCTGGACCGGGCTGCGGCCGATGACGCCCGATGGTACGCCGGTCGTGGGCCCGACGCGCTACGCCAATTTCCATCTCAATACCGGCCATGGCACGCTGGGCTGGACCATGGCCTGCGGCTCGGCCCGGGTGCTGGCCGACCAGATCAGCGGCATCGCGCCCGAGATCGATACCCATGACCTGGGGCTCGCCCGCTACGCCTGAACCAGGCCTGCCTCAATCCTGCCTGTGGCCGCCGCGCAACAGCCGCGCGGTCACGCAAAATGCCCCATAAACCAGCCACATTTTTCCGAAACAAGCTTGGCCGTGATCGCGTGGTCAGCCCCTTTACGGATGCCGGGCCGCGAGTCGATCATGATTGCTCGGCGGGAACTGCTCACCCCTGGTTTCCCATTGGCGCGGAACCGGATAGAAGCGGCCAACGGCACTTCTTTAGGTTCGCTTGATGGATTTTCGCATTTCCGCCGATGACCGCGTTGGCGCCCAGCCCAAAAAGCCGAGCCAGCCCCGTTCGCCTGCTGCCGCCAAGGGTGGTCGGGTCGAGCCCGTCATGGGCTCCTCCGCCAAGGGCCCGGCCGTGGGGGGCTTCAGCCTTGACGAGCGCCCAGCTGGCGGTTCGGGCAATGGTCCCAAGGGTGGCGGCAAGCCACCGCGGCGCGGCAAGGCGAGCACGGCGCGGGCCAAGAAGCCGCGCAAGTCGCGCAGCGGCGGTTTCCTCATGGGCCTGCTGTGGTGGGGCTTTGTCGCCTCGCTCTGGGTCGGCATCGGCATTATCGGCATCATCGTCTATTATGGCGCCCAGCTGCCGTCTTCCAACACCTGGGCCATTCCAGACCGTCCGCCCAATATCCGCATCCTGGCCGCCGATGGCACACTGCTGTCCAATCGCGGCCAGACCGGCGGCGAGGCGGTGACCTATCGCGAGCTGCCCTATTATGTGCCGGCCGCCTTCATCGCCAGCGAAGACCGCCGCTTCATGAGCCATTTCGGCGTCGATCCAATCGGCATGGCCTCGGTGGCGCTCGAAATGATCAAGGCGCGCGGCATGACCCGCGGCGCCTCCACCATCACCCAGCAAGTCGCCAAGAACCTCTTCCTTACCCCCGACCAGAACCTGGGCCGCAAGGTGCAGGAAGCCATTCTCGCGGTCTGGCTGGAGCAGAACTATACCAAGGAAGAAATCCTCGAACTTTATATGAACCGCGTCTATTTCGGCGCCGGGGCAACCGGTATCGAGGCGGCGGCGCAGACCTATTTTGGCGTCTCGGCGCGCAACCTGTCGCTCGGCCAGGCGGCCATGCTGGCCGGCATCCTGCCCGCGCCCTCGGCCTATAACCCCAAATCCAGCCCCGAACGCGCCATCCAGCGCCAGCGCCTGTCGCTCAATGCCATGGCCGAAGAGGGCTATATCACCGCCGAAGAGGCCGCCGCCGCCCAGATCGATCCCAATCAGAGCGTGCGCACCCGCGTCGCCGGCTCGGAATCCTATGTGGCCGACTGGGTCGAAAGCCTGATGACCGCCTATATCGGCGACATCGAAAGCGACGTGATCGTCCAGACCACCATCGACTACAAGATGCAGAAGGACGCCGAGTTCATCGTCCGCGAGCAGGTGGCTGCCGAAGGCGCCAATCGTGGCTTCACCCAGGGCGCCCTGGTCGCCATGGATGTCGATGGCAAGGTCCGCGCCATGGTGGGCGGCGTCGATTACCAGGCCAGCCAGTATAACCGGGCAGTCACGGCCAAGCGCCAGCCCGGCTCGACCTTCAAGCCCTTCGTCTACCTGGCGGCCATGGAAAAGGGCTATACGCCCGACACGCTCGCCGAGGATGCCCAGTTTGACTACAATGGCTGGAGCCCGCGCAATGCCACCGGCAAATATGCCGGCACCGTGACCCTGCGTCAGGGCCTGGCCTATTCGATCAATACCATTGCCGCGCGCCTCGCCATCGACGTCACCCCGGCGGCCGTGGTCGACGTGGCTACCCGCATGGGTATTTCCTCCCCGCTCGAGGCGGTGCCCTCGATCGCCTTGGGCACCCAGGAGGTCAATCTCCTGGAGCTGACCGCGGCCTATGCCCCGTTCGGCAATGGCGGCAATGGCGTCATTCCCAATGTCATCACCACCATCCAGTCCACCGATGGCGACATGCTCTACGAGGCCTCCGATGCCGGCCCCGGTCGCGTCATCTCTCCCGAAGTGCTGGCGCAGATGGACGACATGCTGCGCACCGCCGTCGAGGTGGGCACCGGCAAGCGCGCCAATGTCGGCGGCTGGGATTTCGGCGGCAAGACCGGCACCACCCAGGATGCCAAGGACGCCCTGTTCATCGGCTTCACCTCGGCCATGGTGACCGGCGTCTGGCTGGGCAATGACAATGCCACCAAGACCACGCTGTCGGGCGGCAATGTCCCGGCCACCATCTGGTCCGAATTCATGACCAAGGCGCATGCGGGCAAGCAGATCGCTCCCATTCCGGGTGGCAGTTACCAGGGCCAGCTGGCCGCCCAGCAGGTCATCGACCCGGCCACCGGCCAGGTGGCGATCGATCCCGCCACCGGCCAGCCGCAGGTGCAGTATGTCGACGCCGCCACTGGCCTGCCGGTGCAGACCATGACCGATCCGGCCACCGGCCAGGTTGTGCAGATCGATCCCGCCACCGGCCTGCCCATCGCCGGCGGTGCCCAGCCGATCCAGTCCGGTCAGCAGATGGCGCCTGCCGCAACCGCCCCGGCCGCCGGTGGCATGCTGGTCGACGCCAATGGCCAGCAGATCGATCCGGCCACCGGCATGCCGGTGGGCCAGGTGATCACCGATCAGGTCTATGATTCGGTGACCGGCCTGCCGCTGCAGCCCCAGAGCAATGGCGTGGGCCCGGCGCCGCTTGATCCCAGCACCGGCCTGCCGATGGTGCTGGTCATCGATCCGGCGACGGGTCAGCAGGTCTGGGTGCCCAGCGCGCCTGCCCAGCCGCAGCAGATCCAGCCACCGGCCGCCTTTGGCGAGCCCGTGCCCATCGAGAACCCCAATAGCCAGCGCACGTTGATGGATCTGATCTTTGGCGGGCAGGAGAACTAGCCTGACCGCATGAGACATAAAAAAGGGCCGCCCCATGGGGCGGCCCTTTGTCTTACTGCAGCACGACGATCGGGCTGCCGAATGGGACCCGGTCATAGAGGTCGATGACGTCCTGGAACAGCAGTCGCACGCAGCCACTCGAGACGGCCTTGCCGATCGTGCTGACATCCATATTGCCGTGGATGCGATAGATCGTGTCGACATTGCCCTGGTGGATATAGAGCGCCCGCGCCCCCAGCGCATTGTCGAGCCCGGGCGGCTGGCCGGTCCGGTAGATTTCGAGCTCGGGCTGGCGATCGACCATTTCGCTCGGTGGTGTCCAGACCGGCCATTTGCGGCCATAGGCGATATGGGCCCTTCCGCCCCAGGCAAAGCCATCCCGGCCGATGCCGACCCCATAACGCATCGCCCGACCATCGGGCATGGTCCAGTACAAAAAGCGGTTCGGGGTATCGACCACCACCGTGCCTGCTGGCTCGCTGGTGACATTGGCCACTTCCTGGCGCCAGAACATCGGATCGAGCTGGGCAATTGGGGCGGCGGGGACGGGAAATTCCTCGTCGAGCCGCGGACCATACATGGCCAGCACCTCGATCGGGACCACGACCGGTGCCGGCACGGTCTCGGTACGGCGCGACCCTGTCGTGGTGCAGCCGGCAACAGCAAGAGCGCCCATGCTGGCCAGGCCAGCCATGACGGCGCGACGCGACAATGTCGCGTTTAAAGCAATAGACATATCAATAATCCTTGCCCCGACAGACGGGGCGCTGAGCACAATGGGAAGGCGGCGTGCTCAGGCGGCTCGCGGTGGTCGCAGCAGACGCTCGCCCAGCCAGGGTGTCAGCCGGTCATGCTGCGCTGCCAGTGGCGCATCGCCTTCGGGCGCTCCAGGCAGGACGGGTGCCATGGTGGTGGTTATGGCATTGTGTGGGCCGCAGGGCAGGAAGATACCCGATCCCAGATCGATCTCGCCGCGCTGGATCTGCACCATTACCGGAATGGCGACATTGTCGCTGTCGACGTGATTGAGCACGACGATGGGCGTGCTGACATAGCGATGCGCATGCGCTGTCGTCATCCCGGCAAGGGATGCGACGGCAAAGACCAAAGCGATGAGGACGACCAGGCGCTGCATGCATAGGTGATAGCGGCGCGAATGCGGCAGCAAGGTGGCCGGGGCCGGGGCCGCGTCTCGCAGCGGCAGCTAGCGTGCCATTAGCGTGCGACCGTGTGCTTTTAGCCACGCCCGGCCGCGTTCCATGTCGGGCAGAGTGCGTTTGACCGTGGCCCAGAAGGCCGCCGAATGGTTCATCTCGACCAGGTGCGCCACCTCATGGGCCGCCACATAGTCGAGCACGAAGGCCGGCGCCATGATCAGCCGCCAGTTATAGTTGATGGTGCCCGACGATGAGCACGAACCCCAGCGGGTGGCCTGGCTGCGCATGCGGATGGTTTTGACTGTCACCCCGAGGCGTTCAGCATGCACGGCGCTGCGAACGGTGAGATCGGCATGCGCCTCGTCCTTGAGCCAGTCGGTCAGCCGCCGCGCCTGATGCGCCGGCTCGCCCGGCACCAGCAGCACTATTTCGCCATCGTCCTCGGCCAGCTCCACCCGGCCGCGCAGCTTGCCGGTGCCAATGATGCGGTGATCGACGCCGCGCAGCGGCACCACGCCGCCATCGGTGAAGCTGGTCGCCTGCGGCGCCCGCTTGATGCGGACGGCCAGCCAGTTGTGCTGGCGAGCCAGGAAGGCCTCGGCATCGCTCCACTTGCCATGCGGCGGCAGGGTCAGCAGCGGCTCGCCGCTCGGGGGGAGCGACAGCCGATAGCTCCGGGCCCGCGCATTGATGCGCACGCTGACGCTGACCACCTCGCCATCAATGCTGATGGTGGTGCTGGTCGGGATCTTGGGCTTGCTGCGGAAGAACAGGTTCATGTCGTCTCGGTGAATCGCTGCCGCGATCATAGCGGAAATTTGCCACGCCCAGGCAGATCTCGGGACAAAAAAAGCGCCCCGTTGGGGCGCCAGTGCAGTCGTTGGGAACGACAGGCTTTGGAGGAGGGCGGCGACGCGGAGGCGCGTCGCCGGTCAGGTGGGCTTAACCGTTATTGTTGGTCCAGCCATTGTTGTTCTGGTCGCCATTGTTCTGCTCGGGCTTGTTGTCGCCAAAGCCCTGGCGCGAACCGCGGCGCTCGTTCATGAAGCGGTCGAACTCTTCGCGATCCTTGGCCTTGTTGAGATTGGCCATATATTCGTGGAAGGCCTCGATCTCGGCGTCGAGACGGGCGCGTTCTTCCTCGAGGCGCTTGAGCTGTTCGGCGCGATAGTCGTCAAAGGCTGCATTGCCGCTCGAATTCATGCCGTAGCTCCTGTGGTTGGTCCAGTTGCGATGGGCGCCCTTGTTGGAGGTGCACCAGGCGCGGCCCTTGTTGAAATAGGCCTGGGCCTTTTCCGGCGAGCCGCCGAACTTTTCGCCCCACAGGATATAGCCCAGCACGGCCAGGCCGAGCGGCCAGAAGATGATAAAGCCCATTACCATGAGCGCGATGGTCAAAGGTGACCATTGTGGTTTGATGATTGCTGTGGTCATTTCCGTTACTTTCTCCCAGTCACGATGTGCAATACGTGGCCCGCCCCGGGTCAGGATCAAGCATGTGCCTGAGCAAAAATGGCCCTTGAATGATGATTTTTTCTCCCCATAGCGCAGTCTGTTTTTACTCACCACAGGTGCTCTCATGGCGCTGACCCAGGCCGATGGGCTGCCGCTGCCCTCCACCTGGCGGCCCCTCCGCCTGCAGACCCTGGTGCTGCTGCGCTGGCTGGCCGTGGGCGGCCAGGCCATCGGCGTGCTGTTCGTCGCCTTCGGCCTCGGTTTCCCGCTGCCCTTGCTGGAATGCTTTGCCCTGATTGCCGTCTCGGCGGCGGTCAATCTCTGGCTGGTGCTGCGCTTTGGTGCCGCCTATCGGCCCAGCTCGGCCTTTGCCGCCAGCCAGATCGCCTTTGATCTCTGCCAGCTCGGTGGCCTTTTGGCATTGACCGGCGGCCTGCAGAACCCGTTCTCGCTGCTGCTGCTGGCGCCGGTATCGGTTTCCGCCACCACCCTGCCGCAGCGCGCCACCTTCTTCATTGCCCTGCTGGCTGCCCTCATCGCCTCGGTCCTGGCCGTCTGGCACCTGCCGCTGCCCTGGGATCCGCTCGAGCGCATCGTCTTCAACCGCATCTATGTCATCGGCATCTGGGTCTCCATCATCTGCGGCGTGGTCTTCATCTCCGCCTATACCAACCGCGTCGCCCACGATGCCCGCCAGATCGCCGATGCCCTGGCCGCCACCGAACTGGCTCTGTCGCGCAAGGAACAGCTTTCGGCCCTCGATGGCCTGGCCGCCGCCGCCGCCCACGAACTGGGCACCCCCCTCTCCACCATTGCCCTCGCCGCCAAGGAGATGCGCGCCGACGCCCCGCCAGGCAGCGATCTGGCCGATGACGTCGAATTGATCATCGCCCAGGCCGCCCGTTGTCGCGCCATCCTCGCCAAGCTGCGCAATCTGGGCAATGAGGGCGGCGATCCCTTTGCCGCCGTGCCCATCACCGACCTGCTGGCCGAAGTGGCTCGCCCGCATGAGGCCCATGGCAAGGCGATCCTGTTCTATTACGAGCGCGCCGCCGGCCCGCCCCCGGTCTTCACCCGCAATGTCGGCTTGCTCTACGGCCTGGGCAATCTCATCGAGAACGCCACCGATTTCGCCCGCCAGACCGTGCGGATCGAGGCCGGTTGGGACCGCGACAGCGTGTCCATAACGATAACCGATGACGGGCCCGGCTTTGCCCCCGAACTGATCGCCCGGCTGGGCGAGCCCTATCTCACCAGCCGCCCGCGCGATCCCCAGGGCCCCGATGCCAGCCAGCCCGGTGGCCTCGGCCTCGGCGTCTTCATCGCCAAGACCCTGCTCGAGCGGGCCGGCGCGCGCCTCGCCTTCCACAACATTGCCCCCGAAGGCCATGCCCAGGTGCGCATTGTCTGGCCGCGGGAGCGGATCGAGCCATAGATCCAGCGCGCGGCTTTTGACGTATCAATCCCAACAGCCTATGGGAAAGTCATGAGCACGATCGAAGACCTTCTCGCCACCGACCCCAGCCTGCTGCTTGTGGATGACGATGTGGCCTTTCTGCAGCGCCTCGAGCGCGCCATGACGCGTCGCGGCTTTGATGTCCGCATTGCCGGCAGCGTCGCCGAGGGCCTGGCCGCCGTCGCCGAGCAGCCACCGGCCTATGCCGTGGTCGACCTGCGTCTCGAAGACGGCAATGGCCTTGAGGTCGTATCGGCGCTGCACCAGAAGCGCGCCGACGCCCGTGCCGTGGTACTGACCGGCTATGGCAATATCGCCACCGCCGTCACCGCCGTGAAGCTGGGCGCCGTGGATTATCTATCCAAGCCCGCCGATGCCGACGACGTCATCAATGCCCTGCTGGCCACCGGCGAGGACAAGCCCGAGCCGCCGGAAAACCCGATGTCGGCCGATCGCGTGCGCTGGGAGCATATCCAGCGCGTCTATGAACTGTGCGACCGCAACGTCTCGGAAACGGCGCGCCGGCTCAACATGCACCGCCGCACCCTGCAGCGCATCCTGGCCAAGCGCGCCCCGCGCTGAACGCTCTAGGTATTGATCTGTCGCGTTTTCGAACCGTAAAAGTGGCGACACTTTTGCTGAAAACGCTCTAGGCGATGAACAGCGTTTCGAATCCGCCATAAATCAGGCGACCCATGTCGAAGGGCATCTGCATGGCCCCCATTTCGGGGTCCTCCATCATCTTCTTCTGCACCGCGTCGCGGGTGGCCTTGTCGGGATACTCGATCCAGGAAAACACGATGGCCTCGTCCGCCTTGGCCGCGACGGCACGGCGGAAATCGGTGACCTTGCCATCGGCCACATCATCCTCCCAGTTTTCCACCACGCGCGTAGCGCCCCATTCCAGGAACATGTCCGCCGCCTTCCGGGCCATCTCGCCATAGGCTTGCCTGTTGGCCTTGGGCACCGCAGCCACGAATCCATCGATATAGGCCATCTTCGATCTCCTTGTGCTTGCTTGCTATTTGCGGTCGCGTTGCAGCGTCCGTCTCGACAACGACGAATTGCCGGCGCTTAGTTCGACGGACCCAGCAGCCAATCAGGAATTCGCCATGACCGTCACCCTGCATTTCCACGGCGCGGCCGGAACCGTAACCGGCTCCTGCTATCGCGTCGAGCATCCGGGCGGCCAGTTCCTGGTCGATTGCGGCCTGTTCCAGGGCAATCGCAGCGTGCGGGCACTCAACCTCAAACCGACGCCTTTTGATCCCAAGGCCATCGACTTCCTGCTGCTCACCCATGCCCATATTGACCATGTGGGCCTCTTGCCCAAGCTCTATGCAGAGGGTTGGCGCGGCCCGGCCTGGATGACCGAACCCACGTCCGGCCTGCTCGAATACATGCTGCCCGACAGTGCCGGCATCCAGGAAAGCGAAGCCGAGCGCGCCGGGCGGCGCGGCGATGAACCGGTGCAGCCGCTCTACAGCATGGCCGACGCCGAGGAAGCGCTGCGGCACCGCCAGACCTGCCGCTACGAGCAGTGGTTCGCGCCCGGCCCGGGCGTCCGCGCCCGCTACTGGAATGCCGGTCACATCATCGGCTCGGCCTCCATCGAGGTCGAGGTCATGGATGGCGACAAGCCGGTGCGGCTGATGTTTTCCGGCGATATCGGCCCCGACGAGAAGGTGTTCTACGGCAATCCCGAGGGCCCGGCCGGCTTTGACTATATCCTGTGTGAATCCACCTATGGCGGGCGCGAGCGCGATGACTATACCCTGCTGCAGCGCCGCGAGGCCCTGCGCGTCGAGATCAACACCGCCTTGGCACGCGGCGGCAACCTGGTCATTCCCACCTTTGCCGTCGAGCGCAGCCAGGAGCTGCTGCACGATATCGGTTTTCTCATCAAATCCGGCGAAATCAATCCGCAACTGGTCTTTCTTGACAGCCCGCTCGCCAGCAAGGTGACGGGGGTCTATCGCAAATATGCCCGCATGTTCGAGGATGTCGAACTGGGTGCCGACGAGTTGTTCAACGATCCCCGCTTCCGCATCATCGAATCGGTGGCCGACAGCCAGGCCATCAATGCCATTCGCGGCGGTGCCATCATCATGAGCGCCTCGGGCATGTGCGATGCCGGGCGCATCAAGCATCACCTGCGCGCCAACCTGATCCGTCGCGACGCCACCGTGCTGTTTGTCGGCTATCAGGCGCCCGGCACGCTGGGCCATGTCATCCTCACCGGCGCCAAGCAGGCCCGCATTCACGGCCGGCTGGTGCCGATCCGCGCCACCATCCGCGCCCTGGGCAACTATTCCGCCCATGCCGACCATTCCGAGCTGATGGCCTGGATCAAGGCGCGCCTGCCCGCCCATGGGGCGATCTTTCTCACCCATGGCGAGGACGAGGAGCGCACGGCGCTGCGCGCCGCCCTGATGGCCACCGGCATCTCTGCCGACCAGCTCATACTGCCCCAGCTCGACGACTATTTCGAGCTGACCGCCATCGGCATAGCCGGCAAGGCGCAGCCGGCCCAAAGGCGCATCGATCCCCACCAGGTCCACACCGACTGGCACAACGAGTTTTCCGATTTCACCATCAGGCTCAGCCAGCAGCTGCAGGCCCTGGGCGACGAGGACAAGCTGGCCTTGATGCAGGCGCTGCAGCAGCAGCTGTCTACCCTGGGCGCGCCGTCTTCGCCCGGCCACCGGCGCACCCCGATTACCCCGGTTGAGACCCAGTCGGTGGACGAGTAGGCGTCAGCTTTCCGGCCATCAGCCAGGTGAGCGCCAGCAGCGGCAGCAGCAGGGCAAAGGCGGTGCGCAGGTCGAAGGCCTCGGCCACGGTGCCGATCAGCACTGGGGCGCCCAGATTGACCAGCTGGAAGATCAGCGTCGTGGCGGCGACATTTTCCGAGGCCGGACGGTCACCCAGTCGCGCTGCCGCCGACAGCATCAGCGGATAGAGCACGCAGATGCCCAGTCCCACCAGGCCAAATCCGCCCAAAGCCGCCCATGCATTGGGCGCCGCCACCAGCAGCACGAGGCCGGCGAGGGCCAGGCTCGCCAGCGCCCGCGCCACCCGCACGGGCCCGAAGCGGTCGATCCAGCGATCGGCAGCCAGCCGTCCCAGCGCCATGGTGACCAGCAGGGCCGGCAGCGCCATGGATTCGATCCAGGCGGCCACCTCGAAGCTGTCGCGCAGATAGATGATCGACCAGGTGCGTGCTGCCCCTTCGGTGAGCCCGGCGCCCAGGCCGAAAGCCACCAGTCCCAGCGTCGCCAGCGTCGGCCAGGCCAGCCGCCGCTTTATGGCGCCGGCATACGGTCGCGCCGGCACCAGCGGCATGGGCAGCACGATTGCCAGTACCAGGCCAATGACCAGCGGCGCCAGCAGCCACAGATGCAGCACGGGTGTCACCTCCAGCCCGCGCAGCGCGGCGCCGGCCAGCGAGGTCACGAGAAAGCCGACGCTCCAGGCGCCGTGGCAGCGGTTCATGATGCGCTGGTCGGTGGCCGCCTCGATGCGGTCGGCCTCCACATTGATGGCGATATTGGTCAGCGAAAAGCCCACGCCATTGATGGCCAGCAGGATGAAGATCGCCACCGGCTGCAGCAGCACCGTCACCAGCGCCGCGCTGATGGTGACGAGCGGCAGCAGCAACAGGATCACCCGGCGCGGGCCGAAACGCTCGATGATGCGGCTGGAAAACAGGAAAGTGCCCAGCGCCCCCAGCGGCTGCCCCATCAGCACCACGCCCAGCTGCGCGTCGCTCAGCCCAACCAGCAGTTGGATATCGGGCATGCGGGTGTGAATGGCGCCGACGGCCAAAGCATGCACGAAGAACAGCGCCACGATGCGCCAGCGGGCAATGGGAACCAGACTCACCGCGGACCGGGATCCATCAGGCCGTGGATGCGATCGGCGCCCAGCCGGGCCAGCTTGAGCATCAGCGCCTTGCGCCGTGCCGGCGCCAGCGGCGTCAGCGGGCTGTCGCGCAGGATCGCCCCGTCATGGCCGTCGGCGACGATCAGCCCCTCGCTGTCGGGAAAGATCGCGCCATCCAGCTCGGGCGGCTTGGCAAAGAAGAACCTGTCGGAGAATTCGCGATATTCCGGCCATTTCCGGTCGATCTGGAAGTCGATCAGGCTCGACTTGATCTCGACGATCCAGATCTCGCCCTTGGGCCCCACGCCCAGCACATCGGCGCGGCGCCCGCTGCGCAGCGTCACCTCGGCATAGCAGGCCATGTCATGGCTCTCGCGCAGCAGCCGCATCACCCCGCGCTGCACCCGCAGGGCGGTGGCCGACTGGCGCAGGTCCACGATGGGCGGCAGATCTTCCATGGTCTAGCCCAGCGGCGCCAAGGGCTCGGGCGGCAGACCCGCAGGATCCGCCAGCTTGCGCTCGCCCAGCGCGAAGCTCGAGGCCCAGAGCCCGGCCAGCAGCAGCGGCAGGCAGATCAGATAGGAGGCGCGGATATTGATGAGCTCGGCAACAAAGCCGAGCAGCGGCGGCGCCAGGAAGAACACCACGACACTCACCTGTCCGATGGCCGCGACATTGACGGCAGCCGGCCGGTCGGTGCGCTGCGCCGCCGCCGACACCGCCAGCGGATAGACGGCCGAGCAGCCGGCTCCCATCATCGCAAAGCCCAGCAGGGCCAGCCCGGCAACTGGCGCCAGCCCCACCAGCAGCGCGCCCAGGCTGGCAAAGCTCAACATGACCATGGCCACATTGCGCGGGCCGAAGCGCGCGACGATCGGGTCGGCGGTCAAGCGCATGAGCGCCATGAAAAAGGCAAACAGCGTCAGCCCCATGCCGCCTACAAAGGGCTCCACGGCAAAGACGTTGCGCATATAGATGGCCGACCAGTCGATGCCCGCCCCCTCCACGAGGAAGGCGGCAAAGCCGATCAGGCAGAGCGGCAGCAGGCCCCGATTGGGGAAGGCGAAGCGATGCCCGCCGGCTTCGGTCTGGCTGCGCGCCGTCTGGGGCGCATTGGTCGCCCCCGCGATCAGATAGCCGGTGACCACGACGATGAGCGTGGCGACCAGCGCCAGATGCAGCCCGGCCGACAGGCCTGACTGCCGGATCATCGCGCCGAACAGCGCGGTAACGAAGAAGCCCACGCTCCAGAAGCCATGCGCGCGGTTCATGTAGCGCCCGCCGGTTGCGGTTTCGAGCCGGTCGATCTCCACATTGAGATTGATCTCCAGCGCGCCGGCGAGCAGCCCGACCAGCAGCAGCACGGCGAACACGGCCGGGGCCACCGGCAGCCAGGGCACCACCGCCAACAGGACCGCCGAGCCCAGCGTGGTGATGAAGGCGGCGGTCCGAAAGCCGAGCCGCTCGATGATAGGCGCGCCCACGGTCAGCGAAATCAGCGAACCGATGGCCATGCCGATCATGGTGAGGCCAAGCTGGCCTTCCGACACACCCAGATGGGTCTGGATATCGGGCAGGCGCGACATCAGCGCGCCGGTGATCAGGGCGAAGGAAAAAAAGCACGCATAGATGCGGTGTTGCGGTGCGATTCTCATTCGGCCGGAACCTGGCTGGACTGGCGTCGTGTGCCCACGGCATCGGCCATGACCAACCCCACGATCACCAGTGGAATGGCGACGCCGAAGGCCCAGCGGATACCGAAGTGCTCGGCAATATAGCCCAGCAGCGGCGGCCCGAGCAGGAAGGCGACGAAGGAAATCTGCGCCAGGGCCGCGACATTGACCGCGGCGGGTCGGTCGGTGCGCTGCGCGGCCGCCGACATGGCCAGCGGGAACAGCGCGCTGGTGCCGACGCCGATCAGGGCAAACCCGACATAGGCGAGCCACCAGATCGGCGTGAAGAAGACCAGCAGGGCCCCGATGCCGGAGATGGCGAGCAGGGTGCGCGCCACCACGGCCGGGCTCCAGCGCTCGACAAAGCTGTCGGCGAAGAACCGCGTCACCGCCTGGGCACCCGCGCCCAGCGCCACCGCAAAGCCGGCCCAGAACGGCGCCGCGCCGAAAATGTCGCGCATATAGATGGCCGACCAGTCGATGCCGGCGCCCTCCAGGATCATGGCCGACAGACAGACGCTGACCAGCACCAGGATGGCGCCGGTCGGACGGGCAAAGCGCGGTGCTGCCGCGGTGCTGCCGCCGGAGCGGTGCTCGGCGGGCTGATAGCGGCCCAGCAGTAGCACCGAGACGACACCGATGACCGGCACCATGATGGCCAGATGCAGCTGCGGCGAGACGCCCGCCTGGGCAATGAACGAGCCGACCAGGCCTGCCGAGAAGAAGCCGAAGCTCCAGAAGGCATGGGCGCGGTTCATGATGCGGCGGCCAAGGGCATGCTCGACCCGGTCGGCCTCCAGATTGATGATGATTTCGATGCAGCCAATGGTGATGCCCACCGGCACCAGCAGCAGGAAGAACATCACCGCACCCTGCGCCCAGACGGCCACGGCGTAGAACACCGAGAGCAGCGGGATGGCGACCAGCAGCGTGCGGCGATAGCCGATGTGTTCGATGATCGGACCGGCAAAGGTCAGCGAAATCAGGGTGCCGACGGCGGCGCCGATCAACGCCAGGCCGAGCGCGCCTTCGGCCACGCCTAAAGCCTCCTGGATGGCCGGCAACCGCGGATAGAGGCTCCCCATGCAGAACGAATAGATGAAGAAGGCGGCAAACACGCGGATATGCGGCGGCATGGCAAGGCCGATAGTCATCTGGCACCACTCGTGAGGCTGAATTGGCGCGCAAGCTATGCCAATTCGCGCCGCAGGGAAAGCGGGCCGAAAACGTTTCAGCCGGGCAATTGTAACGTTGCACTAAAGCGTTGCCCGCCGGGCACACCGCGTCGCCGCAAAGGCTGGGTCCTGGCTTCAGCGCCGGGGCAACTCGCCGCGAAACAGCGCCGCGTGCTGGCTCATCAGTGCGGCCAGGCGGTCGCCCACCGTCCGCACCGACGGATCATGGCGTTCCTCATGATGGCTGACCAGCCATTGTTCGGTTTCCAGTTCCCGGATCGGCGAAGCGATGCGGATCAGCCGCGCGTCGCTGTCGCCGACGAAGCAGGGAAACACCCCCAGCCCCGCGCCTGCCGCCACCAGTTCGCGCACGCTCATCGCATCATTGCCGCGCAGCGCGATGCGATCGCCATGATGGGCCTGCAGCCAGCGCGCCGACTGGATCTGTGCGCCTTCCCCGACCACGCCCACGAAATAGCCGGCCGCAATGCCATTGACCAGGTTCAGCCCGGAATAGAGCGCATGCGCCACCTTGCCGATCAGCCGCCCCGCCAGCCACTGCTCGGTCGGGCGCTGGCTGCGAATGCCCAAATCGGCATTGCGCCGGCCGATATCGACTTTCTGGTTGGCGGTGACGAATTCGAGGCCAAACTGGTCGCTCACGCTCCAGACGTCGCCGATATGGCTGGCCACAAAGGCCGAGGTCCAGGGCCCCGCCGAAACCCGCACCATGCGCTCGCCGTGATGGCCCTCCTTCCAGCGCCGCAGCGACAGCATGGCCGCCTCGACATCCTCAGCCCGCGCCAGCAGGTCTTCGCCGGCCTGGGTCAGCTGGTAGCCACTCTGGCTGCGCACGAACAGCGCCTCGCCCACCGCACGCTCCAGCGCCGTCACCCGCCTGCCCAGCGTCGCCGCACTCAGGCCGGTGGTCTCGGTGGCGGCGCTCAAGCCGCCCAGCCGGGCTACATCGAGGAATACCCGCAGATCGTCCCAGTTCAGATCGCTTTTCATTTCTGCAATGAGCCTTGCACTCTTCCCCGTAGATAATTGTCAGGCAGGACGCCAGATTACGCACAGGCGAACGCACATCCTGTGAACCGCCCATCACCATACCATCAAATCTGAAAGGCCGGCTATGGCGCCAGCATGGCGCGCGGCCGGCTATTGGAGGCAAGCATGTTTGATGCTCTTTTTGCGCTTTCTGGTCCGGCGCTGGCAGCGGGCCAACACCATCCAGCAGCTGTCCATGCTCGACGACCACCTGCTGGTCGATATCGGCGCACCCCGCGACACCATCGCCGACATTGTGACGGCAATTGAACTGGAGCAAGACCATGCAGACCAACACACTGGGCACTTTCGGGCCTGTCAGCCGGCTGACGCTGGGCGGCGGCGGTATCGGCACGGTCTGGGGGCCGACCTCGCCCGCTGACGCCGTGGCCACGCTGCGCCGCGCTGTCGACGCCGGCATCGACCTGCTCGACGCCGCGCCCGGCTACAAGATCTGCGAGGCGATGATCGGCGAGGCCTTTGCTGGGCACCTGCCCGGCGGCGTGCGGGTCACCACCAAGCACAGCCTGGGCACCGTTCCCGCCGACAGTGTCTATGCCCGCCTGCGCGCTTCTCTCGAATCCAGCCTGGCGGCGATGCGGCTGCAGCGGGTGGACATGTTTCTGCTGCACAGCGAAATCCGCCCGGATGACTTCACCTATCCGCCGGGCCAGCCGCCGCGCGACGAGCGCTCCACCAGCATCAGCCTCTATCGCGACGGCGTCATTCCTGCTTTCGAGCGTCTGGTGTCGGAGGGTCTGATCGGCCATTGGGGCATTACCGGCATCAACCATGCCGCCGCCACCATTGATGCCCTAGCCGACGCGACGCGCCCCGCCGCTGTGCAGGCCATTGCCAACCTGCTCGACAGTCCGGGCGAGATGAACGGCACGGGTCTGCCACCCCGCCCGCGCGACGTCATTGCAGCGGCAAAAGCGCAGGGCGTCGGCGTCATGGGGGTGCGGGCGGTGCAGGCCGGGGCGCTGACCGGGTCCCTCGACCGCGCCGAGCGATCACCCACCAGCGCCGATTTTGACCGTGCGGCGCCCTATCGGGCGCTGTGTCGGCAATGGGGGGAAGATCCGGCCATTGTCGCCCATCGCTATGCCTTGGGCATGGAGGGCGTCGACACGTTGGTGCTGGGGGTCAAGAACGTGGCCGAGCTGGAGCAGGCCCTGCTTGCCGAACAGCGCGGTCCGCTCGATCGTGTCCAGGTCGCGGCCATCGACGCCCTGGGCCTGCGCCCATAGCAGACGGGCCGCCTCCTGTGGAGACGGCCCGTCTGCGACGCAGCATGGATGGCAGGCGGTTTAGAGCTGGCTGATGCACACCGAGGTGACGCCGCGATTGCGGAAGCCCAGTTCGGTTGCCGCCGCCTTGGACAGGTCGATGATCCGCTTGCCGACAAACGGGCCGCGATCATTGATGGTCACTTCGATCTCGCGGCCGTTGCGCTGGTCGATCACCTTGACCTTGGTGCCGAAGGGCAGCGAGCGGTGCGCGGCGGTCATGGCATTTTCGTTGAAGGTTTCGCCGGAAGCGGCGGTTTTCCCGTTGAACCCTGGACCGTACCAGGAGGCGCCGCCACACTGGGCGAAGCTGGGCGTGGCAATGGAGAGCACAAGCACAGCAAGTGCGGCGACGGAGACGGCTTTTCTAGTCAAATCTGAATCTCAATGCAGTTGGCGTTGACCGCTGACTAGTGCAGTCGCCCGGCCACAATGTGCCTGGATTGGCTTAGGGGGATCCCCGAGGCCGTTTTGTTGCAATCATGCCGCAGTAATGGGTGCCTTGTCTGCGCCGCATTGTCCGGCGCCCGCCGGATCTGGAGGAAATGAATCCGCTATTGTCCGCATTGCTGGAATGCCGGAGGGGACAGAGCCACGATTGCGGATTCATCTTGCCGGGTGTGGTTGAACGGTAACAGTTCCGTCAGCAAGCGCAAAAAGTGCCGGTTTTCCGCATTGGTGAGACGAGCATCCACCCATTCTGGGCCAGGGCTGGTCGATTGTGGCGCGATTGCGGCAGGGTTTTGCCGGTGATTCCATCCGCTGCTAACCATTTGCCAACCTCTTGGGGCTCACTGTCTGCGCGCCGTAGGACGCAGGAATGACATTCAGATCGATACGCCGCTTTTGCGGGCCGCGCACTCTTGCGCCGGCCGCACAGGACGAGCATCACGCCATCAGGTCAATCGGCCGCTGGCTGATGCTCAGCATTGCCATGCTCATGGTCACCGCCGCCGTCATGCTCGTTACCGCCCTGCAGGTGCGCACCATCCTTGATGGCGGCCTTCTCGCCGACGAACGGCAACGCGCGGCCAATGCCATCGATCTGCTGACCCAGGACGGTGAGAGTCTTAATCCGCGCAGCATGGCGCTGATCCGCCAGATCGCCGGTCTCGACGATGCCCGTCTGTCCCCCACACTGCCAACGGGTGAACGGGAGCAGGCCCTGCCGCTGCTGCGCCAGCAAGATGGCACCGTTGCCTATCTGGTGTGGAGCGCCAGCGGCTATGCCGACGAGATCTATGCCCGCTTCGTGCCCATTCGCGTGCCGCTTATGCTGGGCTTGTTGGCCGTGGTGCTGGCGATGGTGATGCGGGTGCGTGGCCTCGTCCGCGATGTCGAGCGCCAGCGTCGCCTGGCGCACTGGCAATCGCGCACCGACCTGGTGACCGGCCTCGCCAATCGCCTGGCGCTTGAAACCGCCATGGAAGAGCACACCGTCGCGGCGACGCCATTTGGCCTCATCATCTTCGATCTCGATCGCTTCAAGGCCGTCAACGACGCGCTGGGCCACGCTGCCGGGGACCTGGTGCTGCGCAGCGTGGGTCAGCGCCTCTCCGATCTGCTGGCGCCCGGCGATCAGCTGGCCCGGCTGGGCGGCGATGAATTTGTCCTGCTCTGCGTGAGCCGGCCCGATGCCGGGTCGCTCGCCTTGCTGGCCCGCGCCTGCATCATTTTGATCGAGCAGCCCGTGCCCGTCATGGGGCGCACGGTCCAGGTCGGTGCCAGCCTGGGCATCGTTGCCGATATCGATACCGGCCTGCTGCCATCCACCCTGCTGGCGGCGGCAGATGCCGCCCTGTATCGCGCCAAGTCCCGGCCCGGCAGCAATTTCGAGTTCGCCGGCAAGGCGCCCGAACCGGCCGGGCGCGCCGAACGGCTCTGCGCCTGACCGCTCAGCGCGTCTCCGCGGCCCCGCGCGGCCGGGGCGTCAGCCCGTGCAGGAACAGTTGCTCGAGATAGCGCGCCGCATCCTCGAAACGCCCCTCGCCATTGCGCCCCTTGCCCAGCACCGCCCGCACCTGCACATCGAAATCGGCATAGTGCTGCGTCGTCGCCCAGATCGAAAAGATCAGGTGATAGGGATCGGTGCGGGCCAGCCTGCCCTGGTCCATCCAGCCCAGCAGCACCTTGGCCTTTTCATCGACCAGGTTTTTCAGGTCCACCTCGATCATCTCGATGATGCGCGGCGCCCCCTGCAGCATTTCATTGGCAAACAGCCGGCTCTCGCGCGGATAGTCGCGCGCCATTTCGAGCTTGCGCCGGATATAGGAGCGGATTTCCGGGAAGGGGTCGCCATCGGCGTTCATTTCCTGCAGCGGCGCCAGCCAGGTCTCAAGCAGCGCTGCCATCAGCCGGCGGTGGATCTCTTCCTTGCGCGGGAAATAATAGAGCAGGTTGGGTTTGCTCATTCCCGCCACTTCGGCGATCTGGTCGATCGTGGCGCCGCGAAAGCCATGCATGGAAAACACCTCCAGCGCCGCCTCCAGGATCACGTCCTGTTTCTCGCGCTGGATGCGCGTCAGCGGCCGGGCTTTTGCCGGCGTATGGCTGGCCGCCTTGGCATCGGCCTTGTGCTGGCGCTTGGGGCTGGCGGCAATCTCGGCACTGTTCATTTTGGTCGGCGGCATTTTTCGCCTTGCTAGAAAGTTTGGGAGTGCTAACATTTTTCCAACTGGTCAAAATTCGAAGCATTGCGCGCGCGCGTCAAGTGCCAATCGCGATCAGTCCGGAATTATGGGAGTGAGTGCCGTGTCCAATTCTAGCGCCGTGGTACCGAACGATCTGGGTGCCTTCTGGATGCCGTTCACATCCAACCGGCAGTTCAAGAAATCCCCGCGCATGTTCGTGGCCGCCAAGGACATGCACTACACCACCTCCGATGGTCGCCAGGTGCTCGACGGCACGGCGGGTCTGTGGTGCTGCAATGCCGGTCATGCCCGGCCCAAAATCGTCGAGGCCATCGCCAGACAGGCGGCCGAACTCGATTATGCCCCCGCCTTCCAGATGGGCCATCCCAAGGCCTTCGAGCTGGCCAACCGCCTCGTCGACATTGCCCCCAAGGGACTCGACCACGTGCTGTTCACCAATTCGGGTTCGGAATCGGTCGAGACCGCGCTCAAGGTGGCCCTGGCCTATCACCGGGTGAAGGGCGAGGGCGCGCGCAGCCGCCTCATCGGCCGTGAGCGCGGCTATCACGGCGTCAATTTCGGCGGCATTTCCGTGGGCGGCATTGTCACCAACCGCAAGATGTTCGGCACCCTGCTGACCGGCGTCGACCACATGCCGCACACCCATAACCTGGCCAAGAACGCCTATTCCAAGGGCGTACCCGAATATGGCACCGAGCTGGCCGACGAGCTCGAGCGCATCGTCACCCTGCACGATGCCTCCACCATTGCCGCCGTCATCGTCGAGCCCGTCGCCGGCTCCACCGGCGTGCTGATCCCGCCCATGGCCTACCTGCAGCGCCTGCGCGACATCACCAAGAAACACGGCATCCTGCTGATCTTTGACGAGGTCATCACCGGCTTCGGTCGCCTCGGCACCCCGTTCGGCGCCGACTATTTCGGCGTCACCCCTGATATCATGGTCACCGCCAAGGGCCTGACCAACGGCGTCATTCCCATGGGCGCCGTGCTTGTGTCCGGCGAAATCCACGACGCCTTCATGCAGGGACCCGAGCACATGATCGAGTTCTTCCATGGCTATACCTATTCGGGTAACCCCATGGCTTCGGCGGCGGGTCTGGCCACGCTCGAAACCTACAAGGAAGAGGGCCTGCTCACCCGCGGCGCCGCCCTCGCCCCGGTCTGGCAGGATGCCCTGCATTCGCTCAAGGGCGAGCCGCATGTCATTGACATCCGCAATATCGGTCTGGTTGGCGCCGTCGAACTCGAGCCCATTGCCGGGGCGCCCACCAAGCGCGCCTTCTCGGCCTTCCTCAAATGCTATGACGATGGCTTCCTGGTGCGCACCACCGGCGACATCATCGCCATGAGCCCACCCCTGATCATTTCGGAATCCCAGATCGGCGAGCTGATCGATGGCGTCCGCACAGCCCTGCGGAGCATCGACTGATGAACACCATTGAAAACGCCGTCGCCGGCAAACGCTATGTCTCGACTGGCCGTCGTGTGCCCGTCTTCAACCCGGCCACCGGCGAAGTCTCGGCCGAACTGCCGCTCTCGACGCTGAGCGAACTCAACGACGCCGTGACTTCGGCCAAGGCCGCGCAGGTGAGCTGGGGCAATACCCCGCCCATGAAGCGCGCCCGCGTCATGTTCAAGTTCAAGGCGCTGCTCGATCAATATGCCGATGACCTGGCCCGCGAGATCTCCCGCGAGCACGGCAAGGTGCATGACGACGCTTTGGGCGAAGTCGCCCGCGGCATCGACTGCGTCGATTTTGCCTGCGGCATTCCCCAGCTGCTCAAGGGCGAATTCTCCCGCAATGTCGGCCCGAGCATCGATTCCTATTCCGACCGCCAGCCACTGGGCGTGGTCGCCGGCATCACCCCGTTCAACTTCCCGGCCATGGTGCCGATGTGGATGTATCCGGCCGCCATTGCCTGCGGCAATGCCTTCATCCTCAAGCCCTCCGAGCGCGATCCCTCGGCCTCCATGCTGGCCTGGAACCTCTTCATGGAAGCCGGCCTCCCCGAAGGCATCCTCAATGTCGTCCACGGCGACAAGGAAATGGTCGATGGCATTCTTGACCATCCCGACATCAAGGCGGTGAGCTTTGTCGGCTCGACGCCCATCGCCGAATATGTCTACCAGCGCGGCACCAAGGCCGGCAAACGTGTCCAGGCCCTGGGCGGCGCCAAGAACCATATGGTAATCCTGCCCGATGCCGATCTCGACCAGGTCGCCGACGCGCTGATGGGCGCCGGCTATGGCTCGGCCGGCGAACGCTGCATGGCCATTTCCGTTGCCGTGCCGGTGGGCAAGGCGACCGGCGATGCGCTGATCGCCAAGCTCAAGCCACGCGTCGAAAGCCTCAAGATCGGCCCGTCCACCGACAAGGACGCCGAAATGGGTCCGGTGGTCACCGCCATGCACCGCGACAAGATTCTCGGCTATATCGATGCCGGCGTCGCCCAGGGCGCCGACCTCGTTGTCGATGGCCGCGGCTTCAAGTTGCAGGGCTATGAAGGCGGCTATTATGTCGGCGGCACATTGTTCGACAATGTCACCCCGGACATGACCATCTACCGCGAAGAAATTTTCGGACCGGTGCTCTCGGTGGTCCGTGCCGATACCTATCAGGACGCGGTCGATCTGATCCACGGCCACGAATATGCCAATGGCACCGCCATCTTCACCCGCGACGGCGACGCCGCCCGTGAATTTGCCGACAAGATCGAGGTCGGCATGGTGGGCATCAATGTCCCCATCCCCGTGCCGGTGGCCTATCACTCCTTTGGCGGCTGGAAGCGCTCGCTGTTCGGTGACCACGCCATCTACGGGCCCGAAGGCGTTCACTTCTATACCCGCCTCAAGACCGTCACCACCCGCTGGCCCGCCGGCATCAAGGGCGGCGCCGAATTCAGCTTCCCGAGCGTGAAATAGGACTAATGCCCATGTCTGCCCCAGGAGAAAACCTTCGTATCAATGGTGATCGGCTCTGGGACAGCCTGATGGACATGGCCCGCATTGGCCCCGGCATTGCCGGGGGCAATAACCGCCAGACCCTGACCGACGAGGATGGCGAAGGCCGTCGCCTGTTCCAGCGCTGGTGTACCGAGGCGGGGCTCACCATGGGCGTCGACCAAATGGGCACCATGTTCATGACCCGGCCGGGCACCGACCCGGACGCCCTGCCGGTCTATGTCGGATCCCATCTCGATACACAGCCCACCGGCGGCAAATATGACGGCGTGCTCGGCGTGCTGGCCGGGCTCGAACTGGTGCGCTCGATGAACGATCTGGGCATCAAGACCCGCCACCCCATCGTCGTCACCAACTGGGCCAATGAGGAGGGCGCCCGCTTTGCCCCCGCCATGCTGGCCTCGGGCGTTTTTGCCGGCATCCACACCCAGGACTATGCCTATGCCCGCCAGGATCAGGCGGGCCTCACCTATGGCGACGAGCTCGCCCGCATCGGCTGGCGCGGTGAAGAAGAGGTTGGCGCCCGCAAGATGCATGCCTATTTTGAATATCACATCGAGCAGGGCCCCATTCTCGAGGCCGAGAACAGGCAGATCGGCGTCGTCACCCACGGCCAGGGCCTGTGGTGGCTCGAATTCACCCTGACCGGCAAGGAAGCCCATACCGGCTCGACGCCGATGCTGATGCGCGTCAATGCTGGCCTGGCCACCGCCCGGATCATCGAGGCAGTGCAGGAGATCGCCATGGCGCATCAGCCGGGCGCCGTCGGCGGCGTCGGCCAGATGAAATTCTCCCCCAATTCGCGCAATGTGCTGCCCGGCAGTGTGGTCTTTACCGTCGATATCCGCTCGCCCAGCCTCGACAAGCTGACCTCGATGCGCGAGCAGATCGAGGCCAGGGCGCAGGCGATCTGCGCCGAACTCGGCGTCGGCTATGCCATGGAGGCGGTCGGCCATTTCGATCCCGTGGCCTTTGATCCCACCCTGGTCAACCGCGTCCGCGCCGCCGCCGAAAAGCTGGGCTATAGCCACATGGACATCATTTCCGGCGCCGGCCACGACGCCTGCTGGACCAATCGCATCGCGCCAAGCACCATGATCATGTGCCCCTGCGTCGGCGGCCTCAGTCACAACGAGGCCGAGGAGATTTCCCGCGACTGGGCCACCGCCGGCGCCGACGTGCTGTTCCACGCCGTGCTCGAGACCGCGGAGATTGTCGAGTGAGGCAGATGGGCCTATATTTGCGTCAGATGATGTTGGGGGTCTCCGGATGGAGACCGACAACCTTGTTCTCGAACTGCTGTGTGCGATCCGGGCGACGCTTGATCAGCACACCGATGAGCTTCGTGAAATCCGAGGCCGGCTTGGCAATCTTGAGCACCAATATGCCGGCCTGTCGACGCGGTTCGACCGCATGGACGAGCGTCTGGCGCGTGTTGAAAGGCGCCTCGATCTCATCGAGGCCTATGGCCAATACACTTGCAGCATTGGAGCTTTGACGTCCGCGCCGACAGGCGCGGCGGCTGGTATCGGCTGGCCGTATTGAGAATGAGATAATGATGGTCCGCGACAGCGCTGAGGGGTGCGTGCGGACCGGACGGAATATGCCGCGGAGACGGCGCAATTACAGGGAACCCAGCATGAGCACAGTCATCAAGAACGGCACCGTCGTTACCGCCGACCTTACCTACAAGGCGGACGTCAGGATCGAGGGCGATGTCATCGTCGAGATCGGGCCGAACCTGTCGGGTGACAAAACCCTTGATGCGACCGGCTGCTACATCATGCCCGGCGGCATCGACCCGCATACCCATCTCGAAATGCCCTTCATGGGCACCTATTCCGCCGATGATTTCGAGAGCGGCACGCGCGCGGCGCTCTCGGGCGGCACCACCATGGTGGTCGATTTCTGCCTGCCCAGCCCCGGCCAGAGCCTGCTCGAGGCGCTCTCCATGTGGGACAACAAATCCGGCAAGGCCAGCGCCGATTACAGCTTCCACATGGCCATCACCTGGTGGGACGAGCAGGTCTGGCGCGAGATGGACGACGTCGTCAAACGCGGCATTACCAGCTTCAAGCACTTCATGGCCTATAAGGGCGCGCTCATGGTCAATGACGATGAGATGTTTGCCTCCTTCTCGCGCTGCGCCGAACTGGGCGCGCTGCCTTTGGTACATGCCGAAAATGGCGATGTCGTCGCCGCTTTGACGGCAAAGCTGCTCGCCGAGGGCAATAACGGCCCCGAGGGTCACGCCTATTCCCGGCCGCCCGAGGTCGAGGGTGAAGCCACCAACCGCGCCATCATGATCGCCGACATGGCCGGCGTGCCGCTCTATGTCGTGCACGTTTCCTCCGAACAGGCGCACGAGGCCATTCGCCGCGCCCGCCAGCAGGGCATGCGCGTCTATGGCGAGCCGCTGGTGCAGCATCTGACGCTCGACGACAGCGAATATGCCAACCCCGATTGGGATCACGCCGCCCGGCGCGTCATGTCGCCGCCCTTCCGCAACAAGCTGCACCAGGATTCGCTCTGGGCCGGTCTGCAGTCGGGCTCGCTCTCGGTGGTGGCCACCGATCACTGCGCCTTTACTACGGCGCAGAAGCGCAACGGCATTGGCGATTTCTCCAAGATCCCCAATGGCACCGGCGGCGTCGAAGATCGCCTCGCCGTGCTGTGGAGCCGCGGCGTCGCCACCGGGCGGCTGACCATGAACGAGTTCGTTGCCGTGACCTCGACCAATATCGCCAAGATCCTCAACCTCTATCCCAAAAAGGGCGCGGTGCTGGTCGGCGCCGATGCCGACCTCGTCGTCTGGGATCCGGCGCGCAAAAAGACCATCACGGCGGCCAGCCAGCAGTCGGCCATCGACTACAATGTCTTTGAGGGCTTCGAGGTCACCGGGCTGCCGCGCTTCGTGCTGACCCGCGGTCAGGTCGCGGTGGTGGAAAACGAGATGCGCCACCGGCCCGGCCATGGCCAGTTCGTCGCCCGCGAGGCCAAGAACCCGGTCAACCAGGCGCTCAGCCAATGGAAAGACCTCGTCGCCCCGCGCAAGGTCGAGCGCTCCGGCATCCCCGCCAGTGGGGTTTGATGAACCTGTCATGACCGCAGTCGTTGCCGCCACCCATCTCGGTCTCACCTTTCCCACCAATGATGGCGACGTCATTGCCCTCAGCGACGTCAATCTCACCATCGAGAAGGGCGAGTTCGTCTCCTTCATCGGGCCTTCCGGCTGCGGCAAGACCACCTTCCTGCGCACCATTGCCGATCTCGAACAGCCCACCTCGGGCACCCTGACCATCAATGGCCAGACCCCGGGCAATGCCCGCCGGGACCGGGCCTATGGCTATGTGTTCCAGGCGCCGGCGCTCTATCCCTGGCGCACCATCGCCCGCAACATCGCCCTGCCGCTCGAAATCATGGGCTATGCCCAGGCCGAGCAGGCCGAGCGCATTGCCCGCACCATGGAACTGGTGAACCTGACCGGCTTCGAGCAGAAATATCCCTGGCAGCTGTCGGGCGGCATGCAGCAGCGCGCCTCCATCGCCCGGGCGCTGAGCTTTGATGCCGATCTGCTGCTGATGGACGAGCCTTTCGGTGCGCTCGACGAAATCGTCCGCGACCATCTCAATGCCGAACTGCTCAAGCTCTGGGCGCGCACGCAGAAGACCATCTGCTTTGTCACCCATTCCATTCCCGAGGCGGTCTATCTCTCGACCAAGATCGTGGTCATGTCGCCGCGCCCCGGCCGCGTCACCGACATCATCGAGAGCACCCTGCCGGCCGAGCGCCCGCTCGATATCCGCGAGACGCCCGAATTCCTGGCCATCGCCGCCCGCGTGCGCGACGGCCTGCGGGCCGGGCACAGCTATGACGAGGATCACGTTTGATGATCTCAGGGCCAGTCATCACCTCTCTCCTGAGGGGAGAGCTCGACCCGAAGGATCGGGCGCAAAATCCATGACCCGCTTCATCCCCGTCTTCACCATCCTGCTGGCCATCCTCGTCATCTGGTACGCCGCAGCCATTCCCATGAATGCGGCCTGGCAGACCACGCTCAACACCCGCGCCGAGCTGGTCGATCTGCCCTTTGCCAGCTTTGCCACCCAGACCTGGAACCAGGACAAGCCGGTACTGCCGGCGCCCCATCAGGTGGTCGGCGAGATCTGGAACGCGACCGTGGCGTTGGAATTCACCTCGCGCCGCTCGCTCGCCTTTCACGCCTGGATCACCCTCTCGGCCACGTTGCTCGGCTTTGCCTTGGGCACCGTGCTCGGCGTGGGCCTGGCCGTGGCCATCATCCACAATGATGCGTCGGACCGCTCGCTGATGCCCTGGATCATTGCCAGCCAGACCATCCCCATCCTGGCGGTGGCGCCCATGGTCGTGGTCGGGCTCGGCGCCATGGGCCTGACCGGGCTGGTGCCCAAATCGCTGATCTCGATGTATCTGAGCTTCTTCCCGGTGGTCGTCGGCATGGTCAAGGGCCTGCGCTCGCCCGAGGCCATCCAGCTCGACCTGCTGCGCACCTATGATGCCAGCCCCTTTCAGGCCTTCTGGAAGCTGCGCTGGCCGGCCGCCATGCCGTTCCTCTTTGCCTCGATGAAGGTGGGCATTGCCATTTCGCTGATCGGTGCCGTGGTGGCCGAGCTCTCCAATGCCGCCGGCGGTGGCCTGGGCGTGCGCCTGCTCACCGGCTCCTATAACGGCCAGACCGTGCAGATCTGGGCCGCCTTGTTCATCGCCGCCGGCCTTGCTGCCATTCTGGTCGCCATCGTCGGCAGCGCCGAGCGCTGGGTCAATGCGCGCATGGGGGTGCGGGTATGAGCCGCGCCGGCCTCTCGCGCCTGCAGATGGTGCTGGCGCTTGCCGCCGCGCTGACCGGCCTGGTTGGGCTGGTCCTCACCCTGCCCAGCCTGGGTGCTACCCCGCTGCTGGCGCTGTTCTTCGCCCTGGCGACGCTGTCGCTGGCGCGTTTCGTCCTGCCCTTGACTGTGTGGCTCGATGGCGCCCTGGCGGTGCTGGCTGCTATCGCGCTGCTGGCCGGCCTCTCCGCCGGGACCGCGCTGCCCTTCCATCACTGGCTGGCTTTGCTGGCCGGCTGGGCCTTTGCCTGGCTGTTTGTCGAACGCCTCGCTGCGGCCATCCGCGCCGGCAGCCTGCCTGAAACCGGCACCAGCCTGCTCATCCCCACCGTCTTTGGCCTGGCCTTGCTGGTCATCTGGGAAGTGGTGACGCGCGGCGCCAATGTGCCCCCGGTCATCCTGCCGCCGCCTTCGGCCATCGGCGCGCGCTTCGTCACGGAAATCCCCATCCTCTGGGCCGATTTCGTGCAGACCTTCGTCAAGTCGGTACTGCCCGGCTATGCCATCGGGTGCCTCGCCGGTCTGGGCGTCGCCATCCTGGTCGACCGCTCGCCCTTCCTCAAGGCCGGCATCATGCCGATCGGCAATTTCATGTCGGCTCTGCCCATTATCGGCATCGCCCCGATCATGGTCATGTGGTTCGGCTTTGACTGGCAGTCCAAGGCTGCCGTCGTCGTCGCCATGACGTTCTTTCCCATGCTGGTCAACACCGTGGCGGGGCTCAACGCCGCCAGCGCCATCGAGCGCGACCTCATGGCCACCTATGCTGCCTCCTATCGGCAGACGCTCTTGAAGTTGCGGCTGCCCGCTGCCGGCCCCTTCATTTTCAACGCCCTCAAGATCAATTCGACTCTGGCCTTGATCGGCGCGATCGTAGCGGAATTCTTCGGGACGCCCGTTGTGGGAATGGGCTTCCGGATATCGACCGGGGTGGGGCGTCTCGCCATCGACCTGGTCTGGGCGGAGATCGCGGTTGCCGCGATCGCGGGGTCCGCCTTCTACGGGGTGATCGCGCTCATCGAGCGCGGGGTCACTTTCTGGCATCCGTCTGTCCGTGGTGGACGGACGTAACAGGGAAAAGGGAACGACAATGAACAAACTTATCGGAGGTCTGCTCGTCAGCGCCCTGGCGCTTGCGGCCACGCCGGCATTCGCACAGGACGCGCTGACCCTGCAGCTCAAATGGGTCACCCAGGCGCAGTTCGCCGGCTATCTGGTCGCCGAATCCAAGGGCTTCTATGACGCCGAAAATCTCGATGTCACCATCCTGCCGGGCGGCCCCAATATCGCCCCCGAACAGGTGATCGCCGGCGGCGGCGCCGACATCATCGTCACCTGGATGGCGGCCGGCATGGCGGCGCGCGAAACCGGCGTGCCGCTGGTCAATATCGCCCAGCCCTTCAAGCGCTCGGGCCTGATGATGATCTGTCCCACCGAAACCGGCATCAAGACGGTTGCCGATTTCCCCGGTCACACGCTGGGAGTCTGGTTCTTCGGCAATGAATATCCGTTCTTTGCCTGGATGAACAAGGAAGGCATTGCCACCGACGGCTCGGCAGGCGGCGTCACCGTGCTGCAGCAGAGCTTTGACATCCAGCCCATGATCCAGGGCCAGGCCGACTGCATTTCGGTCATGACCTATAATGAATATGGTCAGGCCCTCGACGCCGGCTACGGCCCGGACAACCTGACCATCTTCAACTATTCCGAAATGGGCAATGACCTGCTCGAAGACGGGCTCTATGTCATGGAAGACACCCTGGCCGATCCCGCCAAGGTCGACGCCTATACCCGCTTCGTGAAGGCCTCCATGCAGGGCTGGGCCTACGCCCTGGAAAACCCCGAGGAAGCCGCCCAGATCGTCGTCGACATGGACGAGACCGGTGCCGCCACGCTCGAGCACCAGCTCTACATGACCGGCGAGGTCTCCAAGCTTGTCGACGCCACCGATCCGGCGCTCGACATGGCCACCTATGAGCGCACGGTAAAGGCGCTGCTCGACCAGAAGATCATCAAGACCCAGCCTGAAGGCGCTTATTCCACCGTCGTCACCGACGCGCTGAAGTAAGCGGTCCACATTCCATTGACGGCAGGGGCGGGGCGCAAGTCCCGCCTTTTTGCTTGCCTTGTTGTGTACATATTTGCCCCGCTCCGGGAACGAATTTGCTCACGCTCTGTTGATACGGCACCTGCGTCACTCAACAAGGCATATTAAAATGAACTCCATCATTTACCTCGTCGGTCTGGTCGTTGTCGTCATGGCAATCCTGTCTTTCATCGGTCTGGCTTGAGCCTTCTGGCCGTCCAAACCCCATCATTTCAGGAGCTGCCACAATGAGCATTGATGCGCCCGCGGGCGTCGCCATTATCGAATCTGAATCCACCGATCGCGACCAGTCCAGCTATGTCGACTGGCCTGCCATCTTTGCCGGCATTGCGCTGGCCACAGCCATCAGCCTGGTGCTGATCAGCTTTGGCTCGGCCGTTGGCCTCAATTTCCTCGACTTCGGCTATGGCACGGGTGCCAACCCGCTGGTCATCGGCATTGTCGCCGCCAGCTGGTTCCTCTGGGTGCAGATTTCCAGCTTCATGGCTGGCGGCTACCTGACCGGCCGTCTGCGCCGCCGTCACTTCGACGCCAATGAAGACGAGAGCGACCTGCGCGATGGGGCACATGGCCTGCTCGTCTGGGCTGGCGCCGCCATCCTGGGCTCCGTCATTGCCATTGGCGGCATTGGCGCGGCGGTGTCCACCGCCGGCAATGTGGCCGCAACCGCCACCATTGCTGCCTCCAATGTGGCCGAAGGTTCGGCCGAAGCCATGGATCCGAACGCCTATTTCATCGACACCATGTTCCGCTCGACCCAGCCGGTTGAAGCAGGGCAGGCCCGCGCTGAAGCTGGCCGTATCTTTGCCCAGGCTGCGCTTGGCGATGGCACTGTTGCCGAGGCTGACCGGACCTATCTGGCCAGTGTCGTGGCCGCCAATACCGGTCTTGCCCAGGCTGAAGCCGAAACCCGCGTCGACCAGGCCATCACTAGCGTTGAAGCTGCCCGCCAGGAAGCCATCGAGGCTGCCCGCATTGCCCGCAACACCGCCATCATCGCCGCTTTCCTGCTCGCAGCCTCGCTGCTGATCTCGGCCATTGGTGCCTTCTGGGCTGCCCAGAAGGGTGGCAATCATCGCGACAACAACAGCGTCTTTGCTGACGTGTTCCGCCGGTTCTAAGGAAAGGAAATCAGATGTTTCGAGGCATTGGACTCTGGCTGCTCGGCGTGCCGATCTGGCTGATCATCATCATCGTCTTCTTCATCAACTAAGCGACGACAAGATCGAGGCGGGGAGCAATCCCCGCCTTTTTGCTGCCTAATTGAAGACCCGCCGCGGCTGGAACTGGCCGAATTCGACCCAGCCGGTGGCCAGCACCTCGCCCTTGAAGCTGGCCCAGCATTCGTCCAGCGTCACCGGCGCACCCGCCCCGGTCAGCAGCACGCTATTGCCATGCCGCACCGCATTGGCCTGCAACGCATCGAGCCGGACTTCCGGCAGGTCGACAAAGCCCGACCAGACCGGCTTCAGCAGCCGGTCGCGTTCCTCCAGGCTCAGCGCCTCGAGCTGGTCGATGGTCAGCGCATCGGCATCGTTGAACGGCCCGACGGCCGAGCGGTGCAGCAGGCTGACATGGCCCCGCGTGCCCAGCGCCTCGCCGATATCACGCGCCAGCGAGCGCACATAGGTGCCCTTGCCGCAGGTCACCTCGAGCACCGAGCTTTCGCTGCCATGCTCGAGCAGCCTGATGGCGTCAACATCGATTTCGCGCGGCGCCAGCTCCACGACTTCGCCGGCCCGCGCCAGGTCATAGGCCCGCTCGCCATCAATCTTGAGCGCCGAAAAGATCGGTGGCCGCTGCAGGATCGTGCCGGTAAAGGCCGGCAGCACCGCTTCGAGCGCCGCCCGGTCGGGCCGCACGTCGGAGGTGGCGATCACCGTGCCTTCGGTATCGTCGGTGGTGGTGGCGCTGCCCCAGGCAATGGCAAAGCGGTAGACCTTGGTGCCGTCCTGCACCTGCGGCACCGCCTTGGTCGCCTCGCCCAGCGCAATCGGCAGGATGCCGGTGGCCAGCGGATCGAGCGTGCCGGCATGGCCGGCCTTGGCCGCACTGAACAGCCAGCGCACCTTGCCCACCGCCTGGGTCGAGGTCATGTCATAGGGCTTGTTGAGGACGACCCAGCCGGAAACCGCGCGCTTGACGCGTTTGGGGGCGCTCAATCGGTCTCGCCGTCATCACCGGCCAGGTCACGCTTGACCTTTTCCGAGCGCAGCAGCGCATCGATGCGGCCGGCTTCCTCGAAGGTCTCGTCGACAAAGAACCGCACTTCGGGCGCAAATTTGACGTTGAGTGCCGGCGACACCCGGCCGCGCACATATTTGCGGTGCCGGTTCAGCGCGGCGACGATCTCGTCGGCATGCTGGCCGCCAAGCGGCATGATATAGACATTGGCCAGCTTGAGATCGGTGCTCATGCGCACTTCGGGCACGGTGATCACCGTGCCGCGCAGGGCATCGTCATCGATGTCGCCGCGGGCGAAGATGTCCGCCATCGCATGGCGGACCAGTTCACCCATGCGCAGCGAGCGCTGGGTCGGGCCGGTTTGCTTGTTATCTTTGCTCATGGGCGGGAATTATGCCCTCGGCGGGCCCGCGTCAATCCGCCAGCGCATCTGCCCCCCATGCGCGACCGGCGCGTCGCGCCCGGCGGTCAGCTCAGCGAGCCGCGCCCGCCCTCGGGCAGCACCCGGTGCGGCGGCTGGTGCCCATCCATGAAGGCACGGATATTGACGATCACCGTCTCGCCCATCTCCACCCGCGCTTCGAGCGTTGCCGAGGCCATATGGGCGGTCAGCACCACCTTGTTGGCCTCGGCCAGCGCCAGCAGCCGCGGATTGATGCCATGCTTGTTCTCGAACACGTCGAGCGCCGCGCCGCTGAGATGGCCGGCCTCGATTTGCGCCACCAGCGCGGCCTCGTCGAGCAGTTCGGGCCGGCTGACATTGACCACGAAACTGTCCGGTTTCATCGCCGCCAGCCTCTCGGCCGAGAGCAGGTGAAAGGTCTCGCGCGTATGCGGCGTGTGCAGCGAGACGATGTCGACCGCCGCCAGCATGGCATCGAGGTCAGGCCAGTAGGTGGCCTCGAGCGGGGTTTCGATCGCCGGGGGGCGGCGGTTGCGCGAATAGTAGTGGATGTGCAGGCCAAAGGCCCGGGCGCGCTGCGCCACCGCCGTGCCGATGCGGCCCATGCCGACAATGCCCAGCGCCTTGCCGCGCAGCCGGTGCCCCAGCATCGAGGTTGGCGACCAGCCGGCCCAGACCCCGTCGCGCACCAGCATCTGCGTGCCTTCAACCAGCCGCCGCGGCAGCGCCAGCATCAGCACCATGGCCATGTCGGCCGTGTCCTCGGTCAGCACCGAAGGCGTATTGGTCACCGTCAGCCCGGCGGCCCAGGCCGCCTCGACGTCGATATTGTCCACGCCATTGCCGAACTGGGCGATCAGCCGCACGCTCTTGGGCAGGCGCGCGATCAGCCCGGCATCGACAGTGTCGGTGATCGAGCAGACCAGCACCTCCTTGCCCTCGAGCCCGGCAATGATATCGTCCTGCGTCAGGGTGACGTCGGCCTCGTTGACGTCGGTCTCGAACAGCGTCGCCATCCGTGCCTCGATGGTCTCTGGCAGGCGCCGGGTCACGAGGATTTTGGGTTTGTGGCTGGCCATGAGGTTCCGGGGTGTGGGCCGCGGGCTGTGGAAAACCACCCCCTTCAGTGCCCATTAAGGATCATCGGCTAGTGATAAGGCAATTCGAATTCATCTGCAAAGCCATGTTTGACCAGCCCCTTCATGGCGGCTTTGGCCGTCACACCAGCCCCATTCCCCTGCTGCGCGTCCTTGTCGGGCTGCTGCTGACGCTGCTGCTTTGCGTGCCGCCGGTGTTGGCCCAGGCCGGCAATCCCAGCGGCCTGCCGTTGCCACGCTTTGCCTCGACCCGCTCGGACCCCATCAATGTCCGCGTCGGCCCCGGCACCAAATACGAGGTCGCCTGGACCTACCTGCAATCGGTCATCCCGGTCGAGATCGTCCAGGAATTCGACACCTGGCGCAAGATTCGCGACATGGACGGCGCCGAAGGCTGGGTACACCAGAACCTGCTGCAGGGCACCCGCGCCGGCTATGCCACGCCGCTGCTGGCCAATGGCGAGGTCGCCATTCGCGCCAGCCAATCGGACACCGCCAGCCTGCGCGCCCGGCTCGGCGCCGGCTTCAAGGTCATCATCCGGCAATGCGACGGGGCCTGGTGCGATGTCAGCGCCACCAGCTCGGCCGGCAATGGCCGCGCCGCCAGCTATGCCGGTTATGTCCGCCAGGAAGAGCTCTGGGGCGTCTATCCCGACGAGGTCTTCGACTAATCCAGTTCCGCCAGCGCATTGGCGCTCTGCCGCGCCACGCGCAATCCGTCTTCCTGCCGTGGGCAGCTGGCACAGAGCCGGTCGGGATCGAGCAGGTAGTCCAGGCAACAGCCCTTTCGCTGCACGATCAGCGCCTGCAGTCCGTCCGGCGCCGTAATGGTGACCAGCCTGCCCTGGCCGGTCAGCCCCATGCCGGCCAGCCACTGGCTGCAATAGTCCTCGATCAGCGCCAGCGGCAGGTCGCGCCGTTTCTGGCTGAGCCAGACCATCAGGCTGAGCATCCGGTCGGCCAGCAGGCGCCTTGCGTTCAGGGGACGCAATTTGACCAGGCCATTGACCTCTTCGAGCAGCTGCCCGCTCAGGAGGTTGAGCTGGGCGCTGGCCTGGGCGATGCGCGCCGGCTCGCTGCCCCCGCTCTGCACGCCCGGCACCAGCCGGTAGCCATCGACGAAAACGCCGCGCCGCTGCTGGCTGAGTCGGGTGAGGTCGGGCAGGGCGCCATGGATATGGGTGGCGATGACCGCCAGATAGGCCGGCTGCCAGATCAGGTTGGTCCAGAGCCGCACCGCCCAGAGTGGCGGGCCGGCGTCCCGATAGGTCGCCGCCAGTGCCTGATGCAGCTGCGCCATGAAGGCGGCATTGTCGCCGCCGGCCACGTACCAGCCGGGCCGGGCCGGGCCAGGCTCACCCTTCATGAAGCCGGTCACCTGCGCCGCGGTCGCGATCAGCCGCGTCGTGGCGGCATCGGCTTCATCCTGGGCAAAGAGAAACGAGCGGGTCATGGCACCGCTTCTAGCGCCAGCCGGCCAAAGAAAAAAGGGCCGCTCTGCCGCAGGGGCGACCGCAAGCCTCAGGCGGCGGCGCGGGCCTCGGCAATGGTGGCGCGAACGGCCGCCTCGTCGGTGACCGTCACCTCATATTCCCGCTCGATGGCGGTGCCGCCCATGCCCACATGCGGATTGCGGAATGTCATGGCGCTCTTGAGCGTCTTGAGGGCGGCAAAATGCATCTCGTCGACGCCGGTGTCGCGCCGGACCTGGGCGATATTGCCGGCATTGAGCTCGCCGCATCCCATGATGACGATGCGGCCTTTGGCAAGCGCCACGCTGTCCTTGAGAATGGCGCTGCCCTCCACGGCCGTGTCGCGCTGGCCGCTGGTCAGGACCCGGTCGACGCCGCAGCGCACCAGCGCCTCGATGGCCTCGCGATAGTCTGCCGTCATGTCAAAGGCGCGGTGGCAGGTGACGGCCATCGGCCGGGCAGCCTCGACCAGCGCCGTGGTCCGCGCCTCGTCGATCCGGCCGTCTGCCGTGAGGCACCCGATCACCACGCCGGCAACACTGCCCATTTCGCGCAGCGCCTTGATGTCTTCCACCATGCTGTTGAACTCGACATCCGAGTACAAAAAGTCGCCGCCGCGCGGCCGGATGATCACGTGGAACGGAATGGTCGCCACCCGCAGCGCCTCGCGGATCACCCCCAGGCTGGGCGTCAGCCCGCCCTCGATCAGGCTGGCGCACAGTTCCACCCGGTCCGCCCCGGCATTCTGCGCCGCGATCAGGCCATCGGTGCCTTCGACGCAGATTTCGATTCTGAACGGGTGGCTGCTCATGAGTGGTCTCCAATTGGTATTGTATTGGATAGTATCGGCGCGGCCGCGCGGCAAGGCGAAAAATCCCGTTGACACTCTGTTTGGGTGTGGTAGGTGTGTAGCACACTAGTTAGGCAAGACACATGGATGACTTTCACACCAGCCAGCCGATCTTCGTGCAGATCCGCCAGCGACTGGCCGAGATGATCCTGGCCGGCAATGTGGCGGAGGGCGAGGCACTGCCCTCGGTCCGCCAGATCGCCGGCGAGCTCTCGGTCAATCCGCTGACGGTCACCAAGGCCTTCGATGCCCTGGTCGATCTCGGTGTGGTGGAAAAACGCAGGGGACTGGGGATGTTCGTCAAACCGGGCGCACGCGCGCAACTGCTGGCCCATGAGCGCGAAAAATTCCTCAAGCAGGATTGGCCGCGCATCGCCGCCCAGATCAGGGCGCTCGGCCTCGATCTCGACAGCCTACTCAACCACCTCAACACCGACCAGGGGCAGACCCATGAATGAGCTTTCCCTCGATACCGCCGCACCGGCCGGCGCGCCCATCGTCTCGGCGCGCTGGCTGCGCAAGAGCTTTGGCCGCAAGGAAGTACTGCATGGGCTCGATTTCGACATTCCCGCCGGCCGCATCTATGGCCTGATCGGCCATAATGGCGCCGGCAAGACCACCGCGCTTAACGCCATGCTCGGCCTCACCAATTGCGAGGGCACCATCCGGGTGCTGGGCGAGGACCCCTTTGCCCAGCGCGCCAAGCTGATGGAAAACGTCGCCTTCATCTCCGACGTCGCCAGTCTGCCGCGCTTCCTGCGCGTGCGCGAGCTGTTTGCTTTGCTCACCAATATCCATCCCAACTTCAGCCAGGACAAGGCGCGCAGCTTCCTCGAAGGCACCGATATCCGCCCCGAAATGAAGGTCAAGCACCTCAGCAAGGGCATGATGGCCCAGCTGCATCTGGCGGTGGTCATGGCCATCGATGCCAAGCTGCTGGTACTCGACGAGCCTACGCTGGGCCTGGACATCACCTATCGCAAGCGCTTCTATCGCCGCCTGCTGGAAGACTACATGACCGAGGAGCGCACCCTGCTCATCACCACCCATCAGGTGGACGAGATCGAGTTCATGCTCTCCGACATCATGTTCATCCGCGATGGCAATCTGGTGCTGCACATGCAGATGGAAACCGTCAACGACAAGTTCACCCAGCTGGTGGTCACCGATTCCGCCCGCCTGGCGCCGGCCCGCGCTTTGGGTCCCGTCTTTGAGGAAACCCGCTTCGGCCAGACGGTGCTGATCTTTGACGGCGTCGACCGCAACCTGCTCGAGCCCTTCGGCGCGCTCTCGACGCCTACGCTCAGCGATCTCTTCGTCGCCCTGATGCAGCGGCCCGCCGCCAATCCGGAGACCGCGCGATGAAGGCCTTCACCGCGCTCATGCATCGCGAACTGCTCGAGCATCGTGGCGCTTTCCTGACCGGCCCGCTGCTGCTGCTGGGCATCATCTTTGCTCTCGTCATCCTGGCCTTCACCGTCGGCCGGGTCGACGTGCACCTGTCCGGCGCCATGCTCACCGTCGTGCCGCTGGTCGTCTACGAGCTGGGCTTTCTCGGCCTGGGTTTCGGCTGGTCGCTCTATCTGGCGGCGACACTGTTCTTCTACGCTGCCGATGGCTTTGCTGCCGACAAGCGCAACAATGCCATGCTGTTCTGGAAGTCCATGCCGGTCAGCGATTTCAAGGTCCTGCTCAGCAAGCTGGCGGCTTCCGTCACCCTGCTGCCGCTCACCGTCTTTGGCGTCGTCCTGCTCAGCGGCGTGCTGCTGTTTACCGTCGCCTTCGTCACCATGCTGATCAACGGCACGGCGGGCTTTGCCGCTTTGGGCGACATTATCGTCATCTATGGCCAGGTCGCTCTGGCGCTGTTCACGGTACTGCTGGCCGGCCTGCTCTGGTATCTGCCCTTCATCGCTTTGGTGGGCGCCATTGCCACCGTGGTCGGTCGCTGGGCCATTCCCATCGCCCTGCTGCTGCCCACCATCATCTCGGCGCTCGAATGGGTGACCCTGGGCGGGCTGCACCCCTTTGCCACCCGCACCTGGGCCTTCATGCAATACCGCTCCGCCGCGCCGGCCACCGACTATGCCGACAGCTGGATCGCCAGCCTGGGTGACCGCTTCGAGCCCAATATGGGTGCTGCGCGCTTTGATGGCTTCGCCTTTGCCGGCGACCTGCTGACTGGCCTAGACTGGACCCAGGTCGGTATCGGCCTGGTCTTTGCCCTGGCCGTGATCTACCTCGCCAGCGAATATCGCCGCCGCGTCAACGACAACTAGCGCCGCCTGCCTCAACCCTGACGCCACCTGCCCGCCGGGCGGGTGGCGGACCCTCGGCCCGCCGCCCCGCGGGAACGTTCACTGCCCGCAGCCGTTGGGCTAGGAGCCCGCATTTCCGGGCCAGCAACCAACGGAGCATGTCATGACCGAGTCAAAGCCCATCCCCCAGCAGACCCTTGTCGTGGTGGCCGACGGGCATCGGGCCCTGCTGTTCCGTACTCATGGCGTCAAGGACGCCATGACGCTGACCGAGGAACGCCAGCTGACGCCGCAGAACCTGGCGTCTGAAGGTCCTTCCGGTTCGCGTCCGGAAGACCAGACCCCGCGCCAGACCGACGAGGCCACCTTTGCCAAGCAACTGGCGGCCGAATTGTTTGCTCTCAAGCAGGCCAACAAGTTCGACCACATGGTGCTGGCCGCCGATCCCCAGACCCTGGGTCAGCTGCGCAGCGCCCTGCACAAGACCGTCGAGACCAGTATTGCGCTGACGCTCGACAAGGAACTTACCAATCACAGCGCCGGCGATATCGCCGCCATCATCCGCAACGCTGCCTGATCTACGCCCGCGCAACCCGAGCAGCATAGCCTGCCGGCCGGGTTGCTGCGTGGTGGCGACTCTGCCACCAAATTGCTACTTGCGAATGATTTGCAATTGCACTAGATACGGAGCATCGCCGGTTCGGAGTGCCAGATGCATCGTCGCCTGTTTTCTGCCCTGCTCATGTCCTCCGCCATGCTTGTGGCTCTGCCCGCCTGGGCCCAGGACGCGACGCCCAAGCGCCTCAAGGTGGTCACCACCTTCACCATCATCGCCGACATGGCGGCCAATGTGGCGGGCACCGCCGCCGATGTGGTCTCGATCACCAAGCCCGGTTCGGAAATCCACAATTACCAGCCGACGCCGGGCGACCTGATCGCCGCCCAGGATGCCGACCTCATCCTGTGGAACGGGCTCAATCTCGAGCAGTGGTTCGAGCAGTTCCTCGCCAATCTGGGCGACGTGCCCTCTGTCGTCGTCACCGACGGCATCACGCCCATGGGCATTGGCGAGGGGCCCTATGCCGGCAAGCCCAATCCGCATGCCTGGATGTCGCCCAGCGACGCCCTGGTCTATGTCGACAATATCCGCGCTGCCTTCGGCGCGGCCGATCCGGCCAATGCCGGCCTCTATGATGCCAATGCGGCCGCCTATGCCGCCGCCATCACCGCCACCGTCGAGCCGATCCGCGCCGCCATTGCCGCCATCCCCGAGGAGCGCCGCTGGCTCGCCACCTCCGAAGGCGCCTTCTCCTACCTGGCGCGCGATTTCGGCCTCAGGGAGCTCTATCTCTGGCCGATCAATGCCGATCAGCAGGGCACGCCGCAGCAGGTGCGCCAGGTCATCGACGCCATGCGCGAACACGCCATTCCGGCGATCTTTTCGGAATCCACCATTTCCCCCAAGCCGGCCGAGCAGGTCGCTCGCGAAACCGGCGCGGCCTATGGCGGCGTGCTCTATGTGGACTCCCTGTCCGAAGCCGGTGGTCCGGTCCCCACTTACCTCGACCTGCTGTCGGTCACCACCTCCACCATCGTCAAAGGCCTTGCCCCATGAATGACCTTGCCGCCAGCGGCCTCGTCGTCAGCGACATCACCGTGGCCTATCGCAACGGCACCACGGCCATCAGGCAGGCCAGCTTTGCCATTCCGCGGGGTTCCATAACCGCGTTGGTCGGGGTCAACGGCTCGGGCAAGTCCACCCTGTTCAAGGCCATTATGGGCTTCGTGCCGCTGGCCAGCGGCTCGGTCGAGATCCTCGGCGTGCCGGGCAAGCAGGCGCTCAAGCGCAACCTGGTAGCCTATGTGCCGCAGTCCGAGGACGTCGACTGGAATTTCCCCGTGCTGGTCGAGGATGTGGTGATGATGGGGCGCTATGGCCATATGGGGCCGCTGCGTCGCCCCAAGGCCATCGACCACGCCATGGTCACCCAGGCGCTCGAGCGGGTGAACCTGGTCGAGTTCCGCCACCGCCAGATCGGCGAGCTCTCGGGCGGCCAGAAGAAGCGCGTTTTCCTGGCACGGGCCTTGGCCCAGCAGAGCGAGGTCATCCTGCTCGACGAGCCCTTTACCGGCGTCGACGTGCAGACCGAGGACGCCATCGTCGCCCTGCTGCGCGGCCTGCGCGACGAGGGCAAGGTCATGCTGGTCTCGACCCACAATCTCGGTTCGGTGCCCGAATTCTGCGATCGCACCGTGCTGGTCAAGGGCACCGTGCTCGCCGCCGGCCCGACCGGCGAGATCTTCACTCGCGAATGGCTGGAAAAGACCTTTGGCGGCGCGCTGCGCCACTTCGTTCTGGCCGGGTCGGGCCTGCATGACGATGACGATCCGCGCCACATCTCGGTGCTCACCGACGACGAGCGACCCCTGGTCATGTATGGCGAGAAGGGCAAGATGACCACCCGCCAGTCTGATCCGGTGGACGGCAAATGATCGAGACCCTGCTGCTGCCCTTCAACTATGGTTACATGGTCAACGCCATCTGGGTCTCGGCCCTGGTCGGCGGCGTCTGCGCCTTCCTCTCGGCCTATCTCATGCTCAAGGGCTGGTCGCTGATCGGCGATGCCCTCAGCCATTCCATCGTCCCCGGCGTGGCCGGCGCCTATATGCTGGGCCTGCCCTTTTCGCTGGGCGCCTTCTTCTCCGGTGGCCTGGCCGCCGCGGCCATGCTGTTTCTCACCCAGCGCACCAAGCTCAAGGAAGATGCGGTGATCGGGCTGATCTTCACCGCCTTTTTCGGTCTCGGCCTGTTCATGATTTCGCTGTCGCCCACCTCGGTCAATATCCAGACCATTGTCATGGGCAATATCCTGGCCGTTACGCCCGAGGACACCATCCAGCTCGTCATCATCGCCCTGGTGACGCTGGCCGTCATGCTGGTGATCTGGAAGGACCTGATGGTCACCTTCTTCGATGAAAGCCATGCCCGCACCATCGGGCTCAATCCGCCCTTGCTGCGGGCGATTTTCTTCACCCTGCTCGCCGCCTGCACCGTGGCGGCCATGCAGACCGTGGGCGCCTTTCTCGTCATCGCCATGGTGGTGACCCCCGGCGCCACCGCCTATCTGCTCACCGACCGCTTCCCGCGCCTGATCCTGATCGCCATTGCGGTGGGCGCGCTGTCCTCGCTGATCGGCGCCTATCTCTCCTTCTTCCTCGATGGCGCCACCGGCGGCATCATCGTCGTGCTGCAGACCGCGGTTTTCCTCGCCGCCTTCTTCTTTGCCCCCAAACACGGCATGCTGGCCGCGCGCCGCCGCCGCGACGCCAATATTGCCGGCGAGCTCACGCCATGACCGAGTTCCTGATCTACGCCCTCTGGCCGTTCCAGTTTCCCTTCATGACCAATGCCATGGCCATTGCCGTCATGGTAGCCGTGCCGACGGCCCTGCTCAGCTGCTTTCTGGTGCTCAAGGGCTGGTCGCTGATGGGCGACGCCATTTCCCATGCCGTGCTGCCCGGCGTGGTGCTGGCCTATATGGTCGGCCTGCCGCTCGGCATTGGCGCCTTTGCCGCCGGCATGGCCTGCGCCCTCTCGGTCGGCTTCCTCAAGGAAAACAGCCGCATCAAGGAGGATACCGTGATGGGCGTGGTCTTCTCCGGCCTGTTTGGCCTGGGCATCGTGCTTTACACCTCCATCCAGACCGATGTGCATCTCGACCACATCCTGTTCGGCGATATCCTGGGCATCAGCCCGGCCGACTTGCTGCAGACCGGCGTCATCGCCCTGGCGGTTACCCTCATCGTCCTCGCCAAATGGCGCGACCTGCTGCTATTCATCTTCGATCCGCAACAGGCCGGCGCCATCGGCCTGCCGGTCCGCGTGCTGCATTATGGCCTGCTGGCTCTGCTGTCGCTGACCATCGTCGCCGCCCTCACCGCCGTCGGCATCGTGCTGGTGATTGCCCTTCTGGTGGCGCCCGGCGCCATCGCCTTTCTCATCTCCAAGCGCTTCGCGCCCATGATGCTGATCGCCGTCACCATCTCGGTGGTGAGTTCGCTCCTCGGCATCTATCTCAGCTTCTTCATCGACAGCGCCCCGGCCCCCACCATCGTGTTGCTGATGAGCGCCACCTTCATCGTGACCTTCATCGTCACGACGACGCGGCGCCCCGTGGTCCTCGCCGCCGCCTGACCTCCCCTCTCCCCACGGGGGAGAGGGGACCGGTCCGATGCGGTTCACTTATCCCCGCCGCAACCGCTGGCCCTAGACTCTCCCCCAAAGGAGACCGCCATGGACCACACCCCCCGCCTTACGCTGCCCTTCATCATGCCAGGCCAGGCGCAAAAGCACATCACCCACAACGAGGCGCTGCAGGCGCTCGATGCGCTGGTGCAGCCCGCCGTCGGCAGTCGCACCCTGACCGCCCCGCCGCTCACCCCAATCGAAGGGCAGACCTATCTGGTGCCCGCCGGCGCTACGGGTGCCTGGGCCGGTCATGCCGATGAAATCGCCAGCTTCCAGTCCGGCGCCTGGCTGTTCCTCGATCCGGCGCCAGGCTGGCAGCTCTATTGCAGGGCCGACCAGACCGCTTTGGTGTTTGATGCCGGGGCCTGGAACCCCCTGGCCTCGGTCGGCAGCGGCCTGCCGCGCCTGGGCGTCAACACCAGCGCCGACACCACCAACCGCCTCGCCGTGGCCGCCCCGGCCAGCCTCTTCACCCATGCCGGCGCCGGCCATCAGCTCAAGCTCAACAAGGCGGCGGCCGGCGACACGGCGAGCCTGCTGTTCCAGACCAACTGGTCAGGTCGGGCCGAGATGGGCCTGGCCGGCAGCGACAACTGGTCTCTCAAGGTCAGCCCGGATGGCAGCAGCTGGATCAATGCGCTGACCGTAAACGCCACCACCGGGGCGACCACGGTGGCGGCAACCCTGCGTCCCGCCACCGACAATGCCATGACCCTGGGCGGTTCGGGTGCGCGCTGGTCCGCCATCTGGGCCGCCACCGGCACCATCCAGACCTCCGACGCCCGCCAGAAGACCGACATCGCCCCCACCGATCTCGGGCTCGATTTCATCCTGGCGCTGCAGCCGGTCAGGTTTCGCTGGATCGATGGCGGCAGTGCAACGGGTGAAGCACGCCTCGGCCGCCGCACCCATTATGGCCTGCTCGCCCAGCAGGTGCAGGCCGTGCTCGGCGACCGTGACTTTGCCGGCCATGTCCTCGTCGACCCCACCGACGCCGACAGCGAACAGGGCCTGCGCTATGACCAGTTCATTGCCCCGCTGATCGCCGCGGTGCAGACCCTGGCCGCGCGCCTGGCTGCGCTCGAAGCTAGGTCTTGAGCCCGCGGATCAGCGCCTTGATGGTCTTGCGATAGTCCGCCAGGTCCGCGGGCGCCGCCAGGGCGGCCCGGTCGAACAGGGCATTGAGCAGATGCGCCAGCGGCAGCACCGGCAGGTCGCGGATGGCCTTGGCCTCCATGGCGGCAGCAACGCCCTCGATCAGCGTGCGCAGGCCATGCCGCGCGTCGATGGCGTCGACCGCCGCCCGTCCCAGCACGGCCGGCGCATCGACCAGCAGAATGCGCCGCCGCCCCTCGTCTTGCATGGCGTCGAGAAAGGCATCTCCACCGGCGATCAGGGCCTTGACCGGGCCGGGCTCGTCCTCGCCCGCGGTGGCACCATTGATGGCCATCGCCAGCAGCGCATGTTCCTCTTCTACCACGACCTGGAACAGCGCCGTCTTGTCGGCAAAGTGGTGATAGAGCGCGCCGCGCGTTACTCCCGCCGCCGCCACGATCTCCGGCGTGCCGGTCGCGGCAAAGCCCTGCTGGGCAAATAGCCGCCGCGCTACCGCGATCAACTTCCGCTGCGTCCCCTCACGCCGTTCGCGCTGACTTTGGCGCACCTGCATACATTCACCCTGCATGTTGCATTTTTATACAGGCAGAATGTATCTTAATGGCTGAAATGGCAAGCAGATCGCCTGCAGCAATGGGCTTGCCGGCAGCTGCATGTTCCCGCCACGCTTCGCTCCGAAGCGAGCATCTGATAGCCAAATAAACCTCTCCCTGCTCTGGCGCGGCGCGGCGCTCCCCGCTAGCTTGCCACTAACATGTCAGGGAGGACTATGCAGTGACCACCAAGCGCCTCGGTATCGGCTTTATCGGTACCGGCAATATTTCGTCGGCCTATTTGCGGGCCATGACAGGCCACGAGACCATGGCCGGCTTTCCGGTGCTCGACATCAGGGGCCTGGCCGATATGCGGCCAGAGGCGTCGCAGGCGCGCGCCGCCGAGTTCGGCCTCAAGTCGATGTCGATTGAGGCCATGCTGGCCGATCCAGAGATCCAGCTGATCGTCAACCTCACCATTCCGCGCGCCCATGTTGAGGTCGGCCTGCGCTGCCTGGTCGCCGGCAAGCACGTCTATTCGGAAAAGCCGCTGGGTATCAATTTCGCCGAAGGCCGCACGCTGCTCGACGCCGCCAACAAGGCCGGCCTGCGCATCGGCTCGGCGCCCGACACCTTCCTGGGCGGCTCGCACCAGCAGGCGCGTGCCGTGGTCGATAGCGGCGCCCTGGGCCAACTCGTGGGCGGCACTGCCTTCATGCAGGCCCCCGGCCACGAGGCCTGGCATCCCGATCCGGCCTTCTACTATGATATCGGCGGTGGCCCCGTGCTCGATATGGGCCCCTATTACATCACCGACCTGGTCAACCTGCTGGGGCCTGTGGCCCGCGTCTCGGCCATGGCCTCGCGCCTGCGCCTGCAGCGCCCCGTCCTGTCCGAGCCCAAGAAGGGCCAGATCATGGATGTGAAGGTCGATACCCATGTCACCGGCGCGCTCGGCTTTGCCAATGGCGCCATTGTCCAGGTCGCCATGAGCTTTGACGTGGCCGGCCACAAGCATGTGCCGCTCGAACTCTATGGCACCGAGGCCAGCCTGATCGTCCCCGATCCCAATTTCTTCGGCGGCGATGTCGAGCTCAAGAAGCGCGGCCGCGACGAGCCCTGGACGCCCGTGCCGGTCACCGCGCCCTATGCCGACGGCAATTACCGCTCGCTCGGCGTCGCCGACATGGCCCTGGGCATTCTCGACAACCGGCCGCACCGCGCCAATGGCGATCTGGCTTTGCACGTGCTCGAGGTCATGGAAGCCTTCGAGACCGCCTCGCGCGAGGGCCGCACCATTGACATCAAGACCCCCGTCGAGCGGCCGGCGCCGCTGGCGACATCGTTGAAAGACGGCGTGCTGGCCTGATCGAATTGGGCCGGGGTGACAGAGTGGACCGCGCTGGGCTAAGTACAGCGCAGGCCCATCGTCACCCCGGACTGCCATGCCCACCACGTTGACCGCTCAACTGCCCACCATTGTCAGCTTCTGGCACGGCCCGATGAGCTGGCTGGAGGCGCTGTCCATCGCGTCATTCCGCCGCAATGGACACGCGGTGGAGGTCTATTCCTTCGATCCCATCGGCAACCTGCCCGCCGGCGCCCGCCAGCGCGACGCTGCCGAGGTGCTGCCGCGCGACAAGCTGGTCTTCTACAAGGGCAAGGGCACGCCCGGCGTCTTCTCAGATTACTTCCGCATGGCGGTGCTGGCCCAGGGCAGGGGGGTCTATGCCGATCTTGACGTCTATTGTGTCCGCCCCATCGAGGGCCCGCCCGACTATCTGATGGCCTATGAGCGGCCCGGCTCGATCAACGGCGCCGTGCTGCATATCCCCGCCGACGCGCCGCTGCTGGCCGACCTGCTCTCGATCTTCACCGATACCAAACGGCCATTGCTCGAGCCGCACCTGCCGCTGTTCCGCCGCCTCGAGGTCGCCGCGCGTCGCCTGACGGGTGAAAAAATCGCCCCCGAGGACATGCAATACGGCGCCACCGGCCCCATGGCGCTGACCCATTACATGCGCCAGCGCGGCCTCGAGCATCTGGTGCGGCCCAGTTCGGCGCTCTATCCCATCCCCTATGAGGGCATTCCCGCGCTGATGCAGCCCGGCTCCAGCGTGGATGGCGCCATTGGTCCCGATACCCTTGCGGTCCATCTCTGGCGCAGCCAGTTGACGCGCCGCGGCCGGGCCGACATGCCGCTGCCCGAGCAGGGCAGCGCCCTCTGGACCCTGTGCCAGCGCGAGGGCATTGCGCTCGGCTGAGGCCTAGCCGAGCCGCAGCAGCTTTTTCCACCAGCGCTGCCAGCGATGCCGGGCAAAGCGGTAGAACAGTTCATTGGTCATCACGTGTCGATAGAACCGGGCATGGGCGCTGGAGTGGAAGATGCCTGACATGATGCCCCAGGGCTTGGCCTTGCGCGTATAGTGCAGGATGGCCGGGTTCATCCCCTCATGGGCGGCATGGGCATCGATGGTGTTCCAGCGCCAGTTCAGCTCCAGCCAGTTGTTCCGGAAGATCAGGTTGAGCATGTCCTGGTCGTAATAGAGCCGACCCAGAATCCCGCGTGCGGCCAGCGCCGCGATCTGGCTCTGCATGTCGATGGCGCGCCAGGCGACCAGGTCGATCAGCAGCATGCCGGAATTGAAATAGGGGTCGGCATACTCGAACAGGTCGCGGTTCTGCACCATGTCGCGCTTGCCCACGATGAACGGATGCACCGAATCGCGCACCGCCCCCAGGGGGAAGCCCTTGAGATCGGTATCGAACAGCGCCTCGATCGGGTCGCGCACCATCATGTCGCAATCGAGATAGATCACGCGGCTTACCGTTTCGGGCAGCAGCCTGCCCAGCATCAGCCGCCCATAGACCACTTTGGGCCATTGCGTGCTGGTCGGCAGGCCGGCGACGAAGGCGTCGAATTCGGCATTATGCGCCAGATTGTACCAGACCAGGGTCGCCCCGAATTCGCTTTCGATGGCCTTGAGGTCCTTGAGATGCGCCTCGGTCAGCGGCAGGTGCAGCAGGTGAAACACCATGTCGGCGCGGCGCCGGCTGGCCAGGCATATCGAGCGCATCAGCGCATAGGCCGGCGCCCAGAAATTGTCGTCAAAGGTCAGGGCAATATGGATCGGTGTGCCGGTCATCCCTGGTCTTCCTGTCCGAGCTGCGCCAGCGCCGCGATCAGCGCCAGCAATACGCCATAGACCACCGTCTGGGTCAGGATGCCGAACATGGCATTGGTCAGGCCCATGCTGAGATAGCCCAGGCTGGCCAGCACGCCCAGATAGAGCGCCGCATGACGGTGCCGTCCCCGCGTGGCGAGGCCTCCCGCAATCGGCGCTGCCAGCAGCAAGCCGTAGCAGATCAGGCCCAGCAGGCCCCCGATCACCGCAAAATCGGCCAGGTCATTATGCAGGTGCGAGGAGGGGGCATAGCCCGGCCCCGGCGGCGCGAATGCCGCGGCGCTGGTGGTGAACTCGATCATGCCATAGCCAAACCAGGGCGAGGCCCAAAAGGCGTTCCAGGCGGTCTGGTACATGTGGAGCCGTTCCCCGATCGCCCCGTCGGTTGCCCCGCCGGTGACCAGCGCCACCGCGTCATTGCCCAGCCCACCCAGCCGTCCGCCTAGGCCCAGCCCGATCACCGCCGTGCCCGCCAGCCCGATCAGCGCCACCACCGCGACCAGCGCGACGACAACCTGCCGGCGCGACAACGTCATGAAAGCCAGCATAGCCGTCGCCACCAGCAGCATGGGCACAAAGGCCAGCAGAGGGCCGCGTGAGCCGGAAAACCACACGGCAACCAGCGCCAGCAGCGGCCCGAGCAGAAACACGAAGCGCACCGGCCGGCGGTCGAGCAGGCCGACCAGCGCCACAAAGCCCAGCATCAGGGTCAGGTCGGCCAGGTGGATGGGATTGTTGACCAGCATGCCGCCGCGGTCGAGCTGCAGCACCAGCGCGCCATAGCCGGCTATGAGAGCCCCCGCGGCTGCCCCGGCCAGCGCCAGGCTGGCGATCGCCAGCGGCGTCAGTCGCTCGCCCAGCCGCGTCAGCAGGCCGGCATGAGGCCCGGCCAGCCAGAGCGGCGCCAGCACCATGATGACCGCGATATGCATCGGCGAGGTCGCGGTGAACGCCAGCGCCACCAGCAGCACCAGCCCCGCTCCCAGCGACAGCGCGATGGCGGGCTGCCGCAGCACCGCCCGCGATGCCGGCACCGCGGCCAGCACCAGCAGACCCACGCCCATCAGCACCAGCGTCGTGATATTGGCCACTTCGGGGGTGGGCGTCGGCAGGGTCAGCCCGGCGAGCAGCGCCGCCCAGGCAAGGATGACAACCAGTTTGGGCAGCAAGGTCATGGGGTCCGGGGCTCGATTTGGCCGGACAATGTCGTTTCGGCGTCGGGGCGTCAACCGCCCAGACACCGCCCGCCCGCTACCGGGCCGCTACCTACCAGCGCAGGCTCAGCTGCGCTGCCGTTTCGGGGTCGAAATGCAGCGTCACCAGCGTATCCTGCGCCGGGTCATGCACGCCCTCGCTTGACTGCCGCTGCAGCAGGGTGATCGTCTGCATGGTGGCGTCCACGCCCCGGAACACATAATCAAAGCAGTCCTGGCTCGGTGGGCCCACCACCGCGGCAATCTCCGCCTTGAGGTCGCGCAGGGCGCGGCCGCCGACGAGGCTCGCATCGCCCCGCCGCATGGCCCGCACGCTGGCCAGCCAGTCGTTTTCGGTGTCGCAGATCGCCTGCCCGTTCTCGAAACGGCCCTGGGCGATCAGGGCGATATCGACCGTCGCGTCCCAGGCATTGCCGATCTCATATTCCGCACCATCCGGGCTGACATCCAGATAGACATCCGTCCAGGCACAGCTCCCGGCCTCCTCGAGATAGCACCAGCGCTCGCTCGCCTGCATCAGCCTGGCCACATCCTCGATCGCCACCGGCTTGCCGATCTTCTGGCTGGCGATCACCGCCTCGGTCAGCGCATCGAAGGCCTGGGCGCTGGGCAGGGACAGGAGGCAGAGGGCAATGGCGGCAAGCAGGGTCTTCATTGGCATCGGCTCCCCTTGGGCTCCTGGCACAGGCACTGCGCACCATAGCATCGGCTTGTGGCGGCAAAAACAAGTCCCTGTCGATACAGTTGACAGGTCGGATTATATGTAACTATTATTGTTACATGAAACGATCCAGCCGCCTGTCGCTCGCTCTGCACGCTCTGGTGCATCTGCACCTGCAGCCCGATGCCGCCATGACGTCAGCCACCCTGGCGCAATGCCTGATGACCAATCCGGTCGTCGTGCGCCGCGTGCTCGGCACCCTGCGCGAGGCCGGTATTGTCGGCGCCACCAAGGGGCATGACGGCGGCTGGCGCCTGCTGCAGCCCGCCAGTGCCATCAGCCTTTACGCTATCTATGCCGCCATGGGCGAAAGCCTGCTGATCCGTACGGCCAGCGATCCGGGCGACCAGGGCTGCGGCATCGTGCGGGCTGTCGATCATGTCATGGGTGACTTCCTCGCCGATGCCGAGGCGCTGCTGGCCGCGCGTCTGGCCCGGGTCTCGTTGGCCGATATCGCCCAGCAGGCCACCCCCCATCCCCTCCACCCATCTCTCGGAGCCTCTCATCATGGATGACGTCATCATCATCGGCGGCAGCTTTGCCGGCCTCGCCGCTGCCCTTCAGCTCGGCCGCGCCCGCCGCCAAGTCACCGTGCTCGACACCGGCCTGCCGCGCAATCGCTTCGCCGCCCATTCCCATGGCCTGCTCGGCCATGACCACAAGTCGCCGCTCGACATTCTCGCCGCCGCCCGCCAGCAGCTTGCCCGCTATGCCACCGTCAAGCTGGTCAATGCCCGGGCCGAAAACCTGACCGGCAGCCTCGACGACTTCGCCGTCCATACCGATGCGGGCGAAAGCCTTGCGGCTCGTCGCGTGCTGCTCAGCTATGGCGTCGCCGACCAGATGCCCGCCATTCCCGGCTTCGCCGAATGCTGGGGCAAGACCATCGTGCCCTGTCCCTATTGCGACGGCTTTGAAGTGGCCGACAAGCATTGGGGCCTGCTCTGGTCCGGCCCGCATGCCCAGCATGCGGTGTCGCTGTTCCACGACTGGACCGATCACCTGACCGTGTTTGCCAATGGTCACGCCATCGCCCCCGACATCCGCGCCGAACTGGCTTCTCGCCAGGTCGATGTCGTTGATGGTCAGGTGGCCGAGATTGCCCATGCCGCCGGCCGGATCGCCACCGTCAACCTTGATACCGGTCGTCATGTGGCGCTCGACGTGCTGTTTGCCCATCCGCGCAACCAGCCATCGGCCAGCCTGCATGCCGCCCTGGGCCTTGAGACCGTTGAGGCGCCGGTCGGCATTGCCCTCAAGGTCGATGAGCGCCACCAGACCAGTATGCCCGGCATCTATGCCGCCGGCGATCTCGCCAGTCCCATGGCCAGCGTCACCCTGGCCAGTGCCCATGGCGCCATGGCCGGCATCTTCGCCCAGCAATCCATGCTGGTCTAGGCAGCGGGCAACAACGACACTTGTCTTCACTTTGGAATGGTTCTAAACATTGTTTAGAACTATTCTAATAAGTGGCCTGTCATGCTCCGCTTCATGCCCGACAATCGCCGTGCCTTCGCCTCGCTGAGCGAGCGCGAAATCCTCGCCCTCGCCATTTCGGCCGAGGAGGAAGATGCCCGCATCTACGCCGAATACGCCACCAGATTGAGCCCGGTCTATCCGGGCTCTGGCGCCCTGTTCGAGGGCATGGCCGCCGAGGAGAACGAACACCGCCGCCGCCTGCTCGATCTCTATGTCACCCGCTTCGGGCCCCATATCGTGCCGATCCGGCGCGAACATGTGCGCGGCTTTCTCACCCGCAAGCCGCTCTGGCTGATGGCCACCATGAAACTGGACGCGGTCCGCCAGCAGGCCTGGGAGATGGAAGAGAGCGCCTATCGCTTCTATCTCGCCGCCGCCCAGCAGACCACTGACGCTGCCATCCGCAAGCTGCTCGGCGACCTGGCCGAACAGGAGCGCAAGCACGCCCGGGCCGCCGACCGCATTGACGCTGAGGTCTTGGGCGAAACCGGCCGCGACGCTGAAAAGAGCGAGGCGCATCGCCAGTTCGTGCTGACCTATGTGCAGCCCGGCCTGGCCGGCCTGATGGATGGCTCGGTCTCGACCCTGGCCCCGGTCTTTGCCGCCGCCTTCGCCACCGGCGATACCCACCAGACCTTCCTCGTCGGCCTCGCCGCCGCCGTCGGCGCCGGCATTTCCATGGGCTTTACCGAGGCCGCTTCCGATGACGGCAAGCTCACCGGCCGCGGCTCGCCCATCAAGCGCGGCTTTGCCGCCGGCATCATGACCACCATTGGCGGCCTGGGCCACGCGCTGCCCTATCTGATCCACGATTTCGCCATCGCCACCACCATCGCCGTGATTGTGGTGCTGGTCGAGCTCTGGGCCATCGCCTTCATCCAGAACCGCTATATGCAGACCCCCTTCTGGCGGGCTGCCCTGCAGGTCGTGGTCGGAGGCGCCCTGGTCTTTGCTGCGGGCATATTCATCGGCATGGGCTGACCCCTGGGGGCTGCCGTCACCAGGCGGTTTCGCCCCCGGGTTCGACAAAGCGTCCGGATACGGCATCCGCGCCCATCAGCGCGTATTGCACCGGCAGTCTGGCGCCCTCTTCGGGCGTCATGAAGCCAAGGCCGGTGAGATCGGTCTTGACGAAGCCGGGGCTGACCGAATTGACGACAATGGCGGTGTCGGCCAGTTCCTGGCTGAGCTGGACCGTCAGCATGTTCAGCGCTGCCTTGGAGGCATTGTAGCCGATCAGGCGGGCCGCGTAATAGGGCGAGGTCGGATCCCCGTTGACCGCCAGCGAGCCGAGCGAGCTTGCCAGATTGACGATCCGGCCCGCTGCCGATCGGCGCAGCAGCGGCAGCATGGCCTGTACTACCACCAGTGTGCCGAAGAAATTGGTGTCGAAGATGCATCGGACAGCCGCGGTGCTGGCCATGCTGGGCGGGCCGTCAGCCGGGTCGACGATGCCGGCATTGTTGACCAGGATATCCAGCCTGCCATGCTCGGCCTCGATCTGTCGGGCCGCCGCGGCAACACTGTCCGCATCGGTGACGTCGAGCGGCACGAATTCGACGGCCAGCCCCTGCGCCGACAGCGCGGCGGCCGCCGTCTTGCCCCGGCCCGGATCCCGCGCGCCGACGAGGACGGTGACGCCGGCTTCGCCAAGCTGGCGAGCGATCTCGAGGCCAATGCCCTTGTTGGCGCCGGTAACGAGCGCGATGCGATTAAGGTGCGTCATGGATAGTCCTTCACTGCTGGTCTGACTATTCGGGCCAGTATATGAAGGATGCTTCAGTTTGAGGATTCGCTTATGCCCGCCAGCGCGCCGCGTCACCTGGAGCCCCGCAAACGGCCGCGTCAGGCGCGGGCCACGGTCACCGTCGACGCCATTTTCGAGGCAACCATTCAGGTTTTGCTGGTCGACGGCCCGCACCGGCTGACCACTACCCGCGTGGCGGCCCGGGCCGGCGTCTCGGTCGGCACCATGTATCAGTATTTCCCGCACAAGCAGGCCCTGCTCTATGCGCTCAACGAGCGCTATCTCGACAACCTTGCTTTGCAGGTCGAGACGGCCTGCCAGGCGCAGCACGGCAAGGATATTGCCGCGATGGTGGCGTCGCTTGTGGGTACCTATTGGGCAGCCAAGACCGCGCGCAGCGACGTTACGCGCGCGCTCTATCGCTCGGTGGCCGAACTCGATACCGAGGCCTTGATCGAGACCTTCGGCCGCCGGGTCGACGCCGCGACCATGGCCATGTTCACCACCGCGTCAGACGCCCGCTTCGCCGACCTTTCCCTGGTCAACACCACCCTGCTGACAGTCATCTTCGGCACCGTGCGCAGCGTCTTCGAGCGCAACCTGCCCACCGCGCTGGGCAGCGACATCCACAACCAGCTGGTGCTGCTGTGCCTGTCCTATCTGGCGGCGGTCAAACTGCCGGCGCGCTGAGCCGGCCCCCGGGCGCTTGGCCGCGCTTACAAACTGCTCAGCCGGTTTTCCACGATCATGCCGACCTCGGCGCATTCGGCCGCGATCTCGGCGACGAAGTCGGCCAGCATGGGGCGCTCCAGCGCGCTGGTCGAGCGCACCACCATGGCGGTGTCGCGGTGCAGCGGCGCGAAATTGGCCGGGGCAATTTCCACCAGCCGGCCGGCCGCCACATCCTCGGCAATCGCCGAATGCACGAAAAATCCCAGCCCCTGGCCCTTGGTCGCCAACCGCCGCGCCGGCCCGGTGGGCAGCTCGACGCTGGTCTGGGCCAGCCGCACCAGCGCCGCCGCCGTCTCGGGCTCGGCCTGCCACCAGCGCAGCGAGATCACCCGCGGCACCAACGCCAGCACTTCCTCGATGCTGGGCTCTGCCGACAGCTGCGCCGCGATCTCGGGCGACACCACCAGCGGCACCCGTTCGCGCATTACCAACAGCGGCACCAGGTCCACCACCAGCGGGTCGATATTGGGCCAGCACAATATGCCCATCTCGACCTCGCGCTCATGCAGCATGGCCACGATCTGGCTTTGCCGCCCCTCATTGACCACCACGTCGACGCCGGGATATTGCGCCTGGAAGCGCAGCAGCGGCTCGGTCACCAAAGGGGTGACGAGGCTGCGCAGCGAGGCAATCGCGATCCGGCCGCGCTCCACCCGCCGCAGGGCCTCGCGCCCCTCCTGCGCCGTGCCGATGATACGCCGCGCAAACGGCAGGAAAGTCATGCCCTGATCGGTCAGCGTCACCGTCCGCCCGCGCCGGAACAGCGTCACGCCCAACAGGCCCTCCAGCGCCCGCATCCGCATTGAGGCGGTGGCCTGGGTAATGTTGAGATGGGCCGCCGCGCGGGTGAAGCTCTGCTCCCGCACGATTCGGTCAAAAGTTCGTAGCTGGTCGAGGTCCATCGATTTGGCTTATCTTGCTATCGTTATTGCACCGGATTTTTGCATCATGCATTGGCTTTTGCAATGCTGACACCGGCAAGCCGCCTGCTGCAGCCTGCCCGTCTTGACGCTCTCTGCCCCACCAGCCAGCTTGCGCCCATGGATTTTGATTCGCTGAGCCCACTGCCATGACCTGGCTCGCCGAGACCGCCATGCTCAGCCATGGCTGGCGGCGCTTCGTACTGCTGCTGGTCGCCGGCGCCCTGGCAGGCCTGTCGGTACCGCCGCTCTTTGTCCTGCCGGCGCTGTTCATTGCCTTTCCGGTCTGGATCTGGTGCCTCGACGGTGCCGAAACCGGCCGCTTCTGGCGGCGCCTGTTCGGCCCGGCCTTCACCATCGGCTTTGCCTTCGGCTGGGGCTATTTCACCGTCGCCTTCCACTGGCTGGGCGCTGCCTTCTTCGTCGAGGGCGGCATCATGCTCCTCATCATGCCCTTCGCCATCCTGGCGCTGGCTGGCCTGATCGCCCTGTTCTGGGGCCTGGCCAGCGCCTTGGCCCACCTGCTGTGGAGTCACGGGCCCTGGCGCATCGTCACCCTGGCCACCTTCCTGACCATGGCCGAATGGGCCCGCGGCCACCTGCTGACCGGCTTCCCCTTCGATCTGCTCGGCTATGCCCTCACCCCCAATGACGAGATGATGCAGCTTGCCGCCGTCATCGGCATCTATGGCCTGACTTTGCTGGCCGCGCTGCTGGCCATGACCCCGGCGCTGATCTGGCCGGCAGACCAGCGCAGCCTCAGCCGGCGCCTCCTGCCCTTCTTCATCGCCATTGCCGTCATCGCCGCCCAGCTCGGCTATGGCCACAATCGCCTCACCGGCACCACGGTCACCCCGCGCACCGATACCGCCCTGCGGCTGGTGCAGCCGCTGGTCTATGAGCATGCCGACTGGAACAATGCCGATCCGGTGGCGCTGATCGATCGCCTGCTGATGCTCTCCGACATGCGCACCGGTCCTGATGATCAGGGCCTGGCCGATATCGACCTGCTGGTCTGGCCTGAATCCAGTCTGCCTTTTTATCTCTCCACCTATCCCGAGGCCCTTGCCCGCATCGCCCGCCTGCTGCCCGAGCGCACCACCCTTTTGGCCGGGGCGCCGCGCCTGCAATATGAGCCCGGCACCACCACGCCGGCGGGCCCGCCCTTCAACGCCATCCTGGCCATCGACAGCAATGGCGAGATCATCGCCAGCTACGACAAGGCCCATCTGGTGCCCTTCGGCGAATTCCTGCCCTTTGCACCCTTCTTTGCCAGCCTGGGCATCAAGCAGTTTGTGCCCGGCGCCGAAGGCTGGAGCCATGGCGACACCCGCCGCCGCCTGATGACCCTGCCCGGCAAGCCCGCTCTGCTGGCGCTGATCTGCTACGAGATCCTGTTTTCCGGCGATCTGGGCGACACGGCAGGGGCCCAGTTCCTCTTCAACATCACCAATGATGCCTGGTTCGATCACTCCATCGGCCCGGCCCAGCACGCCCATCACGCCCGCATCCGCGCCGTCGAGGAGGGCATGAGCCTGGTCCGCGCCGCCAATTCGGGCCTGACCTTTGTCACCGATCCGCTCGGCCGCATCACTGCGCAATTGCCGGTCTTGCAGATGGACGCGCTCGACGTGCAGCCCGATGAGCGGCTCGCCTCCACCCCCTTCAGCCAGCTTCGCTACTGGCCCCTGCTCATCGCCCTGCTGCTGGGCCTGGGCCTCTCCGTGCTGGTGCGGCGCCGCCGCAGCTCGGCTTTGTGATCGCCGCGCACCGGGCCCGTCGCCTGCCCAGCCTTTCCAATGCCGTGATGCTGTGGCATCAGGGAGCTACTCTTCCTGCGAGGATTTTCATGGCCATCCGTCTGCACCGCGGCGACCTGCCCAACCTGTCCAATTACGATGGCCGCGAAGTCGCGATTGATACCGAGACCATGGGCCTGCAACCCCATCGCGACCGGCTCTGCGTCATCCAGCTCTCGCCCGGCGACGGCAGCGCCGATATCGTCCAGCTCCCCCAGGACGTCAGCCAGGCGCCCAACCTGGTCAGGCTGCTGGCCGATCCGGCCGTCACCAAGATCTTCCACTATGCCCGCTTCGACGTGGCCGCGCTCAAGAACCGTTTCGACGTCGTTACCGGCCCGATCTTCTGCACCAAGATCGCCAGTAAGCTGGTCCGCACCTATACCGATCGCCATGGCCTGAAAGACATCAGCCGCGAACTGCTCGGCGTCGACCTGTCCAAGCAGCAGCAGAGCTCGGACTGGGGCGCCGACAAGCTCAGCGACGCCCAGCTCGAATATGCCGCCTCCGACGTGCTCTACCTGCACGATCTCAAGCGCCATCTCGATCGCATGCTGGCCCGCGAAGGCCGCACCGAGCTGGCCCGCCAGTGCTTCGACTTTCTCAAGACGCGCTGCGAACTCGATCTGCTGGGCTGGGGCGAGATCGACATCTTCGCCCATAGCTGATGGCCATGACGGTGACGAACCTGCAGGCCGATGCCGCCCAACGCGAGGCCATCTACCAGCGCCTGGCGCGCCGCAACCGCCTGGTCGCCATCCTGCGCATCGGCGTGCCGGCGCTCGGTATCCTGGTTCTCGTCCTGCTGGTCGGGCAGATCTATCTCTCCAGCCTCGCCGGCCGCTTCGGCATCGGCCGCATCGCCGTCTCCCCTGACGCGGTCACCATCGAAACCCCGCAATATTCCGGCGTGCTCGACGACGGCACCAGCTATCGCGTCTGGGCCCGATCGGCTCAGGCCGCCATTGTCGCGGCCGACCAGATCGATCTCGACGAGGCCGCGCTCTCCATGAACCGGCCTGGCGGGGTGGTGACCGAGGTCACGGCGCATGCGGCCCGTCTCGACAGCGGCGCCGAAACCGTGACCATTCCCGGCGTTGCCATCATCGCCGAATCCACCGGAACCACCGCGACGGTTGTCGATTCAGTGTTCGACTATGCCGCCCAGACACTGGTGGCCAGGGGCCGGGTGCATGTCGACTATGCCGATGGCTCCTCCCTTGACGGCGTTGGCATGACCTACGATGTCACCGAGGCTGTCTGGACATTTTCCCGCGTGAACGTCACGCTGCCATCGACGCCTGGATCGGAAACCCCATGATGCTGCGCCTGATTGCGTTTTTCGTGCTGGCTTTGTTTGCCACCCCGGCCTTTGCCCAGCAGGCGGTCAATATCACCGCCGACCTCTTCACCCTCGATGAGACCTCCAACATGGCCGTGTTCACCGGCAATGTCGTGGTCGTCCACCCCACCGTCACCGTCTGGGCCACCAAGGTGGAGGCCACCTATGGCGCCGGCGGCACCACCGACCTCAAGACTTTCGACGCTACCGGCGACGTCCGCCTCAAGACCGTCGACCAGGAAGCCACCGGCGAGCACGCCGTTTTCACCCCCGGCGACCAGCTGTTGCGGCTCACCGGCAATGTCGTGGTCGTCAATGCCGGCGGCACGGTCAATGCCGACGAGCTCGTGGTCAATCTTGAAACCAATGTCTCCACCTTCACCAGTGGCCAGAGCGGCCGGGTCACGGGAACCTTCTCCTCACAATGACCCTGTCCACCCCGCCGCAGTCCCCGTCGCGCGTCGATCAGTCCGGCTGGCTCGTCGCCCATAGCCTCGCCAAGAGCTTTGGCAAGCGCGTGGTCGTCCGCGACGTCTCCATCGCCGTCCGCCGTGGCGAGGCCGTGGGCCTGCTCGGTCCCAATGGCGCCGGCAAGACCACCGTCTTCACCATGATCATGGGCCTGGTCAAACCCGATTCGGGTTCCATCCAGCTCGATGGCCGCGCCATCACCCATCTGCCCTTGTTCCAGCGCGGCCAGCTCGGCATCGGCTATCTGCCCCAGGAGCCCTCGATCTTTCGCGGCCTCACCGTCGCCGGCAACATCCTGGCCGTGCTGGAAAACCACATCAGCGGCAAGGCGGCCCGCCAGGCTCGCCTCGACTCGCTGCTGGCCGAGTTCTCCATCCAGCACCTGGCCAAGTCCAATGCCCTGGCCCTGTCGGGCGGCGAGCGCCGTCGCGTCGAGCTCGCCCGGGCGCTGGCCGCCGATCCGGCCTTCATGCTGCTCGACGAGCCCTTTGCCGGCGTTGATCCCATTGCCGTCGCCGAGGTCAAGGGCCTGGTGCGCCAGCTGACCCAGCGCGGCATCGGCGTGCTGATCACCGATCATGCCGTGCGCGAGACGCTGGGTCTGGTCGACCGCGCCTATGTCATCCATGGCGGCAAGGTGATGATCCAGGGCTCTCCCGCCGTCATCAGCGCCGATCCGGACGCGCGCCGGGTCTATCTCGGCGAGAATTTTGCCATCTGACGCGCGCTTTGCGGGCACGACGCCGCAATCGGACTTGGCACGAATTTTGCCGCCGCTGACCTGGCCTGCTTGCCCGCTGCCCAATAATGCGGCATGCTTTGCTTGAAACTTGGCCGCACCCGGCCTGAACTTGCGCTAAAGGTCTAGAGCTGAATGGCACTTTCGCCGCGTCTGGAATTCCGGCAGGCCCATAGCCTGACCCTGACGCCGCAACTGATGCAGTCCATTCGCCTGCTGCAGCTCAGCCATCTTGAGCTCAACAGCTTCGTCGAGGAGGAACTGCTGCGCAATCCGCTGCTCGAGCGCGAGGATGGCGCCGCGGCAGCCGATGCCGAGCCCCCCGAGGCGCCTGAGCGCTCCACCGAGATCAGCGCCTATGAGGACACCGTCGACCGCGGCGACCGCATCCAGGACGCCGATTCCATTGCCGACGGCTATGATACGGCGGTCGACAACGTCTTTCCCGACCAGAGCGCGCAGGACCAGCTCAATCCCGCCAGCCGGCTCGACCGCAATGGCGCCAGCGCAGCTGGCGAGGCCCCCGACATCGACCAGTTCGTCGCCTCCCGCCCGGTCCTGAGCGAACATCTCGAAGGCCAGTCCAACTTCATCCTGCGCACCCCGGCCGACCGTCTGATCGCCCGCCACCTCATCGACGGGCTCAACGAGGCCGGCTACCTGACCACCGACCTGCAGGCGCTGGCCGACCAGCTGGGCGCCGAGCTGGCCGATATCGAGGCCGTACTCACGGCCCTGCAGGGTTGCGATCCGGTCGGCGTCTTTGCCCGCACCGTCCCGGAATGCCTCGCCATCCAGCTGCGCGAGCGCGACCGCCTCGATCCGATGATGCAGGCGCTGCTCGACAACCTGTCCATGCTGGCCGAGCACGACATGGCCGGGCTGATGCGCGTCCTTGGCTGCGACCGCGAGGACCTGCTCGACATGCTGGGCGAATTGCGCCGGCTCGATCCGCGCCCGGGCCTGGCCTTTGACAGCGGGCCGGTCGAAACCGTGGTGCCCGATGTCTTCGTGCGGCGCGGCCCTGACGGCGCCTGGCAGATCGAGCTCAATGCCGAGGTGCTGCCCCGCGTCCTGGTCAATCGCGTCTATTACGCCACCGTCACCAAAAAGACCCGTGCCCCCGGCGAAAAGGCCTTCCTGTCTGATTGCCTGGCCACCGCCAACTGGCTGACCAAGAGCCTCGACCAGCGCGCCCAGACCATTCTGAAGGCCTCCGCCGAAATCGTCCGCCAGCAGGACGGCTTTCTCACCCACGGCATTGCCCATCTCAAGCCGATGACCCTGCGCATGGTGGCCGAAGCCATCGACATGCACGAATCCACCGTCAGCCGCGTCACCGCCAACAAATATATGGCCACCCCGCGCGGCCTGTTCGAAATGAAGTATTTCTTTACCACCGCCATTGCCGCCAGCGACGGTGGCAATGACCATTCAGCCGAGGCCGTGCGTCACCGCATCCGGCAGCTGATCGAGGCCGAACTGGTCACCGCCGTCCTCAGCGACGACACCATTGCCGACCTGCTCAAGCAGGAACAGGGCATCGAACTGGCCCGCCGCACCGTGGCAAAATACCGCGAGGGCATGAACATTCCCTCGTCGGTCATGCGCCGCCGCCGCATGAAGAACGCCCAGCAGCTGGCCTGAGCGCCCCGGTTTCCTGCCGAAGCGATAAGTTTTGCGGCAGAATTTAGCCTGCTTTGTTCGCCCTGTCCGCACAATAAACGAACCACATGCCGGACTTGCGCATTGCACCTGCACGGCGCGCAGGTCTAGCATTGACCCTGTCGTCCACCCATATCCAAGGGGCAGGCGACAGGCGTCATCCCGAAGACCGGGAACGGCTTTCGGAGGTCCTGACGTCGCACAACGACAAGAAGGAAAGACAAGCCATGACCTTACGCGTATCGGGAAAGAACATGGATGTCGGCGATGCCCTGCGGGGTAAAGCCGAAGATCATTTCGCCGCCGTCGTCGGAAAATATTTCGATGGTGGTTATGACGGTCATCTCACCCTCACCCCCGACGGCATCGGCTTCCGCGCCGATTGCGTGGTTCACCTCGATTCCGGCGCGACCCTGCAGGCCAGTGCCCAGGGGGGCGAACCCACCGCTGCCTATGAAGTCATGGCGCTCAACATTGAAAAGCGTCTGCGCCGCTACAACCGCAAGCTCAAGCAGATTCGCCGCGGCAATGGAGCGGATGTGACCGCCCAGTACACCGTGCTCGACGCCGGCACCCAGTTCGATGAGCTCGATGCCGACTATGCGCCCCCGGTGATTGCCGAGAGCACCAAGAACCTGCGTCAGCTCAGCGTCGAGGAGGCGGTGATGGAGCTCGATCTCACCGGTAGCCAGGTTGTGATGTTCCGCCATGCTGGACATGGCGGGCTCAATGTGGTCTACCGCCGCTCCGATGGCAATATTGGCTGGATTGATCCGGCCCTGGGGGCGAATTGACCGCCCCCTGAGCCGTAGTTTGCGCAGTTGATCTCAAGGCGATTTGAATGGAACTGGCCGATATTCTGGCTGAGCGTGCCGTGCTGTTTTGCACGGACATCACCGCGAAACGCCAGCTCTTTGAAACCCTTGCCGTTCGTGCCGCTGCATTGACCGGGTACCCGCAGGCCGAGATCCTCGAGGCTATTGTCAGCCGCGAGGCCCTTGGTTCGACGGGGCTCGGTAATGGCATCGCCATTCCGCATGGCAAGCTGGGCGGACTGGGTGGCGTGACTGCCCTGTTTGCCCGGCTCGACCAGCCCATCGACTTTGACGCGGTCGACGATCAGCCCGTCGATCTGATCGTCATGCTGCTGGCCCCGACCGGGGCCGGCGCCGATCATCTCAAGGCCCTGTCGCGCGTCGCCCGCCTGCTGCGCACCGAATCAGTCGTTGACGCGCTGCGCGCCACCGCTGATCCGGCGCGTCTGCATGCCATCCTCACCGCGCCGCTGCCGGTTACCTACGCCGCCTGAGCTTGGGCCCCGGGCGCATAAAAAAACCCTCCGGCATTGCCGGAGGGTTTGTCATTTCGGGAAAGGGGCGGCTAATGCAGCGTTGCCAGGCCCAGATTGTTCTCGCCCAGCCAGTCGCTGACTGAATCTTCGGTATCGGTCACCAGCAGCGGCGTGCCATCGGCCGCCATCAGCAGCTGATATTCCGCCTCGGCTTCGAATACCGCATCGGTGATCATCGTGCCCAGCACGGCGCCGCTGACCGGCCGCATATAGGCGACGGCATCCCCGCCCAGCGCGGCAAACTGCGCGCGGGTCAGCGATTTCAGCGGATGGATGACGCGATTGGCGGCGGCCATTTCATTTCGTTTTTCATACATGGGTCGGCCCTTTCCTCAGACTGAGCGAATTTCGATACGGCGAGCGATCTTGGGCGTCTGGGGGCGCTCTATGGCAATAACGAGCATACCATGCCCCAAAGTTGCATCCTTCACGATCATGCCATCGGCCAGCAGGAAGGCGCGCTGGAACTGCCGTGCGGCAATGCCGCGATGCAGGAACTCCCGCCCGGTTTCGTCCTTCTGCTTGCCGCGCACGATGATCTGGTTGTCTTCGGCCATCACCTCGAGTTCGTGGCCGCCAAAGCCGGCGACCGCGATGGACACCAGGAACTGCTCGGTGCCCACTGCATCGATGGTGCGCTCAATATTATACGGCGGATACCCGTCGGCGGATTTGGCCAACCGGTCGACACGCTCCTCGAAACTGTCAAAGCCGAGGAGAAATGGGGCGGAAAAGACCGAAATACGCGACATGCCAGCCGTCCTTGATCATCAAGCAACGTATCGACCCGCGACCCGATAAGTGTGGCATCGCGCGTCTGGCTGAAATATGGGACCTCAACGCGCATCGTTCAAGGTCAGGATCCGGTCGCCATGTCGCAGGCAGTTTCCATCATCACCCCGGCCTTCGGGGCCCAGGCCACCATCGTGACCACCGTGCAGAGCGTGCTGGCCCAGACCCATGCCGATTGGCAGCTCTGGCTGGTTGCCGATGACGGCTTTGACTATGCCGCCTTCCTGGCATCCGCCGGCATCGCCGATCCGCGCATCATCCACCTCGACAGCGGCGGCCTGGGCCTGGGCGCGTCGCGGGCCCGCAATGTGGCGCTCGACCGCCTCGCCACCCCCTATGTCGCCATTCTCGATGCTGATGATCGCTTCAAGCCGCAAAAGCTCGAACGGGCGGTGGCCGCCTTGGCCGACCATGCCATCGTCACCACTGCCCTCGACGTCATGGACGACAGCTTTCGGCACCTGCGTTTTGTCGGCCAGGGCCCCGATCGCGCCCTCAGCCCCGGGCAACACAAATGGGTGAGCCTGTCGATGGATTCCATGCTGGTCTGGGATCGCCGCCGCGCCGACGCCCGCTATGACGCCACCATGAGCAATATGACGGACCTCGAATTGCTGCTGCAGCTCTATGGCCAGGTGCCGGCCTCGTTCCATCTCGGCACGCCGCTGCATGACTACATCAAGCGCTCCGCCTCGATGAGCAATGGCGCCAATGTCGCCGCCGGCATGATGGCCTCCAAGACCACCCTGCTGCAGCGCCTGGCCGGCAATCACTATGGCCTGCCGGCCGCCGAATTGCCCGGGCTGACGCGCTTTCTCGAGATTTCCCTCGCCGCCGAGCCGCTCTACGGCCCGGCTCTGGCGGCGAGGCCCGGCCTGCTGTTCGAGGATCACCTCGAGCCACGCCTCGTCTGAACGACAAAAGCCGGCCCACAAGGGGCCGGCCATGCTGTCGCGACGGATCAGGTCTTACAGCGCGTAAAGGGTCAGGCTGTTGAGGTCGCCGCTGACGCCGACGATCTGCTCGAGCGTATAGCCCTGGCGTTCGATGGTCTCGATCAGGCGCGGGTTGTTCTTGACCCGGGCCTGCACCGAGCTGACATCGTTGTCGAACTTGAGCGTGAAGGCTTCATTGGCATTGACCTGCAGCACGGTGGCGCCGCCGGCTTCCTGGATCGAGCCGAGCGAGCTCACGCCGTCCATGACGTCATAGGGGCTGGCAGCCAGGGTTGCGGTAGCGCCGCCGGCCAGCAGGGTTGCGGTCAGGGCGAGGATCTTGAGAGTGGTCATGATGATTTCCTTCGGATGATGCTGGAACTGCCCGAACTCGGGCCGACATGGGCCGGCCGTCGACCCGCTCGGGTCGTTGGGCAGTTCTGTCTGGGGAGGGAAGGGGAGGGGGCGGCTCAATACCGCCCTGGCTTGCGCCGGTCTTACAGCGCGTAAAGGGTCAGGCTGTTGAGGTCGCCGCTGACGCCGACGATCTGCTCGAGCGTATAGCCCTGGCGTTCGATGGTCTCGATCAGGCGCGGGTTGTTCTTGACCCGGGCCTGCACCGAGCTGACATCGTTGTCGAACTTGAGCGTGAAGGCTTCATTGGCATTGACCTGCAGCACGGTGGCGCCGCCGGCTTCCTGGATCGAGCCGAGCGAGCTCACGCCGTCCATGACGTCATAGGGGCTGGCAGCCAGGGTTGCGGTGGCGCCGCCGGCCAGCAGGGTTGCGGTCATGGCGAAGGTCTTAAAAATGTTCATCTTGGGTAATCCTTTGTGACGCTGGTAGAGGTCGTTTGTGATCTCGGGAGGAGTTACGCGCAGCCCCCCACAAAGGTTTCAATCTATGTTCGTATTAAACGAACACTCGCGCGTGATAGCGTCGTAAATGTTCCCGAAAACCCCGGCCGCTCCGGGGTTTAACACCATCCTCGTGCCAGATTGCCGCATGCCGTGCCAAACCGGGCTTTCTGGCCAACCCCCTGCTCACGCCTGACAATCCGGTCTGGATTGCCCCGCCGACCGGCCTTGCCGGGCCCCGGATCGCGGCGCGGCGCCGGGCCGAGCCGTCCCTGGACAGCCGCGGGCCGGCAACCCGGGACCGCGCGAAGGCTGGTGCTGGGCGCGTTTGCCCCCCGGGGTCTTGCTCTGCGCCCGCTTTCCGCCTATAGAGCCGACTTCTCCGGATCGCCCGGCCAACAGGCATGCCGTGGCGATCTCTGAATGCGATGGGCCAAATCCATCCAATCTCTTATAAGGACCCGCAAAATGCCCAAGATGAAGACGAAATCTGGCGCCAAAAAGCGTTTCAGTTTCACAGCGACCGGTCGTGTCAAGGCAGGCGTCGCCGGCAAGCGCCACCGCCTGATCAACCACAATGCCAAGTACATTCGCACGAACCGCGGTACCAAGATCCTGTCCAAGGGCGACGAGGGTCTGGTCAAGTGGTACATGCCGTACAATCGCTAACGCTGAAAGGAAGCTGACACATGTCACGCGTTAAAAGAGGCGTTACCAATCACGCCCGCCACAAAAAAGTTCTCAAGGCTGCAGAAGGCTATTATGGCCGCCGCAAGTCGACGATCCGCATTGCCAAGCAGGCCGTCGAAAAGGCCGGCCAGTATGCCTATCGCGATCGTCGTATCAAGAAGCGCAATTTCCGCGCCCTCTGGATCCAGCGTATCAACGCTGCCGTGCGCGATCAGGGCCTGACCTATGGTCGATTTATCGACGGCCTCAGCAAGGCTGAGATTGCTGTCGATCGCAAGGTGCTGAGCGATCTCGCGATCACCCAGCCTGAAGCGTTCAACGTGCTGGTCGCTAAGGCCAAGGCTGCTCTGGCATATCTGGAAAGCGTGGACACCGTTACCCACGCCCGCGTCACCGCCGCCTAACTCTCCCAGCCCTGCTGAGGTCGAATTTGACGCCTTGCGCTGCCCGTTAAAGGGCTGGCGCGGGGCGTTTTGTTTTGCTCTTTGAGCCGGCCGCCGGCAAAATTGCTCCGGTGGAGCGATTTCAGGCGAGAAGGCCGTGAGCGCGGCGCTCGAAGGGCCCATCTGCGGTTAGGCACGCTGCCAATCTGCACTTTCCACCTGACTCTGCGCCCTCAAAATGCTCTAACGCAGCCAACCGAATTGACGAGAAATACCATGTCCCTGGATACCCGGATCGATACAATGCGCACCGACCTCAGCGCCGCCATTGCCGGCGCGTCCGACGAGGCCGCGCTTGATGCCGTGCGCGTCGCCGCCCTGGGCAAGAAGGGCAGCGTCTCGGCGCTGCTGGCTTCGCTCGGCTCCATGGCGCCCGAAGAGCGCAAGAGCGCCGGCCCGGCCATCAACGGCCTCAAGGCCGAGATTGCCGGTCTCATCGAGGCCCGCAGCGCCGCCCTCGGCGCCGCCGCTCTTGACGCCCGCCTCGCCGCCGAAACCCTCGACATCACGCTGCCGCTGCAGCCGGCCCCCACGGCGCGCGGCCGCATCCACCCCATCAGCCAGACCATTGACGAGATCACCGCGATCTTTTCCGACATGGGCTTTTCTATCGCCGAAGGTCCCGATATCGAGACCGACTATCTCAATTTCACCGCGCTCAATTTCCCCGAGGGCCATCCGGCTCGGGAAATGCACGACACCTTCTTCATGAAGCCGGGCCCGGACGGCGTCAAAAAGGTGCTGCGCACCCATACTTCGCCGGTGCAGATGCGCGTCATGCACAAGACCAATGACAAGCCGGCCGCCGCCTATCTCACCCCGGCCATGGATCCGCCGATCCGCGTGGTCATGCCCGGCCGCACCTATCGCAATGACTCAGACCAGACCCACACGCCCATGTTCCACCAGGTCGAGGGCCTGGTGATCGACAAGTCCAGCCATATCGGCCAGCTGCGCTGGGTGCTCGAGGAGTTCCTCAAGGCCTATTTCGAGGTGCCCAACGTCACGCTGCGCTTCCGCCCCAGCTTCTTCCCCTTCACCGAGCCCTCGATGGAAGTCGACGTGCAGTGCGACCGCTCCGGCGCCGAGGTCAAGATCGGCGAGGGCAGCGACTGGCTCGAAATCCTCGGCTGCGGCATGGTCCACCCCAATGTCATCGCCAATGCCGGGCTCGATCCTGAAGTCTACCAGGGCTTTGCCTGGGGCATGGGCATCGATCGCATTGCCATGCTCAAATACGGCATGCCCGACCTGCGCGCCTTCTTCGACGCCGACCAGCGCTGGCTCGACCACTATGGCTTCCGCCCCCTGGACCTGCCGACTCTGTTCGGCGGCCTGAGCAGCTAGGCCAATGGTCGACCTCCCGCCCCTTTATGCCGATGCCATCCAGTTCAGCTTCGGCGACTCGCCGGCCCTGGCCGATGAACTGCTGGCTTTGGTGCTGGCCGGCAAGAAGACCGCCACCTGTGGCGCGCTGCGCGACTATGGCCTGGGCGGCGAGCCCATGCCCGAGCCCGGTCGCCGCGATGTGGTGCTCAATGGCGCCGGCCAGCCTGCCTGCGTCATCGAGACGCTCAGTGTCGAAACAATGCGCTTTGACGATGTTGGCCCGGACTTCACCGACAGGGAAGGGGAGGGCGATTACGCCGCCTGGCGCGCCGGCCACGAGGCCTATTTCGCCCGCAATGGCGGCTTCTCGCCCGATATGGACCTGGTCTGCGAGACGTTTCGCCTCGTCACCGTGCTGCCGGCCGGGCGCGACGTCTATAACCAGGTTGCCACGCCTATCTTCATCGTCACCGATATCGAAAGCGATGGCCCCACCCCGCTGCACAATTCCATGCTGAGCTTTGCCTCGGTCGCCATCGCCGCCGACGGCACCTCCCATGGCGACTTCGAGGCCCAGTTGCTGCAGCGCCCCGACCGCACCACCAACGAGACCACCATGGCCTGGTGGGAAACCCAGTCCGAGGCCTGGGCTGCCGCCACGACCAATGCCGAAGACCCCGCCGTGGTCATGCCGCGCTTTGCCGACTGGGTGGACAGCCTGCCGGGCCCCAAGGTCTTCGTTGCCGCGCCGATGATCTTTGACGGGCTATGGATGGATCATTATCTCGACGAATATGCCGGCACCCGCGCCCTTTCCGGCCCGTTCAAGGGCCGGCAGATCTTCCGCGGCGGCGGCATCTGCCTCTACACCATGGCCGGCACCCTGCGCGGCGCGCCCTATCTCGACTGGGGCATGAGCAAGCTGCCGGCCGAATTCTACGGCCATATCGCCCATACCCATCGCGCCATCGACGACGCCCGCGGCTTTGCCAATGTGCTGGTCGAACTGTTCAAGATTTCTCGCAGCCTGCCGGCCATTACCGGCAGCGCCAGCGACTTCCGCTAAAGGCCCATATCCATGAAATTCACCCTCGACTGGCTCAAGGAACATCTCGACACCGATGCGTCCGCCACTGAAATCGGCACGACGCTGACCCTGATCGGGCTCGAACTCGAAGCCATGGAAGACCAGGGCAAGGCGCTGGCCAGCTTCGTCACCGCCCATGTGGTCTCGGCCGAGCAGCACCCCGATGCCGACCGCCTGCGCGTCTGCAAGGTCGATGCCGGCACTGGCGAGCTGATCGACGTGGTCTGCGGCGCCCCCAATGCCCGTACCGGTCTCAAGACCGTCTTTGCCTTCCCCGGCACCTATATTCCGGGCAAGGACATGACTATCGGCAAGGGCAATATACGTGGGCAAGTGTCCAATGGCATGCTCTGCTCCAATGCCGAGCTCGAGCTGTCCGAGGATCACGACGGCATTATCGAGCTGCCCGCCGACGCCCCCATCGGCGTCAGCTATCCCAGCTATGCCGGCATTGACGGCGTTGTCTTTGACATTTCCATCACGCCCAATCGCGGCGACGCCACCGGCGTCTATGGCATTGCCCGCGATCTGGCCGCCTATGGCCTGGGCACGCTCAAGCCCACCGACATGTCCCCGGTGCCCTCGCAGGGCAAGAGCCCCATTGCCCCGCTGCCGCACCAGTTCGACCCCGACGAGCCCAAGGCCATCCGCCGCTTCGGTGGTCGCTATATCAAGGGCGTCAGGAACGGCCCATCCCCGGCCTGGCTGCAGCAGCGCCTGCGCGCCGTTGGCCTCCGCCCAATCAACACCATTGTCGATATCACCAATTGGGTCTCGCTCGGCTGGGGCCGGCCGCTGCATGCCTATGATTCCGACACGCTCAATGGCCAGCCCGTGCTGCGCAATGCCCGCAATGAGAGCTTCGACGCGCTCGACAACAAGGTCTATGTCCTCGACGAAACCATGACCGTCATTGCCGACGATACCGGCCCGCTTTGCCTCGGCGGCATTATGGGCGGCATCCGCTCCGGCGTCACTGACCAGACCACCAATGTCTTCATGGAATGCGCCAGCTGGGATCCCGATCTTATCGCCCGCACCGGCCGCAAGACCGGCATCGTCTCCGACGCCCGCTATCGCCTCGAGCGCCATGTTGATCCGGCCTTGACCGACCCCGGCCTTGAGCTGGCGACGCGCCTGGTGCTCGAACTCTGCGGCGGCGAGGCGATGGAGCCGGTCCTGTCGGGCGAGGACGTCTATCCCCACACCACCGTGGATTTCCCGCTCAGCGAAGTGCGCCGCCTCACCGGTCTCGATGTCGAGCCGATGATCGTCACCGCCATTCTGAGCAAGCTCGGCTTCGAGCTGACCCCCAAGGGCGATGTCTTCACCGTCAAGGTGCCGAGCTGGCGTCCCGACGTCACCCTCAAGGCCGATCTGGTCGAGGAGGTCATGCGCATGGTCGGCGTGGACAATATCCCCGTCGAGCCGCTGGCCCGGCTGAGCCATGTCGCCCCGCGCATGCTGACCACGATCCAGAACCGTCGCCGCATCGCCCGCCGGGCCTTGGCCGCGCGCGGCCTCGACGAGGCCGTCACCTGGAGCTTCATCAGCCATGCCGAGGCCACCCGCTTCGGCGGCGGCCAGGAAGAGCTGCAGCTGGCCAATGCCATCGCCGCCGACATGACCGACATGCGGCCTTCCCTGCTGCCCGGCCTGCTCGCGGCCGCCCTGCGCAACGCCAATCGCGGCCTTGCCGATCTCGGCCTCTTCGAAGTCGGCCAGGTCTTCCTTTCGGCCAGTCCCGAGGGCCAGCACACCTATGCCACCGGCATCCGCACCGGCACGGCCGGCCTGAGCGGGTCGGGCCGCCACTGGTCGGGCAAGGCCGACAAGGTCGGGGTCTTCGATGCCAAGGCCGATCTGGCCGCTACGCTCGATGCGCTGGGCGTCGATATCGACAAGGTGCAGATCCTGGCCGAACCAGCGCCCTGGAGCCATCCCGGCCGTGGTGGTCGCATTGCTTTGGGCCCCAAGGTCACCCTGGGCTGGTTCGGCGAACTGCATCCCGCCTGGGCCGCCGCGCTTGATCTGACTGGCCCAGTCGCCGCCTTCGAAATCGATCTCGATGCGCTGCCCGAGCCGCGCAAGAAGGCCACCCGCACCAAGTCGGCTTTGGCACTGTCACCGCTGATGCCGCTCAGCCGCGACTTTGCCTTTGTCGTCGACAGCGCGGTCACCGCCGCCACCATCCTGCGTGCCGCCCGCGGCGCCGACAAGGCGCTGATCCGCGACGTCAATATTTTTGACGTCTTCGAAGGCAGCCATGTCGGGGCCGGCAAGAAGTCCGTCGCCATCGCCGTCACCATCCAGCCCATGGACAAGACCCTGACCGACGAGGACATCGACCAGGTCTCCGCCGCTGTCGTCGCCGCCGTCACCAAGTCCACCGGCGGCGTGCTGCGCACCTAAAGTCGCCAAGGTATCAGTTGGCGTCTCCCTCCCCCCTATGGGGAGGGAAGCTAGATAGGACTTGGCCTTGCCAAGTCCGTGATCGAGCAGGGTGGGGGTCTGGCTTCGTACTTGCACCCCCACCCTTGATCCCTCCCCACAAGGGGGAAGGAGACGACTGCGCCATCCGCGCACTGGACATCGCTGCCCCACATCGCTCTTATCCGCCCATGAGCGACAACACCGAACCCAGCCGATTCCCCGACGTGATGCTGCTGGCGGCGGGCCTGGGCAGCCGCCTGCGCCCGATCACCGATACCCTGCCCAAGCCGCTGGTGCCGGTGGCCGGCGTGCCGCTGATCGAGCGGGTCATGGACAATGCAAAGGCCGAGGGCGCCAAACGCTTCGTCGCCAATGGCCATTATCGCGCCGACCAGCTGCTGGCCCATTTCGGCGGCCTGCTCAAGGTCAGCCGCGAGGACGAGCTGCTCAATACCGGTGGCGGCATCAAGCGGGCCCTGCCCATGCTGCATTCCGACCCCATCTTGGTGATGAATACCGATGCCTTCTGGCCGGCCGGCAGCGATGCGCCGCTGGCCCGCCTGCTCGCCCGCTTTGCCGCGGGCAGGGCCGAGATCGTGCTGCTCTGCGTGCATCCGCGCGACGCCACCGGCTTTGCCCGCAGCCATGACTTTTGTCTGGCCCCCAGCGGCGAGATCACCCGCGACTATGGCGCCCCGGTGATCTATGGCGGCGTCGCCGTTATGGGCAAGGCGCTCTTCGCCAACACGCCCGACGGCGCCTTCTCGCTCAATGACCTGTTCGATGCCTGCCTCGATCGCGAAACGCTCTTTGGCGTCGCCCTCAACGCCCCCTGGTTCCATGTCGGCGATCCGGCCGGGCTCGCCGAAGCCGAACGGCGCCTGACCCCGTCCGCCGCGCCATGACCCTGTTCTCCATCGCCCCGCACGCCCGCTTTATCGCCACCCTGGCCGATCGGGTGATCGACGGCACCCTGCTGGGTGGCGCCGACCAGACCTCGCCCTTCTGGCTCACCGATGTCACCATCGTCCTGCCCACCCGCCGCGCCAAGCAGGCTTTGGCCGATGAATTCGCCCGCCGCGGCCATGGCCTGCTGCCCGATATCCGCACCTTTGGCGGCGAGGTCGAGGACGAGGAGCCCTTCCTGCCGCCCTTCGACGCGCCCATTCCGCTACCGGCGGCCTCCGGCCTCGAGCGCCGTCTGGTGCTGTCCAGCCTCGTCGATCAATGGGCCAATTCGCCCGCCGGCCAGCGCGCCTTTTCCAGTCCGCCCACCGCCGGGGAAATCCTCTCCATGGCCGAATCGCTCGGCGTGCTGATCGATGACCTGCACACCGAGGAGCGCGGCGCCGCCGAGATCCGCGCCGTCGTCCCCGAGATCGAGGCCAATCTGGGCGAATACTGGCAGCAGACGCTGACCTTTCTCGATATCGCGCTGACCTATTGGCCGCTGCGGCTCGACGCCAGCGGTCAGGCCGATACTGCCGCTTTGCGCGGCCAGCGCCTCGATCGCCAGGCTTTGGCGGCGCCGCTGGTCTATGGCGACCGGCCGGTCATCGCTGCCGGCTCCACCGGCTCGATTGCCGCAACGGCGCGCCTGCTGGCCGCCATCAATGCCCTGCCGCGCGGCGCCGTGGTGTTGCCGGGTCTCGATTGCAGCATGTCCTCTGCCGACCACGCTGCCCTGCTCGATCCGGCCAACAACCCGCATGGCCATCCGCAATATGGCCTGGCCAGATTGCTGCGCGCCATGGGCGCCGCCATCAGCGACGTCACCGAACTGGCGCCAACCGACCATCCCCGCACCACCCTGGTCCATCGCGCCCTTGCGCTGACCCGCGATACCGCCCGCTGGTCCACCCAGCGCCTCACGCCCGACCAGCTCGCCGAGGCCAGCCAGGGTCTCTCAGTCATTCGTGCCCGCACCGAGGACGAGGAGGCCCGCGCCATCGCTTTGGCCGCCCGCCAGGCCCTTGGTGACAAAAAAACCGTCGGCATCGTCACGCCCGATCGCAATCTGGCTCGCCGCATCGCTGCCGAACTGCGCCGCTTTGGCGTCGCCGTCGACGACGCTGCCGGCGCGCCCCTGTTCCAGTCCGCTGCCGGCCGCCTGCTGCGCCAGATCCTGGCGCTTGCAACAAATGGCTGTTCGGCCGTCGATCTCATGGCCCTGCTGCGCAATCGCGCCACACGCTTCGGCCAGAGCCGGGCCGCCATCTCGACTTTGGCCGACGCCATCGAGCTAGGCCTGCTGCGCGGCCAGCGCGCCAATCCCGGTCTGGCCGGTCTGCGCCAATTGCTGGCCGCCAATATCGACAAGACCACTACTCATCCGGCCCGCCGCCTCACCGACGCCGATCGCGCCCCCATCCTGGCGCTGTTCGACCAGATCGAGACGGCTTTGGCGCCTCTCTTTGCCCTGCTGGGCGAAAAAACCATCCGCGCCGGCGCCCTAGCCGCTGCCCTCTGCAGCGCCTTCGACGCTGTGGCTGACGGCGCCGATATCCCCGGTCGCCGCGAACTGGCCGACTGGGCCGGGCAGATGGCCAGCCTGGGCGGCGAGGGCCACAGCTTCCGCCCGCGCCAGCTCGATGGCGTGCTCAGCGCCCTCATGCTGGGCGCCCAGGTGCGCACCCATGAGGAACGCCGCCATGACATCGCCATCTGGGGCCAGCTCGAGGCCCGGCTGCAGAATCCTGATCTGCTGATCCTGGCCGCGCTCAACGAGGACAAGTGGCCCGAGCCGGCCGATCCGGGCCCCTGGCTCAGCCGCGGCATGCGCCTGGCCGCCGGGCTCAACCCGCCCGAGCGCCGCCAGGGCCTGGCCGCGCATGACTTTGCCCAGGCCATGGGCAATCCCCAGGTCATTATCGCCCATGCCGACCGCATCGGCGCTAGCCCGGCCATCGCCTCGCGCCTGCTGCAGCGGCTGCAGGCCTTTGCCGGCAAGGCCACCGCCGATGCCTGGGAAACTTCCGGCGCCATCTGGCTCGACCAGGCCCGCCGCCTTGATGCCGTGGAGGAGACCAGGCCCGCCCCGCGCCCCCTGCCCAATCCGCCCGCCAGCACCCGTCCGCGCGCCCTCTCGGTCACCGAGGTCGAGACCCTCATGCGCTCGCCCTATGACGTCTATGCCAAGCATGTGCTGGGGCTCCGCCCCCTCGACCCGCTCGGCGACAGTCCCGACAGTCGCGAGCGCGGCACCATCATCCACGACATCTTCGCTACCTTCGTCATCCGCCGTCACGCGGTCATGGCCCCCGATGCCATCGAGGTGCTGATGGCCATTGCTGCCGACAAGTTTTCCGGTCTCGACGCCATCGGCGAGCGCCGCGATATCTGGCTGCGCCGCTTCCACACCGCCGCCACCCAGTTCCTTGCCTTCGAGCGGGCCCGCGAACCCCTGGTGGCGCAGCGCCACGCCGAAATCGATGGCGAGCTCAGGCTGCATTTGAGCGAGGCTTTCACCCTGCGCGGCCGCGCCGACCGCATCGACGAACTCGTCGATGGCACGCTCGAAATCATCGATTTCAAGACCGGTTCGCCCCCCACCAAGGGCGCCATGCAGGCTTTCGAGGTGCCCCAATTGCTGCTCGAAGCCCAGATGGCCCTGGCCGGCACGCTCAAGGATGCCATTGCCCCCGCGCCCACCTCGGCCCTCACCTATATCAAGGTCGGCCTGGGTCCCGATGCCTTCACGGCCAAGCCCTTCATCCCCGCCGACGGCTTTGACCTGATGGGGGCTGCCGACGAGATTACCGCCCGCATGCAGCGCCATGTCGAACTCTTCCTGCTGCGCGACACGCCCATGCCCGCCCGCCTCTTGCCGCTGCCCGGCCAGCGCTTTGCCGGCGCCTATGATCACCTGTCGCGGCTGGCCGAATGGACCGCCGTCGATGGCAGCGAGGACGCGTCATGAGCGAACGCGGCCCCCTCGTCGTCCCCTTCGATACCAGCGCCCATCAGGCCCGCGCCGCCGATCCTTCCTGGTCGATCTGGGTGTCGGCCAATGCCGGCTCCGGCAAGACTTTCGTGCTCACCCGCCGCGTGCTGCGCCTCCTGCTGGCCGGCACCGCGCCCGAGACGGTGCTGTGCCTGACCTATACCAAGGCCGCCGCGGCCGAAATGCGCCGCCGCGTCGCCGGCGAGCTGGCCAAATGGGCTTTACTGGAAGATGCCGAGCTCGATGGGGAACTGGCCAGGATCGAAGGCCCGGGCGTGACGCAGGAACTGCGCGAGCGCGCCCGCACCCTCTTCGCCAAGGCGCTCGAAACCCCCGGTGGGCTCAAGATCGTCACCATCCACGCCTTCTGCGAATCGGTGCTGCACCGCTTTCCGCTCGAAGCCGGCGTGCCCTTCGACTTCGCCGTCATCGAGGATGACGAGCGCGCCGCCATGCTGCTCTCCGCCCGCGAAACCGTGCTGTCGCAGGGCCTCGACGTCGATGGCGCGGTGGAGACCCTGTTCCGCACCCTCAGCGACGAGCAGATCAAGAACGCCATCAATGCCGCGCTGTCCGATGGTCGCAAACTCAAACTGGTCCTGGCGAACCCGGAGAAATCCAAAGCCAATCTGCGCAAGCTTATCGGTGCCGGGGACTTGGAAGTTGAAGATGTCCGCAACACGCTGCAGTCGGACACGCCGCTTGTCTCGTCGGTATGCCGCGAAATCGTCGCGGCATTTGGCGGAGACCCAACCAAGACACGCGGCGCCAGATTTGTGGACATGCTCGCCAAGTATGTCGCAGCGCCCTTGAGCGCAGATCAACTACGAGCCCTGTTTGTTGTGGTGAAGGATGGCACGAGCGCACCACGCGCGAGTCTCTTGAATGCAACTCAGCAAAAGCAGCGGCCTGATCTGTTTGAACTGCTTGTCGCAGAGAGGGATCGAGTTTTCGACCTTGATGCTCAGATGACCGCAGCCGAGCTGATCACCCGCAGCGATGCCCTGCTCGATATCGTCGCCGCCGTCGGCCAGCTTTACCAGGCACAAAAGCGCGCCCGTTCGCTGCTCGATTTCGACGATCTGGTCGAACGCCTCGCCGATCTCTTCCAGCACCAGTCCGGCGATTGGGTGCGCTACAAGCTCGATTCCGGCATCGACCATATCCTGGTCGATGAAAGCCAGGACACCAATGGCGAACAGTGGCGCGTCGTCCGCGCCATTGCCGAAGAGTACTTTGCCGGGGCAGGGGCCGTGACCCGCCCGCGCTCGCTCTTTGCCGTGGGCGACCAGAAACAGTCCATCTATTCCTTCCAGGGCGCCGAGCCGGCTCTGTTCGGCGCCACCGGCCAGGATTTTGCCGCCAAGGCCGACCTGGTCGATCTGCCCTTTGAGCCCGTGCCACTGCGCACCAGCTTCCGCACCCTGCCCGAAATCCTCGCCGCGGTGGATCTGGTCGCTGACCGCGAGGACATCCAGGCGGCTTTGCTCGAAGCCGACAAGCTGCACCACAATACCGCCCGCACCATGCGCGGCGGTTCGGTGACGCTCTGGCCGCCAACCCAGCAGGTGGCCGATGCTCCCGCCGGCAGCGCCTGGCCCACCACGGTGCTCGAAACCGAGCGCAGCGCGCCGCGCCAGATTGCCGAGCGCATTGCCAGCGAGGTCAAGGCCTGGATCGACCAGCGCCGCCCGCTCACCGGCCGCGGCCGCGCCGTCACCGCCGACGATGTGCTGATCCTGGTGCAGTCGCGCGGACCGGTGTTTCAGGAAGTCATCCGCGCCTTGCGCAATGCCGGCCTGCCCACCCCCGGCGCCGACCGTCTGGGCGTCACCAGCCATATCGCCGTCATGGACCTGCTGGCGCTTTGCGACGTGCTGCTCAATCCGGCCGACGATCTGCAACTGGCGGCCCTCTTGCGCTCGCCGCTCTTTGATATCGACGAGGAAACCCTCTACACCCTGGCCCAGCCGCGGGCGAAAGGGCAAACCCTTTGGCAGGCGCTGGCCGGTCACGCCGCGCCTGATTGCATCGACGCTGCCGCCCGCCTCGCCCGCTGGCGCGGCGAACTCGATTTCGAGCGCCCCTTCGAATTCCTGACCGAAGTGCTCTATGCCGAGGGCGGGCTGCGCCGTTTCCATACCCGCTTTGGCGGCGAGGTCGATGACGTCGTCGCCGAACTGCTCGAACTGGCGCTCACCCACGAACAGGGGCCGCAGCCCTCGCTGCAGGGCTTTGTTGCCGACATGCGCCAGCGCTCGGGCACCATCAAGCGCGAACTGCCCGAATCGGGCGCCGGTATCCGCGTCATGACGGTGCATGGCGCCAAGGGGCTTGAGGCTCCCATCGTCATCCTCGCCGATGCCGCCGCCAAACAGCGCAAGCAGATGATCGGCAAGCCGGTCTACCTCCTGGCCGAGGCGCCCGGGCCGCTGCTCATCCACGCCGCGGGCACCGCCGATCACGTCGCCGCGACCCTGCCCATCAAGCAGGAGGTCGACGCCAATCTTGAGCGCGAATACTGGCGCAAGCTCTATGTCGCCATGACCCGCGCCGAGGATGAGCTCTATGTCACCGGCGCCCTGACGCCCGGCTCGGATGCGGCAACCCAGCTGGCCGGCAGCTGGTTTGAGGCCATCGACACCGCCCTTCGCCCCCTGGGCCAAAGCCAGACCGATGCCAGCGGCGCCGAAACCGCTTTGGTCTATCCACGCGAGCGCATTGCGCCGCTGCCGGCCGGCGCCGCCAATGCCGCGACGGGTCCCGGCCATCTGCCCCTGAGCTTTGACCCATTGCCCGCGCCGCTGACCATTCCCCTGCTGTCGCCCTCATTGGCCGGCCCGGCCACCGTGCCCGGCGCCGCGCTCGATAGCCTCGCCGAACAGGTTCGCGATGCCGATGCCGCCCGGCGTGAGGGCATTGCCCTGCACGCTTTGCTGCAGCATCTGGGCAAGCTCGATCCGGATATCTGGCCCGCCATCGCCGGCAAGGCGCTCGCAGCCCTGCTGCCTGATTCGCCCGCCGACCATCCCCGTCTCGCTGCCAAGGCGATCGCCATCCTGAGCCGGCCCGAACTGGCATCCGTCTTTGGTCCGGGCAGCCGGGCCGAAGTGCCCTTCCTGCTGGACATCTCGCGCCATGGCCAGCCCGTCCGCCTCAGTGGGCGCATCGATCGTCTGGTGATTGACGACCACGGGGTAATGGTGATCGACTACAAGTCCGACGCGGTCGTGCCCGGAGGGCCGGGCGCCGTGCCGGGGAACTATCTTACCCAGCTGGGATTGTATGCATTGGTTGCAAGTCAGCTCTTCCCCGGACGGACCGTGCAGGCGGCCATTTTGTGGACAACATTGGAATCGTTGATGAAACTGCCCTCAGACGTGCTGGCGGCGGGCACTGAAGGCTTCACCTTGCAGTGATCTGCGTTGTACCTGTGCTGGACTCTCACCAGCTTTGGGCGCACACAGACCGCCGCTTAGAACAAAAGGCAAATTCCCATGACTACTCATGTTTCCGACGCCAATTTTGGCGAGGAAGTCCTCAACTCCAAAGAGCCCGTCCTCGTGGATTTCTGGGCGGAGTGGTGCGGGCCCTGCCGCGCGATTGCGCCCGTTCTCGACGAGCTTTCCACCGAACTGGCCGGCCGGGTCAAGATCGTCAAGCTCAATGTCGATGACAATCCGGGTACCGCCAGCAAATATGGTGTCCGCTCCATCCCGACCATGATCCTGTTCAAGGGCGGCGAAGCCGCCGACATGAAGATTGGTGCCGGCACGCCCAAGGCAGGCCTCACCAAATGGCTCGAAGGCCACGCCGCCGCCTGACCATCGGCGCCACAAGAATTCTGACGCCGCTGGAGTGATCCGGCGGCGTTTTGCTGTGCCGGGCAGGGGCGAAAAGACTTTCTAACCGCAGGCCCCAACCAGATGCTGTATGCCTTGTCGGCGCCAGCCCCCAGGTCTAGCCTCCATGCAGATTGATTTGGAGGAACCGCCATGGCCCTGGACGTTGATGATGCCAGTTTCGCGCGCGAGGTTCTCGCCGCCGACCAACCCGTTCTCGTCGATTTCTGGGCCGAATGGTGCGCGCCCTGCCTGGCCATGGCGCCGACCCTGGACGAACTCTCCGTCACGCTGGCGGACCGGGTCAAGATCGTCAAGCTTGACGTCGCCAGCAATCCCGCCATCACCAGCCAGTACAATGTGCGCAACATGCCCACGCTGATCGTGTTCAAGCAGGGCCAGCCGGTGGACATGAAGGTGGGCGCCGGCCAGTCGCGCGTGCAGCTGATCAAGTGGCTTGAGTCGCACGCCGCCTGAGTTTGCACATCCGGGCACTTCTGCTAGGTCTGGCGCCAACAAGAAGACTCTAGGGAGCAAGCCCCATGGCGCCACTCGATCTCGCTGCCGCCCCGTTCCATCTCGACGATGACGCCATGGCCTGGGTGCATGCCACGCGGGACGCCCTGACGCCGCGCGACAAGCTGGCCCAGCTCTTCGTCCTGCTGGCCCGCGGCACCCCGGCCGAAACCGCCGAGCAGGTGCGCAGCTTCAAGCCCGGCGGCATTACCAGGATCTATTCGGCCGATCTGGACGTCGAGATCGCCCTGTCGCGCGAGCTGGCCGCGCTCAGCCCGCTGCCCCTGCTGGTCAGCGCCGATCTCGAAGGCAGCCGCATGAGCCTGCCGTTTGGCACCAGCGTGCCCAATCCGCTGGGCCTGGCCGCCGTCGATGATCTCGACGCCACCACCGCCATCTCGACCCTGATGGCGCGCGAAGCCGCTGCGGTGGGTCTGAACTGGAGCTTCACCCCGGTCATCGATCTCAATATCGCCTGGCGCAGCGCCATTGTCGGCACCCGCTCCTATGGCAGCGACATCGACAAGGTCGAGCGCCACGCTCTGGCCCAGATCGCCGCCTTCCAGGCCAATGGCATCGCCGCCACCGTCAAGCACTGGCCTGGCGAAGGCTATGACGATCGCGACCAGCACCTGGTCACCACCGTCAATCCGCTGTCGATGAGCGACTGGGAGGCCAGCTTCGGCCGGCTCTACCGCAAGGCCATCGCCGCCGGCGTCATGAGCGTGATGTCAGCCCATATCGCACTGCCCGCCTATGCCCTGGCACTCGATCCCGATGCCGGCGCCGAGGCCTATCGCCCCGCCTCGCTCAGCCGCATTCTCAATGAGGACCTGCTGCGCCGCGAGCTCGGTTTTAACGGCCTCATCGTCTCGGACGCCACCGGCATGGCCGGCCTCGGCGATTGGGGCCCGCGTGACCAGACCCTGCCCGAGGTGATCATTGCCGGCTGCGACGTCATCCTCTTCTCCAACGATCCCAATGCCGATCTGATGCGCCTGGTCAAAGCCGTGGCCGATGGCCGCCTGAGCCAGGAGCGGGTTGATGAGGCTGTCACCCGCGTCCTCGCCCTCAAGGCCGCCCAGGGCCTGCACCAGACCCGCCCTGCACCCGATCTCGATTCCGCCCGCCAGCTCGTCGCCACCGCTGAACACCAGATCACCGCGGCCTCGGTCACCGCCCGCGTTCCCACCCTGGTCAAGGACGTCAACAAGCTTCTGCCACTCTCGCCGGGCAGGCATCACCGCGTCCTGGTCTATTCCGGTGGCGTCATCCTGCCCTTCATGCCGGCGCCGCTGCCGCTCAGCGTGCCGATGCGGCTGGAAGAGGAAGGCTTTGCGATCACCGTCTTTGAGCCCGGCATGGCGGTCAGCCCCAAGGACTTCGACCTGGTGCTCTATCTGTTTGCCGAAGAGACCACTCTGGGCCGCAGCCGCATCTTCATCGACTGGGTCAAGCTCACCGGCTCCACCCTGGGCGGCATGACCCGCTACTGGCACGATGTGCCCACGCTGATGATCTCGTTCGGCTATCCCTATTATCTCTACGACGCGCCGCGCGTGCCGGCCTATATCAACGCCTATGGCTCGAGCGAGGCGCTGCAGGCGGCGGTGGTCGAGGCCATTCTCGGCCGCGCCCCCTTTCCCGGCACCAGTCCGGTCGATCCCTTTGTTGGCAGCGAGCAGGGCAGATACTGAAGGCCCTGCCTCAGTCGGGCGGCGTGCCGTTCTTGGCCAGCACGTCGCCGGCCAGGTAGAGCGAGCCGCAGATCAGCACCCGCGCCTGCGGCACCAGTGCGGCGGCCTGCAGCGCCGAAACGATCGAGCGCTTCGGGCTGGCAGCAAAGCCGGCCGCGCGCGCCTGCCGGGCTATGGTATCGGCCTTGTGCGCATTGGGCTCGCCCGGCACGCCCAGCGTGAAGATCGCCTGCGTCTGCCCGGCAAAGGGGGCGAGGAAATCGGCGGGGTTGCGGGTATTCATCATCCCCATGATCAGCACCAATGGCGCCGGCCGCGCCCGGTTCATTTCGGCCATCGCCTTGGCCAAAGCCGTGGCGCCATGCACATTGTGCCCGCCATCCAGCCACAGTTCGGCGCCCGGGCCCAAGAGGTCCCTCAGCTTGCCCTGCAGCGGCATCATTCGCGCCGGCCACACCACCTGGCGCAGCCCGCGGGCGATCGCAGCCTCGTCCACCGGCAGGCCGAAATGCCGCGTCGCGGCAATGGCCAGCGCCGCATTGTCGAACTGGTGCGCCCCGATCAGCGCGGGCGGCGGCAGGTCGAGCAGCCCGTCCTCGTCCTGGTAGACCAGCCGGCCGTCCTGCGCTGTGCCATGGAAGTCCTCGCCCTGCCAGATCGGCCGCACGCCCAGCCGGTGCGCCGCCCGCTCGATCACCGCGCGGCCCTCTTCCTGCTGCAGCCCGATCACCGCCTTGCTGCCGCGCTTGAGAATGCCCGCCTTGCTCACCGCGATCTCGGCAATGGTATTGCCCAGATAGCTCTGGTGGTCGAGATCGACCGGGGTGATGATCACGCCCAGCGGCTGCGCCACGATATTGGTGGTGTCATAGGTGCCGCCCATGCCGGTTTCGAGCAGCAGATAGTCGGCCGGCGTCTCGGCATAGAGCACCATGGCGGCCACCGTCGTCACCTCGAAAAAGGTGATCGGCCGGCCCGCATTGACCGCTTCGACGCGCTCCAGCACGGCATTGAGCCGCCGCGTGTCGACCAGCTTGCCGGCCAGCCGGATCCGCTCGTTGAAGCGCACCAGATGCGGCGAATTATAGACATGGACGCTCTTGCCCGCCGCCTCGAGAAAGGCCCGCAGATAGGCGATCGTCGAGCCCTTGGCATTGGTGCCCGCGACATGGATCACCGGTGGCAACCGGTCCTGCGGTCGACCCAGCGTTTCCAGCAGCGGCAGCATGCGGTCAAGGCTGAGATCGATCAGCTTGGGGTGCAGCGCCGCAAGGCGCTTGAGAATGGCATCGGTGCGCGACATGCGGACTCCGGGCGGAGACGAGGGAACCCTCGTTTACGCCAGAGTCTGGCTTGATCTCAAGGGTTTGCGTCTGCCGCCGCGCCTTTGTCGCCCCGGCGCGAACCGGGACGACGGCATTGCTCCTGGCGTGGGCCGCCTAGAACTCGTTCCAGTCCTGCGCCACGGCGGCATTGCCGTGGCTGACATATTGCCCGGTTGCCTTGCGCACGGGGGCGCTCCGCCGCTGCGCGGTCGCGCCCCGGCTCGCGGACGGCGCGGCAGCCGAGCCATTGGTAGCGAACACCGCGACGATCTCGTCGAGTTCGCCGGCCTGGCTTTCCGTCTGCTCGATGGCGGCATTGATCTCCTCGACCAGCGCCGCATTGTGCTGGGTCATCTCGTCCATCTGCCGCACGCCGACATTGACCTCCTCGATGGCCGAGGCCTGCTCGCGGCTGTCGCGGGCAATGCCCTCCATCACCGCGCTGGTCTCGCGCACGCCGGTCAGGATCGCCTCCAGCTTGCCGGCCGCTTCCGCCACCAGCTTGGTGCCGCCCGCCACTTCGCTCGCGCTCTGCTCAATCAGCACCTTGACGTCGGCCGAGGCCGATGCAGCTGACTGGGCGAGGCGGCGAACCTCGACTGCCACCACGGCAAAGCCCTTGCCGGCATCGCCGGCCCGGGCCGCTTCCACCGAGGCGTTGAGAGCGAGCAGGTTTGTCTGGAAGGCGATGTCGTCGATCAGCCCGATAATGTTGGAGATCTTGGCGCTCGAACTGGTGATCTTTTCCATGGCCCCGGTGGCCTGGCCCATCACCACGCCGCCCTCTTCGGCCGTCAGGGACACCGACTGCGATTTGGCGCTGGCCTCACCCGACTTGTTGGCATTGGCCAGCACGGTGGCCGCCAGCTGTTCCATGGTCGCCGAGGTCTCCTCGATCGTGGCTGCCTGCTTGGTGGTCCGTTCGCTGAGGTCATTGGCCCCGGCCAGGATCTCGCTGGTGGCCGTGCGCAGCGACTGGGAGGTATTCTTGAGCCGGTTGACCACGTCGGTCAGCCGGTCGGCCACCGCATTGGTATCGGCCTGCAGCTGGGCAAAGGCGCCCTGGTAATTGCCTTCCATCCGCTCGGTCAGGTCGGTATTGGCCAGCGCCTTGAGCACGCGCCCGGTTTCACTGAGGCCATCTTCGACGGTCTTGACCAGGCTGTTGACGCTGCCGGCCAGGCTGTTGAGCTCGTGATCGGGAAATTCCGCGCTGACGCGCTTGGAGAAGTCGCCGGCAATCGCCGAATCCACCACTTCGCCGAAGGCACCCTGCAGCTGGGTCATCATCAGGCGACGCTGCTGCTCGTCGGCAATGATGCGCGCCGCCTCGGCCTCGGTCATCTGGCTGACCTTGAGGCCCTGCTCGCGGAACACCTCCACCGCGCGCGCCATATTGCCGATCTCGTCGCCGCGATCCTTGCCATCCACCGCGACCGCGAAATTCCCGGCCATCAACGCCTGCATGGTGCGCGTCAGCGCCGAAATCGGCTGGGTGATCGAACGCCCGATCAGGGTTGCCAGCAGCAGCACGGCCAGGGAGATGCCGCCGGTAATGCCAAGCTGGACCAGCAGGGTGTGAAAACTGGCCGCCCGCAGGTCATCGACATAGACGCCGGTGCCGACCACCCAGCCCCAGGGCTTGAAATAGGAAACATAGCTCAGCTTGTCCACCGGCTCGGTTTCCTGCCCGCGCGGCCACTGGTAGCCGACAAAGCCGCTGCCCTGCGTCTTGGCGACGGTCATCATCTCCTGGAAGAACTTCTTCCCCGTCGGGTCTTCCATGTTCGTCTGGTCGGTACCCTCGAGCGCCGGCTTCATCGGATGCATCAGCATCACCGCCGCGTCGCTGGTGACGAACATATATTCGACGCCCCGATAGCGGATGTCGCGCAGCGCCTGCAGTGCCATGGCCTGGGCGGCCTCGACGGTCATCGCGCCGGTCTGGCTGCGATCATAGGCGCCCTGGATGATCGACGACGCGGTGTCGGTAATGGCCATCAGCTCGCCCTGCCGCAATTCCTGCCGCGTCGAGTCCAGCGACGTGATACTCATATAGGCCATCAGGCCCAGGGTCACGAGCGAGAGGCCGACGAGAAGATAGATACGAACTGCAATGGATAGTTTTGACATCCGAGCACATTTCCGGGTTCTGCGTCCAAGAGGCATGGAACTTCGACGCGATTGACGCTGCGACAGGTCCGTTGCGGGGCCTGCCATCGGATACATGGTGCGGTGGAGTTTATAATTTTGTACTAACGAATAGTTGTACCATATGGCACAGAACTTGCAGTTAACCATATTGATTAGTATCGCGAAGGTCGTGACCAAGCAAAGAGAGCGGCATAAAGATAGGAAAACCAGATCTGCATCAATAATCGGAATATTGCCGGAGTCGCGGACAGCATCTCTGCATCAGGTAGCAGGCGTCCGCCCGCGCCAGTGGCAGACGAAAAAGGCGCCCCACTGGGGCGCCTTGGCATTTCAGGCTGCGCTTTTGCGCGCCGCCTAGAACTCGTTCCAGTCCTGGGCGACGGCGGCATTG